>NZ_JAOEJT010000002.1:0-684386 GCF_025447575.1 Pseudomonas sp. B2M1-30 | reverse complement strand
TGGGCGATGATTTTCGGCACGGTGAGGTGCTGGAAGATCTGCTGATCGTGGTTGTGCCGCAGGTACGCCAGTTGCGGCACCAGACTGAGGCTGTAGCGGGTCAGGGTCTTGCCGGAATCGCCTTGCTCGATGCGGTACACCAGACCATGGATCTTGCCCTCTCCGGTGGCGCCGAAGGTCAGGCAGCCGGGCTTGTGCAGGAGCTCTTCGAGTTTAAGGTCGGGACGGGCGCTGACCAGTTCGATGTCGAAACGGAAGGGCTGGTTGAGGGCTTCGCGACCGGTGAAGCTCAGGACTTGCAGGTCGGCGGAGGCGCCTTCGAGCGTGAGGGTGATGTGGGTAGCATTGGCGTCCAGCATGCCTTGAATTCCGTCCATTGAATAAGCAGGGGACGGATGTTGCAGGATTAGCCGACCTCGTACAACCCGAAAATGCCGTAGGCAATTCCCGTCCCACGGGTAGGGAATTCCCCTAGGACGGGTGTTTCGCCCAATGAAAACGGGCACTTTCACACGACGCATCGCCATTGCTCGGCTGGTCACGGCGGGCCGGGTACTCAAGAACAACCAGTCAGTTTCAGACTAAAGTCGTCTTTGGCCCGTCAAAGCCATCTGCCATCATTGCCGTTCGCCCCTGCGTTTTCACTTCCTCCCGGTTCATCGCTGATCCGGGACGGGAGCTATTTTTTCGGCTGATTGCGCCCCCGCGCAGAAGCTGTCTGGTTGGAGTTTTACATGCGTCCCCCATTTCTTCTCATCACCCCGCGTCCGTCATTGGGCTTCGGTGCCCTGGTGCTGTGCGCCGGTTTCAGCGCACAGGTTCAGGCCAGCGGTTTTCTCGAAGACACCACGGCGAAGATCGAATCGCGCACGGTGTATTTCAACCGCGATTTCCGTGATGGGCATACCTCCAATGATCAGGGTGCATCCAAGCGTGAAGAGTCAGCGCAGGGCTTCATTCTCAATCTGCAATCGGGCTACACCGAAGGCACGGTCGGCTTCGGTATCGATGCGTTGGGCATGCTCGGATTCCAACTCGATTCCAGCCCGGATCGCAGCAACAGCGGCCTGTTGCCGTCCAGCGGCGAGAACCCGCGCGGTTCGAAAGGCCAGTACGCGAAAATGGGTCTGACCGCCAAGGTGAAAGTCTCGGATACGGTGTTGAAATACGGTGCGCTGCTGCCGGATCTGCCGTTGCTCAAGTACAACGACGGCCGACTGCTGCCAACCCTGTTCAACGGCGCAATGCTGACCTCCAAAGAGGTCAAGGACCTGACCTTCATGGCCGCGCGTCTGGACAAGTACACCGCGCGGGACTCCACGGATTCGCAAGACATCCGCGTGCATTGCAAGAACAAGCGCTACGCCTGCAACACCACCGCCGATCATTTCGACATGTACGGCCTGGACTACAAGATCAACGATCGCCTGACCGCGCAGTATCACTACGCGGAGCTGGAAGACATTTACCGTCAACACTTCGTGGGTCTGTTGGCCAATCAGCCGTTGGGCGACGGTGTATTGAAGGCGGATCTGCGCGTGCTGAAAAGTGCCGACAGCGGTAACGCCCGCGCCGGCTCCATCGATAACCGTGCATTGAGCGGCCTGTTGTCTTACGGCGTCAGCGGCCACACCTTCAGCGCCGGCTGGCAGCGGATGAACGGCGACAACTCGATGCCGTACCTCGATGGCTCCAATCCGTATCTGGTCAACTATGTGCAGGTCAACGACTTCGCCGCCGCTCAGGAGCGTTCCTGGCAGCTGCGTTATGACTATGACTTCAAGGCGATCGGCATCAATGGCCTGAGCTTCCTCACCCGTTACGTCAACGGCGACCACATCAAGGTGCCGGGCAGTGAGCAGGAAGGGAGGGAGTGGGAACGTGACAGCGAGTTGAAGTACGTGATCCAGACCGGCACATTCAAGGACGTCAGCCTGCGTTTGCGCAATGCGACTTATCGTACCAACTACGAACAGTTCGCCCGGGATGTGGATGAGACCCGGTTGATTGTGAGTTACAACTTTTCAGTGTTGTAACCGGTCATTTTGCGGTGGCCGCGCTTGGCGCCTTCGCGGGCTAGCCCGGCTCCCACATGTTTTGTGTGTGCCGCCATGCCTTTGTGGGAACCGTCGCACCGCCGCCTCCCACGCATCATCACAACCAATGCCAGAACCGGCTCCACCAGCCGCGATTGAGGTCGTCCTTGCAGCCTGCGTATTGCTGGCCGTAGACGTTGGAGCGGTTCTGCACCTTGCCGGCGGTGGTCATCAGCCACGCTTTGCTGGCGTAGGTCTTGTTGCGATAACCGCCCCAGCCTTCGTGGTAGTTGAGGTACTGGCGGTAGGCGTCGTACTTGTAGACGCCGTTGATCGAGGTGGTCTTGTCCATGTACCAGCCCACGAAGTCGATGGCATCGTCGAAGTCTTCGCGGTCGGCGCCATGTCGGCCGGTGCTTTTCTGGTAATCGGCCCAGACCTCATCCTTGGCCTGGGCGTAGCCCGAGGCGGTCGATACCCGGCCCCAGGGGATGACCCACAGCAGGTATTTGCGCGGCGTCTTGGCGTCGTAGCGGTAGCCGGACTCCTGATACATGATCGCGAACGGCACCTGGATCGGTACGCCCCAGCGCTTCTGCGTGACTTGCGCGGCGTCATACCAGTCGCTTTTTTCGCGGAAAATCTCGCAGATGTTTTCCGGCGAACGCGGCGGTGAAGTGCCGCATCCGCTCAATAGCGCCGCCAGTATCAAGAGTCCAACCGTTCTTCCTGAATTCAAAAGCCGTCATTCCGTCATGCGAGAAAGGGCCGGCATTCTACGCGCTCAGGTCAATTGGTGACGATAGGGCAAATCCGGACCTGTTTTGCTGCAGGTGAGCGCGGCAGCCTGCACGGCGAACCTGAGCATGCCGTCGATCTGCTCGCGGCTCAGGTGCTGTACGCCTTCGACCGAATCCAGTCCGTGCTCGGTCAGCCAGGTAATCAGCGCGGCCTGGAAGGTGTCGCCCGCGCCGACGGTATCGGCGATCTTCACCGCACTGGCCGGCACCGACCACGAACCATGGGCACGACTGAACACCGTCGCACCTTCACCGCCACGGGTCAGGAACACCACCTGACAACGATGCTCCAGCCAGCCTTCGATGACCCGCTGCGGATCCTGCTCGGGGTACAGCAGGCTCAGGTCCTCGTCGCTGACCTTGATCAGATCCGCCAGTTGCACCAGCGTGGCGATCCGCTCGCGCCACAGCTCGATGTTCGGCTCGGGGTTGAGGCGCACATTCGGGTCGAGGCTGATCAGGCGTTTGCCGCTTTCACGCCGGACCAGCGCGAGCAGGGTGTCGGCAATCGGCTGCACCACCAGCGAGTACGAGCCGATGTGCAGGCCGCGCACGTCGCTGCCCAATGTTGGCAGATGCGCCAGGCTCAGTTGCCGATCGGCGCAACCTTCGCCCCGGAAGCTGTAATGCGGCGAGCCATTGGCGCCCACCGCGACCATCGCCAGGGTGGTCGGTGCGGCGAAGTCGAGCAGGTAGTCCGGTCGCACGCCTTCTTCCTGCAGCACCTTCTGCAGGCGTCGGCCGAGGTAGTCGGTGGACAGCCCGGCGAACAGCGCCGAGTCCACGCCCAGGCGGCGCAAACCCACCGCGACGTTGAACGGCGAACCACCGGCAATCGCCTTGAAATTGACTTTCGATGCCAGGCCGCTGGCATCGTCTTCGCTGAAGAAATCGAACAGGGCTTCGCCACACACCAGGTACATAGTTGTTTGCTCTTTATAAGGTTGCGACATGCTGTCGATAGCGTTCATAGGCCTGCTCGAACGCCGCGACACTGGCGGCAACCGGCAGGGTTTCACTGTTCGGGTCGAGCTTCACGCAGCGCTCGCACAGGTCGGCCAGGGTGTCTTCGTGGCCGTTCGACCATGACGTGCACCACGCCGCCTGAATCGCCGCGCCGAGGGCGGCGGCTTCGCTTTGTTCGGTGCAGATCACCGGGGTGTTCATGATGTCGGCGACGATCTGCCGCCACACCGCGCTTTTCGAACCACCGCCGGTCAGGCAAATGCTGCGGCTTTGTAAACCATTCTGGCGCAACAGATCCAGTCCATAACGCAAACCGAAGGTGGTGCCCTCGACGGCGGCGCGACACAGGTTGGCCTGAGTCAGGTTGTCGAGGGTCAGGCCGTGCAGGCTGCCGGTGGCATGGGGCAGGGCGGGCACCCGCTCGCCGTTGAGGAACGGCAGCATGCTCACGCCTTCGGCCCCGATCGGGGCTTGGGCCACCAGGGCGTTGAACTGTTCGAGATCGAGGTTGAACAGGTCGCGGATCGCACCCGTGGCGTTGGTCAGGTTCATGGTGCAGATCAGCGGCAGCCAGCCGCCACTGGAGGAACAAAAGGTCGCGACTGAAGCATCCGGGCTGACCTTCGGCGCCTCGGCGTAGGCGTACACCGTGCCGGAGGAACCGAGGCTCATGGTGATCGCGCCCGGCTGAATATTGCCGGTGCCGATGGCGCCCATCATGTTGTCGCCGCCCCCGCTGGAAACCACGGCATTGCGGTTGAGGCCCAGGTGCTCGGCAATCGCCGGCAGGATCGTGCCCACCGGTTGATGGGCGTCGATCAGCTCCGGCAGCGCCGCTTGCAGGCGTCCGCTGGGGTCGATGTCGCGCAGCAGTTGCAGATCCCATTGCCGGGTGCGTACGTTGAAGTAACCAGTGCCGGAGGCGTCGCCGTATTCGCTGCAACTGCGGCCGGTGAGCCAGAAGTTGAGGTAGTCGTGGGGTAGCAGAATCCGCGCGATCCGAGAGAACACGGCGGGGTGCTGCTCCTTGGTCCAGAGCAGTTTGGACAGGGTGTAGCCCGGCGCGATGACCACGCCGAGGCGATCCAGCGAACCGCTTTCATCGCCCAGGTGGGTGAGCAGGCGATCGTTTTCCGCCGTGGTTTCGGTGTCGCACCAGAGTTTCGCCGGGCGCAGCACCTGGCCCTGGTCATCGAGCAGTACCAGACCGTGTTGCTGGCCGGAGACGCCGATGCCGAGGATCGACTGGCCATCGACGTTCGCTGCGAGCAAGGCGCGGCGGGTGGCGAGGGCGAAGGCTTGCAGCCACTGGTGGGTGTCCTGTTCGCGGCGGCCGTTGGCGCCGCTGATCATCGTGTGTTCGGCGGCGCCCAGACCGAGGATCTGGCCGCTGGCGGCGTCGAGAATGATCGCCTTGGTGCCCTGGGTGCCGCAGTCGATGCCCAGGAAGAGTTGTTGGTTGTTCATGAGTGAACCTGTCTGATTCCGTGAAGATCAAGAGCCCCTCACCCCGACCCTCTCCCTAAGGGAGAGGGGGAAAGGGAGCAGATCTCGATGCTTTTCAAGTTTTAAGTTCGACTCCGGACTTTCAGGTCGGTGTAGCGCCAGAGAACACTTCGGTCAGTTCCCTCTCCCTCCGGGAGAGGGCCAGGGTGAGGGGCTTTCAGGCCAGAATACGCTCGAGCGTCCGAGTCACGCCTTCTTCCCGCAAACTGGTCAGGCACCACTCAAACGCCGCCACAAACTCTTTCGAACGCGGTATCGCCACCCCGAAAATCTCCTCAACCCCCAGCAAACGTTCAGTGATCAGCGCATCCTCCGCCACCAACGCCTGACAGAACGCCGCCCGAGGATCCGGAATCGAGTAAGTGTCGCCATTCTCATCCACACCCTTCAGATACAGCGCCCAGGCCGCCACCACCAACGCCGCACGTCTGGTCTCCCGCCCATCGGCAATCAGTCGATTGATCGTCGGAATGGTGAACTTGGGAAACTTCGACGAACCATCGGAACACACCCGCTCAAGCTGATCGGCAATCGCCTGATTGGAGAACCGCGCCACCAGCGTGTTCTTGTACTCGGTCAGGTCGATGCCCGGCACCGACGCCAGTTGCGGGGTCACGTCCAGGTCCATGTAAGCCCGCATGTAACGCACGAACAGCGGGTCGTTCATGGTCTCGTGGACGAAGCGGTAACCCTTGAGAAACCCCAGATACGTCAGCGCCAGGTGACTGCCGTTGAGCAGTTTGATTTTCATCTCTTCGTAGGGCGAGACATCGTCGGTGAACTGTACGCCGACCTTTTCCCAGGCCGGGCGACCGTTGACGAATTTGTCTTCCAGCACCCACTGCACGAACGGCTCGCAGACCACCGGCCAGGCGTCGTCCACCGCGTGCTTGTCCGCCAGTTGCAGGCGATGTGCAGTGCTGGTCATCGGGGTGATGCGGTCGACCATGGCGTTGGGGAAGCTGACGTTGGCGTCGATCCAGTCGTGCAGGTCGGCATCGCGCAGGGTGGCGAATGCCAGCAGAGCCTTGCGGGTGACAGCGCCGTTGTGCGGCAGGTTATCGCAGGACATCAGCGTGAACGCCGGAATGCCCGCCGCACGCCGCTTCGCCAGCGCCGCGCAGAGGAAGCCGAAGACGGTTTTCGGCGCATCCGGGTGGGCCAGGTCGTGCTGGATCTGTGGCAAGTGAGCCATGAATTCGCCGTTGCTGTCGTCGATGCAATAGCCGCCCTCGGTGATGGTCAGCGAGACGATGCGGATCTGCGGATCGGCGAGTTTGTCGATCAGCGCCTGGGCGCTGTCTTCGGCCAGCAGCATGTCGCGGATGGCGCCGATGACGCGCACTTCGGTGGCGTCGCTGTCGCCGAGTTCGAACAGGGTGAACAGGTAGTCCTGTTCCTTGAGATCGTCCCGGGCACGGCGGTCTTCGGCGCGCAGGCCGACACCGCAGATCGCCCAGTCCAGCGCCTCGCCGGTGTCCATCAGGGCGTCGGTGTAATACGCCTGATGCGCGCGATGGAAGCCGCCGACGCCGATGTGCGCGATGCCCTGGCGGGTGTCACTGAGGCTGTAGGCCGGCAGCTGCACTTCAGCGGCGAGGCGATGGAGGTTCTGTTTGTTCAATTTCATGGGGCAAGTCTCGAAAAAATCAGGCCGCAGCACGCAGCGGGCGGGTCAGCGCAACGCCTTCGGCATCGAACAGATGGCAATGGCTGGTGTCCAGGTGCAGGTTCAATTGCTCGCCGTAACGGCTCGCCAGGTCGCCGCGCACGCGCATGGTCAGGGCTTCGCCGGCGTTGGTCTTGACGTGGCAGAAGGTGTCGCTGCCCAGGCGTTCGCTGACGTCGGCGGTGACTGGCAGGGTGCAGTCGCCCGGTTGCGCCAGTTCCAGATGTTCCGGGCGGATGCCGAGGGTCACTGCGCTGCCGACGCTCAGGTTCGAGGCGTTGAATGGCAGGGTGATGCGGGTGCCGGCGTCCAGTGAGACTTCACAGCTCTGGCCGTCGATGCGGGCGATCTTGCCTTTGAGGAAGCCCATTTTCGGTGTGCCGAGGAAGCCTGCGACAAACAGGTTGGCCGGGTTGTGATACAGGTCCAGCGGCGAGCCGACCTGCTCGATTTTGCCGCCATTGAGCACGACGACCTTGTCGGCCATGGTCATCGCTTCGACCTGGTCGTGGGTCACGTAGATCATGGTCGCTTGCAGGTCTTTGTGCAGGCGCAGCAACTCCAGGCGCATCTGCACCCGCAGGGCGGCGTCGAGGTTGGACAGCGGTTCGTCGAACAGGAAAATTTTCGGATTACGCACGATCGCCCGGCCGATGGCCACACGCTGACGCTGGCCGCCGGACAACTGTTTCGGCTTGCGCTCGAGCATCGGCCCCAGTTCGAGGATGCGCGCCGCTTCGCCGACTTTCTTCTCGACTTCGGCTTTCGGCACGCCCGCCAGATCGAGGGCGAACGACATGTTCTTTTTCACGGTCATGTGCGGGTACAGGGCGTAGGTCTGGAAGACCATCGCCAGGTCGCGCTTGGCCGGGCTGACTTCGGTGATGTCGCGGCCGTCCAGTTCGATGGTGCCGCCGCTGACTTCTTCAAGGCCGGCGATCAGGCGCAGCAGGGTGGATTTACCGCAGCCCGACGGGCCGACGAACACCACGAACTCCTTGTCGTTCACTTCAAGGTCGATGCCCTTGATGATGGAAAAGCCTTCGAAGCCTTTTTGCAGATTCTTGATTTTCAGGTTGGCCATGGTGGCGCTCCTCATGCGAATTCTTATTTGACGGCGCCGAACGACAGGCCGCGCACCAGTTGTTTCTGGCTGATCCAGCCGAAGATCAGGATCGGCGCGCAAGCCAGGGTCGAGACGGCCGACAACTTGGCCCAGAACAGTCCTTCAGGGCTTGAGTACGAGGCGATCAGCGCGGTCAGTGGGGCGGCTTTCGATGAGGTCAGGTTCAGCGACCAGAAGGCCTCGTTCCAGCACAGGATCAGCGACAGCAGCACGGTCGAAGCCAGTCCGCCCTTGGCAATCGGCAGCAGCACCCGGAGCATTTCCTGCCACAGGGTCGCGCCGTCGAGGCGGGCGGCTTCGAGGATGTCTTTGGGGATGTCCTTGAAGTAGGTGTAAATCATCCAGACCACGATCGGCAGATTGATCAGCGTGTAGATCACGATCAGCGCGATGCGCGTGTCGAGCAGGCCGAAACTCTTGGCCAGCAGGTAGATCGGCATCAGCACGCCCACCGGCGGCAGCATCTTGGTCGAGAGCATCCACAGCAGCGTGCCCTTGGTGCGCTGGGTTTCGTAGAACGCCATGGAGTAGGCCGCCGGCACCGCGATCAGCAGGCACAGGGCGGTGGCGCTGAAGGAAATCACCACCGAGTTCCAGGCGAAGCTGAAGTAGTCGCTGCGCTCGTTGATGTGCAGGTAGTTCTCCAGCGTCGGCGTGAAGATGAACTGCGGCGGCGTGGCGAAGGCGTCGATTTCGGTCTTGAAGCTGGTCAGCACCATCCAGAAGATCGGGAAGAAAATCACGACCGCGATGGCCCAGGCCAGGGTGCCGGTCAGCAGGCTTTGCAGACGACGGGATTGTTGAAGAGTCATGGCAGGCCTCAGGCTTTGTCAGTCAGGTTTTTGCCGATCATCCGCACCAGAATGATCGCGGCGATGTTGGCGATGACCACGGCGATCAGGCCGCCCGCCGAGGCCATGCCGACGTCGAACTGCACCAGCGCCTGGTTGTAGATCAGGTAGGCGAGGTTGGTCGAGGCGTAGCCGGGGCCGCCGTTGGTGGTGGTGAAAATCTCGGCGAACACCGACAGCAGGAAGATCGTCTCGATCATCACCACCACCGCGATTGGCCGCGCCAGATGCGGCAGGGTCAGGTGCCAGAAGATCGCGATCGGGCCGGCGCCGTCGAGGCGGGCGGCTTCTTTCTGTTCCTGGTCGAGGGACTGCATGGCGGTCATCAGGATCAGGATCGCGAAGGGCAGCCACTGCCACGAGACAATGATGATGATCGACAGCAGCGGGTAATGGGCCAGCCAGTCCACGGGTTGCGCGCCGAACAGCTTCCAGATGTAGGCAAGGATTCCCGACACCGGATGGAAGATCAGGTTTTTCCAGATCAGCGCACCGACGGTGGGCATGATGAAGAACGGCGAAATCAGCATCACCCTTACGATCCCGCGACCGAGGAACTCGCTGGCCTCAAGCAACGCACTGATGAGCACACCGAACACCACGCTGATCAACAGCACGCTGCCCACCAGCAACAAGGTGTTGGTGGCTCCGGGCAGGAAGCCGGAGTCGGTCAGGAAGTAGGTGAAGTTGTCCAGCCCGACGAACTCGTTTTCACCGGGGTAGAGCAGGTTGTAGCGGATCATCGAGAAGTAGACGGTCATGCCCAGCGGCACGATCATCCACAGCAGCAACAGGGCCACCGAGGGGCTGACCAGAAACCAGCCCGGATTGGCCACGCGGACTTTGCGTTGGGGCCGGGACAGGTCGATGTGGGCTTTGGCAGTTGAAGTATTCATGGCGGTAACCGATTGGCGACAGACAAATGAAGAGCCGTTTTTGTGGGAGCAGGCTTGCTCGCGAAGGCGGCATCAGCGACGGGTGTATGGGCTGATACGA
Source organism: Pseudomonas sp. B2M1-30 (assembly GCF_025447575.1). Classification (NCBI taxonomy): domain Bacteria; kingdom Pseudomonadati; phylum Pseudomonadota; class Gammaproteobacteria; order Pseudomonadales; family Pseudomonadaceae; genus Pseudomonas; species Pseudomonas sp. B2M1-30. Next base: position 674,436 of record NZ_JAOEJT010000002.1, on the reverse strand, counting down.
CGCTTTCGCGGGCGAGCCCGCTCCCACCGGAGGCAGGAGCGGACTGCGTGGGTTACTTGGGGTAACCGGCGCGCTTCATCTCGCGTTCGGTGGTTTGTTGCGCGGCGCTCAGGGCCTGGTCGACGCTGGTCTGGCCGATCAGCGCCGCCGAGAACAGTTTGCCGACCTGGGTGCCCACGGCCTGGAACTCAGGAATGGTCACCAGTTGAATGCCGATGTAAGGCACCGGCTTGAGGGTCGGTTTGCTCGGGTCGGCAGCCTTGAGCGATTCCAGCGTGACCTTGGCGAACGGCGCGGCGTTCATGTAGGCGTCGCTGTAGGTCGAGGCGCGGGTGCCTGGCGGTACGTTGGCGATCCCGTCCTTCTCGGCGACCAGTGCGCCGTACTCTTTGGAGGTGGCCCAGGCGCTGAACTCCCTGGCGGCGTCCTTGGCTTTGGAGCTGGTCGGAATCGCCAGTGCCCAGGAATACAGCCACGCCGAACCTTTGTCCGTGACCTGATGCGGCGCAAAGGTGAAGCCGACGTGATCGGCGACCTTGCTCTGCGACTTGTCGGTGACGAACGAGCCGGCGACGCTGGCATCGACCCAGATCGCGCACTTGCCACTGTTGAACAGCGCCAGGTTCTCGTTGAAGCCGTTGCTGGACGCGCCCGGCGGGCCGGATTTCTTCATGGTGTCGACGTAGAAGTTCAGCGCGTTTTTCCACTCGGGGCTACTGAATTCCGGTTTCCACTGCTCATCGAACCAGCGCGCGCCGTAGGCATTGGCGATGGTGGTGATCAACGCGATGTTTTCACCCCAACCGGCCTTGCCGCGCAGGCAGATGCCATATTGTTCTTTGTCCGGGTGATTGAGTTTGCCGGCGAACTCGGCGATCTGTTCCCAGGTCGGACGCTCGGGCATGGTCAGGCCGGCGTCCTTGAACAGGTCTGTGCGGTAATAGGTCATCGAGCTTTCGGCATAGAACGGCAGGGCGTACAGCGATCCCTTGACCGACAGGCCCTCGCGCACCGACGGGAATACGTCGTCGAGCGCATAACTGGCCGGCAGATCCTTCATCGGCTCCAGCCAGCCCTTGGCTCCCCACAGTGCGGCTTCGTACATGCCGATGGTCAGGACGTCGAACTGGCCGCCCTGGGTGGCGATGTCGGTGGTCAGACGCTGGCGCAGGACGTTTTCTTCCAGCACCACCCAATTGAGCTTGATGTCCGGATGCTCGGTCTCGAAGGCTTTCGAGAGCTTTTGCATGCGGATCATGTCGCTGTTGTTGACGGTGGCGATGGTCAGGGTCTGGGCGCCAAGGCTGACGCTGCTGAGGGTCATGCAGGTGAGGGCAAGCAGAGCTTTTGCAGTGGGTTGCATCGTGCACTCCTTTTCTGCACCCAGGGGGGACAGAAGGACAGTTATTGTTTTTGTGTCTTCCGGGGCAGGAAGAATGTGCACTGATTACAACCTTCAATCGCAGGGCAGACAAATCATCCCTAGCACTTCGATCGATACTTTTTTGCACTGGGGTTTTGCTGGAAGAACGCAGGGAAAGGGTTTTCAGCGGTGGAAGGGGATCGGATACGTACAGGTTTCTGGTTCAGCCGAGGTTCTGCTCGGTCAACCGCTGCACCACCAGCCGCCGGTAATGCGAAGGCGTCATGCCCTTGAGCTGCTGAAAGCGCCGGTTGAAGTTGGAAATGTTGTTGAACCCCGACTCGAAACACACGTCGGTCACCGGTTTGTCGCCATCGGCCAGCAACTCGCAGGATTTGCTGATGCGCAGCCGATTGACGAATTCGATGAAGTTGCGCCCCGTGGCCTGTTTGAACACGCGACTGAAGTAGGTGGGTTTCATGCCCAGGTGTTCGGCGACTTCTTCCAGCGGCAGTTCCCGGGCGTAGTGGGCAAAGATGTAATCCACCGCGCGGTTGGTGCGGTCGACGTTGTGATCGTCGGCCAGTTGTTCGGTGGTGGCGCCGGACAGCAATTGATAGTCGTCGCTGGCCGCGAGCAGTTCCATGAGGATGAAAAAATGCCCGAGGCGGGTGATGCCCCGGGAATCGGCGATGCGCTGCATCAAGGTCATGGCCTGGCGGATGGTGCGCTTGCAGCGAAATTCGATGCCATACTGCGCGCGCTCGAGCAGCGGTGCCAGGCTCTTGAGTTCGGCGAACACCTGATGGCCACTTTCGAATAGCTCATCGGTGAAGTTGACCAGCATGTCGCGCTTTTCCACGACCTCGTCTTCGGCGACCTGACTGATCCAGTTGTGCGGCAGGTTGGGGCCGGTGAGGAACAGGGTTTCGGGGTAGAAGTTGCCGATGTAGTCGCCGATGAACACCTTGCCGGAGCTGGCGACGATCAGGTGCAGCTCGTATTCCTTGTGAAAGTGCCAGCGCACCAGCGGACACGGAAAGCCGTGCTGGCGGTAGATGATGGACAACCCGTTGTGGTCATCCATCAACTCGTAGGAGGGGTCGGTCACGCGAGCGGTTCGAGTCATGGCAGGGCGCTTCGGCTGTTATCGCCGAACGATCATGCCTCTTTACGCGCCCGTTGCGCCAGCGCACCGTGACGGCGGGCGCAGCAGATGTTTATCTGGCGCGGTTTTTTTCCTCGATCCACTGCGCCATGTATTGCGTGCTCTTCAGGGTGTGGTGACGCAGCATGCTGCCGGTGAAATTGTCCCGTCGCCGTTGCGTCAGGTGCTGCCGGCAATCATTGATCCGCTCGATCAGCGCGGCGGCGTGTGCCGTGCGTTGATAACGCTCCACCAGCAATGTTTGCCCTCGGGCCTGGGCCTCATTCCAGTGCGATGGCTCCTTGTAGAGCCGCACGGCCTGTTCGGCGATGCCTTCGGCGGTGTGGGCAATTGCCCCGGGCCAGGCATGCTCGCCGTGCATGGCTTCGGCGCCGACCGGCGTGGTCACGCTGGGCGTGCCGCAAAGCATCGCGTCCACCAGTTTGCCCTTGATGCCCGCGCCGAAGCGCAGGGGCGCCAGGCATATCCGCGCATCGGACATCACCTGCAGGGCATCTTCGGCCCAGTTCATCACATGAAAACCCTGCGCCGCATTGTGCAGAGCCGTCGCCTTGGGCGGAGTGTAAGCACCGTAGACATGCAGTTGCGCGGTCGGCAGTTGGGCGCGGATCAGCGGCCAGACTGTATTTTTCATCCAGAGCACCGCATCCCAGTTCGGCGCGTGGCGGAAGTTGCCGATGCTCAGGAAATGCGCGCGGTCTTCGAAAGGCTTCGGCGGCGCGCTCGGCGCGTCGACCATCAGCGGGCACCAGTGCAGAAGGCTGCGCGGCAGATGGAACTGCTCGACCAGCAAGTCGATTTCCACCTGGGAAATCATCAGGTTCAGGTCGCAGCGATACAGGGCGGCGATTTCGCGTCGGGCCAGGTCGGTGTCGGCCATCAATTCGAATTCTTCGCGCAGGGCCGGGGCGAACAGGCGGGTGAAATCGTTGGCGTCGTCGCTGGCCTTCAGGCGTTCCTTGAGTCGTGCATGCCGCGCGTGCCGCAGGCTTTGCAGGTCGGAAGTTTCGAGGATGCGCAGGGCGTCGGGGCAGTGTTTCTCGACACGCCAGCCAAACTGCTCTTCCATCATGAACTGGTCGAACAGCACGATATCCGGCGCCAGTTCGCTCACGAACGTGTCGAAACTGCTGCTGTTGAGTTCGATCGGCACTTCGCGGATGCCCAGCTCGGTGAGGTCGGCCTTGTGCTCGCCAGGGCCGGCCGGGCTGCTGAAGGTGATGTCCCAACCCTGGGCCAGGAAGGCTTCGAGGATTTGCATGACATGCCCGCTGGCTGCTGAGGAGCGTGGTTCCGGCCAGACATAACCGATGACCAGGACAGACGTGGGGCGGGGGTGACTCATGAACGGGACTTCCTGAAGCTGGGAGAAACGAGGGGGCGCTATTAAACCATAGCCCGCCGGGTTTGCTCCCCGCTGCAAAGTCGCCCTGCGACGGCAGGTCTTACTGGCCGAGGATGCCTTTGACCTTGTCGCGCAATTGATCGATGGAAAACGGCTTGCCGATCACATGCATGTCCGCCGGGACTTCAATGGTTTCGGCGTAGCCGCTGGCAAACAGGATCGGCAGGGCCGGGCGCAGGACCCGTGCTTCGGTGGCCAGTTGGCGGCCATCCATGATCGGCAGGCCGACGTCGGTCATCATCAGGTCGATGTGCTGGTTGACGTCCTTGAGCGTTTCCAGGGCCTGTTCGCTGCCGTCAGCCTCCAGCACGTTGAAGTCCAGTTCCTCCAGCACATCGACGATCAGCATGCGCACGATGGCATCGTCTTCTACAACCAGGATGGTGGAGGTGTGGGTGGGCATGGTGGCAGCTCTCGGTAAGGGAATTGAAGATGGCGCCGGTCGATCGAAATTGCCGGTCTCTTGCATGAGTAAGTGGCGGATGGCCACAAGTTCCCGGATGGATACAAAAAAGAATACGACTCCAGGGGCCGGCAAGGATAACCGGTGGTACGCAACGTGATGCAGGCAAATGTAGGAAAATGGTGCTAAATCTGTGAGAAAAATGGATCCATGTCGCCGTTTTGGGGCAAACTCCGTGGTTTTCGACAGTTCGACAAGGCTGCCCCATGTCCTCTCCGTCTTCGGTTGATGAGCAACGGTTTCGCAAACTTCTGAGCCGCAACGTCAGTCTGCCCCTGGGCGTCGGCGCCATCAGTGCCGTGTTCTTCGTCTCGTTGATCACCTATCTGTTGTCGGTGATCCAGTGGGTCGAGCACACCGACCGGGTGATCAATAACGCCAATGAAGCGGTGAAGCTCACCGTCGACCTGGAAACCGGCATGCGCGGTTTCCTGCTCAGCGGCGACGAACACTTTCTCGACCCCTACGAGACGGCCAAGCCACGCATCACCGTGGCCCTCAATACTTTGCTCGAACTGACGGCCGACAACCCGGTGCAGACCGATCGCCTGCGCCGCCTGCAAGCCTTGCAGGACGAATGGGCAACCTATGCGCAATCGATGATCGATTTGCAGCGCGCCAGCGGCGACTACCGGGCGGCAGTCAAGGCCGGGCGGGGCAAGCGCCTGACTGACGAGATCCGCAAGCAGTTCGAGGACGTGATCGACACCGAGCAGACCTTGCGCACGACCCGCAACGAGGATGTGCGCCGCACCACTATCTGGAGCATCAGCCTGTACCTGCTGTTCATTGCCGGTATCAGCGGCTTGCTGGCCTACATCGGCCGTCGCGATCTGCTCAATCTCTCCCAGAACTACGGCGCGAACCTCGCCGCGCAGGAAGCCAGCGCCCATCGCCTGGAGCAACAGGCCTGGCTGCGTACCGGCCAGACTGAACTGGCCGAACAGGTGCTGGGGCAACTGACCCTGAACCTGCTGGGGCGCAACATTCTGCAATTCTGTGCCCATTACCTGGGTACTGCGGTGGCGGCACTGTATGTGCGCGAGGATCACGGCGGCCTGAAACGGGTGGCGACTTACGGCTTCTCCCGCGAGCAGGAACAACAGGAACAATCGATCTACAGCGGCGAGGGTATCGTCGGTCAGGTCGTGCAACAGGCGCGGTTGATCCGTCTCGACTCGGTGCCTGCCGACTACTTCAAGGTCAGCTCGGGACTCGGCGAAGGCCTGCCGCACAGCGTTCTGGTGGTGCCGACCAGCGATGACGACCGAATCAACGGCGTGATCGAGCTGGGTTTCCTGCGCCCGCTCACCGACCGCGACATCGAGTTGCTGGAGCTGATTGCCGGCAACATCGGTACGTCCATCGAGGCGGCCCGCTATCGTCAGCGGCTCCAGGAAGTGCTGGCCGAAACCCAGCAGCTCAACGAAGAGCTGCAAGTGCAGCAGGAAGAACTGAAGACCGCCAACGAGGAACTGGAAGAGCAATCGCGGATTCTCAAGGAGTCCCAGGCGCATCTGGAAACCCAGCAAGTCGAGCTGGAGCAGACCAACGAACAACTCGCTGAGCAGGCGCAGACCCTGGCCGAACAGCGCGACGCCATGGATCAGAAGAACACCGAGCTCAATCAGGCCCAGGCGCAACTGGAAGAGCGCGCCGAAGAGTTGCAGCGCTCCAGCAAGTACAAATCCGAATTCCTCGCCAACATGTCCCACGAACTGCGCACGCCGCTGAACAGTTCGCTGATTCTCGCCAAATTGCTGGCGGAGAACCCCCAGGACAATCTCAGCGCCGAACAGGTCAAGTTCGCCGAGTCGATCTATTCCGCCGGCAACGATCTGCTCAACCTGATCAACGACATTCTCGACATCTCCAAGGTCGAGGCGGGCAAGCTGGAAGTGATTGCCGAGAACACCAGCGTCGCGCGTCTGGCCGATGGCCTGCGCGGGGTGTTCGAGCCGTTGGCGGCGGACAAGCAACTGACCTTCACCGTCGATTTGCAGCCTGATGCGCCAATCACCCTGTTCACCGACCGGCAGCGGTTGGAGCAGGTGATCAAGAATCTGCTGTCCAACGCGGTGAAGTTCACCGAGCACGGCACGGTCAGCCTGACCATCGCCGGCCAGCCACACGAGCGCATCGCGTTTATCGTGCGCGACTCGGGGATCGGCATCGCGGCGGATCAGCAGGAAAGCATTTTCGAAGCCTTCCGCCAGGCCGATGGCACCACCAACCGCAAATACGGCGGCACCGGGCTGGGCCTGTCGATTTCCCGGGATCTGGCGGCGCTGCTGGGCGGTTCGATCAGCGTCAGCAGCGCGCCGGGGCAGGGCAGCGTGTTCACCCTGGTACTGCCGCAGCAGTACAGCGAGCCGGGTGACACGCCGATTGCACCGCTGACCTTCAGCCCGGCGGAAGCCAAACCGGTGGTGGTCGCCGCAGCGCCGGTTTCGCCGCTACCGGACGTCGACATCCCGCGTTTCAATGACGACCGTGCCAGAGCGCCGTTCGACAGCCGCTGCATCCTGGTGGTGGAGGACGAGCCGAACTTCGCTCACATCCTCTATGACCTGGCCCATGAACTGGGTTACCAGTGCCTGGTCGCCCACGGCGCGGACGAGGGTTATGACCTGGCGAAAGAGTTCGTGCCGGACGCAATCCTGCTGGACATGCGCCTGCCCGACCATTCCGGGCTGACCGTGCTGCAACGCTTGAAGGAACACGCCGAGACCCGGCACATTCCGGTGCATGTGATTTCCGTCGAGGATCGCGTCGAAGCGGCCATGCACATGGGCGCCATCGGTTACGCGGTCAAACCGACCACCCGCGAGGAACTCAAGGATGTGTTCGCCCGCCTCGAAGCCAAGCTGACCCAGAAGGTCAAGCGGGTGCTGCTGGTCGAGGACGACGATTTGCAGCGCGAAAGCATCGCGCGGCTGATCGGCGACGAGGACATCGAAATCACCGCCGTCGGCCTCGCACAAGATGCCCTGGAGCTGCTGCGCACCACGATGTTCGATTGCATGGTCATCGACCTCAAGCTGCCGGACATGCTCGGCAACGACCTGCTCAAGCGCATGTCCACCGAGGACATCTGCTCGTTCCCGCCGGTGATCGTTTACACCGGGCGCAACCTGACCCGCGACGAAGAAGCCGATCTGCGCAAGTATTCGCGCTCGATCATCATCAAGGGCGCGCGCTCGCCAGAGCGGTTGCTCGATGAGGTCACACTCTTTCTGCACAAAGTCGAATCGCAGTTGTCCCATGAACGGCAGAAGATGCTCAAGACCGCCCGCAGCCGCGACAAGGTCTTCGAAGGTCGCAAAGTGCTGCTGGTGGACGACGATGTACGCAACATCTTCGCCCTGACCAGTGCCCTGGAAACCAAAGGCGCAGTCGTGGTGATCGGCCGTAACGGCCGTGAGGCGATTGAAAGATTGAATGAAGTCGAGGACATCGACCTGGTGCTGATGGACGTGATGATGCCGGAGATGGATGGTTATGAAGCCACCATCGAGATCCGCAAGGACCCGCGCTGGCGCAAGCTGCCGATCATCGCGGTGACGGCCAAGGCCATGAAGGACGATCAGGAGCGCTGCCTGCAGGCCGGCGCCAATGATTACCTGGCCAAGCCCATCGACCTGGATCGCCTGTTCTCGCTGATTCGTGTGTGGTTACCGAAGATGGAACGGATTTAGTGGAACCCAATACCGAAATCGAATTGCGCTTGTTGATCGAGGCCATTTACCTCAAGTACAGCTACGACTTTCGCGATTACTCCGGCGCGTCGATCAAGCGCCGGGTGCAACACGCGTTGAGCCAGTTCGAATGCGCGACCATTTCGGCATTGCAGGAAAAGGTCCTGCATGACCCGACCGCGTTCATGCAGTTGCTGCAATTGTTGACGATCCCGGTCAGCGAGATGTTTCGCGACCCTTCGCACTTCCTGGCCATCCGCCAGGAAGTGGTGCCGCTGCTCAAGACGTATCCGTCGATCAAGATCTGGATCGCCGGTTGCAGCACCGGCGAAGAGGTCTACTCGATGGCGATTCTGTTGCGCGAGGAAGGCCTGCTCGACCGCACGATCATCTACGCCACCGACATCAACCCACGCTCGCTGGAGAAGGCCAAGCAGGGGATTTTCTCGATGGAGAACGTTCGCGCCTACACCGCCAATTACCAGCAGGCCGGCGGCCAGCGTTCGTTTGCCGACTACTACACTGCAGCCTACGGCTACGCGATTTTCGACAAGAGCCTGTGCGAGAACGTGACGTTCGCCGATCATAGCCTGGCGACCGATAGCGTATTCTCCGAAACTCAATTAATTTCATGTCGTAACGTGTTGATTTATTTCAATAAAAAATTACAGGATCGAGCGTTCGGATTGTTTCACGAGTCGTTGTGCCACCGTGGTTTTCTGGTGCTGGGCAGCAAGGAAACCCTGGATTTTTCCAGCTATGCCAGCCAGTTCGTACCCCTGGTCAAACAAGAACGGATCTATCGCAAATCATGAACGGCGCAGTGGATTTGCCTCGGGTCGAGGCGATTGTGGTGGGGGCTTCCGCCGGTGGCGTCGAGGCCTTGCTGACGTTGCTCGGCCCGCTGCGCGAGGGTTTCCTGCTGCCGATCATCGTCGTGCTGCATTTGCCGGATGAGCGTCGCAGCCAATTGGCCGAGGTGTTTACCCGGCGCCTGGCGCTGCCGGTGATCGAGGCGGTCGACAAACAGGACATCAGCGCCGGTACGGTGTACTTCGCCACACCGGGCTATCACCTGTCGGTGGAGCAGGATCGCAGCCTGTCGCTGAGCCTTGAAGATCGCCTGCATCATTCCCGTCCTTCGATCGATTACCTGTTCGAGTCCGCCGCCGATGTCTATGGCCCGGCGCTGGCCGCCGTGCTGCTGACCGGCGCCAATCACGACGGCGCCCGAGGCCTGGCGCAGGTCAAACGGCTGGGCGGGCTGACCATCGTCCAGGACCCCGCTGATGCCCAGGTTTCGACCATGCCGGCGGCGGCCCTGAAGATGCATCAACCGGATCACATTCTTCCCATTCACGGCATCGGCCGTCTGCTTGTCGAGCTGGAACGAATCGCATGCTGAGTAATATCCAAGCCAAACTGCTGATCGTCGACGATCTGCCCGAGAACCTGCTGGCCCTCGAAGCGCTGATCAAGCGTGAGGACCGCACGGTCTACAAGGCGCTGTCGGCGGACGAAGCGCTCTCGCTGCTGCTGCAACACGAATTCGCCATGGCCATTCTCGATGTGCAGATGCCCGGCATGAACGGCTTCGAACTGGCCGAGCTGATGCGCGGCACCGAGAAAACCAAGAACATTCCGATCATTTTCGTCAGCGCCGCCGGGCGTGAGCTGAACTACGCGTTCAAGGGCTACGAAAGCGGCGCGGTGGATTTCCTGCACAAACCGCTGGATATCCATGCGGTGAAAAGCAAGGTCAACGTCTTTGTCGACCTGTATCGCCAGAGCAAGGCCATGAAACAGCAGGTCGAGGCCCTGGAGCAGAGTCGCCGCGAGCAGGAAGCGCTGCTGCAGAAGTTACAGAGTACTCAGCTTGAGCTGGAGCAGGCGGTGCGCATGCGCGACGATTTCATGTCGATCGTCGCCCATGAAGTGCGCACGCCGCTCAACGGCCTTATCCTCGAAACTCAGCTGCGCAAGATGCATCTGGCCCGGGACAACGCCGCGGCGTTCACCCTCGACAAAATGCAGGCCATGGTCGATCGCGACGAGCGGCAGATCAAAAGCCTGATTCGCCTGATCGAGGACATGCTCGATGTGTCGCGAATCCGCACCGGCAAGCTGTCGATCCGCCCGAGCCGTTTCGACCTGACGCAACTGGTGGAGCATCTGTTGCAGAATTTCGCGCAGCAGATCGAGGTCGCCGAAACCGAGGTCAGCTTCAGCGCGCCGGAGCCGGTATATGGGCATTGGGACGAGTTCCGCATTGAGCAGGTGGTGACTAACCTGTTGACCAACGCCCTGCGCTACGGCGGCAAGAGTCCGATCCAGGTGCGGGTGTATTGCGCAGGAGGGGAGGCGCGGGTCGAGGTCCAGGATCGTGGCATCGGCATCAGCGAGGAAAACCAGAAGCGTATTTTTCAACAGTTCGAACGGGTTTCCGCCAAGACGGTGGTCGCCGGACTCGGGCTGGGTCTGTTCATTTCCGAGCAGATCGTGGCCGCCCATGGCGGCTCCATCGTCGTCGAAAGCAGGATTAACGAGGGCGCCCTGTTTCGCGTTTGTCTGCCGCTCCAGGAAATTGGCGAAACAAACGCAACCTCTGATTGACCGCACGGTCGTATCAGCAGCTATTGACCGAACAAAGGCTTCCCATGAGCGTAGATGCACAAGATGTAGTACTCATCGTCGAGGACGAACCGGTTATCTTGATGGTGCTGGCGGATTTCCTGTCGGGGCAGGGATATCGCGTGCTGCAGGCGGAAAACGGTGAACAGGCTTTCGAGATTCTCGCCAGCAAGCCGCACCTGGACATGTTGATCACCGATTTTCGACTGCCTGGCGGCATCTCCGGCGTGCAGATCGCCGAACCCGCCGTCAAGTTGCGCCCCGACCTCAAAGTGATCTTCATCAGCGGCTATCCGCAGGAAATCCGCGAGACCGGCAGCCCGATCACCCGCAGGGCGCCGATTCTGGAAAAACCGTTCGATCTGGACGTGTTGCAGGAAAAGATTCAGGAACTGCTGGCGTGACTCACTGCCGTATCGATCCCACGAATGGCGTGGGATCGATACGTTACTTCAGGTTTTGATCATTTCCCGCACCTTGGCGGTCAGCAAATCGAAGGTGAACGGCTTGGTGATCATCTGCATCCCCGGATCGAGGAAGCCACCGCGTACCGCCGCGTGTTCGGCGTAACCGGTGATGAACAGCACTTTCAGCTCAGGCCGGTGTTGCCGGCCGATTTCCGCCAGTTGCCGCCCGTTCATTCCCGGCAGGCCGACGTCACTGATCAACAGGTCGATGCGCTGCGCTGACTCCAGTATCGGCACGGCGCCATCGGCGTCACTCGCTTCTACAAATGCATAACCCAACTCACTCAACACTGCGCTCACCAGCACCCGCACGGCCGGGTCGTCTTCGACGATCAACACGGTTTCGCCATCCAGTGCGTCGGGGCTTTGCTGGCTATCGATAGGCGTGTCAGGCAGCTCTTCACCGCGAAAACGCGGCAAGTACAGTTTGACCGTGGTGCCCTGATCGATTTCGCTGTCGATCGACACATGCCCGCCGGACTGTTTGCTGAAACCGTAGATCATCGACAGGCCCAGACCGGTGCCCTGACCGATGGGCTTGGTGGTGAAAAACGGATCGAACGCGCGGTTGATCACGCTCTGCGGCATGCCGCAACCGCTGTCGCTGACGCTGAGCACCACGTAGTCGCCAGGTTCGAGGTTGCTGTAGGCCTCGGTGAAGACTGGATCGAGTACCTGATTGGCAGTCGCCACTTTCAGCTTGCCGCCGTCGGGCATGGCGTCCCGGGCATTGATTACCAGGTTGAGCAGGGCGCTTTCCAGTTGATTGGGGTCTGCCTCGGCGACCCACAGATTGTCGTCCAGTTGCATGTCCAGCCGAATGCTTTCGTTGAGGCTGCGTTGCAGCAATTCACCCATCGACAGAACCAGGGTGTTCATTTGCACGGCTTTGGAGTCCAGCGACTGCCGGCGGGAAAACGCCAGCAAGCGATGGGTCAGGCCGGCGGCGCGGTTGGCCGAGGTCACGCCGAGGTCGATCAGGCTGTCGAGGTCGTCGGTACGGCCACGGGCCAGGCGTCGACGCAACAATTCGAGGCTGCCGATGATCCCGGTCAGCATGTTGTTGAAGTCGTGTGCGATACCGCCGGTGAGCTGACCGACCGCTTCCATTTTCTGCGACTGGCGCAGGGCTTCTTCGTTGTGCCGCAGTTGCGCGGTACGTTCTTCGACCTGTTGTTCGAGAGTTTCCAGCGTCGATTGCAGGCGCCGTTCGCTTTCGCTCAGGTCGATCAGCCGGTCGCGCGCTTCGTACTGCCGTCGTCGACCACGCAGGGCCGTCGACACCAGGCTGACGAGGGTTGCCGGGTGGAAAGGGCGCTCGAGAAAGGTCACGTTGCCCAAGGATTTGCTGAGATTGGAAGAGGGACCTTGCTCGGTGCCGCCATGGTGGGTCAGCAACACAATCGGCAGATCCGACCACGCGGGTTGTTGTTCCAGGTACAGCAACAGGGTTTCCAGATCCGGACCGTTGAGCGCCTCCGCCGCGATCAGCAGCAGCCCGGCGCCGGGCGCGAGCTCATTGCACAGACCACCGAGGTCGCGGGTAATCACCCCGCCGTAGCCCGCTTCACCCAGAATCATCTGGGCAATCTGGCTGTCACGACCCAGAGGCGCGAGGATCAGTGCCCTTTCAGACAGCGGCACGCTGACGCTCACAGGCCTTCGTCCTTGAGCAGCGGGCTGCTGGCACCGAGATAGGTCGGCACTCCGCGCAATACGCCCTGGAAGGTTTCCAGTGGTTCACCGATGGTCATGCCTTGCGCGGAAATGCGGTATTCGCGGATGGTCGATTCGTGGCTGCCGGTGCGCTTCTTGATGATCGAAATCGCCCGGCGCACTTTGCCCAGCGCCTCGAAGTAGCGCAGCAGAATCACCGTGTCGGCCAGATAAGTGATGTCGACCGGGGCCATCATGTCGCCGACCAGACCGTGCTGGGCGACGGTCATGAAGGTCGCAGCGCCCTTGCGATTGAGGTACAGCAGCAGTTCGTGCATGTGCAGCACCAGCGCGTTTTCCTCCGGCATGGCTGCCTGATAGCCGTTGAGACTGTCGATAACCACGGTCGAGATTTGCCCCTCATCGACGGCACGGCGTACCCGGTGCGAGAACTCGCCGGGGGTCAGTTCCGCCGCATCCACTTGTTCGATCAGCAGATTGCCGGTGTCGAGCAGGGCCTTGAGGTCGATGCCGATATTCTTCATGCGTTCGAACAGCAGCCCCAGTTCCTCGTCGAAGACGAACAACGCGGCTTTTTCCCCGCGCGCCACGGCGGCGGTGGCGAAAATCATCGAAATCAGCGATTTTCCGGTCCCCGCCGGGCCGAGAATCAATGTGCTTGAACCGGTCTCGATGCCGCCGCCCAGGAGGGCATCCATTTCCGCGATGCCGCTCTTCATCTGCACGCGCGCATATTCACCACGGTGTTCCGCCGCGATCAGTCGCGGGAACACCTGGACGCCACCTGCCAGGATGGTGAAGTCATGGTAGCCGCCACGATATTTCTGGCCGCGATACTTGATCACCCGGACTCGCCGACGCTCGGCGCCGTAATTCGGTGTCAGTTCTTCGAGGCGGATCACCCCATGGGCGACGCTGTGGACGGTCTTGTCCAGCAACTCGGTGGTCAGGTCGTCGAGCAGCAGGACGGTGGCTTCGTAGCGCGAGAAGTAATGCTTGATCGCCAGGATCTGTCGGCGGTAGCGCAGGGAGCTTTGCGCCAGCAGGCGAATTTCCGACAGGCTGTCGAGAATGACCCGGGTCGGCTTGAAGCGCTCGACCACCTCGAAAATCTGTTTGGTCGCTTCGCCCAGTTCCAGATCGGACGAATACAGCAGGCTTTGCTGATGTTCGGCGTCGAGCAGACTTTCCGGCGGCGTCAGCTCGAAGATCTCGATGTTGTTGTCCAGCTCCCAGCCGTGGGACGCCGCGCCCTGACGCAATTCGCGCTCGGTTTCCGACAGCGTGATGTACAGCGAACGTTCGCCGGCCAGGGCGCCCGCCAGAAGAAATTGCAACGCGATGGTGGTTTTGCCGGTGCCGGGTTCGCCCTCCAGCAAAAACACATGACCGCGCGACAGGCCTCCGGCCAGAATGTCGTCCAGACCTTCGATGCCGGTACTGGCTTTTTCACTGTTGAACACATTGGATGTCGTCAAAAAATGGCCCTCTCATGACCAGGGAGTCGAGGCAACGGACGGCAAGCGCTGAGTCGGGTTGCCTGTTCACTTGACCCTTGGCCGAGATGACGGTTCCGCTGTTTCTTTGCGGATGTATCGAGAAGGCTGTCGAAAGTGCTCAAAGTCCCTGTTGCAGCGCCGGGTCGTCCGGATTCATTTGCTCAAGCTGGGCCAGGAGAATCTGCACGTTCTGCAACTGGCCGCTTTCCTTCCAGTAATTGATCAGCAGCACCCGCGCCTTGCGGTCAGCCGGATGGCGCTGGACGATTTCCTGCAACTGCTTCTGCGCCGCTTCCAGTTCCTCCGCATCGTGCAAGGTGGTGGCGAGGTCGTAGCGGTAATCCTTGTTGTCAGGCTCCAGCTCGACGGCTTTCGACAGGCCGAGCAGGGCGTATTCGCGCTGGTCATGGTGCAACAGCCAGAGACCGAGGGCATGTTGCAGATAGGCCGAGTCGGGCTGGGCCTTCAGTTGCTTGGCCAGTAACTGGCGGGCGGCATCGCTCTGACCCTGTCGGTCGAGCACATCGATCTGCATCACCAGCGCCGGCAGGTTGCCGGGCTCCAGACTCAGGGTTTGATCCAGCGCTTCCTGCGCCTGCTGGAACTCAGCATTATGCAGGTGCAATCGTGCCAGTTGGGCGAAGTTCGCCGCGCTTGGCGGCTGGTTCTTCAGCACTTGCTCCCAGCCGTCGATGGCTTGTTGCAGCGGCGCGAAATACAGCCCGAGCTCGTCAGGTGACAAGCCGAGCAGGGCATTGATGGCGGCAAACCGCACGCCCTGGTCCTCATCGTCGAGCAATGGCCCGAGCAACAGGCTGCGCGGACCGCCCGGCACCAGTCCGACCACGCTCTTGATTGCCGCCAGTCGCACGTCGACCGCTTCGTTCTGCAGGTCGGCGTCCGCCAGTTTCAGGGCCTGCGGACTCGGGTAGTTGGGCAATTCGGCGTGCAGCCAGACGCGGCGCTTGACCGACAGATCCGGACGGCCCAATTGCTGGTACAGCACCCGCGCCGCACCCGGCTGCCCGGCGCGAGCGGCGGACAAGGCTTCGCTGTAGCCATGCTTGATGGCTTCGGGCACCACCGGCGCGGTGCTGCGCAAGGACAACCAGGCAACGACGAGCACCAGCACGAGGCCAAGGCTGATAAGCAAGTAGCGGCGGGACTGAGGCATGCAAGTATCCGAAGCTGTCGAACTGAAGCAGAGCGGCAAGCTTCGACCAGCTCGCGCCGTGAGTCAAACCCTGTGTCCGCCGAATGTGAATGGCGCCCCGATTTGGCGATTGGCGCGTTACAGAGCGTCGGCGTAGCGCCGAATCGCCCTACAACCTGCGTCGACCCACATAACCTGTCGGGGCTTCGAACCAGTGTCTACGCTTGCAGAAGTTGTTTCGATGAGTGTGCCCATGCAAGCCCTGTTCAATTACTTCAAAGCCGTGATCCATCCCGGTCAGGCAGTGCTGCTGTTTGCCCTGCGAACCATTGCCGCCGGACTGCTGACGCTGTATCTGGCATTCGTGTTCGATCTGGATCAGCCCAAGTGGTCAATCATGGCCGTGGTGATTGTCAGTCAGCCGCTGGCCGGGATGGCACTGGCGCGCAGCTTTGGCCAGATCATCGGCACCACGCTGGGCGCGGCGGTGGCGGTGCTGATCATGGCGATTTTTCCGCAGGCGCCGTTGCCGTTCATTGCCACCCTGGCCTTGTGGCTCGCGCTGTGTACCGCTGGTGGCACCTTGCTGCGCTACACCAGCTCCCAGGCGTTCGTGCTCAGCGGCTACACCGCCGTGGTCGTGGCGTTGCTGGCGATCCCGGATCAGGACGGTACATTTCTGCTGGCGGTGACGCGGGTCACCGAAACCCTGCTGGCGGTGGCGTGCGTCTGCGTCGTCAGCCTGCTGACCGCACGCCCGGAGGCGGTGGCGAAAGGTTACTTCGCCAAGGTCGATCAGGTCATCAAACTGGCCGCCACCCACGCCGCCGCCGTGATCCGCACCGAAGAAAGCGAGGCCGACTTTCAGCGTCGGCAAATGCAACTGCTCGGCGAAATCAGCGCCCTGGAAGGCCTGCGCCGGCATTTGTACTTCGATGCCCCGCGTTTGCGCAGTGCCAACAATCTGGTGCTGTTGCTGGGCAATCAATTGATGTTGCTGACCTCCCGGCTGACCGCCTTGCGCCATCAGCGGCAATTGCTGACCGAGCGCTGGAAGGGTGATTTGCCGCTGGACATCCAGCGTTTGCGCGCCGAGGAGCTGGCGTTCCTCGATCAACTGGCGCAACAGGGGCGGGCGTTATCGGCCGACGCGCGGCATCACTTCGTGACCCTGCAACAGCAATTCGACGAATTGGCCTACGAGGCCGAGCAACTGACCGAAGACATGAGTGCGACCTTGCGCTCGCTGGCGTGGGCCTTGCGCTGGGAGCAGGCGCGCTTGCTGCAGCAGCTTGAGCAGATTCTGGAATTGAGCGATGCGATTCAGGAGGGCCGTGAGGCCAGTTGCATGTTTCGCGGCCAATCCAATCCGTTGCACCTGGACTTCACCCTGGCGACCATGAACGCGATTCGCGCCTTTACCGCACTGCTGGCGGCCGGGCTGATCTGGATCGAAACCGCCTGGGACGGTGCCCGGGGCGGGATGATCCTGGTGGGCATCCTTTGTTCGCTGATGGCGACGTTTCCCCGACCGCTCATGGCCGCGCAAAGTTACGCCCGGGGCCTGGGGGTGGCATTGGTGGTCTCGGCGTTCTATCAATTCATGCTGGTGCCGGCGATCAGCGACTTCGAGTTGCTGGCGTTGCTGCTCGCGCCGTTGCTCTATGTGATCGCGGTAGGCCTCGCCAGTCCGGCGACTGCCGGCATTGGCATGGGGCTGGGATTGACGAGTTTCCTGCTGCTCGGGCCACAGAATGTCGGCACCGGCCAGAACAGCGCCATCCAATGGTTCGAATTCGCCGGGGCCTACATCAGCGCGGCAGTGCTGGCGCTGATCGTTTATGCCTGGATCTTCCCGTTCCGTCCGGTATTGCGGATTCGTCGCCTGTATAACGAAGCGCGCGAACAGGTGTACAGCCTGACGAAGACACCGGCGACCGATGAGCAGCAATTCGCCTTCGAGAGTCGCATGGTCGACCGCCTGACCACGATGCTCGGCCTGCTGCCGGCGGCCAATGACCGGGCGATGCAGCAATTGTACGAAGTCAGCCTCGGCTGTGTGGCACTGGGTGTGGCGATGCACCAGTTGCGTCAGCAGGTACAAAACAACAGGTTGCTCAGTGACACCTTCAGCCAGACGTTGTTGGCTGCCCTGCGCCAGACCGGACGCTTCGTCGCCGGTCGGCCCGATGCCCCATTGAGTCCACTGCTCGCCACGCTTCACGCCCTGGGCGATGAACTGGACGACTTGCATGTCGCCAGCCATGAGCACCTGTGGTCTGTGTTTCGCATGCGGGTTGCGTTGCTGATCGTGGTGTCGTTTCTCGAGCGCCACGGGGAGCATCTGCAACAGACCACCCCTGAAGGAGTGCCGGCCCTTGCCCATTGATTTCGAGATTGGCGGGGTTTACCTGCCGCCGATTGCCCAGGCCCTGTTGCTGGCCATTCCTGTTTTCATTTTGCTGGACTGGGGCTTGCGGCGTGTGGGACTGCTGCGTTTTGTCTGGCATGAAGCGCTGTTCGAGGGCGCCTTGTACGTCTGCGTGTGCGCCACGCTGATTTTGCTGATGGGAGCCTGAAGCCTTGAATAAATTGCTTTCCCGACTGACAACTCTCGCCGTGGTGGTGCTGGCGATCGTGCTGGGCTGGTTTGCCTGGGAGCATTACACCCGCGCGCCATGGACGCGCGATGCGCGGGTGAGGGCGGATGTGGTGACGCTGTCGGCGGATGTCTCGGGGCGCATTGTCACGCTCGCGGTGCAGGACAACCAGCATGTCACCAAGGGCCAGTTGCTGCTGGAGATCGACCCCGCGCGCTACAGCCTCGCGGTGGAGCATGCGCGGCGTTCGGTGGAGGTGGCGAAGGCCACGCTGGGGCAGTCAAAGGCCACCATCGTTGCCAGCGAAGCGTTACTTAAACAGCGTGAAAGTGAAGAGCGTCGGCGACGCACCTTGAAACAGGGTTTTGCGATTTCCGGGGAGGAATGGGAGAAGTCCAGCACCGATGTCGCCGTGGCCCAGGCCGATCTGCTGCGTAATCAGGCTAATCTCGGCCTCGCCGAGGCCAACGTGCAACTGGCGATTGCCGCACTGACCCAGGCGGAACTGGATTTGCAGCGTACTCGCGTGGAGTCGCCGGTCACCGGGTATGTGACCAATCTGCTGACCCGGCAGGGCGATTATGCAGTGGCCGGCAATGCCATGCTGGCTCTGGTCGACAGCGATTCGTTCTACGTCAGTGGGTATTTCGAGGAAACCAAGTTGCCACGGATCGGGGAGGGCGACCGGGTGCGGATCGAGTTGATGAGCGGCGAGACCTTTGGCGGCACGGTGCAGAGCATCGCTTTCGCCATTGCTGACCGGGAAAACTCACAGGGCAGTCGCCTGCTGGCCAACATCAACCCCAGTTACACCTGGGTCAAGCTGGCACAACGGGTGCCGGTGCGGATTGGTATCGATGCCGATTATGCTGGCAAAGGCCGATTGCGCGCGGGGACGACTGCGACGGTGACTGTTCAGGAGCATCGCTGACGTTCCGGGCGTGTGTTGCTTTTATGGACGGGGGCTTGCCCACGAAGGCGGCCGAATGGCATGACCGAGACAGTGGCGTACAGGGGAGTCCAAGGCTTTCGGCCAGGCAAAAAAAGCCCCGCGACCGAATGATACGCGGGGCAAAGGAATTTGGTTGGTTGCGGCCAACCAAAGGAGCTCTTTAAAAACCTGTTACTTGCTGGCGACCGTTTCTGGCTGCCAGCCGCCACCCAGGGCCTTGTAGATCGCGACGATGCCGCGATACAGATCGACTTCGGCCTGGGCCTGGCTGTCTTCGGCCGCCAGACGCTCACGCTGGGCGTCGAGCAGGACGAGGAAGTCTGCGGTGCCCTCGCGATAGCGAATCTCGGCGAGGTCGGCGGCCTTGCGGCTCGATTCGCTCTGACGGATCAGCGAGATCAGGCGTTGTTGACGCTTGCCGTAGTCGCTGAAGGCGTTTTCCGATTCTTCCAGAGCCAGCAGTACTTGTTGCTCGTAGGTCGCCAGGGCGCCTTCGGCATCTGCATCGGCACCGCGCAGACGGGCGCGCACGCTGCCCAGGTCAAACGCCGCCCAGGTGATGCTCGGACCCAGTGCCCAGGCGTTGGCCGCCGAGGAACCGATCTGCGAACCACGCCCGGCAGTCCAGCCGAGGAAACCGCTGAGACTGACCCGAGGGAACAGGTCTGCCTTCGCCACACCGATACGCGCGGTGGCCGAGGCCAGCTTGCGTTCGGCGCTGAGAATGTCCGGACGACGTTGCAGCAGGTCACCCGGATTGCCGATCGGCAGGGCCTTGGCAATCGCCGGCAGGTCTTTGGGACTCAGGTCGACGGTCAGCTTGTCCGGACGCTCGCCCAACAGGGTGGCGATACGGTTCTTTTGTCGAACCTGCTCGGCCTGCAGCTGTGGAACGCTGGCTTCGACCGAAGCCAGGCGCGCATCGGCGCGTTCCACATCGAGCTGGTCGCCAACACCGGCGTCCCGCAGGCTGACGGTGATGGTGCGCGACTCACGCTGGTTTTCCAGGTTGGCCAGGGCAATCTTTTCTCGCAACTGGGCGCCGCGCAGTTGACCGTAGGCGTCCACCAGCTCGGCAATCATGGTGACTTGCAGCTGGTACAGATCGGCTTCGGCTGCCTGCTGGTCAGCTTCGCTGGCTTCCAGATTGCGCTGGATGCGTCCGAACAGATCCACTTCCCAGGCCATGTCCAGCCCCAGGTCGTAACGCTCGCTGTTGACCCGTTGGGTGGTCTGGCCTGGAATCTGCCCTTTGCCCAGGTCACTGCTGGCCCGGCTGGTGATGGTCGGCATGGCGTCGTTGCTGACGTCGTCGCGGATCGCCCGGGCGGCTTTCCAGCGAGCGAACGCCACGCGCAGATCACGGTTGCCTTGCAGCGATTGAGTCACCAACTGGTTGAGGGTCGGGTCGTCGAACTGCTGCCACCAGATGCCTTCGAACCTGGAGCGGTCAAAGTTCTTCTGACCGGCAGCGCCGTCGGTGGCGGTGGTGATGTTGGCCGCCTCCGTCTCCGGGGTCTTGTAGTCGGGGCCGACGGCACAGGCACTCAGGGCCAGTACCAGCAGGCTCGGCAGGAAGACTTTCAGACTCATTGTTGCGCCTCCAGTTGCGTGCCCGGTTTCGGCGCCTTGGCCGCTTTGCGGGCTTCACCGCGTTCGACAAAGTTACGAATCAGTACGTAGAACACTGGCGTCAGCAGCAGACCGAAGAAGGTCACCCCGAGCATCCCGGAGAACACCGCCACACCCATGGCGTGACGCATCTCGGCACCGGCACCGCTGGAGAACACCAGTGGCACTACACCCATGATGAATGCGACGGAGGTCATCAGGATCGGCCGCAGACGCAGGCGGCAGGCTTCCAGTACCGCAGCCAGCGGGCTGAGGCCTTCCTGCTGTTTATCCTTGGCGAACTCGACGATCAGGATCGCGTTCTTACAGGCCAGGCCCACCAGTACGATCAGGCCGATCTGGGTGAAGATGTTGTTGTCGCCGCCGGAAGCAATCACCCCGGTAATGGCTGACAGCAGGGTCATCGGTACGATCAGGATCACCGCCAGTGGCAGGCTCCAGCTTTCGTATTGAGCGGCGAGCACCAGGAACGCCAGCAGTACGCAGAGCGGGAACACGAACAGCGCGGTGTTGCCGGACAGAATCTGCTGGTAGGTCAGGTCGGTCCACTCGTAGGTCATGCCGTTCGGAAGTTCTTCCTTGAGCAGTTTCTCGATGGCGGCCTCGGCCTGGCCGGAGCTGTAGCCGGGGGCTGCCGCACCGTTGATTTCAGCGGTGATGAAGCCGTTGTAGTGCATCACGCGATCCGGACCCGAGGTGTCGCTGACCTTGATGAAGGTCGCCAGCGGGATCATTTCGCCCTTGTTGTTGCGTACTTTCAGCTGACCGATCTGATCGGACTCGAGGCGGAACTGCTGCTCAGCCTGGACGTTGACCTGATAGGTGCGGCCGAAGCGGTTGAAGTCGTTGGCATACAGCGAACCCAGATAGATCTGCAGGGTGTCGAAGATGTCGCTGACGGCCACGCCGTGGGTCTTGGCTTTTTCCCGGTCGATGGCGGCATCGACCTGCGGCACGTTCACGGTGTAGCTGGTGAACAGGTTGGCCAGTTCCGGAACGTTATGGCTCTTGGCAATGATGTTCATGGTTTGCTTGTACAGCTCTTCGTAGCCCAGGTTGCCCCGGTCTTCGATTTGCAGACGGAAACCACCAATGGTGCCCAGACCCTGTACCGGCGGTGGCGGGAAGATCGCCATGTAGGCTTCCTGGATCCCGGCATATTTGCCGTTCAGGGCACCGGCGATCGCACCGGCGGACATGCTTGGGTCCTTGCGCTCGTCGAACGGTTTCAGGGTCACGAACACGATGCCGGCGTTCGGGCTGTTGGTGAAACCGTTGATCGACAGGCCAGGGAACGCTACGGCACTTTCCACGCCAGGCTGTTTCAGTGCCAGGTCGGACATGCGCTTGATCACGTCTTCGGTGCGGTCCAGGCTCGCGGCATCCGGCAGTTGCGCGAAGGCCACCAGGTATTGCTTGTCCTGGCCGGGTACGAAACCGGTCGGCGTGCTGGAGAAACCGAAGAAGGTCAGCACCATCAGGCCTGCGTACAGCAGCAGGGCGATGCCGCTGCTACGGATGACCCGGCGTACGGTGCCGACGTAGCCATGGCTGGCTTTTTCGAAGAAACGGTTGAACGGACGGAACAGCCAGCCACCCAACAGTTTGTCCAGTACACGGGAGAAGCGGTCTTTCGGTACGTCGTGGCCCTTGAGCAATACGGCCGCCAGCGCTGGCGACAGGGTCAGCGAGTTGAACGCCGAGATCACGGTCGAGATCGCGATGGTCAAGGCAAACTGCTTGTAGAACTGACCGGTGAGACCGGAGATGAACGCCGCCGGTACGAATACCGCACACAGCACCAGCGCCGTGGCAATGATCGGGCCGGTTACTTCACCCATGGCGCGTTTGGTCGCATCGAACGGATTGAGCCCAAGCTCGATGTTCCGCTCGACGTTTTCCACCACCACGATGGCGTCGTCCACCACGATACCGATCGCCAGTACCAGACCGAACAGCGACAGTGCGTTGAGCGAGAAACCGAACAGGTGCATCACCGCAAACGTACCGATCAACGATACCGGCACCGCCACCAACGGAATGATCGAGGCGCGCCAGGTCTGCAGGAACAGGATCACCACCAGTACCACGAGGATCAGCGCTTCGAAGAGGGTGTGAACCACCGCCTCGATGGAGCCGCGCACGAAGATCGTCGGGTCATAGACGATGCTGTAGTCCATGCCTTGCGGGAAGTTTTTCTTCAGCTCATCCATCTTCGCCCGAACCTCGTTGGAGATTTCGATGGCGTTGGAGCCTGGACGCTGGAAGATCGGGATGGCCACGGCTGGCTGGTTGTTCAGCAGCGAACGCAGGGCGTATTGGCTGGAACCCAGTTCGACGCGGGCGATGTCCTTGAGGCGAGTGATTTCACCATTGTCGCCTGCGCGAATGATGATGTTCTCGAACTCTTCCTCGGTTACCAGACGGCCCTGGGTGTTGATCGACAGCTGGAAGCTCTGGGCATTCGGGGCCGGAGGCGCACCCAATTGACCGGCAGCGACCTGACGGTTCTGCTCGCGGATGGCGCTGACGACATCGGTAGCGGTCAGGTTGCGCGAAGCGGTCTTGTTCGGATCGAGCCATACCCGCAGCGAGTAGTCGCCCATACCGAACAACTGCACGTCACCGACACCGCCCAGACGCGCGAGCTCATCCTTGATGTTGAGGATCGCGTAGTTGGACAGGTACAGCATGTCGTAGCGTTTGTCCGGCGAGGTCAAGTGCACAACCATGGTCAGGTCGGGCGAAGCCTTGTCGACGGTGATACCAATGCGCGTCACTTCCTCGGGAAGTTTCGGCTCGGTACGGGTCACCCGGTTCTGCACCTGCACCTGCGCGTTGTCCAGGTCAGTACCCAGGGCGAAGGTGATGGTCAGGGTGATCTTGCCGTCAGCGGTGGACTGCGAGGACATGTACAGCATGTTCTCGACGCCGGTGATGGCTTGCTCCAGCGGAGCTGCCACGGTTTCACCGATGACTTTTGGGTTGGCGCCAGGGAAGTTGGCACGTACCACCACGGTGGGCGGAACGACTTCCGGGTATTCGCTGATCGGCAACTGGAACAGCGAGATCGCGCCGGCGATCAGGATCAGCAGCGATAGCACCGCTGCGAAGATCGGCCGTGAAATGAAGAATTGGGAAAAATTCATCGGAGTCAGTGTCCCTTAACCGCGTGGGGTCGTAGCAGCCAGTTTCACCACCGAGCCGGCCGTGTTCTTGGCGGGGGCGACTTTGGGCAGGTTGCTGGCTTCCAGCGCCTGGCGTTGTTGAGCGAGTGCCGTGAGGGTCTGTTCGCTGGCCATCGGCACCACTTCAGGGGTGACCGGCGAGCCAGGACGTACCCGTTGCAGGCCCTTGACGATGATCGTGTCGCCCTTGTTCAGGCCGGTGCGCACGATGCGCAGGCCTTCGATCTTCGGTCCCAGTTCAACGGCGCGGTAGGCGGTCTTGTTGTCGCCATCCATCACCAGTACGAACTTCTTGCCGAGGTCAGTGCCGACCGCTTCGTCGTTGATCAGCATGGCGTTGTAGGTGCCGCTGCCGACCAGTTTCAGGCGGGCGTACAGACCCGGGGTGTAGGAGCCGTCGCTGTTGTCGAACACTGCGCGACCACGGATCGTGCCGGTTTTCGGGTTGACCTGGTTGTCGACGAAGTTCATCTGGCCCAGGTGCGGGTTGCCGTCCTCATTGGACAGGCCCATGTACACCGGCGTGGTAGCGCCACGTTGGCCCTGACGGGCGAGCTGGGTGTATTTGAGGAACACACGTTCGTCGGCGTCGAAGTAGGCGTAGACCTTGTCGGTCGAAACGACGCTGGTCAGCGCGGTGGTATCGGCGGTCACCAGGTTGCCAGCGGTGATCTCGGCACGGCTGACACGGCCGCTTATCGGTGCGGTGACACGGGTGAAGCTCAGGTTCAGTTTGGCCAGGTCCAGTTGCGCTTGCAGTGCACCGACGGCGGCACGGGCTTCCTGTGCGGCGCTGGTACGCGAGTCGGCCAGTTCGGCGGAGATGGCGTTGCTGGTACGCAGACGTTCGCCGCGCACGGCTTCGTTTTCACTGCGGGTAGCGCTGGCACGGGCCTGGGCGACCAGTGCTTCGAGGCGGCGCACTTCAGCCTGGAACGGACGCGGGTCAATCTGGAACAGCAGGTCGCCTTTCTTGACCAGAGCACCTTCGGTGAAGGCCACCTCATCGATCTGGCCGGAAACCCGTGGACGGATTTCGACGGTTTCCGGCGCTTCGAGGCGGCCGGTGAATTCGTCCCACTCGTTGACGGGTTGTTCCAGCACCTTGGCCACGCTGACCTGTGCAGCAGGCATCGCGGCTGCAGTCTCCGGAGCCTTGCCGCAGGCGCTCATCACCATTACGGCCAGAAGGCCCAACGGGAAGCGCAAATGTTTGAATGACTGTTCCATGAATGCATCCGCCAATGTATTGAAGATGGGCGGATGATGCTCGGGAGGGTAAAGGCAAACGAATCGAATGATACGAAGGTAACTATCATTCGGAATGATATAAGGCTCGAGCGAGCCCTCTAGCATGCACCTTTCGTTAGGTGGCTATCAATCAGCCCGGAGGCAATGGTGTCTTGCGTAGAGCGCAACAGTGGGGCTGACGTTGAGCGGGCGGGATTATCTGGCGATTAAAAACGCCATGCAATGCTGGCAAATGTGGCCATGCGGGGGGCACACAAACAAAGAGACGGCCATGGCGGCCGTCTCGATCAGCAGTCTGCCGGGTGTATCAGTTGATGCCTTTACGGTTAGGCCCGAAACGGTTGTCGCCCGGCTGGCTGTCCTGCACCAGGAACACCAGGTTGACGATTGGCAGCAACAACCACCAGCCGCTGCGATCGGTGTCGTGCATCCGACGCGCACCGACGGCAATGCTCGGCAGGAACACCGCCAGGCTGTAGAGATTGGCAAGGATGCCTTGGGCGTTCAGCAGTGCATCGAGAACGCCGAAAACGATGGCGACACCCAGGTTGATCAGCACGAACATCCAGTATTCACGGCGAGTGGCGCGGCCTTTGAATACGGCGTAGTTCTTCAAGGCTTCCACATAGGCGTTGCCCGTCGCAATGGCAGGGCCGGATGCGAAGGATTGCTGGGTCGCTTGAGGCGCGCCGCACTGTGGGCAAGCCACCGCTGTGCTGTGAATCTCCTTGGCGCAACCGCGGCAGAAAACCATGTTCATATTTTTTCCCTAAAATTGTTTATTCGATGGAGACGGACATCAGGAACGCGACAATGCCTGACAAAACGATGCCGGCGATGGCGAGATTCTTGCCCGGGTGTTTTTGGTTGAGGCTGACAATGCCGCAGGCCAGACCTGCAAGCGCGAAAATACCGACACCGGCGATTGTTTCCCTGTCCCATTCGGAATCATCAAACAGCGTGAGTGCCGAGATGATGCCGATGCTCAACGAAACGATGGCCAGCCAGGGTGAGTCGACTTGCGAGGAGGGCGCTGAGGCCTGTTGGGGCGCCCCGCATTGGGGGCAAGTGAGCGCCGTTTCGTGAAGCTCCCTGGCGCAAGCACGACAATAGACCATTGCCATCGTTATCCTTAACTGAATGCAAGACGCGCCGACCCTGCTCCGGTCAGCGCGGAGGTAATTTAATCTGTATTACAAAAAATGTCATTAAGCACTTTGCCATCATTGGCGTTCTTCGCTGTTGATAGCGAAAGATGACAGATGAGGGAGCGTAACACTGAGAAGAGAACGCTGGAGAAAGTGGCGATGGAGCAAGCTCCACCACCACAGATCTGACAGGGTGCTTACAGCTTCGGCAACTGCCCGATCCGGCCCATCATCTCGGTGACGACCTGCAAGTCCAGCATGAATTGTTCCACTGTCTTGAATTCGCCGTCGGTGTGGCCGGTGTATTTCACGTCAGGCATCGCCAGGCCGAATTGCACGCCGTTCGGTAGTTCATGCACCGAGGTGGCGCCGGCCGAGGTGCCGAATTCGTGTTTCATGCCCAGGTTCTCGGTGGCGACTGCCAGCAGCGCCTTGACCCACTCGCCCTCGGGATTGCGATACATCGGTTCGGCGATCGAGTAGTTGAACACCGCGGCGACGTGGTTTTTCTTGCTCCAGGCCGCGAGCTTTTCAGCGATTTCGGCCTTGAGCACTTCCGGCGACTTGCCTTTCGGTACGCGCAGGTTCACGGCAAGTTTGAAGGTTTTGTCGTCTTCGCCCACGTAAGTCGGGGAGGTGGTCAGAGGCCCCATGAAGGCGTCGGAAAAACCTACGCCGAGCGTGTTGCCGAGGTAATCCAGGCCCCAGTTGTCGGCGGCATAACGCGCGGCGTCGGTGATCTGGTTGTGCTTGAGCGCCACCTTTCCATCAATGCTATTGATGAAGACCAGCATCCGTGCGACCGGATTGACCCCGGATTCGGGTTCGGAGGAGTGCGCGGAAACCCCGGTCACCGTCAGTTTCACGTCTTTGCCGTCAACCTTGGCGCTGACCTGGAAATCGCCGCCGTTGTTGTTGGCAAACTCGGTGCCGGCCTTTTGCAGGCTGGCCGCCAGTTCGGCGGGTTTGTCGGTGATCAGGGTGGCGATCGATGCCGACGGGATCTGGTTGGCGGCGAGACCGCCGGTCAACGAGATGATTTGTGCGCCTTTGCCTTCAGCCTTGCGCTTGGGGAAGTTGGCCATGATCGTGCCGTAGCCTTTTTCGGCAATCACCACCGGGTATCCGCCGTCGAGCGCCAGGTTGTATTCCGGGGTCGGGTTGCGTTCGAAGTAATACGGGATGGCGTCGCCGGTGGTTTCTTCGGTGGTGTCCACCAGCAGTTTGAAATGACGCGCCAGCGGCAGTTTTTCTTCCTTGATCACTTTCATCGCGTACAGGGTGACCACGATGCCGTTCTTGTCATCTTCAGTGCCTCGGCCGTACATGCGGTCGCCGATCAGCGTGATCTTGAACGGATCGAGGCGAGTGCCGTCCTCGAGCACCCAGTTTTCCGGCGTCACCGGCACCACGTCGGCGTGGGCGTGGATCCCCACGACTTCCTTGCCGCTGCCGTCGAGGGAAATCTCGTAGACGCGGTTGTCGATGTTGCGGAAGTTCAGATTGAAGGATTGCGCCAGGCTCTTGATCTTTTCGGCGATCCTGATGAATTCCGGGTTGTCGTGCTGGGCAACGCCGTCCTTGCGATAGGTCGGGATTTCCACCAGTTCACGCAGGGTTTCTTTCGCCGCTGCGCCGTATTTCACCCGCGCATAAACGCCAAGCAGGCGATTGATCTCGTTCTGCTGCTCGGAGGTCAGGGTTTTGTTATCAAGGAACGCGCTGATGGCCGGGCCGATGTCGGCGGTTTTCGCCAGATCGCTCTTGGCCAGGCTTCCCAGAAATTGGCGGAAATCGGTAACCGGAGTGTCACTGAACGTCTTGATGATCGCCGCGTTCTGCTGCGCGGTGATATTGGCTTCAGCATTGATCGCGAAGGTCGAAAGGCCAGCCAGCATCAGGGTAGTGACGGCGAGCTGTTTGAGGGAAAAGTCCATGGGTAATGGCATTCCTTTGCAAGGCAGTTGATAAGAAGTGTTTCAGTACTGAGACACATGCACTTACAAACTAACACCGCAAGACCGCGAAGCGGGAGCCCTGAAACGGGATCTGTCGCACAGTCCGGCAAAAGTGACTGTTTTTCGACAGTGACACTCGCCTCGCCGTGTTGAGCGTTTCTTGATTGATATCAACTGCATGATGGGGCCGGGCCGGTAGTCTGGGAGCAAACCGAGAGCGCCAAGCCCATGCTCTATCTGCTGTGTCTGACCTTGCATCTGTTTGCCGCGCTGATCTTCATCGGCACGGTGTTTTTCGAAGTCCTGTTTCTGGAGCACATTCGCAAGCAACTGCCCGCCAGGGTGATGCTGCTGGTGGAGCAGGGTGTTGGTCGTCGGGCCAGGACGCTGATGCCGTGGGTGTTGCTGGTGCTGTTCGGCGCGGGGGCGGGCATGGTCTGGCTGCGTTATGTGCCGGTGCTGGCCCGGCCGCTGGCGTCGTCATTCGGCACGCTGCTGACGCTGAAAATCGCCTTGGCCGTGATTGTACTCGTGCATTTTCTGGCGGCCATGTTGCTGTTCAAAAGCGGACGCATGAGCGCTCGCTATCAAAACTTCATCCACGCCAGTGTGTTTTGTCACATGGTCGCCATTGTGTTGCTGGCCAAGGGAATGTTTTACCTGACGTGGTGACCGATGGTCCGGCCCGCGCAGACACTCGGTTTGCGCTTGATGCAAATCAAGGAGCGCCCCTCGCCAATTCCGGACACTGATCACCCGCAGCCAGTCTCGGAGAACGCCATGCTCAATTTCTTTCACAGTCCCGGCGAGCCGATCGCGCGGTGCGATCAGGGCATCCTCGACCCCAACTGTCATGTCGACACGCGAAAATTTCACGCCGGGATCGGCTCCCTGGATTTGCTGCGTGGCCTGCGCGTCAGTCGGCAGAAACGTCGGCCGTTGTCGCTGAGCGTGCGCCTGCCTTCGAACCTCACCCCGGCCTTCTGCAACGTCGAGCACTACCTTCAGCGACTGGAGCATGAAATCGATCTGGTCGGCTGTCATTTGCATCCCGAGCAGCGGGTCGAGCAGTTTCAGCTTGGCGGTGGGACACCTTCCATCGGCCACCTGCAGCGATTGATGGGCCATCTGCGCAGCCGGTTCCGTTTTCTGGAACATGACGGCGGCGACTTCGGCATCGAGGTCGATCTGCATCACACCGACTGGTCGACCATGGGTGCATTGCGCGAGCAGGGGTTCAACCACGTCAGCATCGGCGTTCCGGACATCGACAGCGACTGCGGGATGTCGGTGGCCTGCTACCAGAACCCGGCACCGATCAATTCGCTGATCGATGCCGCGCGTACGTTCGGCTTTCGCTCGGTCAACGTCGATCTGGGTTTCGGCCACGCCTGGCAGACGCCGGAGAGCTTCGCGCTGAAGCTGCAGACCATCATTGAGCTGGAGCCGGACAGGCTGACGGTATTCGATTACGCACGGCCACCACGCCGTTACCGGTCGATGATCGGCGGCTCGGGCAGGGCGTTGTGCAGTCAGGACGACAAAGCCGCGATGCGTCGGATCTGCTTCGAGGATTTGAATGCGGCGGGCTATCACTACATCGGCCTGGGCCAGTTCGTCCGGCCCGATGATGACCTGGCGATCGCCCAGGAGCGGGGCCGGTTACGTCGCACCTGCGAAGGCTTCACCCGTCACGGCTACTGCGATCACATCGGCCTGGGCGTCGGTGCGATCAGTCAGATCGACGACCTGTATACGCAAAACGCGGAAGTGATCGAGCACTATCAGCAGCAACTGGATTGCGATCAGTTGCCGACCTGCCGTGGCTGGCGTTTCGAGGAGGGCGAGCAGATCAGGCACATGGTCATGGAGCGCCTGGCGTGCGATCAGGAGCTGGATATCCGCGCCATCGAGCGCCGTTATGGGCTGATGTTTCACCGCTATTTCTCATCGGTCTGGCCGGTGCTGGAGCAGTTGAACCGCGACGGATTGATCGAGCTGTCGGAGCGCTTTATCAGCATTCTTCCCGCCGGCCGGCAGGAAGTGGACGCCATTTGCAGTCTGTTTGAAAAGGAATCGGGCAGTGCGCGGCATTAACATTTTTGAGTGAATTGATCATGAAGCCTGCTTGCGCTTTCGATCGAACCCTGGTCGAAAAATACGACCGCCCGGGGCCGCGCTACACCTCTTACCCGACCGCCCCGCAGTTTCATCAGGCGTTTGCCGTCGATGACTATCAGCGCGCTGCCCGTGACAGCAACCAGGTCGCGGCGCCGAAGCCGTTGTCGGTGTACATCCACATCCCGTTCTGCAAAAGCCTTTGTTACTACTGCGCCTGCAACAAAATCATCACCCAGAAGACCCATCGTGCCGTGGAATACCTGACCTACCTCAAGCGTGAAATCGCCATGCAGGCGTGCTTGTTCGACAGCTCGCGCCGGCTCACGCAATTGCACCTTGGCGGCGGCACCCCGACGTATCTGACCGACGAACAACTGGCTGACCTGATGACTTGTCTGCACCAGTCGTTCGACATGGACGACAGCGATAACCACGAATTCTCCATCGAGGTCGATCCGCGCACCATCAGTGCCGGACAGATCCAGTCGTTGCGCCATCTGGGCTTCAACCGGCTGAGTTTCGGTGTGCAGGACTTTGATCCGCAGGTGCAGGCGGCAGTCAACCGTCAGCAGAGTGAAGAGCAGATCTACGCACTGGTTGCGGCAGCCAGGGAGGCGCAGTTCAAGTCAATCAGTGTCGACCTGATTTACGGTCTGCCGCTGCAGACAGTGGACAGCTTCGACGTCACCCTCGGCAAGATCATTGCCCTGCGCCCGCACCGCATCGCGGCCTACAGCTATGCGCATTTGCCCGAGTTGGTGCGCGCGCAACGCCTGATTCGCCCCGAAGACATGCCGCCGCCGGAGCGCAAACTGGAATTGCTCGAACTGACCATTCGCCGCCTGACCGAGGCCGGTTACGTGTACATCGGCATGGATCACTTTGCCTTGCCGGACGATGAACTGGCGCTCGCCCGGGCCAATGGCACCTTGCAGCGCAACTTTCAGGGTTACTCGACCCATGCCGATTGCGATCTGATCGGTTTGGGCGTGTCGGCGATCGGCAAGGTCGGCGACAGCTACAGCCAGAGCGTCAAGGAACTTTCGCAGTATTACGCGCGTATCGATCAGGGCTTGTTGCCGGTGCATCGGGGTTACCGCTTGAGCGCGGATGACCGGTTGCGCCGCGAGGTCATCAGCGACCTGATGTGTCATGGGCGGATCGACTTCGGCAAGTTCGAGGCGAGCCATGGCATCTGTTTCAGCGAATACTTTGCCGGGGCGCTGGCGGCATTGAATGAGCCTGTGGGTGACGGCCTGCTGGAAATTCACCGCGACCAATTGCGTCTGTTGCCCCAGGGGCATTTGCTGATGCGCAGCGTCGCGATGGCGTTCGATGCCTATCTGGGGACCGAGCAAAACGGACGGTTTTCCCGCACGGTTTGAGTCGCCGATAACCTCGGCAAACGCCTGGCGCCCGGCCACTTTCCCGACGCCCCGGCGGCTTGCCCACGAAGGGGCCGGCATGGCCAAGCCCCACAGGAGGCGGAGCTAGTGCGACGTCCCCTCGGCGAATTCGATCTTGTTGCCGACGTTGTATTTGCCCGACGGTTTGTTCATCGGGATGCGTTTGATCTCCTGGAGGGTGTTGCTGTCGTAGACGATCAGCGCGCCGTCGGTGGCCCAGATGCTCAGCAGCAGATGGCGTCCGTCGCGGGTGAATTCGACGTGGGCGGCGGTTTTACCCGGCATCGGGCGCAGAGTGTGGGCGATTTCCAGGGTCTGTTTGTCGATCAGGTGGATCGCATCATTGTCGGGGCCGAAGAACACGTCGCTCCAGGCATAGCGTGAGTTGACGTGGCTGCGCATGAAGAATCCCGGCCCCAGCGTCGGGATCTCCTTGATCAGTTTCCAGGTCTTGAAGTCGATCACCGAAATCAGCCCCTTGCTGATGTTCGGGGTGGCGAACACCCACTGGCCGTTGCGTTTCCAGTATGTCCCGGAACCCAGGTGCGGCATGCCCGGCAGTGGTATGTCGGTGACGACCTTGCCGCTGTCCAGATCGATCACCTGACCTCCCTTGGCTTTGCGCGAGGTGGCCAGAAGCTGCCGGTAATCCGGTGAAAACGAGAAGTCGTCGAGCCTGTCCCCGGCCTGGATTCGTCGGGGTTCGAAGTCCGGTTCCCCGGCGCTCGACAACTCCCAGACTTCCTTCACGTCCTTGAGGGCGACGATGAAACTGTCCCGTGGCGGTGCGGTGTAGACCGCGCTGACCCGCGATGCGCTGCCGTCCAGGCCAACAGCGGGAATGGTCTTGACCAGCGAAAGATCCCGCGCATCCAGCACCACCAGACTGCCCGGCAGATAATTGCCCACCAGCACCCAGCGCCCATCCTTGCTCACCGCCAGATTGCGGGTGTTGAGACCGGCGCGAACTTCGGCGATCAGTTTCAGGTTGTGCAGGTCGTAGAGGCTGATCCAGCCGTCGCGCGATGCCACATAGACGAAGCGTCCATCAGGCGAAAATTTCGGCCCGCCATGCACCGCAAAGTGCGACTTGAACCGCGCCAGCACCTCAAAGCGATCACCGTCGAGAATGTCGATGTGGTGATCCCCGGCTTCCACCACCACGAACAGATTCAGCGGATCGGCGCCATGCTGGGGCGTGGCGGGCAGTTTGCCGATATCGGCGAGCAGCGCATGGCTGCCGCGAATCTCGTCATCACTCCAGGTCGGCGGGGTGGCGGGCGGTTGCTGGAGGTAGTCCGCTAACCCGTCGATTTGCGCCGGGCTCAATAGCGTGGCAAACCCGGCCATCTGGCTCGCGGGGCGACCGTCGCGGATCACATTGCGGATTTCATCCGGCTTGATCCGGCTCAGGCTTTCCGGCAGCAACGCCGGCCCGGTCGCGCCGAAACGGTTGGCGCCGTGGCAGCTCTGGCAATGCTGCCGGTAGTTGTTCGCCGCCTCTTCAAGAGAGGTCGCCGCGCCGGCATGCGCGGCCACCCACAACAGCGGGACAAGCATCAGCCGTTTCATACCGCCACCTTGCCGTGGCGTTGCAGCGCCTGAATCGGGTAGAAGCGCGCCGGGAATTCCATCGGCTGCGCGGCGAACAGACCCACGACTTTGCCGATCACCGTCAGCGTCGGAATGCCCGGCGGGCATTCCAGCGCCAGGGTCGGCAACTGATGCAGGAAACCACGCACAACATGCTGATCGACCCGCGTACCGTTGCTGACCAGCGCTGCCGGCGTGTCGGCCGACAGTCCGGCTTCGATCAGGCGCTGGGCGATGATCCCCAGGTTCGACAAACCCATGTAGAACACCAGGGTCTGGCTGCTGTCGGCGAGATCGTGCCAGGGCAGTTTCAACTCGCCGTCGTGTTGCAGATGGCCGGTGACGAATCGACAGGAGTTGACCAGGTCGCGGTGGGTCAGCGGGATGCCGGCGTAGGCGCTGCATCCGGAGGCAGCGGTGATGCCCGGCACCACTTGGCAATCGATGTTGCGCCGCAGCAGATACTCCAGCTCCTCGGCGCCACGGCCGAAAATGAACGGGTCGCCACCCTTGAGCCGCACCACGCGCTGGCCCTGATCGGCGAGGTCGGCGAGCAGTTCGTTGATCTGCTCCTGCGGCAGGCTGTGGCAACCACTGGCCTTGCCGACATAGTGCCGGGCGCAGGTCAGCGGGATCAGTGTCAGCAGTTCAGGGCTGACAAGACGGTCGTAGACCACGGCATCGGCCTGCATCAACAGACTCCAGGCGCGCAGGGTCAACAGGCGCGGATCACCAGGGCCGGCGCCGACCAGGGCGACTTCGCCGGGGCGGAACGGGGATTCGAGAGTGGACGGAAGAACAATCGATGGAGGCATGGGACGTCCTTGGGGCTTCATCAGGTTGACCGGCTCCCGCCTTTTTCACGGGGGTGGCCGGACGGGCAGTTCAGTGCGTGACGCAAGCAATGGTGGCGAGCGGCGGCAGGCCGATTTCGTCATCGCTGAGGTGGCAACCGGGGTCTTGGCCCCAGAGGTTGCCCTCGGCCCAGGCGCGGGTGCGCGTATTGCCGTTGCAGATTTTCAACCAGCGGCATTCACCGCAACGGCCGCCGACCGCGCGGGGATGGGCGCGCAATTGCTGGAGCAGCGCGTCGGGCTGCTCCAGCCACAGGGTGCGAAACGGCGTGCGCCGCACGTTGCCCACCGAGTGCTGCCACCAATAAGTATCCGGGTGGACTTCACCGGTGTTGTCGATGTTGGCGATGCCGCTGCCCGAGGCATTGCCACCCCAGGCGCGCAGCATGTGTTCCAGTTGCGCAGTGTGTTCGGGCAGATGTTCGGTGACCCATTGCAGCAGCAGAACCGCATCGGCATCGTTGTTGCCGCTGACGAAATCGCTGTCGCGGCCCTGCACCACATCGTCCCAGGCACGCTCGAAAATCAGCCTCATCGCATCGCGGCTCATCTGCTGCCGGGCGTCGAGTTTGCGGCTGCGCTTGCCACGACCGCTGTAATTGAGGTGCGACAGGTAAAACTTCTGCACGTTGTATTCGTGCATCAGTCCCAGCAACTGCGGGAGTTGCGCATGATTCTCCTGAGTCAGCGTGGTGCGCAGGCCGACGCGGATACCGTGCTCGCGACACAAGCGGATCGCCTGCATGGAGCTGGCGAAACTGCCCTTGAGCTGGCGGAACGCGTCATGGGTGGCTTCCAGGCCATCGATGCTGATCCCCACATAATCGAAGTTCGCAGCGTGAATCTGCGCGATGTTGTGCGAGCCGATCAGCGTGCCATTGGTGGACAAGGCGACGAAGAAACCCTTGGATCGGGCGTAGGCGCTCAGCACAAACAGGTCATCACGCAACAACGGTTCACCGCCGGAAAGAATCAGCACTTTCACACCGGCGTCGTGCAAATCATCGATCACGGCCAGTGCCGCCGAGGTGTCCAGTTCATCGCGAAACACGCTGTCGGCCGAGGTCGCGTAGCAGTGTTTGCAGGTCAGGTTGCAGCGCCGCAACAGATTCCAGATCACCACTGGCGGGCGCAGGCTGCCCGGCGGGCTGGTTCTCGGTGCCGGAGCCTGGCCGGCCAGGGCTTTCAGGTATTGGCTGATCCTCAACATGCCACTCTCCTTGTGCAGTGTGTTCAGCGTGCGGCGGGTGACAGGCGCAGCCCGGTTTTTTTCAGGATGCGGCTGCTCACCAGCATGTCGTCGGCGGCACAGGCATCGCCCAGCAGGTAACGCAGGTGTTCGCGATAGCTGTCGATTTCCTCGCGGCTGCGGCCGTGAACCATGGCAAACAGGTTGTAGCGCCACCCCGGCCGACGCGGGCGCCGATAGCAATGACTGACGAAGGGCTGCGCGCCGAGCAGGGCGCCGAGGCGCGGCATGTCGGCGTCGCGCACGTCCCATACGGTCATGCCGTTGTGGCAATAGCCCAGGCGATAGTGGTTGGGGACGGCGGCGATCCGGCGGATCGCGCCTTCGGCCTGCAAGCGCTTGAGCAGATCCAGGGTGGATTCGACGCTCAGCTCCAGTTGCCCGGCGAGCCAGGCCCAGGGATCTTCCACCAGCGGCAAACCGGCCTGGGTCAGTTCCACCAGACGTTGGGCGAGCGATGATTCAGACCGGGAAATACAGACCGACATGGTAAGTCTCCTCCTTGGGCAGATTGAGCACCGGCAGACCGGTCAGGGTCTCGATGCGCTGCAGCGTGTCGCGCAGGTCCTGTTCAGAGGCACAGCCGAGGACGAACCACATGTTCCACGGATGTTCGCGGCGATAGTTGTGCGCCACCTCCGGCAAGGCATGCAGTTGCCCGGCGACCTCGTCGAAACGCACTTCGGGCACGCTCAGCGCGGCGAGGGTGAAGGCGCCGCCCAGCCGCTCGATATCGAACATCGGGCCGAAACGGGTCAGTACGCCGTCTTCCAGCAGGTTGTGCACGCGGTCAAGCAGTTCGCGGGCGCTGCTTTGCAGGTCATCGGCCAGCACCTGCCACGGATGGCGCACCAGCGGCAGACCCAGTTGCAGGCGATTGATCAGGCGACGGTCGAGGTCATCCATGGGCGGGTACTCCGCTCGGCAGCGGGGCGAAACGCCCGCCGCATTGTTTGAAGGCGTGGTTGCTGAACAGCAGTTGGTGCGGCAGGTCACTGAGCAGATGGGTTTCCAGCATTTGCCGAATCTGCGCTTCGACCCGCTCACGTTGCCGGCCATGCACCATGCAGAACAGGTTGTAACGCCACTGCGGCAAGCGCCGCGGGCGTTGATAACAAAGGCTGATGCCGGGCGCGCGGCCCAGACGCTGACCGACTTCATCGATCAGCGCGTCCGGCACATCCAGCACCAGCATGGCGTTGGCGGTGAAGCCCAAGGCGCGGTGGTTGAGCACCAGGCCGATCCGGCGGAACAGGCCCTGTGCATGCCACTGGCGCATTTGCCCGAGCACTTGGGTTTCGTCCGAACCGATCTGCTCGGCGAGCGCCTGATAGGGCCGCGAAACGCGCGGCAATCCTTGCTCCAGAAGGCGACGCAGGGCCAGCGCCTGCGCGGCTGTCATGGGTTTTCTCCCAAGGCGAAACCGAGGTCGATGCGGTAGGCGGTCAACATCGGCAGGTCCAGCGGCGCAAGACCGGTGTCGCGCTCCAGTTCCTCAAGGACGCGCTCGATGTGTCGGCGATCAGGCCCGGTCAGTACAAACCACAGGTTGTAGTGATGCTCGCGCCCGTAGTTGTGATTGACCTCGGGGTATTGGCTGACGCGTTCGGCCACCTGATGCAGACGCTCGGCGGGCACGGCGAGGGCGGCGAGGGTGCTGGCCCCGGCGCGGCTGTGTTCGAACACCGGGCCGACCCGCGACAGGGCGCCGGCCAGTTCCAGGCGTTGCAGGCAGGCCAGCACCTGCGCCTCGCTGCAATCCAGGACCCGGGCCATCTCCAGATAAGGTTCGGCGCACAGCGGCATGCCGTGCTGGAAGCGGTCGATCAGTTGCCGGCTGAGCAGGTCGAGGTCCATTTCAATAACCCGTTTTCTGCGCGCGACTGCTGAAGAAAATACCGCTCGGCGCGGCAGCGGGAAGGGTGCTGACCGGCTTCAGGCTGTACGGGTCCCAGACCTGCACCTGATCGCCATCGCGCAGCGACAGCCACAACTGATCGCCACGGGCGGTGAACTCCATGTGCAGCACCGCCGGTCCCGGTCGCAGATCGGCGACCACGGCATGGGTTTCTGTGTCGATCACCTGCACCCGATCATTGTCCGGGTAGGCGAAATTGACCCATACCTGCCGACCGTCCGGCCGTGAGGTGACGAACACCGGTTGCCCGGCCACCGCGATTGCAGCGGTCTGCCGCCAGGTGCGCGCATCCATCACCAGCACCTGATGGCGACCGACCGCTGGCACGAAGGCCTGGTTGTCGGCCACCGCCCAACCTTCCAGGTGCGGCATCTTGTAGACCGGCAATTTTTCCTGACCGCGTCCGTAATCGCCCAGCACGCGTTTCACCCCGCGCTCGGGATGCCAGAGGTCAAGTTGTGCCATGCCGTCTTCACCGAACAACCCGGCCATGTAATAGCGACCGTCGGGGGTAATCAGTGCGTCGTAGGGCTGCTGGCCGATATTGTTGAAACGAGTGATTTTCGGCGACGCGGCCTGGCTGAAGTCGGCGCTCCAGATCTCGCCGGTATCGAACAGGCTGAACACGAAGCGCTGGCCGGGCGCGTCCACCAGGCCGACGACCCGCGAGCGCTTGCTGCCATCGGCCAGCGGCGTGGCCGGAATATCCGCCACTTGTCGCAGGGTCCGGGCATCGAACACCTTGACCCCGCCGGGCACGTAGTTGGACACGGCGATCAGTTTGCCGTCCTGGCTGATGGCGCCGCCGATGCTGTTGCCGCCCTGGATCACCCGCCGGTCGATGCGTTGGCTCAGCAGGTCGATCTTGCTCAGCCCACCGTCGCGGCCGAACACGTAGGCGTAACGCTGGTCGCGGGAATACACCACTGAGGCATGGGACAGATCCCCCAGGCCTTCGAGGCGGGCCAGTGCGGTATGGGTGTCGCTTTCGATGATTTGCACGCTGCCGCTGGCGCGTTCGATCACCACGCCGAGGTCACCGGTGCCGCGCAAGGGCGGCTGGGCGCAGGCGGACAGCAACAGGCCGGTCGCCGCAGTCAGCAGAATGGATCGGATCATGAGGCGGGGTATCCCTTGAGAAGAAGGTCGACCAGCCAGCGGATGTCATCCGGGGCGAGCAGGGGTGCCCAGGGCGGCATTGCGGTGCCGGGACGGCCGAAGGTGACGGTGGCGATCAGGCTGTCCCGGGACTTGCCGGCCAGCGCCGCGCGGGTCAGTTCGGGACCGAGCCCGCCGGTCATGTGCAGGCCGTGGCAGGCGCCGCAGTCCTGGGCCAGCAGGTGTTCGAGTTGCGCCTGACGCGTGGCGTCCGGCGCGGCCACCGAGGTTGCGCAAAAAAGGAGGAGGGCCGCCAGAACGACAGCGTGTCGATGGATCGTCATGGCGCCCTCCAGTTGGCTATTTGAGGCTCAGGACCCAGGTCGCAAGCGTCTTCGCTTCGTCATCCGTCACCGGGTTGGCCGGCATCGGGATCGGTCCCCAATTGCCTTGCGTACCGTTCTTGATATGCCCGGCCAGGGTGTCCGCCGCGCCGGCGACACCGGCATTTTTCGCCGCCACTTCCTTGAGTGCCGGACCGACCAGTTTGGCGTCGATGGCATGGCAGGCGGCGCAGGGTTTGCTCTTGAACAGCTCCAGCCCGTCCTGGGCCATGGCCGGCAGCACGCTCAGTGCAGCGCCCAGGGCGAACAGTGAAAACAGAGTATTTTTCATGACGCGTCCTTGTATTGATGAAGCTCAATAGATGTCGTGTTGGGTGTTGTAGACGTTGAATTTGCCGGTCGGGGTAATCAGGCGCGGGTCCTTGATCACGGTCTTGAGCTTCAGGGTTTTGTCGTCGATCACCACCAGTGCCGACTCGTCTTCCTGACCGCTCCACACCGAGAACCAGACCTCGTCGCCGGCCTTGTTGTATTCCGGTTGCACCACGCGCATCGCGCCTTTTTTGATCCCCGCGTATTCGGCAATCGGCAGCACGGTGTAGCCGGCGTCGAGCTTGTCGATGTCGAACACCGCCACCGACTGACTGAGTTTTGCATCCGGGTTGAGGGTGGTATCGACGTACAGGTGACGGGAGTCGGGGTGGGTCTTGATGAACAGCGAGCCACCGCCCTGGCCCTTGATCGAGGCGACCTGTTTCCAGGCGTATTGCGGGTGTTTGAGCGGGTCGGTGCCGATCAGCGAGATGCCGTCATCGCCGAGGTGACTGGTGGCCCACACCGGGCCGTAGGTCGGGTGCTCGAAGTTGGCGCCGCGCCCCGGGTGCGGGGTTTTGCCGACGTCCACCAGTGCGGTCAGCTTGCGGTCCCTGGAGTCGATCACGGCGACCTTGTTGGAGTTGTTGGCGGCCGTCATGAAGTAGCGGTGGGTGCTGTCCCAGCCGCCGTCATGCAGGAACGGCGCGGCGTCGATGTAGGTGATGCTGAGGTTCTTGATGTCCTGATAATTGACCAGCATGACCTTGCCGGTTTCCTTGACGTTGACGATGAACTCCGGCCATTCGTGGGAGGCGATGATTGCCGCGACGCGCGGTTCGGGGTGGTATTCCTGCTTGTCGACGGTCATGCCACGGGTCGAGACGATCTGCTTCGGTTCCAGGGTTTCGCCGTCCATGAGGGTGAACTGCGGCGGCCAGTAGGAGCCGGCGATGGTGTATTTGTCCTCGTAGCCCTTGAACTTGGAGGTTTCCACCGAGCGCGCCTCGATGCCGACCTTGACCTCGGCGACTTTGGTTGGCTCCACCGGCCAGAGGTCGATCATGTCGATCCGCGCATCACGGCCGATCACCAGCAGGTAGCGACCCGAGGCGGAAATCCGCGAGATGTGCACCGCGTAACCGGTTTCGATCAGCTTGACGATTTTCTTGCTGTCGCCGTCGATCAGGGCAATCTTGCCGTCGTCCCGCAGGGTCACCGAGAACAGCTTGGGCAGGTTGAGTTTGCTTAGCTGCTTTTTCGGCCGGTCTTCGGGTTTGACCAGCACTTTCCAGGTCTTCAGGGTTTCGGCCATGCCCCATTCCGGCGGTGTCGGCGGCGTGTGCTGAATGAACTTGGCCATGGCCGTGATCTGTTCTTTGGTCAGCGCATTGGACGTTCCCCAGTTCGGCATGCCTGCCGGTGAGCCGTAGGTAATCAGGGCTTCCAGATAGGCCTGGCCGCGCGACTGGGTGATGTCCGGCGTCAGCGGCTTGCCGGTCGCGCCCTTGCGCAGAACACCGTGGCAACCGGCGCAACGCTGGAAGTAGATTTCCTTGGACGAGTCGAACTCGGCCTGGCTCATGTCGGGGGCGCCGACGGTTTTCATCAGCGCCGGGCCGGCCGTCGCCGGGGCAGGTTCCTCGGCCCCGGTGGCGTGGCTCATCACCAGCGTCGAACAGAGTGTGGCGACAGTCAGGGCAAACGTTTTTCTGTTGCTGATCAGCATTCCATTTCTCCTCAGGCAAGACCTTTGCGACGTGCCACGCGGCAGCACGGGACGCAGGTTCTTAGTGCGTTGCAAGGCTATGCCCGGGAAGGTCGATGGCGGCTTGACGGCGATCAAGTTTGCCGGCCGTGCCACTTGCCAGTTTGTCGCAGGGGTCAGTAGCGTGATTTTCAATCCCGCTGCCGAATCAGGTGTCCCATGGAGCTTGTGAACGAACCCTTCTACCAACCCCAGGCCAACGAGCAGGCGCTGTTCGAGCAGGCCTGGCGCCATGGCATGCCGGTGCTGATCAAGGGGCCGACCGGGTGTGGCAAGACCCGTTTTGTCCAGCACATGGCTCATCGTCTGAAACTGCCGCTGTACACCGTGGCCTGCCACGACGATTTGAGCGCGGCCGACCTGATCGGCCGGCATCTGATCGGTGCGCAGGGCACCTGGTGGCAGGACGGTCCGCTGACCCGTGCGGTGCGCGAGGGCGGGATCTGCTACCTCGACGAAGTGGTCGAAGCGCGCCAGGACACCGTGGTGGTGCTGCATCCGCTGGCCGATGATCGCCGCGAGCTGTTCCTCGAACGCACCGGCGAAGTGCTCAAGGCACCGCCGGGTTTCATGCTGGTGGTGTCGTACAACCCCGGTTACCAGAACCTGCTCAAGGGCATGAAACCCAGCACCCGCCAGCGCTTCGTGGCGATGCGTTTCGACTATCCGCCGCAAGACGAAGAGACGCGCATCGTCGCCCGAGAGGCGCAGGTGGACACGGCGCTGGCGATGCAAGTGGTTGCGCTCGGGCAGGCGTTGCGGCGGC
The DNA here is from genome assembly GCF_025447575.1 of Pseudomonas sp. B2M1-30. NCBI lineage: Bacteria > Pseudomonadati > Pseudomonadota > Gammaproteobacteria > Pseudomonadales > Pseudomonadaceae > Pseudomonas > Pseudomonas sp. B2M1-30. The sequence goes on along the minus strand of NZ_JAOEJT010000002.1, from coordinate 632,754 downwards.
TCGATCAACACGATCTGGAAGAGGTCGCTTCGACCCGGTTGCTGATTTTCACCGCGCGGATGATCCGCTCCGGCATGACCCCGCGTGAGGCCTGCATGGCCTGCCTGGCCGAACCATTGAGCGACGATCCGCAGACCGTTGCGGCGCTGATGGACGTGGTCGATGTCCACTTCGGTTGAGTCCGCAGCGGCTGCGCCCGGCCACTTGCCGGGCGATCTGGCGATGTGGTTTTTCATGCTTGCCGAGCTGTCGGTGTTCGCCCTGTTGATTCTGGCGTTCGCCGTGACCCAGGCGATCAAACCGCAGATGTTCAGCGACAGTCGCTTGTTGCTGGACACCTCCACCGGCCTGGCGATGACCCTCGGTTTGCTCACCGCCGGCCTGTTCGCCGCGCTGGCCCTGGAGCAGGTCAGGCACTCACGGCCCCGTCGCGGCGCGGCGCTGTTGCTGGGGGCGTTGCTCGCGGCCAGTGTCTACGTGGTGTTGAAACTCAGCGAGTACAGCCACTTGCTGGCGGCCGGGCTGGGCCTTGAGCACAACACGTTTTTCACCCTCTACTGGATCCTCACCGGGTTTCATTTTCTCCACGTCCTGCTGGGCATGGTCATCCTTGGATGGCTGGCCGAGCGCTGTCGTCGTGGCGGGTTCGACGCGGACAAGCGCAGTGGTCTGGAGTCCGGCGTGCTGTATTGGCACATGGTCGATCTGGTCTGGGTGGTCCTGTTTCCGCTGGTCTACGTGCTCGATTGACGGGAGGCTTCATGCCGGCTTCCAGATTGCTGATTCTTTGCTGGGCCGCACTGGTGACGCTGAGCGTCTGCACGGTGTTGCTGGCGCATGCCGGTGCGTCGCTGTCGATAGCGATTTTGCTGGTGGCGGTCGGCAAGGTCTGGCTGATCGCCGACGGCTTCATGGAGCTGCACCGGGCGCCACGTCTGTGGCGTCGATTGATGCTGAGCTGGGCGTTGGTGCTGGCGCTGCTGGTGGGGTTTACGCTGGTGCTTTCGCGCTAGGAAAACCTGAGTAAAACCATCTGACTTTCTTGATTGCCATCAAGCGGATTTCGCCCCCGCGCTTCCTATCATGGACGGGCCAAGCCAAGAGGAAGCGACGATGTCAGAGACCTTCACCAAAGGCATGGCCAGGAACATCTACTTCGGGGGAAGCATCTTTTTCTTCCTGATATTCCTGGCTTTGACCTATCACACCGAACAGACCTTTCCCCAACGCAGCAACGAAGCGCAACTCACCGATGCAGTGATTCGCGGCAAGAGCGTCTGGGAGCAGAACAATTGCATCGGCTGCCACACGCTGCTGGGCGAGGGCGCTTACTTTGCGCCTGAGCTGGGCAACGTGGTGCAGCGGCGCGGCGGCGAGGAGGGCTTCAAGCCGTTCCTGCATGCCTGGATGAAGATGCAGCCGCTGGGCGTCCCGGGGCGGCGCGCGATGCCGCAGTTCAACTTGAGCGAGCAGGAGGTCGACGACATCGCCGAATTCCTCAAGTGGAGCTCGAAAATCAACACCAATGGCTGGCCGCCAAACAAGGAGGGCTGAGAGATGAGCATGGCTAATCCACATCTGAAATTCGCCTCGCAAGCCGTCGCCAAACCGTACTTCGTGTTTGCCCTGATGCTGTTTCTCGGCCAGGTGCTGTTCGGTTTGATCATGGGCCTGCAATACGTGATCGGCGACTTCCTGTTCCCGGTCATCCCGTTCAACGTGGCGCGGATGGTGCACACCAACCTGTTGATTGTCTGGCTGCTGTTCGGCTTCATGGGCGCCGCCTACTACCTGGTTCCGGAAGAGGCCGACCGTGAGCTGCACAGCCCGAAACTGGCGATTGTGCTGTTCTGGGTGTTCGCCGCCGCCGGGGTGCTGACGATCCTCGGCTATCTGCTGGTGCCTTACGCCGGCCTGGCCCGGCTGACCCATAACGAGTTGCTGCCGACCATGGGCCGGGAGTTCCTCGAGCAGCCGACCATCACCAAGATGGGCATCGTGGTGGTGTGCCTGGGTTTTCTCTACAACATCGGCATGACCCTGCTCAAAGGGCGCAAGACCACGGTCAGCATGGTGATGATGACCGGGTTGATCGGCCTCGCGGTGTTCTTCCTGTTCTCCTTCTACAACCCCGGCAACCTGGCCCGCGACAAGTTCTACTGGTGGTGGGTGGTGCATCTGTGGGTGGAAGGCGTGTGGGAACTCATCATGGGTTCGATGCTGGCCTTCGTCCTGATCAAGATCACCGGGGTTGACCGCGAAGTGGTGGAGAAGTGGCTGTACGTGATCATCGCCATGGCGCTGATTACCGGGATCATCGGCACCGGTCACCACTTCTTCTGGATCGGTGCGCCGGAGGTCTGGCTGTGGGTCGGCTCGATCTTCTCGGCGATGGAGCCGCTGCCGTTCCTGGCAATGGTGATGTTCGCCTTCAGCATGGTGAAGAAGCGTCGCCGCCAGCACCCGAACCGTGCCGCCACGCTGTGGGCCAAGGGCACCACGGTCACCGCGTTCTTCGGTGCGGGCGTCTGGGGGTTCCTGCATACGCTGGCTCCGGTCAACTTCTACACCCATGGCACGCAACTGACGGCGGCCCACGGTCACCTGGCGTTCTACGGCGCCTACGCAATGATCGTCATGACACTGATCAGTTACGCCATGCCGCGTCTGCGTGGTCTGGGCGAGGCCGGTGACGAACGCTCGCAGAGCCTGGAAATCTGGGGCTTCTGGCTGATGACCCTGTCGATGGTGGCGATCACGCTGTTCCTCACCGCCGCCGGTGCGGTGCAGGTCTATCTGCAACGCTGGCAGGTCGAGCCACTGCCGTTCATGGGCACGGTCGAGCATCTGCAAGTGCTGTTCTGGGCGCGGCTGGGAGCCGGCCTGGGCTTCTTCGCCGGACTGCTCTGCTACTTGCTCAGTTTCCGTCAGCGTGGTCGCGCGGCTTTGCGCGCACCGGCGCCGGTGGTGCCTTCGTGAGTCTGCGTCACGGTTAGAAAAAGGTCGGCCCGGCTGAGACAGCGGGCCGTTTTTTGTTTTGAAAAAGGGGTGGATTGCATGGCTTTCACCGTGGAACTGGAAGAGTGGGTAGGCAGTGCCTGGCACCGTTTCATCACCCGCCGCGCCAGTCCGGATTTCCCCGAGGCGCGGGTCGAACTGACCCGTCAGCAACGTTCGCTGGGGCTGCTGTTCCGCGCCATGGGCGGCGCCAGTGGCATCGGCGTCGAAGCCGCCAGCGACCGCGATTTGCTGTTACGGCGCAATGTGTTGCAACAGATCGCCGGGACCTGCAAGCAAGTGCCGTTGGCGTGGTGTGACGCGGCCAGTCTGCGGCTGCCGTCGAGCCTGGCGGTGTTTCCCGAGGTTGCGCTGAATGAAGAACTCTATCGCTGGCTCGCGCTGCTGGCGGCGCAGGCCGGGCGCATGCGTCACTGGGGACGGGACAATCAGCGCTGGACGCAACAACTGCTGCAGCGCTATCCGGCGTTGCGCGCCCGGTATGAGCGGCTGGTGGCGGCGCATCTGGCGTTGCGCCCCGATCCGGCTGCGTTGAGCCGCAGCGAAGCGGCGCTGGAGCGGGCGTTGTGTCAGGCGCTGCGCGAACCCGGCAGCGTCGAGCATTTCCCCCGTAGCGAGCGCGCGGCGTGGCCGTTGCCGCTGTGGTTGTACCCGCCGCAGAACCTCGCCAGTCCGCAGGCGGCGGATCTGGGCGATGAATCCGAAGAGTCGCTGACCACGCCGTCCGGTGAGCAAAAGGCCGGGCGCAAGCGTGCCCGGCGTATCGATGACAGCACCCGCGAGGGCGGACTGTTGGTGGTGCGTCTGGAGAATCTGTTCAGTTGGACAGAACACGTCGATCTGGATCGCTGGTCGGACGACAGCGAAGACCCGGACGCCGCCCGAGTGGCCGACGATCTCGACGAATTGACCCTGTCGCGTACCCGGTTGCGCAAGGGTGGCGGTCTCAAATTGCATCTGGATCTGCCGCCGGTGGATGTCGATGACGTGCCGCTGGGCGAGGGGATCAAGTTGCCGGAGTGGGATTACCGCAAACAGCAAATGCAGGCCGGTTTCGTCAATCTGCAAATGATGTTGCCGCGGGACTGCGCGGCGCAGGCGCTGCCGGTGCGACTCAAGGCCTCCGCGCTGCGTTTGCGGCGTCAGTTCGAGCATCTGCGCAATGACCGGCAGTGGTTGCGTCAGCAGCCCCAGGGTTCGGAACTGGACCTGTCGGCCTGGCTGGATTTTCACGTTGAACGCGAACAGGGGCAATGCGCCGAACGAGGCCTGTTCATGGAGCGGCGGCAGACTCGCCGCGACCTGGCGTGTCTGCTGCTGGCGGATGTGTCGATGTCCACCGATGCTCACCTGAACGATGAGCATCGGGTGATCGACGTCATCCGCGACAGCCTGCTGCTGTTCGGCGAAACCCTGTCGGGGCTGGGGGATGATTTCGCCCTCTACGGGTTTTCGTCGTTGCGCCGCCAGCAGGTGCGGATGCAGGAACTCAAGGCGTTCACCCAGCGCTATGGCGATGAGACACGCGGCCGCATTCAGGGGCTCAAACCCGGCTATTACACGCGCATGGGCGCCGCGATCCGCCAGGCCACGCAACTGCTCGGGCAGAGCAAACGGCGCAGCAAATTGCTGTTGCTGCTGACCGATGGCAAACCGAATGATCTGGATGTGTACGAGGGGCGCTACGGCGTCGAAGACACCCGCGAAGCGGTGCGCGAAGCACGGCGGCAAGGCCTGACGCCGTTCTGCATCACCATCGATCGCGAGGCCGGGGCTTATCTGCCATACATGTTCGGCGCCAACGGCTACACCCTGATCCGCCAGCCCGAACAACTGCCGCTGCGCTTGCCGCAGCTATACCGGCAGTTGACCCAGGCTTGAGGCCGGGCACCCACCACGTGGCATCAAACGATGCCGCGTGGCAGCCAGAAAAACATGACCACGCAAAACAGCGTCAATCCCAGGCAGAACCACATGAACCGTCGCTGGCGCCGTTCCCCGGCGCGTGCAGCGAGCGTGGGCAGGGGCATGCCGCATTGACTGCATTCGGTTTCGTCATCCGGGTTGGCATGTTGGCAATACAGGCAGATAGGCATGGCATTCACTCGAACTGTTCCAGGCGCAGCCGATCGAGAATCGCGATCTGCCGGCCGTCCTGGGTGATGATGTTTTCATCGATCAGGCGGCGGATGATCCGCGAGAAGGTTTCTGGCTGGATCGACAAGTGCCCGGCAATCAGTTGTTTGGCCATGGGCAATTCGAACTGGCTGTCCACGGTTTGCTGGCGCACCAGTTGCGTCAGCAGATAACGCACCACGCGGTGGGTGGCGTTTTTCAGCGACAGGGTTTCGATTTCGTTGACCCGCTGGTGCAGACGAACACTGAGCTTGGCGAGCAAGGCAAAGGTCAGGCGGCTGTTGTTTTGCAGCAGGCGCATGTAGGTGTGGTTGGACAGCCGATAGAGCTGCGTCGGGCAGACCGCTTCCGCCGAGGCCACGTAATTGGGGGTGTCCATCAGCATCATCGCTTCGGCGAAGGTCTGCCGGTCGCCGATGACTTCGAACACTTTCTCCTGCCCGTCGGGCGTCAGCCGGTAGATCTTCACCGCCCCGGCGATGACGAAATAGAACGCATCCGCCGGCTCACCCTGACGGAACAACGGTTCGCCCTTGTCGATGCTCAACAAGTGGCTGGTACTCATCAGTTCATCCATCTGTTCGTCGTTCAGTGGCTCGAACAAATGATGACTGCGCAGAATCTGGTGGTGGACACGATGCAGCACCATGGACATTCATCCTTAAAAAATTGATCAGGAACCCGTCAGACCAGGCCCAGGGAGAGGCTGCTGGCCACGGCCACGACCGAACTCAACACCACGAACCAGGCCAACGGCTGGATGACTTTTTTCATGACGACTCCGCTAATCGAAAAGGGGCAAGGACTGAGCCTGCTCAGCAAGACGCGGGCCATGCCTCAAAGGCCTTGTCTACGCGGATTTCATCAATCTGCGTGGTTAAAATGACCACGCCATAAAGGGTCAAAGTGACCACAAAGGGTCATTTTGACCCTGATAAGCCCGACGCCTTTTCCACACAAGCCACGCGCCGTCGGGTCGTGCCGTGGAGGCACGGCCCTTGCACTCTTGATCTGTGACAAAGGCGTTCGGTCACCGATACCGGATGATCGAACCCGCAAATGCAGAGGAGTGGCTTCATGCAAGTGCTTGAGCGCAGTAAGGCGTTGGCGATCCCGCCGCTGTTGCGGCTGGCGTTTCGGCCGTTTTTCCTCGTCGGCTGCCTGTTGGCGGTGGTGGCGATCCCGCTGTGGCTGACGGCATTCAGCGGCGCGGTGGTCAACTGGCAACCGGCCGGTGGCTGGCTGGGCTGGCATCGACATGAACTGCTGTTCGGCTTCGGTCTGGCGATCATCGCCGGTTTTTTGCTGACTGCTGTGCAGACCTGGACCAGTCGCCCCGGCCTCAGTGGCAAACCGTTGGCCGCGCTGGCGCTGGTGTGGTTGTTGGCGCGGGTGGCGTGGCTGGTCAACGCGCCGTGGCCGGTGCTCGCGGTACTTGAACTGGCGTTCCCGCTGGCGGTGGCGGGGTTGATGGGTTTTACCCTGTGGAAGGTGCGGCAGAAGCGTAACTACCCGATTGTGGTGGTCCTGCTGTTGCTGGCCGCCGCCGACGGTTTGTCGTTGTACGGTCTGCTCGAAGGGCATGAAGGCTGGCAGCGTCAGGGTGTGTTGAGTGGTATCTGGCTGGTGGCGGCGATGATGGGGCTGATCGGTGGACGGGTGATTCCGTTCTTTACCCAGCGCGGCCTCGGGCGCAAAGAGGCCGTCGCGCCATGGGCGTGGCTGGACTGGCTGCTGTTGATCGGCTCGCCGCTGGTGGCGCTGTTGTACGCCATCGGGCCTGCGCTCAGTCCGAATGTCGGGGTGGGTCTGCTGTTCACGGTGCTGGGCGCGGGGCATCTGGTGCGCTTGTTGCGCTGGCATGACCGGGCCATGTGGCGCGTGCCGCTGTTGTGGTCGCTGCACCTGGCCTACGGCTGGCTGGCGCTGGCGTGCCTGGGCATGGCGTTGTGGCATTTCGGTGTGTCGATCAACCCGAGCCTGGCGGTGCATTGCCTGACTATCGGCGCCATGGGCGGCCTGGTGTTGGCGATGATCGCGCGGGTCAGCCTCGGGCATACCGGCCGGACACTGGAGCCGCCAGCGGGAATGACCCTGGCGTTCATTCTGCTCAATCTGGCCTGTCTCAGTCGCGTCGGATTGATTCTGCTGTTCCCGTTGCCGGCGTTGTGGCTGGCCGGTGTGTGCTGGGCGCTGGGTTTCGGGTTATACGCCTGGCGCTACGGCCCGATGCTGCTGCGGGCACGGGTGGATGGTCATCCGGGCTGAGTCCATGGAGGTAATCGTTGATGTATCTCGTTCTGTTGGTGACCCATCTGCTGGCGGCCATCGCCTTTATCGGCACGCTGTTTTTCGAAGTGGTGATCTGGCATCGCGCCCGCCAGCAGTTGCCGGACACCGCGCAATCGGGTGCGGATCAGGCGATTGCCGGGCGTTCGCGCAAGGTGCTGCATGGCGTGGTGGTGTTGCTCTATGGCGCCGGCATCGGCCTGGCGTGGCAGCATCGGGGCGCCTTGAGTCAGCCGCTCGCCAGCAGTTTCGGCACCTTGCTGAGTCTGAAGATCCTGCTGGCCCTGAGCATCATCGGCCACTATCTGTTACTGGCCTATTGGCTGACCCACGGTCGTCTGAGCGAGCGCCGCGCGAGCTGGATTCGCCGCAGCATCCTCGGGCACATGCTGTTGATCGTGATCCTCGCCAAGGCCATGTTCTATTGGTCGTTTTGAAAGCGAACACGCACTGACCGACAAAACCCGCACTGAGGCGGGTTTTGTCGGGCGGATCGTCGATCAGTGCCGGGGTTTGAGGGCGTTGATGAACAGCACGTTGTTCTCCAGATGGATGTGCTGCATCAGGTCGTCGCGAAATTCCAGCAGCCCGCGATACAGGGCGCGCCAGGTATTACAGGCGTCGGCCGGCGGGGTGATGTGGTTGGTCAGAGCGAGCAGTTTTTCCAGGGCTTCGCCGTGTTGATCGTGCTCGAAACGCAACACCTGGATCGGCGGCGCCGCCTGTGGGCCGACGCCGTGTTGCAGCAGCGGGAACAGCACTTGCTCTTCCTTGAGCATGTGGCCTTCGAGTTCCTGTTGCAGGTCGGTCAGCAAATCGGCGAGGCCGTTGGGGCAACTGCTGCGCGCGCCGTGGACATGCTCGACACGCCGGGCCAGACGGATCAGCTCCGGCAGTTGCTCGCGGTGACGGGCGTGGTAGCGGGTCAGCAGGTGGGCGATCAATTGTTGCGCCGGTTCGTTGCGCCAGTCGGGTTGGGTTTCGCCACTGTCTTGCAGGCTGTGCAGGGCCTCGGCGATCTGCACCGGATCGAGCTCCTTGCCGAGGGCGGCGTCGCGCAGGCTTTTGTGCCCGCCACAGCAGAAGTCCAGTTTGAACGAGTGAAAGATCCGGGTGGCACCGGGAATGTCGCAGGCCAATTGGCCAAGGCTTTGTTCCAGCAGGTTCTGGCTCATCGGGGGTTCCTTGTTGGGATGACAACGGTTCCCCTGGCTCATTGCATCCGCCATGCCAGCGCCCGGGGCCTGATAAACAAGGACTGTTGGTCGCTTGTGGTCACAACCACCCTGAAATGTCGGGGTGAATTCAACCCTGGAGGGTGATAACTACCATGTTGCGTGAAAGCCTGGCGGCCGACCTGATTGTCGAGTTGCCCAATGCCGTGCGGTTGCAACGACTGGTTCAGACCTTGCGCGAATACTTCAACAGCGGCGCCGTGGGTTTGCTGCGTCTGGATGAAGACAGCCTCAGACCGGTGGCGACGGTGGGCCTGGTGCATGAAGCCCTGGGACGCCGGTTTGTCATCGCGCAGCATCCGCGTCTGGCGGCGATCATGGCCTCGCGGGAGCCGACCTGGTTCGAGCCCGACAGCCGTTTGCCGGACCCTTACGACGGCTTGCTCGACAACCACGTCGGCGACTCGCTGCCGGTGCATGACTGCATGGGCGTGAGCCTGTACGTGGAAGGGCGGGTCTGGGGCGCGATCACGCTCGATGCGCTGCGCGCCGGCACCTTCGACAGCCGCGCGCGGGAGGAACTCAAGCGCTGCACCTTGCAGATCGAAGCCGCTGTGCGGGTCACCCGTCTGGAGCAGGAAAACCGCAGCCTGCGCCTGTCGCGCAGCGATCCGCAGGATTTGCGCAGGCCGCTCGAGGACGGCGAGATCCTCGGCCAGAGTGAGGTGCTGGAGCATTTGCTCAACGAACTGGACGTGCTGGCCGACGCTGACCTGCCGGTGTTGCTGCTCGGCGAGACAGGCGTCGGCAAGGAACTGTTCGCCCGGCGTCTGCATCGTCTGTCGCGGCGCAGCCACAAGCCGCTGATTCAGGTCAACTGCGCCGCGTTGCCGGAGTCGCTGGCGGAAAGCGAGTTGTTCGGGCATGTCAAAGGTGCGTTTTCCGGCGCCACCAGTGACCGCGCCGGGCGCTTTGACGCGGCCAATGGCGGCACGCTGTTTCTCGATGAGGTCGGCGAGTTGCCCTTGAGCGTGCAGGCGAAGCTGCTGCGCACCTTGCAGAACGGTGAGATCCAGCGCCTGGGTGCCGACAAGCCGCTGCACGTCGACGTGCGGATCATCGCCGCCACCAACCGGCACTTGCCGGACAGTATCCGCGACGGCCTGTTTCGCGCCGATCTGTATCACCGGCTCTCGGTGTACCCGGTGCCGATCCCGGCCCTGCGTGAGCGTGGCAACGACGTATTGCTGCTGGCCGGGCATTTCCTTGAGCTGAATCGGGCGCGGCTCGGGCTGCGTGGCTTGCGTCTGTCGCCGGCGGCTGAGCGGGCGCTGTTGGCGTATGCCTGGCCGGGCAATGTGCGTGAGCTGGAGCATGTCATCAGTCGTGCTGCGTTGAAGGCGCTGAGTCGCGGCGTGAATCGGGCGTCGATCATCACCCTGGAGCCGCAGGTGCTGGATCTGGACAGCACGCAAGGGGTGATCGTCGAGCGACCGCAGGAGGCAGCGTCCGACGTACCGTTCCAGGCCCTGAGCAGCGCGGTCGACGATTGCCAGCGGCAACGGATTGTCCAGGCCCTGAGCCTTTGCGGGGAGAACTGGGCCAGCGCCGCACGGCTGTTGCAGGTCGACCCGAGCAACCTGCACAAGCTGGCCCGGCGTCTGCGTCTCAAGTAAGCGATGCGGGTTGATGGCGATCAAGGTGGCAGAGCGCGGGGCCTCGCACACTGGCTGAAACCCACAGGAGATCACCGTCATGCCGCTTTCCCTGGCTGAGATGCGCCGCAACTACACCCTCGATGGCCTACAAGAGACTCAGGCGCCGGACGATCCGCTGGCGCTGTTCCGTCACTGGCTGCAACAGGCCCGCGAAACCGAGCGCGCGCCGGTCGAGGCCAACAGCATGCTGCTCGCGACCGTCGACAGCGACGGCCGGCCTCATTGCCGGGTGCTGTTGCTCAAGGGCTTGAGCGATGACGGCTTCACGTTTTTCGGCAATTACCAGAGCGACAAGGGCCAGCAACTGGCGGCCAACCCTCACGCGGCCATGACGTTTTTCTGGCCGGGACTGGAGCGCCAGGTGCGGATCGAAGGGCAGGTATCGAAGCTCGATGCGCACCTGTCGGATGCCTACTTCGATTCCCGCTCGCGCGTCAGCCGACTGGGTGCCTGGGCGTCACCGCAAAGTCGTCCGCTGACCAACCGTGAAGAACTGGAGTGGCGGCTGGCCGATGCCACCGAACATTTCGCCGAACAGAACGTTGTGCGCCCTGAACATTGGGGCGGCTACAGCCTGCATCCCGAGCGTGTGGAATTCTGGCAGGGCCGTAGCGACCGCTTGCACGATCGCCTCGATTACCGCCGGCAAAACGGTCTCTGGTGTCGTACCCGACTGGCGCCTTGAGCCGTCATTGACCCGGTGGAGATACCTCCATGGAGGAATAGGCCGGGTCGTCAATCCGGTTCAGGCTTGGGCATACCCTCAGCTACGGGAGGCTTGAATATGGCCCATCTGGCGCAACGCACGTTTGAACCCCTGAACATTGCCGTACTGACCATCAGTGATACGCGGACCTTTGACACCGACACCTCGGGACAGACCCTGGCGGATCTGCTGCAGACCGCCGGGCATGTGTTGATCGACCGCGATCTGGTCAAGGACGACATCTACCAGATCCGCGCCAGCGTCTCGCGCTGGATCGCCGACCCGACGGTACAAGTGGTGCTGATGACCGGCGGCACCGGTTTCACCGCGCGGGACAACACGCCGCAAGCGGTCATTCCGTTGCTCGACAAGCATGTCGAAGGCTTCGGCGAGTTGTTCCGCCAGGTGTCGCTGGAGGAAATCGGCATGTCCAGCCTGCAATCCCGGGCACTGGCCGGGATGAGCAACGGCGTGCTGGTGTGCTGCGTACCCGGTTCGCCGGGCGCCTGCCGCACGGCCTGGAACAGGATCCTCGTCGAGCAGTTGGACAGCCGCACCGGCCCGTGCAACTTTGCCCCGCATCTCAAACCCCTGGCGCAACGAATCATCGATGCCTGCGGGACCCGGTCATGACCGGCCGGGTGTGCGACCTGGGCAACCTGATGCCCGTGGACGAGGCCATCGGCCGCTTGCTCGATCAGGCACCGCCGCCGCCAGCGGCGCAGGTGATTCCACTGGATCAGGCCATGGGCTGCGTGTTGGCGGCGGACATTCATTCCCCGGTGAACCTGCCGGCCTGGGACAACAGCGCCATGGACGGCTATGCACTGAGCGCCGCGGACCTGTCCCCGGAAGGTGGTTACCTGCCGATCGGCGGGCGCATCGCGGCGGGGGATCAGCCAGGGCCGCCGTTGCTCGCCGGGCAGGCGGTACAGATTTTTACCGGCGCGCCGCTACCCGAAGGCGCTGACACGGTAGTGCCGCAGGAGCGCTGCCGGGTGGAGGGCGAGGGCGTCTGGTTTCCGCCCGTGAGTCTTGGCGAACATGTACGCAAGGAAGGCGAAGAAGTTCGTCGGGGTGATCTGTTGTTCAAGGCTGGCAAGCGTCTGCGTGCCCAGGAACTCGGGCTGCTCGCCGGTGCCGGCGTGGCCCGCGTCGAGGTCTACCGACCGCTGCGCGTGTGCCTGCTCAGCAGCGGCAATGAGCTGCGTGAGCCGGGTGATCCGTTGGCGCCGGGGCAGATCTACAACAGCAATCGCTATTGCCTCGCCGCGTTGTTGCGCGGCTGGGGTGTTGAAGTCCACGACTACGGGGTCATGGCCGATGAGCTGGCGGCCAGCCGCCATGCCCTGAGCCTGGCGTCTTCGGAGTGCGATCTGCTGCTCAGCTCCGGCGGCGTGTCGGTCGGCGAGGAAGACCATCTCAAACAGGCCATCGAGGAACTGGGCAGCGTGGATTTCTGGCGGCTGGCGATTCAGCCCGGCAAGCCACTGGCCTTTGGTGAAGTGCTGGGCAAACCCTGGATCGGCATGCCGGGCAATCCCTCGGCGGCCCTGATTACCGCGTTGGTGGTGGTGCGGCCGTTTCTGCTGCGGGCACAAGGCATGACCGACGTGTTGCCGAAACCATTGGCCGTGCCGGCAGGGTTCGACTGGTTGCAGCGCAACAAGCGGCGCCAGTATCTGCGGGCGAAGTTGACAGCCGCCGTCGACGGCCGGTTGAGCGTGGAACTGCACCCGCAGCAAAGCTCGGCGATGCTCACGGCGGCCTGTTGGGCCGAAGGATTGGCGGTGGTCGAGCGTGAGCAGCAAGTACACAGGCACGACAACGTGATGTTCCTGTCCTTCGCTGACCTGATGCAGTGACGGCACTTGATTGCCGTCAAGGCTGTGGCTGACGGTCTGGCTAGACTGGCAGCGCCTTTCAGGACGGCGTTTTTTCATGAGGATCAACCATGCAACTGGTCTGCCCGGCAGGGAACCTGCCTGCGCTGAAAGCCGCGGTGCGCCAAGGCGCCGATGCCGTGTATGTCGGTTTTCGCGATGACACCAATGCCCGGCATTTCGCCGGGCTGAACATGGACGACAAACAGTTCGACGCCGCCGTCGCCCACATCCGTCAGCACCTGCGAAAACTCTACGTTGCGGTCAACACTTACCCGCAGCCCAAGGGCTGGGAGCGCTGGCAGCGGGCGGTGGATCGCGCCGCCGATTTCGGCGTGGATGCGTTGATTGCCGCCGATCCGGGCGTGCTCAATTACGCCAGCCAGCGTCATCCGCAACTGGCGCTGCACCTGTCGGTGCAAGGCTCGGCGACTCATGCCGCCGCGCTGGAATTTTATGCGCAGCGCTACGGCATTCGCCGCGCGGTGCTGCCTCGGGTGTTGTCGCTGGCCCAGGTGCGCCAGGTGGCCGCGAGCAGCCCGGTGCCGATCGAAGTCTTCGGTTTCGGCAGCCTGTGCATCATGGCCGAGGGGCGCTGCCATCTGTCTTCCTACATCACCGGCGAGTCGCCGAACCTGTGCGGGGTCTGTTCGCCGGCCAAGGCTGTGCGCTGGAGCGAAGATGCCCAGGGCTTGAGCGCGCGCCTGAGCGAAGTGCTGATTGATCGCTACACCCCTGACGAACCCGCCGGTTATCCGACGTTGTGCAAGGGCCGTTTTCTGGTCGACGGCAAACGCTTTCATGCCCTCGAAGAACCCACCAGCCTCGACACCCTGGACTTGCTTCCGGAGCTTTCGGCCATGGGGGTCGAAGCGGTGAAGATCGAGGGCCGGCAACGCAGCCCGGCGTATGTCGAACAGGTCACTCGCGTCTGGCGCGCGGCGCTGGACGCCCACCGTGGCGCGCCGGGCAGTTTTCGGGTCAAGGAGGAATGGCGCCAGGTGCTGGCCGGGTTGTCCGAGGGCAGCCAGACCACGCTGGGTGCTTATCATCGATCGTGGCAATGAGGGACGGAACATGAAGCTCAGCCTGGGACCGGTCCTGTTTTATTGGGACAAGGCGCAACTTGGCAATTTTTACGCCGAGATGTCGGCGTTGCCTCTGGATGTGATTTACCTCGGGGAAACCGTGTGTTCGAAACGCCGGGCGTTTTCCCTCGATCAATGGCTGGGGCTGGGCCGCGAGTTGCAGCAATGCAGCCAGGCGCAACTGGTGATTTCCAGCCTGACCCTGATCGAAGCGGCGTCCGAACTCTCCAGCCTCAAGCGCCTGTGCGACAACGGCCAGTTGCTGGTGGAAGCCAATGACCTGGGCGCGGTGCAGTTTCTGGCCGAACGCAAGTTGCCGTTCGTGGGCGGCCCGGCGCTGAACCTGTACAACGGCCATGCGCTGGCGCAGTTGCTCGACAGCGGCATGGTCCGCTGGGTGCCACCGGTGGAGTGTTCGGCAGCGCTGATCCGCGATGTGATCGAGCAGGTGCGAGCGCTGGGGCACAAGGTGCCGGAAGTGGAAATCTTCGCCTACGGCCATCTGCCGCTGGCGTATTCCGCGCGCTGCTTCACGGCGCGGGCGGAAAACCGGCCGAAGGACGATTGCCGCTTCTGCTGCATCAACTACCCCGATGGACTGGCCCTGACCAGTCAGGAAGGGCAGCCGCTGTTCACCCTCAACGGGATTCAGACCATGTCTGCCGAGGTGACCAATCTGCTCGCCGATTACTCGGGACTGGTGGCCTGTGGCGCCGATCTGCTGCGCCTGAGCCCGCGTGCCCAGGGCATGGCCGAGGTCATCGCCGCCTATCAACGGGTGCGTTCGGGGGAAACGCCGCCGCTGTATGTGGAAGGGTGCAATGGCTACTGGCACGGCGAGGCCGGGATGCTGCGGGTGGAGGAGGCTGGCTTGTGTTGAATCGAAAGAAATGGTTGCTCAAAGGGGCGGACCGCTTGCTGCCGCTGGTGCGGCGCGTGCCGTTTGCCGTGCAGCGTCTGGCGCTGCAGCAGGCACTGAACCGTTGCCTCGCCGAGCCGCTGCGCGCTGGCGAGTTTGAAATGCTGCGCGGGCGCTGGTTGTGCCTGCGGATTCCGGATCTGCGGTTGTCGTGGTTCCTGACCCTCAACCGCGAGGGCCTGCGGATTGCCGAGCGCGAGACGGCGCACGTGACCATCAGCGGCAACTGGCGCGAGTTCGTGCTGCTCGCCAGTCGCCAGGAAGATCCCGATACGCTGTTCTTCCGCCGCCGCCTGGTGATCGAAGGCGACACCGAACTGGGCCTGGCCCTGAAAAACCTGATCGACAGCCTCGACCCCGATGTCCTGCCTGTGTGGCTGTGGCGCAATCTGGAGCGCGCGGGCAAGGGGCTGGCAACTCAATAGCCCGTGTCAGGTGCCGTGCATGAGCAACTGACTGAACGCCTCCAGCTCACTTTTCTCCACATCGGAAACCAGCACGAAAAGCATGTGGTTGGCCTGCCAGGACACCACATTGAAGCCGCGAATCGTCTGGCTCTGTTTCGGCTTGTCGCTTTGTGCGGCGGGCAGGATGAACACGTTGATGATGTGCTTGGCTCGGCCGTAACTCAGGGCTGCGGTGGTCTGATGTTGCAGATAATCCAGCCGTCCACCGAGCAATGGAAAACCCTGCGCCGTGTAGTCGAGCACGGGGGGCGAGAAGTCGAGTTTGCCGGTGAACCAGGGTTTCACGGTATGGCGGTCGGAGGACACCACATCGTTCAGGTGTTCGCCCATCAACGAACGCACATGACTGGAGACCGCCTCGTCCATCAACGGTTGTTCGCTGCCGGGCGTCGCGACATAAAGCACCACCGACAAGGCCAGTGCCGCAGCACAAAATGCTGGAGCGAACACCGCGCGCCAGCGCTCAAAGACCCGTGGCCGGGGCGCCGCATCGGCAAACACGCCGGCCGCCAGTGACGCCGGCGCCGGGTAATACGGCGCAAAGCGCTTTACGCTGCCCTTGAGTAACGTCATTTCGGCATGCAGGCGTGCGCATTCGGCGCATGCGCTCAGATGCGCCGCGACATCCGCCGCCATCGCTGGATCAAGTTCCTGATCCAGGTAACCGTGCAGTCGGGTCTGGCAAGTCGTGCAGTCGAGTTCATTCATGATCGTGCAACTTCATCAGTTCGAGCCTGAGCATGGTGCGCGCCCGGGCCAGCCTCGACATCACGGTGCCAATGGGAATATCCACCACCAGGGCGATGTCCTTGTACGGCATGTCTTCGAGTTCCTTGAGCACGATCACCTCCCGAAACACCGGGGGAAGGGCGCCCAGCGCTTGCTGGAGCAACGCGGCGTTTTCCGTGTGGATCGCCAGCAGTTCCGGGGTCTGGCTGTGGCTCAGCGTCGGGTGGTCATCAGCCATGTCGTCATCGATGGCCACCCAAGGGTGTCCGACCGAGGCTTTGAGCCAGGTGTAGCTTTCGTTGCGCACGATGGTCAGGAACCAGGCCCTGGGGTTGCCGTCGGCGAATCGCTGCAAGAACCTGAAAGCGCGCAGGGCGCTTTCCTGCACGACGTCGCGCGCGGCGCTGTCATTGCCCGTGAGCCAGCGCGCGAGGTTGTAGGCAGCGTCCAGATGGGGCGCAATCAGTTCCTCAAATCGCTTCATAGTGATTTCCGCAGCGTCACACTCCTGTAACTGCGAGACGTGCGGTTTTATTCCCGGAAAAGAATTTATTTTGCGGCGCGGAATAAACGCTCGTCGCGCAAGGTTTACCTGGTGTCGCTACATCACTGTAGTTCGCCAGCGAGGACCTACCGATGGACATTCGATCAAAACGCCCGCAACGCACCGACGAATTGCTCAACCCTGATCGGCGGACCCTGCTCAAGTGCTCGGCGTGGGCCGGGGCCGGGGTGATCTGGGCCATGAGCGGCGGGATTCCCAGGGCCTTTGCCCTGGATGAGACGGGCAACGTCGCCGACCCCAGGGCATTGGCCAGCAGCTTTCATTTCGTGCAGATCAGCGACTCGCACATCGGGTTCAACAAGGAAGCCAACCCTGAACCGGTGAAAACCCTGCAGGTGGCGATCGACAGGGTCGTCGCGCTGCCGCAACGGCCATCGCTGATCCTGCACACCGGCGACATCACGCACCTGTCCAAGGCCGAAGAATTCGACACCGCGGCACAGTTGCTCAAGGGCCTGCCGTCCACCGTGCATTACGTGCCGGGCGAGCACGACACCCTCGATGAGGGTGGCGGCAAGCTCTACCTGGAACGTTATGGCAAGGGCACCCGAGGTAACGGCTGGTACAGCTTCGATGACCACGGCGTGCATTTCATCGCGCTGGTCAATGTCTTCAACTTCCAGGCCGGCCATGAGGCCAGTCTGGGCGCCGATCAACTGGCCTGGCTGGCCGATGACCTGCGGGCGGTATCGAGCAGTACGCCGATTGTCGTGTTCACCCACATTCCGCTGTGGACGATTTATCAGCCGTGGGGCTGGGGCACCGAGGATGGAGACCAGGCCATTGCGATGCTGCGCAAGTACGGCTCGGTGACAGTACTGAACGGGCACATTCATCAGGTCATCCAGAAGGTCGAAGGCAACATCACCTTCCACACCGCACGCGGCACCGCCTATCCGCAACCGGCGCCGGGCACGGCACCGTCACCGGGACCGATGACCGTGGCGGCCGATCAGTTGCGCAATTATCTGGGGATCACCGATGTGCGGGCGACGCAGGGCGATCACCCGCTGGCGCTGATTGATTCGACATTGGTCTAGGGGAGGGGGAGCAGATGAAAACGCGACTGTTGGCGCTGTTGTGCCTGATGTTGTCGATGCCGGTGTGGGCCGAGGAGGTGAAGATCAACATCAAGGAGTTCATGTTCATGCCGGTGGTGCTGAACGTGTCCGTGGGCACCAAAGTGACGTGGGTGAATGACGATCAGATCCCGCATACGGTGGCGGAAACCCGCAAGGTGTTTCGCTCCGGGGCATTAGACACGAATGACAGTTTTTCCTGGTTATTCGATAAGCCCGGCGAGTTCGAGTATTTCTGTGTCCTGCACCCGCAGATGACCGGCAGGATCGTGGTGACCCAATAGCTTTGCGCGGACCTGTGCCCCATTCGTCTATTGAAACGCCACCAGCGCGTCTTCGTCGGCGAGGATGCGGATATTGCGCCGCTCCATCGCAATCAACCCGCACTCCACCAGCCGATGCAGAATTCGCGAAAAGGTCTCCGGCTGGATCCCCAGCTTCGACGCCACCAGCCGTTTGGACACTTGCAGGACGATTTGCCCGGTCACGGGATGGCGTTCCTGCAGGAGGAAGTTGACCACCCGCCGGCTCGCGCTGGCGATGGTCAGGGTGTCGATGTCGCGCAGGCGCAGGTGCAGGTGAACGCTCATGCTCGCGAGGATCGCCAGGCAGACTTTCGGCTGATCCTCCAGGGCATTGCGGTAATGATGGCCCTCGATGCTGACCAGCACGCTGTCCTTGAGTGCCGTGGCCGTCACCGGGTACAGCCGGGCCTGGCTGAACAGCAGGGCTTCGGCGAAGGTCTGGCCGGGCTGGATGATCTCCACCAGGTTTTCCTGGCCTTCGCCGGTCAGCCGGTACAACTTGATCTGGCCGCTGATCAGCAGGAAAAAGCGCTTGGCCGGATCGCCCTGATGCATCAGCGTGCCGTGACAACTCAGGCGCCTGAGCACCGCCAGGGCACAGACTTCCTCGAAGACCTTCTCCGGCAACTGGCTGAACAGGTGATGACGGCGCAACGTTAAAACGATGGAAGGGTGGGTCAGCATGGCGTACCTCCGCTGACGCTTATAGTAAAGAGCGCGGGCGGCCAGACCTATGCCTCTGCCGGCCTACCTCCAAGGAGGCATGCGTGTCAGCCGGCGCTGCGCAGATGCTCCATGGCCCACACGGCCGCCTCGACCCGCGAACGCAGCCCGAGCTTGTGCAGCAGGTTCTTGACGTGAACCTTGACGGTGCCTTCGGTGATCCCCAGTTTGTGGCCGATGACCTTGTTGCTCAGGCCGGCGGCGATGGTCTTGAGCACCTGACGTTCGCGCTCGGTCAGTTCCACGGCCGCCTGACGCGGCGGAGTGCGCAGCGCCTGGGCCATGACGCGGGTCAGGCCGGGGCTGATGACCAGCGCACCGTTCAGGGCATCGCGGATGTACTGGATCAACAGTTCCGGCTCCATGTCCTTGAGCAGATAGCCGTCGGCCTCCAGGCGCAGGGCATCGCGAATATCGTCTTCGGCGTCCGAGACGGTGAACAGCAATACCTTGCCGGTGAAGTGCATGGCTCGCAGCCGACGCAGGGTTTCGATGCCGTTCATCTGCGGCATGTTGTTGTCGAGCAGCAGCAGGTCCGGTTGCAGCGGTTCGATCAGGCTCAGGGCCTCTTCGCCGTGACTGGCTTCGCCGACGATCAAAAAATCATCTTCGAGTTCGAGCATCTGGCGGATGCCGCGCCGCATCATCGGATGGTCGTCGACCAGCAAAATGCGATGTTGTGGGGACGGGTTCATGCGACGTTACCTTCTGTGTGCCGCCCGAGAAATTCCGGGTGGAATTGCAAGTGGACGAGGGTGCCCTGGGGCTCCCGGGAAACGATCTGCAACTGGCCGCGCAGGCTGCGCGCCCGTTCATCCATGATGTTCAGGCCGTGGTGTTCGCGTTGATCGACGTTGCCGCTGAAACCGCGCCCGTCGTCTTCGACGGTGAGCCGGACGTTCTCGCCGTCCTGGCGCAGCTCCAGCCAGGCGTTCTGCGCGTGGGCGTGGCGCAGGCAGTTGGAGAGCGCTTCGCGGGTGATCTGCAAAATGTGGATCTGCTCGCTGGCCGACAGCTCGAAGGCCAGGGTGTCGACGTGCAGGTGTACCTGGAACTCCCCGCGCCGGGAAAACTCGGCGGCGGTGTCCTTGAGTTCCTGCACCAGGCCGGCATCGTGAATCTGCAAGCGAAAGGTGGTCAGCAGTTCGCGCAGCTGGCGGTAGGCGTTGTTCAGGCCCTCGCGCAGTTCGGCGGTGACCGATTCCAGGGTCTGCACCGGTTCGCCCCGGCGCATCAGGGTCTGCATGCGGCTGACTTGCAGCTTCATGTAGGACAGCGCCTGGGCCAGCGAGTCGTGCAGTTCGCGGGCGATGATCGCGCGCTCTTCGAGCAGCAGTAGGCGATGGTCCTGCTCGCGCTGGCGCTTGAGCGAGAGCGAGGTGCCGATCAGGTTGGCGAGGGCCTGGATCAATTGGGTTTCCCAGGCTTGCGGCGGGTGGCCATCGACAAAGTGCGCCTTGAGTTCACCCAGCTCGCTGCCCTGGTTGCTGATGCTGAACGACTGCGAGCTGCTGCCGTGATGCCGCTGGCAGTTGGCGCAATCGCTTTTGGCACAGACATCGCGGCTGTCGGCACCGTGCAGGGCGAGCAATTGGGGAGCGGGTGCCTGCAACTGACCTTGCAGGCACAGCGACAGGCGCAAGCCGGGTAGACGCTGCTGGAAGCGCTGGATCAACTTGTCCAGTCCTTCGGCGTTGGCCAGACGCGTGGCGAGGCTGCGGCTGCTTTGATACAGCAGCTCCAGCGCGGCGTTGGCCTGTTGCAGGTTGAGGGTTTTCTGCTGGACCTGGCTTTCCAGGGTGCGATGGGATTCTTCGATGGTCTCGGCCATGGCGTTGAAGCTCATCGCCAACTGACCCAACTCGTCCTGGGACTGGTGGTTGACCCGCGCCTGGAAATCACCACGGCGAAAACGCTGGGTCGCCTCCACCAGTTCCTTGAGCGGCGCAATGACCCCGTACTGCAATTCGTACAAGCCAATCAGCAAGACAATCATGGTGGTGAACAGCGCCAGGCCCTGGATCACTTGCTGCCAGCCTTGCTTTTGTTCGCTCTGGCGCTGCAACAGGCTGACGAACTGGTTCAGTTGCTCAACGAACGGCTGGGCCTGGGCCTGAAACGCCGTTGCATCGCCACGTTCCAGTGCCGGACGCAGGACGTCGCTCCACTGTTGCTGGATCTGCCCGTAGCTGACTTGCAGCGCGGCGCTCGGGCCATCCTCCAGCACGGCTTTAAGGGACTGGCTGTCGAGGCGGCGTTGCAGGCTGTGGGCGATCTCTGTGATTTCTTCGTTGCCGGCGCCGGAGGCGAGTCTCCAGCTCAGGTGGTAGGTCTCCATGCGCACCGAGCCTGCGGTGTTGATGGCAGCGGCATCGCCCTGACTGAACCAGGCGATCAGACCGGCGCTCAGCGAACTGGCGAGGGCCAGCATCGCGATCAGAATCACCGCCAGCCCGGCGCGAGCGGGCAGGGAGCTGCGCAGCCAGCCAATCATCTGGCTGCTCCGCAAAAGACAGGGAAACCGGGCATGCAAGGCTCCAGGATCGGCATGACGGCCTATCCCGGGCTCGCTACCTCTAAAGAGTTGCCGACAGCTCCGTGTCGACAGAACACTGGCCGGAAAAATCCAAAACACTGATAAACAAAGGGTTTCAGCGGTTTTCCGGACTACCTCCTTGGAGGTAGGTAGCACAAGCATAGGCCCGAGGCCCATTGGCCCTCTTTGATGTGGATCAAGTTTTTGCGCGGTTGCTCTCTCTAGTCTGCCGCCATGGCTAACTGACTGGAGAACATTGTGACCACACCCCGTGTACGCCAAGGCCTGGTGCTGGGCATGAGCACGCTGGCCTTCACTGTCTGTTTCATGGTCTGGATGATGTTTGCGGTGCTCGGCGTGCCGATCAAGGAACTGCTGCAGCTCAACGAAACCCAATTCGGCCTGCTGGCCGCCACCCCGGTGTTGACCGGCTCGTTGTCACGTCTGCCGCTGGGTTTGCTGACCGACCGGTTCGGCGGTCGCAGCGTGCTCTTCGTGCTGATGCTGTCCTGCGTCGCGCCCCTTTATCTGATCAGCCACGCCACCGCCTACTGGCAATTCCTTGTACTGGGCCTGTTCGTCGGGCTGGCCGGTGGCTCGTTTTCGGTGGGGATCGCCTACGTTGCCAAGTGGTTCGACAAGGACAGCCAGGGTTTCGCCATGGGCGTGTTTGGCGCCGGTAACGCCGGCTCGGCCGTGACCAAGTTTCTCGCCCCGGCGCTGATTGCCGCCGGCAGCTGGCAACTGGTGCCCAAGGTCTTCAGTGCGATCCTGTTCATCACCGCATTGCTGTTCTGGTTTCTCAGCGCCGACAACCAGGCCCACCGCAGCGCCTCGGGCGCCAGCCTGCGCGAGCAGTTGCGTTCGCTGAAAGACCCGGCGGTGTGGCGCTACTGCCAGTACTACTCGATCGTCTTCGGCGGCTACGTGGCCCTGGCGCTGTGGATGACCAAATACTACGTGCAGGAATACGGCTTCAGCCTGCAAAGCGCAGCGCTGCTGGCGGCCTGTTTTTCCCTGCCCGGTGGCGTGCTGCGCGCGGTGGGCGGCTGGATGTCGGATCGCTGGGGCGCGCAGAGCGTGACCTGGTGGGTGCTGTGGGTCAGCTGGATCTGTCTGTTCCTGCTCTCGTATCCGCAAACCCAACTGCAAGTGCAGACCATCAATGGCCCGGTGGATTTCCACATCGGCCTCAATCCTGCGCTGTTCACCGTGCTGCTGTTCGTGATGGGCATCGCCTTCGCGTTCGGCAAGGCCTCGGTCTTCAAATACATCGCCAATGACTATCCGAAAAACATGGGGGCGGTGTCGGGCATCGTCGGCCTGGCCGGTGGCCTGGGCGGTTTCATCCTGCCGATCCTGTTTGGCGCCCTGGTCGACCTGACCGGCGTGCGCTCCTCCTGCTTCATGTTGCTGTACGGCGTGGTCTGGGTGTCCCTGGCCTGGATGTACTTCAGCGAGATCCGCAAAAGCCCGGTGCTGGGTAAAGCGCCGGCCCCGAATTCCAGCATTGCCCAAGGAGAACACCATGTCCGTTCTGCAAAAGCCTGACCAAGGCCCGGTCATTCATGACTGGCGCCCCGAGGACCCCGCGTTCTGGGGCAGTAGCGGCAAACAGACCGCCACCCGCAACCTGTGGATCTCGATTCCCGCGCTGCTGCTGGCCTTCGCCGTGTGGATGGTCTGGAGCACGGTGATCGTGCGCCTGAACGCCATCGGCTTCACCTTCAGCACCGACCAGTTGTTCTGGCTGGCGGCGTTGCCGGGGTTGTCCGGGGCGACGTTCCGGGTCTTCTATTCGTTCATGGTGCCGATCTTCGGCGGCCGCCGCTGGACCGCGCTGAGCACCGCGTCGTTGCTGATTCCGTCGATCTGGATGGGCTTCGCCGTGCAGGACACCAGTACGTCGTACAGCGTGTTCGTGATGATCGCGTTGCTCTGTGGCTTTGGCGGCGGCAACTTCGCTTCGAGCATGTCCAACATCAGCTTCTTCTATCCCAAGTCGCAGCAGGGCACGGCGCTGGGACTGAACGCCGGACTGGGTAACCTCGGCGTGTCGGTGATGCAGTTCTGCGTGCCGCTGGTGATTACCTTCGGTGTGTTCGGCTTCCTCGGCGGCAAGGCGCAAGTGCTGCCGGACGGCACGCAATTGTGGCTGCAGAACGCCGGGTTCATGTGGGTGCCGTTCATTGTGCTGGTGACCGTGCTGGCCTGGTTCGGCATGAACGATCTGTCCAGCGCCAAGGCCTCGTTCAGCGAGCAGGCGGTGATCTTCAAGCGCAAGCACAACTGGCTGATGTGCTGGCTGTACCTGGCAACGTTCGGCTCGTTCATCGGCTTCTCGGCGGCGTTTCCCTTGCTGATCAAGACCGCGTTCCCCGATGTCATCGCCCTGAAGTTTGCCTTCCTCGGCCCGCTGGTCGGTGCGCTGGTGCGTCCGTTGGGCGGCTGGCTGGCGGACAAGCTCGGCGGCGCGAAAGTGACCCTGTGGAATTTCGTCCTGATGATCGTGATGGTTTTCGGCGTCCTGCACTTCCTGCCGCAGAACGGCAGCGGCGGCAACTTCTACGGTTTCCTCGGCCTGTTCATGCTGCTGTTCATCACCACCGGCATCGGCAACGGCTCCACCTTCCGCATGATCCCGGTGATCTTCCGCGCCCAGCATGAAAAAGCCTCGGCCGGCAAGGCGCCAGCGGTGCGCGAGCAAGCGCTCAAGGACGCCGGCAAGGAGTCCGCCGCCGTCCTCGGTTTCAGTTCGGCCATGGGCGCCTTCGGTGCGTTCTTCATTCCCAAATCCTTCGGCACTTCGATGGCCCAGACCGGCGGCCCGGAGATGGCCTTCTACATGTTCGTCGGCTTTTACCTGAGCTGCATCGTCGTGACCTGGTGGTGGTACGCGCGCAAAGGCGCCGAGACCCCCTGCTGAGACGACCCGAATCCAACCATTGCGTGGGCGGGGCGCAGAACCCCGCAGCAAGCCTGAGAGGACTACACCGTGAGTCATTTACTGGATCAATTGCGGTTCTTCAATCGCAAGCAAAACGAGTTTTCCGACGGTCATGGCGAGACCCGCAAGGAGTCTCGCGACTGGGAGAACGTCTACCGTTCGCGCTGGCAGTACGACAAGATCGTGCGCTCCACCCACGGGGTGAACTGCACCGGCTCGTGCTCGTGGAAAATCTACGTCAAGAACGGCCTGATCACCTGGGAAACCCAGCAGACCGACTACCCGCGCACCCGCAACGATCTGCCCAACCACGAGCCCCGTGGCTGCCCGCGTGGCGCCAGCTACAGCTGGTACATCTACAGTGCCAACCGTCTCAAGTACCCGAAAATCCGCAAGCCGCTGCTCAAGCTCTGGCGCGAAGCGCGGCAGACCCTGGCGCCGGTCGAGGCCTGGGCGAGCATCGTCGAGGACAAGGCCAAGGCCGACTCCTACAAAAGCAAGCGCGGCATGGGTGGCTTCATTCGTTCCAGTTGGGATGAGGTCAACGAGATCATTGCTGCCGCCAACGTCTACACCATCAAACAGTACGGCCCGGACCGGGTGGTGGGCTTCTCGCCGATCCCGGCGATGTCGATGGTCAGCTACGCCGCCGGCGCGCGTTACCTGTCGCTGATCGGCGGGGCCTGCCTGAGCTTCTACGACTGGTATTGCGACCTGCCGCCAGCCTCGCCGATGGTCTGGGGCGAGCAGACCGACGTGCCGGAATCGGCCGACTGGTACAACTCCAACTACATCATCGCCTGGGGCTCCAACGTTCCGCAGACCCGTACCCCGGATGCGCATTTCTTCACCGAAGTCCGCTACAAGGGCACCAAGACTGTTGCGATCACCCCGGACTACTCGGAAGTCGCCAAACTTACCGACCTGTGGCTCAACCCCAAGCAGGGCACCGATGCCGCGCTGGCCCAGGCCTTCAATCATGTGATCTTCAAGGAATTCCACCTCGACCAGCCGAGCGCCTATTTCACCGAATACGCCAAGCGCTACACCGACTTGCCGGTGCTGGTCTTGCTCAAGCCGATGCTCGGCACCGCGCCGGGCGCCGGTTATCAGCCGGATCGCTTCCTGCGCGCCAGCGACCTGACCGACAACCTCGGCCAGGACAACAACCCGGAATGGAAAACCATCGCTCTGGATGCCAACGGCGAACTGGTTTCCCCGCAAGGCTCGATCGGCTATCGCTGGGGCGAGAAGGGCAAGTGGAACATCCTCGCCCGTGAAGGCGGCGAGGGCCGTGAAATCGATCTGAAACTGAGCCTGATCGGTGATGACGTCGCCGAAGTGGCGTTCCCGTATTTCGCTGGCGAGGCCCACGAGTATTTCGAGCATGTGGCCGGCGATGCCGTGCAATACCGTCGCGTGCCGGTACACAGCCTGACCCTGGCCGATGGCAGCGTGGCCAAGGTCGCCACAGTGTTCGACCTGTCGGCCGCCAATCTGGCAATCGACCGTGGCCTGGGCGGCGCCAACGTCGCCAAGGACTACAACGACGCCTCGGTGCCCGGTACGCCGGCCTGGCAGGAGCAGATCACCGGCGTCAGCCGTGAAAAAGCCATCCAGATTGCCCGTGAGTTCGCTGACAACGCCGACAAGACCCGTGGTCGCTCGATGATTATCGTCGGCGCGGCGATGAACCACTGGTATCACATGGACATGAACTACCGTGGGCTGATCAACATGCTCATGCTCTGCGGTTGTGTCGGCCAGACCGGTGGCGGCTGGGCGCACTACGTCGGCCAGGAAAAACTGCGTCCGCAATGCGGCTGGCTGCCGCTGGCATTCGGCCTGGACTGGAGCCGTCCGCCACGGCAAATGAACGGCACCAGCTTCTTCTACGCCCACAGTTCGCAGTGGCGCCACGAGAAGATGAACATGCACGACGTGCTCTCGCCGCTGGCCGACAAGTCGCAGTTCCCCGAACACGCCCTGGACTACAACATCCGCGCCGAACGCGCCGGCTGGCTGCCGAGCGCGCCGCAACTCAACACCAATCCGCTGCACATCTGCCGCGATGCCGCTGCGGCGGGCATGGACACCAAGGACTACGTGGTCAAGTCGCTGCACGAAGGCTCGTTGCGCTTTGCCTGCGAGCAGCCGGACAGCCCGGTCAACTTCCCGCGCAACATGTTCATCTGGCGCTCCAACCTGCTGGGTTCCTCGGGCAAGGGCCACGAGTACATGCTCAAGTACCTGCTCGGCACCAAGAACGGCGTGATGAACGAAGACATCGGCCAGGTCGGCGACTGCAAGCCTGAAGAAGCCGAATGGGTCGATCAGGGTGCCATCGGCAAACTCGATCTGGTGACCACCCTGGACTTCCGCATGTCCTCGACCTGCGTCTATTCCGACATCGTCCTGCCGACCGCGACCTGGTACGAGAAGGACGACATGAACACCTCGGACATGCACCCCTTCATTCACCCGTTGTCGGCGGCGATCGATCCTGCCTGGGAATCGCGTTCCGACTGGGAAATCTACAAGGGCATCGCCAAGGCGTTTTCGGCGATGTCCGAAGGGCACCTCGGCGTCGAGAAGGATCTGGTGACTGTGCCGCTGATGCACGACAGCGTTGGCGAACTGGCCCAGCCGTTTGGCGGTACCGACTGGAAAAGCGCCGGAGTGGCGCCACAACCGGGCAAGAACGCGCCGAACCTGCAAGTGGTCGAGCGTGATTACCCGAACATCTACAAGCAGTTCACCTCCCTCGGTCCGTTGCTGGAGAAACAGGGCAACGGCGGCAAGGGCATCAACTGGAACACCGAGGCCGAAGTGAAATTCCTCGGTGAACTCAATCATCACGAACGCGAGGCGGGGATCAGCAAGGGCCGGCCGAAAATCGATACGGCCATCGACGCCGCTGAAGTGATTCTGTCCCTGGCCCCGGAAACCAACGGCCACGTGGCGGTCAAGGCGTGGGCGGCGCTGTCGGAGTTCACCGGCCTGGATCACAGCCATCTGGCGCTGCCCAAAGAGCACGAAGCCATCCGCTTCCGCGACATTCAGGCCCAGCCTCGGAAGATCATTTCCAGCCCGACCTGGTCGGGTCTCGAAGACGATCACGTCAGCTACAACGCCGGCTACACCAACGTTCACGAGAACATCCCGTGGCGCACCATCACCGGTCGCCAGCAGTTCTACCAGGATCACCCGTGGATGCAGGCGTTCGGCGAGCAACTGATGAGTTATCGCCCGCCGGTCAACACCCGCACCATCGAAGGCGTGAAGGGCAAACGCAGCAACGGCGAGACCGAAATCGTCCTGAACTGGATCACTCCGCACCAGAAATGGGGCATTCACAGCACCTACAGCGACAACCTGCTGATGCTCACCCTCAGCCGGGGCGGGCCGATTGTCTGGCTCTCGGAGAACGACGCCAGGCGCGCCAACATCGAGGACAACGACTGGATCGAGTGCTTCAACGCCAACGGCGCACTGACCGCCCGTGCGGTGGTCAGCCAGCGGATCAAGGACGGCATGGTGATGATGTACCACGCCCAGGAACGCATCGTGAACGTGCCCGGCGCGCAGACCACCAAGACCCGTGGCGGCCACCACAACTCGGTCACCCGCGTGGTGCTCAAGCCGACCCACATGATCGGCGGTTATGCCCAGCAGGCTTACGGTTTCAACTATTACGGCACCGTCGGTTGCAATCGCGACGAGTTCGTCGTGGTGCGCAAGATGTCCCGAGTCGACTGGCTCGATGGCTCCAGTGGCGATGACCTGCCGCGTCCGCTGCCCACCGATATCGAGGAGAACTGAGATGAAGATTCGCTCACAGATCGGCATGGTGCTGAACCTGGACAAATGCATCGGCTGCCACACCTGCTCGATCACCTGCAAAAACGTCTGGACCAGCCGCGAAGGCATGGAATACGCCTGGTTCAACAACGTCGAAAGCAAGCCCGGCATCGGCTATCCGAAAGAATGGGAAAACCAGGACAAGTGGAAGGGCGGTTGGGTGCGCAATGCCAACGGCTCGATCAACCCGCGCATTGGCGGAAAATTCCGCGTGCTGGCGAACATCTTCGCCAACCCGGACCTGCCAAGCATCGACGACTACTACGAGCCGTTCGACTTCGACTACCAGCACCTGCACACCGCGCCGCTGGGCGAGCACCAGCCGACCGCACGTCCGCGTTCGCTGCTTTCCGGCAAGCGCATGGAGAAAATCGAGTGGGGGCCGAACTGGGAAGAAATCCTCGGCACCGAGTTCGCCAAGCGGCGCAAGGACAAGAACTTCGACAAGGTCCAGGCGGACATCTACGGCGAGTACGAAAACACTTTCATGATGTACCTGCCGCGCCTGTGCGAGCACTGCCTCAACCCGGCGTGCGCGGCGTCGTGCCCGAGCGGCGCGATCTACAAGCGTGAAGAAGACGGCATCGTCCTGATCGACCAGGAAAAATGCCGGGGCTGGCGGATGTGCATCAGCGGCTGCCCGTACAAGAAGATCTACTTCAACTGGAAAAGCGGCAAATCCGAGAAGTGCATTTTCTGCTACCCGCGTATCGAGGCCGGGATGCCGACCGTGTGCGCCGAAACCTGTGTCGGGCGGATCCGCTACCTCGGCGTGTTGCTGTACGACGCCGACCGCATCAGCGAAGTGGCGGGCACCGCCAACGAGCAGGATCTGTACGAAAAACAACTGGAGATCTTCCTTGATCCGAATGACCCGGCGGTGATTCGTCAGGCCCTGGCCGACGGCGTGCCGCAATCGGTGATCGATTCGGCCCAGCGCTCGCCGGTCTACAAAATGGCCGTGGACTGGAAACTCGCGCTGCCGCTGCACCCGGAATACCGCACCTTGCCAATGGTCTGGTACGTGCCGCCGCTGTCGCCGATCCAGAACGCCGCCGCTGCCGGCACCGTGGGCATGAACGGGGTGATCCCGGATGTCGACAGCCTGCGGATTCCGCTGCGCTATCTGGCGAACCTGCTCACCGCTGGTGATGTCCGTCCGGTCAAACGGGCGCTGAAACGCTTGCTGGCGATGCGCGCCTACAAGCGTTCCGAGCAGGTCGAGGGGTTCAAGGATCTGCAAGTGCTCAAGGATGTCGGCTTGAGCGTGGACCAGGTCGAGGAAATGTACCGCTACCTGGCCATCGCCAATTACGAAGACCGTTTTGTAGTGCCAAGTGCCCACCGTGAAGACGCCATGAGCGACGCCTTTGCCGAGCGTTCCGGGTGCGGCTTCAGTTTCGGCAGCGGCTGTAGCGGCAGTTCCGACACCAACCTGTTCGGGGCGAAGAAAGCCAACCGCCGCGACATCCTGAAAACCGTGCAGTTGTGGGAGGACTGAGCATGCAAATTCTCAAAGTGATTTCGCTGCTGCTCGATTACCCGAGCGAAACCCTGATCGAGGGCCGTGACGAGCTGGAGCAGGCCATCCATCAGGCGCGGGAAATCAGCCCGAAACAGCGCGGCGCGTTGTTCGAATTGCTCGAACTGATCTGCGGCGATGACCTGATGGACGGGCAGGAACACTACGGTGCGCTGTTCGGTCGGGGCAGGGCGCTGTCGCTGCTGTTGTTCGAGCATGTCCATGGTGAGTCCCGCGACCGGGGCCAGGCCATGGTCGACATGCTCGCCCAGTACGAGGCGGCGGGATTCGACATCGGCGTCAAGGAGCTGCCGGACTACATCCCGCTGTACCTGGAGTTTCTCTCCACCCGCGACGACCTCGAAGCCCGCGAGGGCCTGGCTGACGTTGCGCACCTGCTGGCGTTGCTCGCAGCGCGTCTGGACGAGCGTGAAAGCGCCTACGCCAGTTGCTTCCGCGCCTTGCTGCAGATTGCCGGGGCCGAGCCGCATCAGGCGGTGGCGGACCTGCGCGAGCAAGTCGCGGCGGAAACCCGCGACGACTCCCTCGAAGCCCTCGACAAAATCTGGGAAGAAGAGGCCGTGGATTTCCTCAAGGCCGAGCAACAGGACCGTTGCAGTGCAATACCGAGCGCGCCGGGCAAGGCCCGGGAAGAGAGCGCGGTGCCGTTGCATTGGGTGGATTTTCAGCATGAAGGGCAGGCCGCAGCGCCTGGCCGGGAGGTAGGCAATGTCTAAGTGGAATCTGTTGGCGTTCGGGATCTATCCCTACGTCGCATTGGCGATCTGCCTGATTGGCAGTTGGGCGCGCTTCGATCTGGCGCAGTACACCTGGAAGGCTGGCTCGAGCCAGATGCTCAACCCGCGCGGCATGCGCGTGGCGAGCAACTTCTTTCACATCGGCGTGCTGTTTGTGCTGGCCGGGCATTTTGTCGGGCTGCTGACCCCGGCGTCGGTCTATCACCACGTCATCAGCACCGAACACAAGCAGTTGCTGGCGATGGTGTCCGGCGGGTTCTTCGGCCTGCTGTGCCTGATCGGCTTGTTGATGCTGATCAAGCGGCGCCTGACTGACCCCCGGGTACGTGCCAGTTCCAGCACCTCGGACATCCTGATCCTGCTGGTTTTGCTGGCGCAGCTGCTGCTCGGCCTGCTGACCATCGTCGCGTCCACCGCGCACATGGACGGTTCGGTGATGGTGATGCTCGCCGACTGGGCGCAGAACATCGTGATGTTGCGGCCGATGGAAGCGGCGCAGTCCATCAGTCCGGTCGGGCTGACCTACAAGCTGCACGTGTTCCTCGGCCTGACCCTGTTTGTGCTGTTCCCGTTCACCCGTCTCGTACACATCGTCAGTGCGCCGGTCTGGTATCTGGGCCGTCGTTATCAAATCGTTCGGCAGAAGTTCTGAGGAGGCAGTCATGTCAGGTGGATGCGGATGTGGTGGCGGCAATGGCGGCAGCGGTGGCTGCGGTTCTTCAAGCAAAGCGGAGGCAGTGGCAGTGCCAGAGAGCGCTCCGGCGCCGTTTGAAGAACTGGCGGTGGAAGAAGCCCCGGCGCAGTTGATCGCCAGCAGTGAACAGGAATGGCCGATCATCAGCGTCAACGAGGTGGAGATCACCCCGCAGGCGATGGCCCAGGAGCTGCAATATCACCCGGCCGAAAACCGCGAGGAGGCGGTTTACCTGGCCGCCCGGGCGCTGGTGATCCGCGAGTTGTTGCAGCAGCGGATTGCCGAGCTCGGGCTGGCGCTGGAGATCGGCGCCGGGGAGAACGAAGAGGAAGCGGCCACGCGCCTGTTGCTTGAGCGTGAGGTACAGGTGCCGGAGTGCGATGAGGACACCACGCGGCGTTACTACGAAAGCAATCGCGGGCGCTTCCACAGCGCGCCGCTGCTGGCGGTGCGGCACATCCTGCTCGAATGCGCGCCGGACGATGCCGAGGCCCGGGCGCTGGCCCATGTCCAGGCGGAAATCCTCCTGCAACGGCTGGATGAGTTCCCTGGCAGTTTCGCCGAGCTGGCGCTGAAGTATTCCGCCTGCCCGTCCAAGGCTCAGGGCGGATCGCTGGGGCAGATCAGCAAGGGCCAGACCGTGCCGGAGCTGGAGCGCCAGTTGTTCACTCTTGCGCCGGGTCTGGCCGGTAAGCCGCTGGAAAGCCGTTATGGCTGGCATGTGGTCAGCGTCGATCAGCGGGTCGAAGGGGCGCAGTTGCCTTACGAAGCGGTGGCGACGGCGATTCGCACCCAGTTGCAGCAGGGCGTGTGGCAAAAGGCGCTGGTGCAGTACCTGCAAACCCTGATCGGCGCGGCGGATATTCGCGGCATTCGTTTGCAGGGCGCCGATTCACCGTTGGTGCAGTAGGCCGGGGGACGTGATGAACGCTGTGATGCAGGATGGTTTTGGGAGGCAGATCGACTATCTGCGGATGTCGGTGACGGACCGCTGTGATTTTCGCTGCGTGTATTGCATGGCGAAAAACATGACGTTCCTGCCGCGTCAGCAGGTACTCACGCTGGAGGAACTGCAACGCCTGGCGACGCTGTTTGTCGGCATGGGCGTGCGCAAGATCCGCCTCACCGGCGGCGAGCCGTTGATCCGTCCGGGGATCGTCGACTTGTGCCGCAACATCGCAGCGTTGCCCGGTTTGCGCGAACTGGTGATGACCAGCAACGGCTCGCAGTTGGGGCGACTGGCGCGGCCATTGGTCGACGCCGGGGTGAAACGGATGAACATCAGCCTCGACAGCCTGGATGCCCGGCGATTTCGCGCGATCACCCGCAACGGCGATCTGGATCAGGTGCTGCATGGTATCGAAACCGCGCGGAATGCAGGGTTTGAGCGGATCAAGCTCAATTGCGTGGTGATGAAGGGGCGCAACTTCGATGAAGTGCCGGCGCTGGTGCAATACGCCATCGACCAGCGCATCGACATCAGCTTCATCGAAGAGATGCCCTTGGGCGATGTCGGGCGTTCCCGTGGCGAATCGTTCTGCGCTAGCGATGAGGTGCGGGCGCTGATTGCCAGTCGGCATCGGCTGCTCGACAGCACCGAAAACAGCGGCGGACCGGCGCGCTATGTGCGTCTGGAGCAGCATCCGGATACGCGGATCGGCTTCATCTCGCCCAACAGCCACAACTTCTGCGGCACCTGCAACCGGGTACGGATGACGGTTGAAGGCAAGCTGTTGCTCTGTCTGGGCCAGGACGATGCGCTGGACCTGCGCGGATTGCTGCGACGGTATCCGCTGGATGATCAACCGCTGATCCACGCGATCCAGAAAGCCCTGCGCGGTAAACCGCTGCGCCACGACTTCACCCCGCAAGGGGAGGTGCAGATCGTGCGGTTTATGAACATGAGCGGCGGTTGAAGACCCCCCGTCCCTAGATTGGATTCGCCGTTTTTTCACCGTCCAAACTTGATGCCGATCAATTGCAGCGCCGTGCTTTGTCCGTAGTCTTCACAGCATGTTGTGGTTTTGAGTTGTTCGAAATCTATATGTGGTGTTTGGAGGCCAAATGCAGAGCACGTTGATCTCAGTAGGGTGTAACCGCTTGCACAAGCGCAATGGCGATCTGGTTGCCTTTGATGCCGACAAGATCCGTCAGGCGCTGATCGCCGCCGGCAAGGCCACGGGCGAGTACACCGAGGTTGAAGTCGAGGGTTTGCTGGCGGCGGTGCTTGCCCGGTTGGAGGGCATGTCACGGCTGCATGTCGAGCAGATCCAGGACCGGGTCGAGCGAGTGCTGATGGACGCCGGATTTTTCCACGCCATGCGCGCCTACATCGTTTACCGCGAACAGCATGGACGCCTGCGCCGCGACCGTCGGACGATGGTCGAGGTGGCAACGTCGATGAACGAATATCTCGACCGCGAAGACTGGCGGGTCCAGGCCAACGCCAATCAGGGTTATTCCCTCGGCGGGCTGGTGCTGAACGTGTCGGGCAAGGTCACTGCCAACTACTGGCTCGACGAGGTGTACAGCGAGGCGATCGGTCAGGCTCACCGCGAGGCCGACCTGCATATCCATGACCTGGACATGCTCGCCGGCTACTGCGCCGGCTGGTCGCTGCGCACCCTGTTGCACGAAGGCCTCAACGGTGTGCCGGGGCGAGTCGAGGCCGGCCCGCCGCAGCACCTGAGCAGTGCCCTGGGGCAAATGGTCAATTTTCTCGGCACCTTGCAAAACGAATGGGCCGGCGCCCAGGCGTTCAGCTCCTTCGATACCTACCTGGCGCCTTACGTGCGCAAGGATCGCCTGAGTTTTCCCGAGATACGCCAGGCCATTCAGGAGTTCATCTACAACCTCAACGTGCCGTCGCGCTGGGGCACCCAGACGCCGTTCACCAACCTGACCTTCGACTGGGTCTGTCCGCAGGATCTGCGTGAGCAGATCCCGGTCATCGGCGGTGAGGAAATGCCGTTCGCCTATGGCGACCTGCAAGCCGAAATGGACCTGCTCAACCGCGCCTACATCGAAGTAATGCAGGCCGGCGATGCGAAGGGGCGGGTGTTCACCTTTCCGATCCCGACCTACAACATCACCCACGACTTTCCGTGGGACAGTGAAAACGCCGATCGACTGTTTGAAATGACGGCGCGTTACGGGTTGCCGTATTTCCAGAACTTCCTCAATTCGGACATGCAGCCCAATCAGGTGCGCTCGATGTGCTGCCGCCTGCAACTGGACGTGCGCGAACTGCTCAAGCGCGGTGGCGGGTTGTTCGGCTCGGCGGAGCAGACCGGTTCGCTCGGGGTAGTGACCATCAACTGTGCGCGCCTGGGCTATGTGTTCAAGGGCAACACCAGCGGCTTGTTGCAGCGCCTGGATGCGCTGATGGAGCTGGCGATGGAAAGCCTGGAGGTCAAACGCAAGGTGATCCAGCACCACATGGATGCCGGTTTGTATCCCTACACCAAGCGCTATCTGGGCACCTTGCGCAATCACTTCTCGACCATCGGCCTCAATGGCCTGCATGAAATGCTGCGTAACTTCACCGGCGACGAGGAGGGCATGCACACCGAGACGGGCCGGCGCTTCGCGGTGAACCTGCTCGATCATGTGCGCGCCACGCTGCTGCGGTTCCAGGAAGAAACCGGTCACCTCTACAACCT
This sequence comes from Pseudomonas sp. B2M1-30, assembly GCF_025447575.1. Lineage (NCBI taxonomy): Bacteria > Pseudomonadati > Pseudomonadota > Gammaproteobacteria > Pseudomonadales > Pseudomonadaceae > Pseudomonas > Pseudomonas sp. B2M1-30. Next base: position 597,974 of record NZ_JAOEJT010000002.1, on the reverse strand, counting down.
CGAAGCCACACCGGCGGAGGGCACCACCTACCGCTTCGCCAAGGAAGACCTCAAGCGCTACCCCGACATTCTCCAGGCCGGCAGCCCCGTGGCGCCGTACTACACCAATTCCTCGCAACTGCCGGTGGGCTACACCGAAGACCCGTTCGAAGCCTTGGAGCTACAGGACGAGCTGCAATGCAAATACACCGGCGGCACGGTCCTGCACCTGTACATGGCCGAACGTATCTCCTCGACCCAGGCTTGCAAGCAACTGGTGCGCAAGGCGCTTGGGCGCTTCCGGCTGCCCTACCTGACCGTGACCCCGACGTTCTCGATCTGTCCGGTCCATGGCTACCTCGATGGCGAACACGAGTTCTGCCCCAAATGCGACGAGGTTTTGCTGCTGCAAGAACAGCTGGGCGGCACCGTTCACTGATTTTGATCCACTCAACGCAAGGAGCTTCACCATGACAGCATCGCAACCTCTCACTCAGCTGCAACGCCAACGCTGCGAAGTCTGGACCCGGGTGATGGGCTATCACCGCCCGGTGTCGGCGTTCAATCCCGGCAAACAGTCGGAGCACCGCGAGCGGGTGCATTTCACTGAAGGCGCCGCGTGGACCGGGCGCCAATGAGTCGAACACTGCGGGTCGGGGGCATGGTGCCCCTGACCACCCTCGACTATCCGGGGCAGCTCGCCTGCGTGCTGTTCTGCCAGGGCTGTGCCTGGCGTTGCCGTTACTGCCACAACCCGCAACTGATCCCGCCGCGTGGCACCGAGGAAGTGGATTGGCGGCGGGTGCTGGCGTTTCTGCAACGCCGCCAGGACTTGCTCGACGCCGTGGTGTTCAGTGGTGGCGAACCGACCTTGCAGGATGGTTTGCCTGGCGCCATGGATGAAGTGCGCGCCATGGGTTTTCGCATCGGCCTGCACAGCGCCGGGATCAAGCCGAAAGCCTTCGCCAAGGCCTTGAGCGGCGCGGACTGGGTCGGTTTCGACGTCAAGGCGCTGGCCGAGGATTGCCAGATCATCACCCGGGTCGAGGGCAGCGGCCGCGCCAACTGGCGCAGCCTCGATCACCTGCTGGCCAGCGGTGTCGATTACGAATGTCGCACCACGGTGCATTGGCATCTTTTCCAACCGGAACGGCTGTTGACCCTGGCGCAGCGTCTGAGCGAGCGCGGGGTCAAGCGCTTCGCCGTGCAACTGGTCCGCACCGAGCGGATGTTCGATCCGCTGTTGCCGAGCATTTCGGCACAAGCCTTGCTACCCGATCTCTGGGCAGCGATGCGCGAGTTGTTCCCGGCCTTCGTGTTGCGCGGCTGACCGAGACGGCGCAACAACCTTCAGTAACTACACACCCTCCATGAATTTCAAATGCGCTGCCATCGGGCAGGTATCAAACAGGGAGCATTTGATATGGCAAGATTTTCGACTGCACAACGAATCGTCATCGGCTTCGCAATTGCGCCACTGGCACTGATCAGCCTGGCGTTTTACGCGCTGCACGATCTGGCAACCCTCAAGGAACAGGCGGTGGTGATCGTCAAACAGGATTGGCCGAAGATCGAGCCGATCATGGTGATTGCCACCGGCGTCCGTGATAACGCCCGCAACACCCGGGACTTGCTGATCAACAAAGACAATCAATCAGTCCAGCAGTCCATCGACACCACCAAAAAACGCATCACCCAGGCACTCGAAACCCTGGAACCGTTGTTCTATCTGCCTGAGGGCAAAGCCGCATATGCGGCCCTGAAAACCAACCGCGAAGCCTATGTGGCCGCGTTCACCCAGGTGCAGGCGCTGATTCGGCAGGGCGCGGCCGACGAAGCCATGGCTCAGTTGAAACAGAAGGTTGTCCCGGCCGAGGCCGAGGTCTACCGCAGCCTGGATCAGTTGATGGCGTTGCAGGGGAAAATCTTCGCCGACCGTGAGCAGTCGGCGCAGGAACTGTATAGCGATGCGCGGCGCAACATGCTCGGCTTGTTCCTGCTCTGCGTGGCGCTGGTCGTTGCTGCGGCGGTCATCGTCACCCGCAGTGTCACCCGGCCGTTGGGTGGCGAGCCGGACGATGCTGCGCGGGTCTTGAGCCAGATCGCTCAGGGCGATCTGACGATCGAGGTGCCGGTCAGCTCCAGCGCCGACGGCAGCGTGATGGTCAACATGCAGCAGATGCAGCAAAGCCTCAATGCCATGATCAAGCACATCGCGGGTTCGGTTGACCGGGTCGCCAGCTCTTCCGAAGAACTGAGCGCGGTCAGCAGCCAGACCGCCAGCAACCTGCAAATGCAGGGGCTGGAGATCGAGCAGGCGGCTGCGGCGGTGAACCAGATGACCGCAGCGGTGGATGAAGTGGCACGCAACGCGGTCAGCACGTCCGAGGCCTCGCGAAAATCCGAGGAAACGGCGCAACGCGGCCGTGAACAGGTCCAGGAAACCGTGGCCTCGATTGGCGAGTTGGCCGACGGGGTGACCGATACGTCTCAGCGTATCGAGCAACTGGCCGGCCGGGTGCAGGACATCAGCAAGGTGCTGGACGTGATTCGCAGCATTGCCGAGCAGACCAATCTGTTGGCCCTCAATGCGGCGATCGAGGCGGCGCGGGCCGGGGATGCCGGGCGCGGTTTTGCGGTGGTGGCCGATGAAGTGCGGGCGCTGGCGCATCGCACGCAGGAGTCCACCGAGGAAATCGAACAGATGATCGATAACGTGCGCCAGGACACCGGCCTGGCGGTCACGGCCATGCAAAGCAGCAGCGAGCGGGTGCGCGCGACCCTGGAAGTGGCGCAGCGTTCGGGCGAGGCGCTGGATGAAATCACCCGTTCGATTTCGCAGATCAATGAACGCAACATGATGATCGCCAGTGCCACGGAAGAGCAGGCGCTGGTCGCGCGGGAGGTGGATCGCAATCTGGTGGGGATCCGCAACTTGTCCGATCAGGTGCTGCTCGGTGCCCGGCATACCGATACCGCCGGCCACGTATTGGCGCAGATGGCGGGGGCGTTGCACCAGACCGTGGCACGTTTCAAGGTCTAGTTGAAGCGGCGAGGTGGTGGCGACGCTCAGGCCCAGCCCCAGAATTGCAACCACCAGCCAAACCCGATCAAGCCATTGGCGAGCAACAGGCCGGCAGCGCCGGCTATTCGTTTGGGCCGCGACAGGCGTTCGCGGCTCAGGCGTTGCCAGCCGAGCAGCAGACTCCAGCCCATCGCCGCAATCAACAGGCCGGTTCTGGCCGGTTGTACCCAGTCGAGCAGCAGACCTTCATAGCGCAGCAATTTCACCGTGGTTGCCGACAGACCGAGAAACAGGCTGGCACCCCCGAGGGGCGTGAGGGTCAGTGCCAGGGGCCGATACAGCTCACGATCCGCCGTCAGGCGCAGGGCACCCATCAGCGCCGTGCCAAGCAGCAGCGAACTCAATCCCAGATAAACGACGATGCTGAAACCGTCGAGCCAACTGAAACTGTCGTTGACCTGCGGGTAATGGGTGAGCAGCCACCACGGCGCGTTGTCCTCCAGCGCCCACCACTGATCGTGTTCGACCAGCCATTGCGCGAGGGTTTGTTTGAGGGCGATGAACCAGGGGCTGACCGTCCATTGAAATGCACCCATCGCCAGGCCAATCACCCCGAACAGCAGCAGCCGCACATCCCAGGGGGAGAGCGTGCGCGACGTCGCCTGGAGGATTTCCTGATTGCCGGAGCGGGCGATCAGTTGCACGGCGCCGCGTTGGCCGCTGCAACGTCCACATGCATGGCAGTCACTGGCGCCTTGCAGGCGACGGATGTCGAGCAGCGGCGCGCAGTTGGGCGGTGGCAGGCGTACACTGGCGTTTTGCACCCAGCGTTGCTCATCGACGCGAAAATGCACCGACGCCAGGCGGGCGAGCAGGGCGAAGACCCCGCTGACCGGGCACAGGTAGCGGCACCAGACCCGTTTGCCCCGGGCGAACAACAATCCGATGACCACCGCCGCGACGGTCGAGCCGCCGAGAATCAGCAGCGCTGCCTGGGCGTAGTCGTAGACGCTGATCAATTGGCCGTAGAGGGTTGTCAGGCAGAACGCCAGGGTCGGCCAGCCGCCCCAGCGCAACCAGCGCGGCACTCCCATGCCCTTGCCGTACTGGCTGGCCCATTCGCTGAGCGAGCCTTCCGGGCACAACACGCCGCACCAGAGTCGGCCGAACAGCACGATCGACAGCAGCACGAACGGCCACCAGATCCCCCAGAACAGAAACTGCGCAAGCAGGGTCAGGTTGCCGAGGAGCCGCGCTTGACTGTCCGGCAGCGGCAGCAACGCCGGAACCACCAGCAGTAATGCGTAAAACAGCACGACGATCCATTGCACGGCACGAATGGCGCGAGCGTGACGGCGCATGCCATCGCCGAGCCGTTGAAGCCAGCGATTCAGCTCAGGCATGGGGCGTTTTCCACTGGCTGTTGCCGTAGCCAGCCGACCACGACCAGCCAGTAACCGATCCACACCAGCAAGGTCAGGGTGCTGGGCGTTGCTCGATAACCGGCGAAACCGGCGAGAAAACCACCCAGGCCATGGCTGTCGCTGAGCAAGGCGCTGCTGTCCCAAAGTGCTGCGCCGACGCTGCTGTAGACCACTTCGGGCAAATCCATGGCGAGCACTTGGCCGCCGATTCGCTCGACGGCGCTGACCAGCAACGCCGCACCGAGCAGAAGCAGGATCGCTTCGCTGAGGGCAAAGAACCGTTGCCAGGAAATCAACCGTCGACTGCTGTGCAGCAGGGTCACGGTCAGTGCCGATAGCACCAGCCCCAACGCCCCGCCAAGGGCAAACCAACCGAGCTGAGTACCTCGCAGTTGCGCACCGGCGCCGTAGAGGAACACCACGGTTTCGCTGCCCTCACGGCTGACCGCGAGCATGGCCAGCACCAACAGTCCCACGCCGCCCTGACGGGCCAGCTGGCTGTCGGCGTGGCGTTGCAGATCCTGTTTGAGGGTACGTCCGTGACGGTGCATCCAGCCGACCATTTGCACGATCAACAGGCTGGCAATCAGCGCGAGTGAAGCCTGGAACCATTCACTGGCCGCTCCGCTCATGGCGTCGCCGGCAAACAGAATCAGCACCGCGAGCGACCCGGAAAGTATTAGCCCCAGCAGCACACCGGCCCACAGGTATTTGATCAGACGCCGGTCCTGACCTTGCTGGCTGATCCAGGCCTGGAGAATGCCGATCACCAACAGGGCCTCGACGCTTTCGCGCCAGACGATGAACATCGATTGATTCATGGAACCTCCCAGCGTGAGCGGACTATTGCGCCAGAATCCCGCCCTCGGGCAGTTGCGGATTGAACTCGTCGAAGAACGGGTAGTGCCCGGGTTTGAGCGGGTGGATGACCACGAACGTGGTCACTCCCGGCGACAGGACTTTCTCCACCCGCAACGGTGTACTTTCGAATTCGGCCGGGCCTTGGCCGACGTTTTTCAGGACGATCTTGAAACGCTGGCCGGCCGGCACCTCCAGCACGGTGGGGGTGAAGTGGCCGTCGTTCAGGCTGAGTTCATAGCTGGGTAGCTCTGCGAGGGCGGAAAGCGGCGTCAGCGCAGCGGCAAACAACAGCCAGGGCTTCATCAATAGCCGCCTTTTTTGCCGATGCCCGCGTAGACGAATTCGTAGTGCAATTCGCAGCGCTCGAACCACGGTGCGACGCCGGTTTCCTTGTCGGTGTGGCGGCCCAGGGACGCATGGCCGGCGGGCGGCAGGACGGTGAAGGTCAACTGATACTTGCCGGGGCCGAGCAGCTTGACGTTATCCCCGTAGTGCGGCCCGTCATTGGCGACCATCGCGTGGAAATCACCCTTGATTTCCGCTTCGCTGCCCTGTTTTTTCAGGTAGAAGGACACATTGAGGTAAGGCACGAAACTGCCTTCCTGAAAGCCATTGCGATTGTCAGCGGTGGCACGAATATCGGCTTCCAGATGCACATCGGAATCGGCGGTGGCGCGCATCATCCCGGCAGGTTCCATCTCGATCGGCTGCAAATACACCGCTCCGACCTCCAGCCCCGCACACATCTGTGGCGAGCCGATCGGGTATTCCTTGGCCTGCGCCAGCGGCGTCAGCAGGAGCAGGGCGAGTGACAGCGAAAACGGGCTACGCATGATTTCTTCCTGAGCACTGAGGTTGGGAGCCCGAGTCTAGGAAGCTTCGCTGCGAACAATAATGATTGTTATCAAGTTTGAGGATTTAAAAACGAGGTCGTGGCCCGTCGTTGCGCGGATCGGTTCTTGATATGCATCAAGGCCGGTTTTCTGCGCAGGTTGTAGGTTGGGTTCACGCCTCTCAATGATCGGAGAACGGCATGGCCAAACCCTTTCCTGCCAACCCCAGCCATCCTGAACGCATTTGCTGGGGTTGTGATCGTTATTGCCCGGCGAAGTCCCTGGCTTGCGGCAACGGCTCCGACCGCACGATGCATCCGGTGGAGATCTTTGGCGAAGATTGGGATTCGCCGGGGGATTGGGGGATTGAGGCGTCTGGCGTGACAGAGACGCCGGACGACAAAAGCGCCCCGTAACTTGAATTACGGGGATTTTCCGTTCGCCTCGGCGCCGCTTTTGAACAGTGCCTCGCTGACCTTGTCGCCCTTGCTGAACCAGACCTCTATGACCCCCTTGGCGCCAACGAAAGCAGGGGAGAGGGGTTCGCTTTTCCAGTCGGCGCCGGATACCTCGGTGTTCACCGCGTCGACAATAGCGTCAGCGCAGCTTTTTCCCTGGTTGTCGTGGTAGCGCAAGGTGGTTTTTTGCACCTCTTTTGGCGCCGGACGGGCTGCGCGGAAGGCGGTAGCGACGACATCCTCGATGGGCGGCACGCTGGCGTGCCAGTTGGTGTGCCACCACGGTCTGAATGCACGCACCTGGTCACGCATCTCCGGGCCATAGATCTGCATGTAGATCGTATTGCCTTTGCAGACCGGATTGTCCAGTTCGCGAGGAAGGGGTTGCGGTTCAGGGTTGACGGAGGCTGGCGCCCGGGTCGCAGGGGGCTGGGACTTCGCGGGTTTGGAACATGCCTCCTGAAGGCCCTCCAGTTCATTGCGCTTGCGCGCATCCCTGGCGTTGATCGAGTAGCTTTCAGACAGGTTCTCGTATTGTTCAACCAGTGTTTCGCGCTGCGTGGAGCATGGGTGCAGCGTATTCCAGGCTCCGCTCGCGCTGTAGTCGTAGCCCCAATAGACCGCTGGCGAAGGCGATGATGTTTTCACCAGGCACGCCCCTGCAGACATTGATACGAGGCCGGTTCTGGCTTCCACCAGCACCTGACAGGCACGTCCCATGTCTGCCTTGAGCGCTGCGCAAGAGTTGGCGGCATCCGCAATCACCCGCATGCCGAAGTCGGAGTTCATTAGCCAACCGGCCTCACCCTTCATGCAATAGGAATCTCCAGCGCGCAGCAGCGCTACGGCAAGTCGATTGGCGGCACCTTCGGGATCGGCTGACGGTGTTCCCGGTGGCAGCTTTTCCCACAGTTTCGATATTTCCAGCAGAGCGGTGCGCTCGCCAGTCGTCCGCGAACTCAACGCCGTGCGGTATGACTCGAAGGATTGCCACGCGGCCACGCCCAGTGACAAAACGGCCCCGGCCCCCAGAGTTGCGCCCACGGCACCCACCTGCCGCCCCCAGACACTTCTCGATACGCGGGCAACGACAGGCTTGCCAAGCGTCGTGGTATCGCCCGCTTCAGGCAAGGAGGGCGCTGCTGCAGAGCGCTCCTCGAACAGCGAGTCTAGGTGCGTCCTGAGTTGGCCGATCAGCGTGTCGCAGAGCAACTCGCCCAGGTCCGTGCCCAGCGAAAAGTAAGACTCCCACTGGCTCTCGCTGAAGAACTGATCGCCGGTGGGTTCCTGCGGGAACAGGGGGTTCTGGCGCTTGTAGTTCGCCACGTCCATCGAAACCGACCTGAACGTATTGGGTTTCACCAGAATGAGGATTGCCGGTTTCGAATCGGGTGTGTCGTCCGGATAGTGAACCGTGGCCAGTGCCAGGCAACTCTCGTTGTCATCTTTCGCAAGATCCTGCAGCGAGCCGAAGTAGCTGAGGCTTGGGCACCATTCTTCAGCCGGTGCTTCAGCGATTGCCCATTCGAGCGTGGCCAGGGCCACGGGCTGGCGGAAGGTGATGGTGATATTCAGATCGATGCGGGCCTTGCGCACCAGATTCTCGACGTCCTCGAACGAGTAGCCGGGGTCGGCGCCGCAGTCAGCCAGCACGATCACGCGGGCACGTTCGAGCAGCAGAGGGTAGACGCCGGTGTTTTCGAAGAACCCGCCGTCGCTGATGTACCAATTGTCTTTGGGGCCAGCCCCGAACGTCGCGGACAGCTCGCGCAACAGCGCCTTCGATTTGCTGGTCATGCCGGCCAGCACCCGCCCAGGGAGGGAGCACCTGGCGTCCGGTCCGCCTCGCTCGTCACGGGAAAGCCAGTACCCCAGTCGCACGCCGGCGAAGGTCAGCAGCGCCGCCAGTCCGCGTTGCGTGCGGGCGCCAAGGCCGGGCGCCGCTGCCGCACCGGAGATCGCCATCCAGCCGCCCACGCTCAGTTTGCCGATCCCCTGGAACTCACTGCGCCAACCTTCCTGGCTCAGGCGCGAGTCGCCACCGGCCCGCACGCTCAGCAGCAAACCTTTACGATCCTGATTGAACAATCGACCCTTGGGATCGGCCGTCTGATTGACGCACGTGTTGATGATATGAACCGGGCCGCCCGCCAGGTGCGGCTGGTAATCGGCGAGCGCGACGTCATCTCCAGGCGCGACCTTGCCGACATTGCGAACCTTGCTGGTCGTCAGTTCATGGGCTTCGATCGTTGCCAGCGGCGAGTTCGCACCGGCGCCACTGAAGCGCCAATTGTTGGTCGCCCCCAGATAGCTGCGAACCAGCCGTGCCTTGTAGAACGTATGCAAGGAAGACAGGTTGAGGAAACCCAGATTGGACCCGGTGGCCGCCACATAGAGCGCTGTTGGCACGAAGATGCAAGCCAACGCCTGCCAGCCTTTGTCGAACAACGGCAGGATCACGTCGACGACTGTGCCGTCGGATTTTATGAGAATCGGGAACACCGGCTCGAAGCTGATTTTCAAGACCAGCGATACCCACCAGACGAACAGCGCGGCTGCGAGCAGGTAGCCGGTCAGTTGAAGAAGGTGGGGTACGATGCGGTTGGCGGGATTGTCGGGCTGCTGAGTTCGACCCTTGGCCGACCGCAGACTCAGCATCAGCGCTTGGGCGACTCCGGAGACGACAGCCAGCAGTATGCCGAGGTCAAGCGTCTCGAATACCTGTGTCTGGAATGCCAGCAGCCAGGCAAGACGCTCGGCGATACCCAGTGCCAGAACAAGCAGGGTGAGCCCCACGAACCACATCAGCTGGCGCGTCAGCTGGTTGCGCATCTCCGACAGAGCATCTTTCTCGGGCTCACCCCGGGCGACCAGTTTCGCGTTCTTGCCGACCATGTAGAGCCAGCCGAGGCCAGCATGGATTGCTGAGGTGGTCAGCAGCAGTACGACCAGCGCCGCCACCCCAGGCAACAGATTGGCCAGCGTCACCGTGTCTGACCTGGCTACGGGTGGCGGCGCCAAAGCCCCGACCTTCGCTGCAGCCGCCAGCAGAATTACGCAGATGACTGCCTTGCCGAGGCAGTAGCCGGCAAACCGCCTGCCGACCCATTGGGTGTCCCAATACGTGAACACCAGATGCAGGGCGATTGGCAAAATGACCGTCAGTAGCAGCCAGGCAGTTGGCAGCCATTGTTTGAGGAACAGCAGCCAATGGAACAGCTCTGGTGTGTCTGGCTGAAAACCGGCCGCTGCGAGGATCTGCCATGCACCAAGATCCAGCGCCGCCAGCACGCAGCCTGCGAGTACGGCAAGCAGTCCGAATTCAAAGTGCAATGCCAGGAGGCTGCGCAGATAGAGGGTGATGGCAAACAAGCGGTCGGAGAATCCTGCGGGGGCCAGGTAGCGACCGTTGGAGCGCAACCACCAGCCGAACCAAGTGTTCTCGGCATTGGCCATGGCGTCTTCCACTCGATCGGCGGCGGCACTTGCAGACGGCTTGGCGCTCGGCGCGGAGGCGGTGGCGCCCGGTGCGGTCGATGCCTTGGCGATCTGCTGCGCATCCGGGCGCTCACGATCATAGAGCCGGCCGAGCAGGCTGCCGATATAACCGCCGCCGGAGACCATCGACAGGACGTCGAAGCGGTTGAGCAGTTTCTTTTTCGCCAGTCCGCGCAGCAGACCAAGGCTGAAAGTCGCGCTGCGGATACCGCCCCCGGAAAGCGCCAGGCCCCATATATCGTTGCTGCCTTCAGGCAACTGCCCGGCAATTCTGGCCTGATCTTTTTTGAGCTGGTGGCGCCGGGTGGCGATCAACTCGTTCGAGTCGTTCTCGGGCCGCTTGTCAGGGTCGGCGGCTTGTGGTGCTTGTCCGGCGGGATTGTTGTCGGTCATGGCTGCTTGCCCTATGCGAAGTCCTTACGAAGCTGTAATCCGCAAAAGCCGTGAGCGCTCAAGGAACCGATGTCTCGACGCTGGGTGACGCGGCAGCATGCTTCTTCTCGGTTGAGACGGCTAACTGAGCCTGCGCTTTACGTCGTTCCTCCCAGCGCGCTTGTCTTAGTGCGAGGTTCTTACCCTCAATGAAGTCCACGTATTTGACGAGGAAATCGACGAACTGGGTTTTGAAGATTCCATTGTGGCCATCGATGATTTCGTTCTTGGAATAAATGACGGCGACAGGGCTGTTGTCTACCCGAGGGCCGGGTAGTGGCTTGAGGGTCAAGCCACTGAATGACACGTCACCAGTGAAGTCGAAGTGAGAAATGACTTCTTTGTTCACATAATCCGCAGCCTTCAGCGAATCAGCCGTGCCAGGCGCCAACTCAAGGGTATGGGTACGCTGGGGTTCGAATTCACCCAGTGCCTGACCATAGAGATCGCCTTGATAGTCGCTCCTGAAGCCAGGACGGAATGGGCGAGTCAGCCCCCGTGCAATCGGGAAGAAAAATTGCCTGGCCGAATCGTTGTTGGCGGAAAACACAACGAGTTGCGGTGCTTGTTTGTAGGAAAACCGGATCTGGCGATAAAGGCTGTCGATCTTGGCGTACTGATAGGCTTCGAGAGCAGGGTTGAGCAGGATATTCACATCGCCAAAGCTGTCTATCGGTACTCTCTGCTCCTCCCGGTCGGCCTCAATCGTCGTAGTCGGTTTCTCAAGAGTGTTGCCCAACTGCGGTGCGCGTTCGGTGAGGTAATACTCCATGGGTCGGGCGAGCGATTTCATCAGGACCTGACCACCGAAACTGTGCCCGATGCTCACCAGCCCCATATAAGGTTTTTTGGTATCAGCCTGCGGAATCTCGGAGCGCACACTGAGCGCGTTGGTTCTCAGATAGATACGCTGCAGGCGCTCGATGAACTCGCTGACATCACCGTCTCCCACGCGTTCGGCCGCCGCTTTACGCCACCACATGGTGGCGTAGTCGAGGTAGCCGGGGAGTGACCTGCCTCGCCAGCCGACATAGACACCCATCAGTTTAAACGCAGGGTCGCCCGTGATTCTTTCCCGCGCCTGGGCATACTCGGGCGCCGCCAATTTGTCGCCCAGAGCCTTCAGTGTCTCTTGGAAATTTTTATAATTTTCGTCCGTTTTGGTATCGGCGTTGTGATGCCAGCCGTGGATGAACAGCACGACATAGGTGTTGGTTTTGGATGCGGATTGTTTGATCGCATCGATCGCGTTCTGAGCTTTTCCTCGGTTCCACCATGAGCCAAAGTCGTCGACTTGCACGACGCGCAGTTCATAGTTGGTCTGAATGTCGTCTTGGGCCTCGAACTCCTTATGGTAGAGGGAGCAGCTTGATATCAGCAGGAACACAATCAACAGGACGGGCGCCGTGGAGAACGGATGTCTGGACATATATCTCCCTGAAACAAGTTCTGCCTATCGAACTGCCTGGGGTCGTCGAGACCCGTCTCTGGGCTCAGTGGATTGACGTGGGCGACGTGGCCGCCCACTTCCAGTTGAGTCAAGCCAATGAATTCGAAAAAGCAAGACGCCTGCAGCGACTCGGACCCCTTTATTTATGGGGCCGAACGATGAAGTTCATTTGAGGAAGGGCCGTTGAGCGTCGGTGGCAGGGGAATCTCTGCGAAGGGTTTGGGCAGGTACACCGTTGCGGCTGTTTTCTGCTCGCTAACCACGGCCTTGACCTTTTCCATCATTCTGGCGACGTGGTTGCCGGTCAGGGGTTCAGGATTGTAAGGATCGTTGCCGAAGAAGTTTTCCCAGTGCCCCAGCAGCACTACCCGAGGTTTGGTCGCTTTCAGCAATTGCTCGGGGTACTGGTCTGCCTTGGTCCAGGAGCCGACGCTGAGTATCTCGACATCGATCGGTGTTTGATCCGGCCACGCAGGCGGGATGCCGCAGGGAGCGGGCGCGGCACTGTCCTGAAAGTGAATGCGGTACTCCGGCTTTCCTTTGACGTCCAGCAAGTCAATCAACCACGCCATTGACTGGCCTTGTTTCCATCCGAATACGGAGGTCGGAACTTCGGTCAGATCCTCGGTGTAACTGCCATGGCCCACGGTGTAACCCAGAATGTGCGGTGCGTGCATGCTCTGGATGGGCATGGCTCTGATGGCCCCGCCGGTGGAGGTGATCCAGTATCCGGGTTTGGCAGGTCCGGGGGCGCCATCACAACCGGGGACAGTTGCCATGTAGCCTCTCGCGCTTTTGACCCGGTCGGGGTCGACCCAGGTCCAGTCCTCGGTTTCGGTCCTGGCGGGATCCTTCATCGAATGCAGGATGTGTACGACGGTATCCGAACCGTACACAACCGCCTTGGGCGCGTACTTGCGCATCACCCAGGGCACATCCAGCAAATGATCGTAATGCCCATGTCCGACCAGCAGCAGGGTGACGTCGTCTACAGGGCGTGTACGCATGTAGGTGTCGATACGTCGTTTGTCAGCCTTGACCAGAATCGGTGGAAAATCCGGAATGAAAGACGCTGGATTGCTGAATGATGGCGCAAGCAACAGGCCTTCCCCGCGCCAGTGGATGAGCCAGCCACCTACGCCCAGAAACTGAATTTTTGGTTCGGCGAGATTCTGTGCCGACCACATATCCAGATTGTCGTCTTCCCCGCTCACTGCGCAGGTGCTGAAGATCAGGAGCACGACAAGCCAAAGCGCGGCGGGCATGGGATTTACTCTGGATGGAGGTTTTCAGTGTTGCCAGAGGCCTAGGGCAGGTTTGAGCTGCCAAGGTATGAAAGTGATTGTAGCAATGGTTCAGAGGCTGTCCGGATCTCCGAAGAACATCTGAATCCGCGACCTCAACCACCGCTCCCCCGGATCGTTATCCTGCGATCCGCGCCAGGCCATATGCAGTTCAAACGTGCGGGTCGGCAATGGCGGATCTTCCGCCCTGAGGCCTCCGGCCGCTGTGAGTGTGTCGGCGGTGTAGTCCGGAACGGTGGCGACGATGTCGGTGCCTGACAGCAGCGTGCCCAGGCCGTTGAACTGTGGCACGGCGAGGACTACATGACGTTTGCGGCCCAGCTTCTCCAGTTCCTCATCGATGAAGCCGCTGAGGTCACCGGCGAACGAAACCAAGGCGTGGGGGCGGGCGCAGTAGTCGTCCAGGCTCAACGGTCCGGGCACGGTGTCGGCGCGCAGCAGTTTCGGCTGGCTGCGACGCAGTACCTTGCGCTTGGCGTTGGCCGGCAGATCGGTGGTGTAGCTGACGCCGATGGAGATTTCGCCGGAGGCCAGCAGGTTGGGCATCAGGATGTAGTTGACGCGACGAATCACCAGCACGATGCCCGGTGCCTCGGCGCGCAGGCGTTTGAGCAGCATGGGCAGCAGGGCGAATTCGACGTCGTCCGACAGGCCGATACGAAACACCGAGGTACTGGTGGCCGGATCGAATTCGGCAGCACGGCTGACCGCCGTCGAAATCGAATCCAGGGCCGGCGAGAGCAGGGCGAAGATTTCCATCGCCCGGGCAGACGGCTCCATGCTGCGCCCGGTACGCACGAACAGCGGATCGTCGAACAGCCCGCGCAGCCGCGAAAGCGCGGCGCTGATGGCCGGCTGGCCGAGGAAAAGCTTCTCCGCAGCGCGGGTTACGCTGCGTTCGTGCATCAATGTTTCGAATACGATCAACAGGTTCAGGTCGACACGACGCAGGTCATTACGATTCATCTGGAGTCCTGGCAGAGTCATCAAGCTTGACGAGGGCAGCCATATGGGAACAATGGCCGGCATGAATATTACGGGTAAAGGCTGGTACTCTGCACCGGGAAATTCAGCTTTGGCGCGAAGGTTTCGGCAGTTTTTTCATGGATTTGCTCAATGCAGGCCATACTGCGGAATCAATGACAGGCATGTCGACTATTAATAGCCACTGATGGTCTTGGTCGAAAAGCCCAGATAGAGTTCATGGCATTAGAGGTTACTTTGACGAGGTTTGCGATGTCCCGCACGATTCGTTTTCACAAGTTTGGTCCGGCCGAGGTGCTCAAGTGCGAAGAGCATGCGGCCGCTCAGCCAGGTCCTGGCGAAGTGCAGGTGCGCGTCGAAGCGATCGGCATCAGTTGGTATGACACGCTCTGGCGTCAGAATTTGGCCTCGTCCCAGGCACGCCTGCCTTCAGGTCTTGGCCATGAAATGGCCGGCGTGGTCACCGCTGTGGGTGACGGTGTCGAAGACCTGGCGGTCGGCGACAAGGTGGCGAGCTTCCCCGCCGAGAGCCCCAACGATTATCCGGTCTACGGCGAGCTGATCGTTCTGCCGCGCACCGCGCTGACCCGGTATCCGGACGTACTCAGCCCGATCGAAGCCAGCGTGCATTACACGCCGCTGTTGATCGCCTATTTCGGCTATATCGATCTGGCGCGGGTCAAGCCCGGCCAGTTTGCCCTGATCACCGACGCCAGCCACTGTGCCGGCCCGTCCTTTGTGCAGTTGGGCAAGGCGCTGGGTGTGCGGGTGATTGCCGCGACGAAAACCGCGGACGAGCGCGATTATCTGCTCTCGCTCGGGGCCGAGAAGGTGATTGTCACCGAGGAAGAAGATCTGCTGATGCGGGTCAACAAGATTACCGACAACGTTGGTGTCAACGTGGTGTTCGACGGTCTTGGCGGTCCGCAGATGTCCTTGCTCGGCGATGTCCTGGCCCCTCGTGGCAGCCTGGTGCTGTATGGCCTGCAAGGCGGCAACCAGACACCGTTCCCGGCCTGCGCGGCGTTCCAGAAGAACATTCAGTTTTTCGTGCACTGCATCGGCAACTTCACCGGCAAGCCGGAACTGGGCATCGTTCAGGATCACGTCGCGTTGCAGCGTGCCTTGCGTGATATCAACCAGTTGACCGCCGATCGCGTGCTGTTGCCGCTCAAGACTCGGGTTTTCCCGTTCAACGAGTTCGTCGAAGCTCACCGCTACATGGACGAATGCCCATGCCGCGAGCGCGTTGCGCTGCAGATCGAACCCGCGTAACCCTGTCGAAAAGAGTCCGTGGCCCCACGGACTCTTTTGCGTTTATTCCCCCTCCAGGCCGACCTTGCATGGCCTTCACTCCGAGCCCGTTCAGCAACTGAACTGGTTTTTGCCGTCGATCTGTATCTTCTAATCGCCCCATAAGTACTGATAATTGAATGATTACTTTCATCTCAAGGAATGAGCCATGTCTGTGCATTCTATTTGTCTCGCCCATCCTCGCCCGGTTATCTCCGGGTACTCTTCGAAGTTTTGTTTAATAACTGTAGGGCTATCGCGTAATCCGTTCTTTTTTTCATGTGCTCATAGTGCGTGGGAGCATGTAAGAAGTTTCCTAGGACGATGGCTCGGTTCGCAAGGCCCAGCGCTGGCAGGGGCTTTCGCGCAAGATGATGGCGCTTTCAGTTCGCGTCCTGATCAAATGTTTCAAATAACTACGAAAAACTAAGTGTTAGCATTTGAGCGTCTATTAATAATTAATGAGTTATCGCGCAGCTCGCGTATCGGCTGCGTGATATGAAACTTTTGATACCGGGTGAAGTACCGATGAGCACAATCCATGATCAGGCAATGAACTACGTTTATCAGCAAGTGTTGCAACGCTTGCTGAGTTTTTTCTCCCGTGCCGAGCGCACTGCATTGCAGTTGCTGATTCAGCGGCTGGCGGTCGCCGCCGGTGGCATGGATCGCATCGGTTCCTTCAAGGTGCTGGTGGTGCAGTCCGGTACCCGTGACAGTTGCTATGCCCTGGCATTGATGCGCGCCGCGCAGTTGAGCATCGCCGGGCGCGCGCCGGCCACGTTCCAGTTGCGGGTGGCCACCCTGCGCCGCACCGGCATCGGTGCGCCGGCCATGCACAACATACACCGCAGTTACAGTGCGCTGTTCCTCTACGACGACCCACGGGTCGAATTGCTGATGGTCGATCATCGCGAGGTGCTGCCGTTCGATGAGCAGGCACCGCTCAGTGACGACGGTCGCGAAGCCAATCGGGTCAACCAGTTGCTGATGGGCCACCGTCGCGCCTGGAACGAAGGCCTGGAACTGTGGGATGACGTCTATCTCTCCACCGCCGAGTTTTATGGTCAGGTCGCCCGCTGGAACAACGGCGTCGATGCTCTGGTCGCCAGCGAGCCGTTGCAACGCCAGCGGCATTTCCTCGATGGGCTGAACCGTGCCGTGCAGAAGGCCGGAATTGGCACGTTGCCGCCCTCTGCTGCAAGCTTCGACGATCTGTTTCCCGTCCTCGATGGGCTGGGCGGCGACGTTTACCGCCAGTTCTACACCGACGGCGAGTTGATGCCATGGCGTCCCGCCGGGCAGTTCGAGGCCTGCCGGCGCACCAGTTTCATCGACATCCACGACATGGTGGTCGGCAAGCTCGAGGAACGCTGGCCGCTGCTTACGGATTTCCTTGGGTTTCACGCCGAGGAAATGGCCTTGCATCTGGGCGAAAACGAATACATCGATCCGCTGCTCACTGCGCATCTAAGGGGTTTGCAGGCAAGCCTGATCGAAGGCCGGGCCTATGAGGACGGGGTTTCGCAGTATCTCCAGAGCTGTCTGGCGACGCTGCATCGCAAACAGGTTCCCGAGACGCTCTGCGAAAGGTTGCAGGACACCTTGGGTCAACTGCGCGATCACGAAGAGTCGCGCGGGCAAATGGCGCAATGCCTGCAACAGACCTTTGGCCTGAGCGAAGCGCAAATGGTCTGCCTGATGTTTGCGCCGTTCGTCGACAATGGCGCGGGACTCGAGCGATTCCTGCGCCATTGCCACCCGGGCATGTTGGTCGCAATGCCTGACCTGCACCGCGCCATGCAAGGGCTGCACGCGCCGGAGCAGGTCCTGCACTGGATGACCGACGTCAGTGGCCTGCCGGTCAAGCTGATCGGGCGTTTATATGCCATGACCCCGCCAAGCATCAGCGCTCCCGCGTTGGAGAGCGAATTGGGCGAGACCGATGCCGTTGCCGACGACTGCTCGGCGGAAGGTTGAGCGTGGATGAGCTGCCCGAGCGGGCGTTGCGTCCCACGGATACAGGCTCATGAAAATCACGCGGGAAACCGATTTCGCTTATCAGGCCGTGTACCGTTATCTGGATCAGTTGATCAATGAACCCGGGCATCAGGGCTCGGTTCGCCTGCCGTCACTGCGGCAATTGTCCGAACGCCTGGGGGTCTCGATCTCCACCATCCAGTACGCCTATTCGTTACTGGAGAAGGAGGGGCGGGTGTATTCGGTCGCCAAGTCTGGCTACTACGCACAGGCGGTGGTCAGTCTCACGATACCCGGCAGCGGTAACGACTTGCTCGAAACAATCTACGTCAACGCACGGCGCCCTGGCATGCGCGTGTTGAGCACCGATGATCCGGCAGCGCTGCAGCCGTTGGACAGTCCGCTGCTGATGCTTGAGCGGGAGCTGTTGCGCCAGTATCCACGACAACCGCAATGGCTCAGCCAGCCCTGTGGCGAGCTGGAATTGCGTACGCTGCTGGCCGCGCGCTACACCACATCGCCAGCGCATTGCTGGCATGCAGATGACGTCTACATCGGTGCCGACCTGCGCGGCGTGCTGGAGATCCTGATTGCCGTGCTGGGGCTGCGCCATGCCACTATCGTGGTCGAATCACCCTGTGACTGGGTGATCCTGCGATTGCTCAAGAGCGCCGAAGTCCGGGTCATCGAACTGCCGCTGGAGGCGGGCGGAGCGCTTGACCCGCAGCGCCTGGAAAATCTGCTGAAGATCGAACCCGTGCGGCTGATCCTGCTGTCGTCGAAGCTGAACATGCCGTGTGGCAGTCTGATTCCGGAGGATAACCGCAGCGTAATCGCTGATTTGCTGACGGGCCATGGCACCTGGGTGCTGGAAAACGACTGCTACAGCGAGCTGGATGATGACGGTGAAGGCCAGCGTCTGCGCGATCTGCTGGACCCCGATCGGCTGCTGGTGTTCTCGACCTTCGAGAAATTCATGGGCGTTGAAGCGGCTTATGGTTTTGTCCTGTCTCGAGCGTGGCGCCGCGAGTTGCAGCGGCATTTTCTGTTGCGCTCGTTTCGTCTGTCGCCGGTTCGCCAGAAAGCCATCGCCCGGTTGTACACCGGCGGGCGGATCGACCAGCACCTGCACATCTTGCGCAGGCTGCTGAAGGAACGCCGAATCCAGTTGATTCAACTGTTGCGCGAACGCCTGGGGGAGTCGCTGCACATCGTCGAGCCGCAGGGTGGGGCGACGGTCTGGGCGCGTTCATCGCGTCAGGTGGACATGACGATGGTGTTCCAGCGCTTGCTTGCGCAGCATGTGATTATCGCGCCGGGCGAGCTGTTCAGTCTGCACGGATTGCACGGGCAGCATCTGCGCCTGAGTCCGATCGGCTATGCGGACGATGAGCTCGCCGGCGTTGTCGGGCTGCTCGGTGACGCCTTGCGACTGGCGCCGGGCGACTGATTGGGAAAAACTGTCAGGGTGCCTCGGATAGATCCCATCGCACTGCGGTCAAACTGCCAGTAAACTGCGCGGTATTTCTCGAACCACTCTGACTCAGAGGTTTTGCATGACACTCAGTCCTTTTGCGGGCAAACCGGCACCGGCAGCACTGTTGGTCGACATCCCGCGACTGGTAACGGCTTATTACACTGGCCAGCCCGATGCTTCGATTTCCACTCAACGCGTAGCGTTCGGCACGTCCGGGCACCGGGGCAGTTCCTTTGACTTGAGTTTCAACGAATGGCACGTTCTGGCCATCAGCCAGGCGATCTGCCTGTATCGTGAAGCCCAGGGTATCACCGGGCCGCTGTTTGTCGGCATCGACACCCACGCACTCTCGACCCCGGCCGGCGCCAGCGCCCTGGAGGTGCTGGCGGCCAACGGCGTGACCGTGATGATCGCCGAGGGTGACGAATACACCCCGACACCTGCCGTGTCCCACGCGATTCTCTGCTACAACCGTGGCCGCACTTCGGGCCTGGCCGATGGCATCGTCATCACGCCTTCGCACAACCCGCCACAAAGCGGTGGCTATAAATACAACCCTACCAACGGTGGCCCGGCCGATACCCACATCACCAAGTGGATCGAAGCCAAGGCCAACGAACTGCTGGCCAACAAACTGGCCGGGGTCAAGCGCATCAGCTACGAGCAGGCGCTGAAAGCCAGCACCACCCATCGCCATGACTATGTGAACACCTACGTCGCGGACCTGATCAATGTCATCGATTTCGATGCCATTCGTGGCGCCAAGCTGCGTCTGGGTGTCGATCCGCTGGGCGGCGCCGGCGTGCGCTACTGGTCGGCGATTGCCGAGCACTACCGTCTCGATCTGGATGTGGTCAATAAAGAAGTCGATTCGACTTTCCGCTTCATGACTGTCGATTGGGATGGCCAGATCCGCATGGACCCGTCCTCCAGTCACGCGATGCAAGGCCTGATCGGTCTCAAGGAACGCTTCGATGTTGCGTTCGCCTGCGACCCGGATCATGACCGTCACGGCATCGTGACACCGTCCGGTGGTTTGCTGGCACCGAACAACTACCTGGCCGTCGCTATCGACTATCTGTTCCAGAACCGTCCGCAATGGCGCGCCGACGCCGCCGTGGGCAAAACCGTGGTCAGCAGCGGTCTGATTGATCGCGTTGCCAAGCGCCTGGGTCGCCGCTTGTACGAAGTGCCGGTCGGTTTCAAATGGTTTGCCGACGGTCTGTTCGATGGGTCGCTGGGTTTTGGCGGCGAAGAGAGCGCCGGTGCCTCGTTCCTGCGCAAGGACGGCGGCGTCTGGAGTACCGACAAGGACGGCTTGATCCCGGCACTGCTGGCGGCAGAAATGACCGCCCGCACTGGTCGCGATCCAAGCCAGGCCTATCGCGCGCTGACCGATGAGCTGGGTGAGCCGTTCTCGGTGCGCGTGGACGCCAAGGCCAACCCTGAGCAAAAGGCGCTGCTGAGCAAGCTGTCGCCGGAGCAGGTCACGTCGACCGAGCTGGCCGGGGAGAAGATCCAGAGCATCCTCAGCCACGCGCCGGGCAACGACCAGGCCATTGGCGGTTTGAAAGTGATGACCGAAAACGGCTGGTTCGCCGCGCGTCCGTCGGGCACCGAAGACATCTACAAGATTTACGCCGAAAGCTTTATCGGCGACGACCACCTCAAGCAACTGGTGGCCGAAGCGCAGACCCTCGTGGACGGCGCGATTTCCGCGAAGTGATTGTGCAAAAGCAATGAAAAAGGGGCGACCATCACGGTCGCCCCTTTTTTTTGCCTGGGATTTACTGCAATCAGGCCAGATCCACCAACACGATTTCACTGTCTTCCAGCGCAGTGACCGTCAGCACTTGCTCATCGGCCACGGCTACGCCGTCTCGAGCGTTTGCCCGCAAGCCATTGACTTCAATCACGCCAGTGGCGGGTACGAGGTAAGCGCGGCGCCCGGCATCGAGGCGATATTCGGCGGTTTCCCCGGCCTTGATATTGGCGGCGACCAAACGGGCATCGGCGCGAATACGCAGGCTCTGGTCATCACCGTCCTTGCCGCTGGCGAGCGTTACGAAACCTTCGCGCTGGCCTTTGGGGAACGGCTTGGCGCCCCAGGACGGCGGTGCGCCGGTTTCGGTCGGCAGAATCCAGATCTGGAAGATCCGCGTTTCCGTGGACTCGAGGTTGTATTCGCTATGGGCAATCCCGGTGCCGGCGCTCATGACTTGCACATCGCCAGCCTCGGTACGGCCCTTGTTGCCCAGATTGTCCTGGTGGGAGATCGCACCTTCACGAACGTAGGTGATGATTTCCATATCGCGGTGCGGGTGGGTCGGGAAACCGGTGCCGGGGGCAATGATGTCGTCGTTCCACACCCGCAGGTTGCCCCAGTTCATGCGTTGCGGATCGTAGTACTCGGCGAACGAAAAATGGTGATGGGCATCCAGCCAGCCGTGGTGGGCGCCGCCCAGGGAGTTGAAAGGTCTGAGTTCAAGCATGTTCGTCTCCTCAAAAGGTTCGTCATGGGCGGCAGGGCCTGAGCCACGATGCGAGACCGGTGGTGTATGACCGGCATCATCTATCAACCTATGATCGATAAAAAGCGTAAAAACTGCGGCATTCTGATCGAATAGATTGATATTAATGAGCCTCGAAACACTCTCACTCAGCCTTCGATTCATCGCCTAAACCAATGACCTGCAAGCAATTGCTAGAACTCAAAAGCAAATGCAGCCACCATACCCACCCTCAGCCTCACACCGGAGTCCGTCAGCGTGGCGCAGCACACCCCCGATCTTCCTCCCGAACTTCGTCCTCTGAGCGAGATGCCCTGGTTCAAGCGCCTGGCCGCGCGTTTTTTTGGTCACGGCCTGACGCGACTGCGCGCCCAGCATCGGGCGTCCTGGCTGCATGGCCAGGCCGATGGCTTCCGCAGCGGTCACACCGCCGGGGTGGATTACGGCTATAAGGAAGGCAAGCTCGAGGGTCTGGAGGAAGGCCGTCAGGTGCTGTTGATTCGCGACAGTCGCAGCACCGAGCATCGCCCTCCGAGCGTTGACAATCATTTGTTCGACGACTGGCGTCTGCCGCTCAGCGCTGAGCTGAAGAAGCGCATGAAGGCTGATGTCGCCAGTTTGCTGCCGGCTCACGCCCAGCCGAGCGTGGCGCAATGGAAGATGATCTTCAGTGATACCCCGTCCACCTCGGTGATTGCCGGCGCCGGAGCCGGCAAGTCGACCACGCTGGTGCTGCGCATCCTGTTGCTGGTGCATTACTTGGGCTTCGAGCTGGACTCGATGACCGTGGTCACCTTCACCCGCGAATCGCGCAAGGACTTCATCAACAAACTGATCGAGCTGTTCGGGCTGTGGGGACGGGCGTTGGGGCAGAAGCAGGCGCGGGAGCTGGTGCGGACCTTTCACTCGCGCATTTTGCCGATGGTGCGCAGCCTGCCGGGATTCGAGCGCCTGCAGGCGTTCGAAAACCTTAGCCAGCGACCGCCGGGCGGCGATGAAGATGTCGACAGTAACCCGTTCGATCTGCGTATCAACGATGTCCAGCGCCAGCAGCTCAACGCCTGTTACCACCGGTTGTTCACCGAGGATGAGCGTTTCCGCGAGCTAATCCAGCCGCTGTCGCGACATGCCTTGCAACTGAAGGAGCTGGAACGCGATCACCCGGACGTGCAGAAACGCGTGGCAGTGACCGAACTGGCCGCCAAGCGTGACGAAGAGCTGTGCGATGTGATTGAGGATCTGTGGTTCCGCGCCGGCGCCTGGCCGATCAAGGGCATCGAGCCGAACCGTCAGGTGTTCGAAATCAACGGCTCCCGTTTCCACAGCCACGGCTACATCCCGAGTCTGGATGCCTGGGTTGTGCTGGGTTTCGATCCTCGGGAAAACCCGCAGGTTTGCCGTCCCAACGCCAAGTTAAGCGTGCGCGCGGAATGGGCTGTAAAGCGCACCCTGTTTCAAGCTTTCTGTCGTAAACCATTGATATGGATAGATAGTTACGAATCGTCAAAGCGGGTTCTGGCGAGTCTGGCCGGAGATGCCAGCGCCGGCCCGGGCTTCGATTACAAGGTAAAGGGCGAGCTGGCATCAGCGCCATTGCTCGACTGTTTTGTCGCTGCCGCCGGTTTCATCGAAAACCTGGGGCTGGATGTACCGGATGCCGTTGGCCGGATGAGTTTTTCCAAGGATGATCCGGACCGTTTCTTCTTCGAGGCGCTGAGCCTGTTCTGGCGTGCCTTCGAAGATCATTTGCTCGACCAGAAGCCGCCGGTCATGACTTACAACCGCATGTTCGCGCTGTTCAGCGAGCATTCGCCGGAAAACCTCAAGCTGCTCGGCGATGAGCTGCTGAGGCCAATGTCGCACTTGATGATCGACGAATTTCAGGACGTTTCGCCGCAAATCGTTTCGTGGATACGTGCCAGTCTCGCGGAAATCCGCAGTCGTGGCCCGGCCATGCACGTCGGGCGCGGCGCTCAGCGTTCGTCGCTGCTCTGCGTGGGGGATGACTGGCAGTCGATCTACGGCTGGCGCGGCAGTTCGCCTAGTTACTTCATGGAGTTCAACAAGGAGTTTTCCTCGCCGAGCACCACCCGGGTGATGCTCAGCGACAACTACCGCAGTCACCAGCACATCATCGATGCGGCGGAGCATGTGGTTCGCGCCGCGCCGGCGATTCCCGGCAAGAAGGCCAAGGCCAGCGGCGCGGACAGGCCGCTGCAGCCGGTCAATGTGCTGGAACGCGACGATCAGGCCCTGGCCGAGCGCTTGGCCGAGCACTATCGAAAGGGTGATTCAATCCTCATGCTTTATCGAAAAAGTAGCGATAAATCATTGATAGAGCAGCATATTCATCATGTAGTTAATGTTGATTCGAGCTTGCCGTACGAGTCCCGACGCCTGAAACAACTGACCTATCACAGCGCCAAGGGCTTGCAGGCCGATGCGGTGTTTTTGCTCGGTGACTGCCAGCATCTGACCAGTTCGCCCTACAAGAATCAGGTTTACCGCATGGCCGGATTGGGCAAGACCGGCGATAGCGAGCCGTACGACAGCGCGCAAAAGGACGAAATCCTGCGCCTGGCCTATGTCGGGATCACCCGTGCGGTCAGCCATTGCTACTGGTATGTCGAGCCGCAGGACGCGCAGGCAGTGAACATGCCGCGTGCCTCCGACCGGGTCGCCAAGGACAAAGCGTTTTTCGTCGATCACCGTCCGCCACAGAAAAGCGCCTGATTCCCGCGCCCACAAAAAAGCCCGCAGCAAGCGGGCTTTTTTGTTTTAAAGCAAAAGCTTAGGCGTAACTTTTAAGAGACTCTGGAGGAATGAAAGCTTCCAGTTCGTCTTCTACGGCTTCGATTATTCGTTCGACATCGGCGGCGTTCATCACCGTCGCGCAGGGAATGCCGGCGATGGCAATCATGGTTTCACCACTGGCGCGATCAAACAGGCGCGCGATCATGCTGCCGGGTGCGTCCATGGTCGCTTCAAACCCCATGGGATGAAAATGCCAGCGCATCAGCTGGCAGGCATTGGGGAACGTGACTTTGCTTGACCCTTGATTCATGTGTAGCCCGCCTTCTTCATCGAGCGCTTCCTTTTGCTCAGGTAGGTGGGAAGAGCCTTCATTGGCTCAACCGATGACTCCATTAAAAGTAGCATCCGCCTGTGAAAATCCTGTGAGAATTTTCAGTTCATTTAGCGATTGCGCTGATTTTTTTGATGTATGTCACGCTGACGCGACTTTTGGTCAAAGTGCTATCACTGCCTTGGTCATTGCTGGCCGGCCTGAAGTTGGGCAAGCTCGGTTCTTTTTTTCGAGTCCTCTATGCACGCTGATGATGACGGCCCGCAGCAGACCCGCGCCACGGGCGAGACGGTCATGCGCTATCACCTGTGCTGGAAACATCGGGACCTGGATGGCGTGATGGCGCTGTATCACCCGGACATCCAGTACAACGATTTTTTTCAGAACCGGGTGCTTGGCCTCGACGAACTGCGTGAGTACGTGCGCGTGAGCATGCCTCGCGAGTCGGACGAAGCGCTGGAGCATTGTGACCGCATCCGCATCGATGGCAACACGGCGTTTATTCAATACGAAGTCACGCTGCGAGGTGGCGATGGCCTGGTGTCGTTTCGCTCCAGCGAAGCGATCACGGTCAAGGAAGGGCTGATCTGGCGCGTCAACGAATACGCTTCGCTGGTTCGCGGCGAAACGTCCCGCGCCAAGGTGCCGAATCAGCGTCCGGCGGAAAGCCGCCTTGGCCTGTCACCGCGTCAACTGAGCTTCATGGCGGATGACTTGCAGCAGTATTTCCAGCGCCAGCAACCGTACCTGGACCCCGAGCTTGATCTGCAGCGGGTGGCGAAGGAGTGCGGTTACAGCCGCAATCAGATTTCCTACCTGTTGAACCAGGTGCTGGGGCAGAGCTTCTATCGTTACGTCAATCATGCGCGGTTGCAGCATCTGCTGCGCTCGCTCGATGGCGCTCCGGCGCCGCTGCGCATCGATGAGCTGGCGTTCGCTGCCGGATTCAACTCGTTGTCGGCGTTCTATAGCTGTTTCCGCCAGCACACCGGCCAGTCGCCCAAGGCCTACGCCAAACAAATTTCTTTGCGGGCACGCGCGCAAGACAGTCCCTGAGGTCAGCCACTAGGATCGACGCCATCGAAAGTTTGATTGGCGGAGTCTTGCATGCCGGCGTGGCGCACTATCAGTTTGTGGATGGACCAACTCGACGAGCCGCTGACCGCGCGCCCGGCGCTGGAGCAGGACCTGGATGTCGATGTGGCAATCATCGGCGCCGGATATACCGGTCTGTGGACGGCGTACTACTTGAAGAAACTCGCGCCGGGCCTGGACATCGCCATTATCGAGGCGCAGACCGCCGGTTTCGGTGCCTCGGGACGCAACGGCGGCTGGCTGATGGGCAATCTGCTCGGCGAGGATCGCCTGCTCGCTGGGCTCTCGCCGCAACAGCGCCGAGCCTCCTTCGATTTGCTGCACAGCATTCCCGATGAAGTGGAAATCGTCCTCGAACGTGAAGGCATCGACTGCGATTACCGCAAGGGCGGAGCGCTGTACTGCGCCGCGCGTTACCCGGAGCAGGAGACGAGCCTGCGCCGCTACCTCGACGAGCTGTATGCCCAGGGTTTGACCGACGACGATTACCGCTGGCTGAACCCTGAACAATTGGCGCAACAGTTGCGCATCGCCAAACCGTACGGTGCGATTTATGCGCCGCATGTGGCGACCATTCAGCCGGCGAAACTGGTGCGGGGTCTGGCACGGACCGTTGCGAACATGGGCGTGAAGATTTACGAAAACAGCCCGGTCACCCATTGGCGGGCCGGCAGCCTGCGCACCGCCAAGGCCAGTGTGCGCAGTCGCTGGATCGTGCCGGCCATCGAAGGTTATTCGGTGACGCTGCCGCCGCTGGGGCGTTATCAGTTGCCGGTGCAGAGCCTGATTGTCGCCACCGAACCGTTGTCGCCGGCCACCTGGGACGAAATCGGCCTCAATCGCGGCCAGGCCTTCAGCGAGTTCAGCCGCCAGGTCACTTACGGTCAGCGCAGCGCCGACAATCGACTGATCTTCGGCGCTCGGGGCGGTTATCAGTTCGCCGGCAAACTGCGCCACAACTTCGACCTGACCCGGGATGAGGTGGAATTGCGCCGCTATCTGTTCGGCGAACTGTTCCCCCAGCTGAAAAACGTCCAGATCACCCACGCCTGGGGCGGCAATCTCGCCATGTCCCGGCATTTCAAGCCGAACATGCTTTGCGACCGGGCCAACGGCATCGCGCTGTCCGGCGGCTACGGCGGGGAGGGTGTCGGCGCCAGCAACCTGGGCGGGCGTACCCTGGCCGACCTGATTCTCGAGCGCGACACCGACCTGGTGCGCCAGCCCTGGGTGCTGCCCGACGGCGGTATTCATGCGCTGCGGGCCTGGGAGCCGGAACCGTGCCGCTGGCTCGGCTACAACGCGATCATCAAAAGCTTCGTTCACGAAGACCAGACCCTCGCCAACCCGGCGACCGCGCCATGGCGGCGCAAGCTCGCCAGCAGCGTGGCCGGGTTCATGGAAGGTTTCATGCACTAAACGTCGTTTTTCTCCAAGACAGGTAACGCCATGAGCATCACCCAATTCAAAAACACCGCCAGCCTGCAACTGGACGAATCCAACCCGGTGGCCGTGCCGATCGGCACGCCGGTGGCCATCGCCTCGACCACCAGCGTCGAGCGCGACGATGGCGTCGAAACCGGCGTCTGGGAATGCACCCCCGGTCGCTGGCGCCGACAGATCACTGCCCAGGAGTTCTGCCATTTCATCTCCGGGCGCTGCACCTTCACCCCGGATGGCGGAGGCGAAACCCTGCACATACAAGGTGGCGACGCGCTGATGTTGCCGGCCAACACGCTCGGCGTCTGGGATATCCAGGAAACCGTGCGCAAGACCTACGTCCTGATTTTCTGATTCTCCGATCCTTTGATTGCCTGCCAGCTTCAACAAAAAAGACAACAGCCCACACAGGAATCGATCCATGATCCGAAAGACCCTCGCTCTGGCGCCCCTGATGTTCGCCGTGTCCCTCGCTCATGCGGCGGATACGGTCAAGGTCTACAACTGGTCCGACTACATCGCCCCGGATACCACGAAAAATTTCGAGAAAGAAACCGGTGTCGGCGTCACCTATGACGTCTATGACAGCAACGAAACCCTCGACGGCAAACTGATGACCGGCAAATCCGGTTATGACGTGGTGTTTCCCTCCAACCATTTCATGGCGCGCCAAATCCAGGGCGGGGCGCTGAAGAAGCTCGACAAGAGCCAGTTGTCCAACTGGAAGAACCTCAACTCGGTACTGCTCAAGGCTTTGCAGACCAATGATCCGGGTAACGAACATGGCTTTCCGTATCTGTGGGGCAGCACCGGCATCGGCTACAACATCGCCAAGGTCAAGGCCGTGCTGGGGGATGATGCACCGGTGGACTCCTGGGACCTGATCTTCAAGCCCCAATACATGGAAAAACTGCAAAAGTGCGGCGTGGCGATTCTCGACAACGGTCCGGAACTGCTCCCGGCGGCGCTCAATTACCTCGGTTTGCCGCACCACAGCAAGAACCCCGAGGACTACAAGAAGGCCGAAGCGTTGCTGATGAAAGTGCGGCCGTATGTCAGCTACTTCCACTCCTCGAAGTACACCAGCGACCTGGCCAACGGTGATATCTGTGTGGCGGTCGGCTTCTCCGGCGACATCCTGCAAGCGGAGAATCGCGCCAAAGAGGCGAAAAACGGCGTCGATATCGGCTACTCGATTCCCAAGGAAGGTGCGGCGATCTGGTTCGACATGGTTGCCATGCCCGCCGACGCCCCGGACGAGAAGGCCGGTTACGCCTTCATGAACTACTTGCTGCGTCCGGACGTGATGGCCGGCATCAGCAACTATGTCCACTACGCCAACGGTAACCAGCAGGCCGACAGCCTGATCGATCCGGCGATCAAGAACGACACCAAGGTTTACCCAAGCCCCGAAATGATGGGCAAGCTGTTCGCACTGGAAGCGATGCCGCTGAACATCGACCGGATTCGCACGCGGGTGTGGAACAAGATTCGTACCGGCAACTGAAAATCCGCCATCCCCCCTTTTGTCGGGGCGGGCTTGCCCTTGAAGGCGGTGTGTCAGTCACAACAATGCTGGCTGATACGACCTCTTCGCGAGCAAGCCCGCTCCCGCAAAAGCTTTTTCCGGCGTCTGTTAGTTGATTGATATCAATACACTGGCATTTGCACTGATAAAGTGCAGAAACGAGACGTGCATAACAAAAAATAACTTACCGATATTTAATATTTAAATAAGAAATCGTCAGACAATTAGGCAAATGTACCAATAATTAAACATTCTTTCTGCGGCATAAGCATTGTTTACGGGAGTTTCCCCGGAACAGCCCGATTTGAACTCAAAAAAACGCTAGACGCATGATTTCAAATTGTGTCAGTTTTCTTTCGCCTTCATTGGGCGAGTGATAGGACGATCTCGCCAGAGATTGTCGCTATCGGACAAAAACTGTTCCATTGCTAAACAAGGAAGTGTGTTTATGTCGAAAGTAAAAGCTAACGCTATTGATACCGCCGAACAGGCTTTCCAGCTGGGCGCGGCGCCGCAACCTCTGGCAGCCGCCAGCACGGCGTATAACCAGATCAATAGCTTCAGCCATCAATACGATCGTGGCGGCAACCTCACGGTCAATGGCAAACCCTCCTTTTCCGTCGACCAGGCCGCAACCCAGTTGCTGCGCGACGGCGCTGCCTATCAGGACAAGGATGGCAGCGGCAAGATCGAACTCACCTACACGTTCCTGACCTCGGCATCGTCCAGCACGATGAACAAGCACGGGATCAGCGGGTTCAGTCAGTTCAGTACACAACAACAAACCCAGGCCAAGCTCGCCATGCAATCCTGGGCCGATGTGGCCAACGTCACCTTCACCGAGAAAGCCTCGGGCGGTGACGGTCACATGACCTTCGGCAACTACAGTGGCGGCCAGGACGGCGCTGCGGCGTTCGCCTATCTGCCAGGCACCGGTGCCGGTTATGACGGTACTTCGTGGTACTTGATCAACAGCAGCTACACCCCGAACAAGACCCCGGACCTGAACAACTACGGCCGTCAGACCCTGACCCACGAGATCGGTCACACCCTGGGCCTTGCGCATCCGGGCGACTACAACGCCGGCAACGGCAACCCGACCTACAACGACGCCACCTACGGGCAAGACACCCGCGGCTACAGCGTCATGAGTTACTGGAGCGAGAGCAACACCAGCCAGAACTTCAGCAAGGGTGGGGTGGAAGCCTATTCGTCCGGTCCGCTGATGGACGATATCGCGGCGATCCAGAAGCTCTACGGCGCCAACATGACCACCCGTACCGGTGACACCACCTACGGCTTCAACTCCAACGCCGGTCGCGATTTCCTCAGCGCCTCGTCGTCGGCCGACAAGCTGGTGTTCTCGGTCTGGGACGCGGGCGGCAAGGACACCTTCGACTTCTCGGGTTTCACCCAGAACCAGAAGATCAACCTCAATGAAGCCTCGTTCTCGGACGTTGGCGGCCTGGTGGGCAACGTGTCCATCGCCAAGGGCGTCACCATCGAGAACGCCATCGGCGGTTCGGGCAACGACCTGCTGATCGGCAACAGCGTGGCCAACGAGCTCAAGGGTGGTGCCGGCAACGACATCATTTACGGGGCCGGTGGCGCCGACAAGCTGTGGGGCGGCGCAGGTTCGGACACCTTCGTGTTCGCGGCCAGCTCCGACTCCAAGCCGGGTGCGATCGATCAGATCCTCGATTTTGTCAGCGGTCTGGACAAAATCGACCTGACCGGTATCACCAAAGGTGCCGGCCTGCACTTCGTCAGCGCCTTCACCGGCGCGGCGGGCGACGCAGTCCTGACCTCGTCGGGCGGCAACAGCCTGCTGTCGGTGGACTTCTCCGGGCATGGCGTGGCTGATTTCCAGGTCAGCACCGTAGGCCAGGCAGCGCTCAGCGACATCGTGGCGTGATGTGAAACGGGAAAGCGGCGCTCGATGCGCCGCTTTCTTCACTTGCATCGCCTTGATTCGTCAGCAAGGCTACGCTTCGGAGCGAAATTTCCCATGATCGAAAAGGCTTTTACCCGCATGGCCGCGACCTTTTTGCTGCCGATGCTGATGATTTCCGGAGAAACAACCATGGCAAGCAGCCTCAGGCTCGAAGATCCCTCGGCATTCGCCGGCCACTGGCACGCAACTTTGACCGCGCCCACTGACGCCGCTGATGCCCAGGCACTGCAAGACAAGCCCTCGAACACCTGTCAGATCGACCTTGAACCCGACCAGACCTTGGGCAAGGGTGCCGATTGCCTGGGAGCCTGGCTGGAGCAGACGCCGATCGGCTGGTTTCCCGACCCTGACGGCCTGTCGATCACCGGCAAGGAAGGCTCAAGAATCCAGTTCTTCAGCCGACAACGTGATGGGCTTTATCTGAGCACTTTGAAGTCGGGCCTGGTGATTACGCTGAAACGCGCCGCGCAACAGCCATGAACATCGGTAATGACTGCAAGTTGAATATAAGGTGCCACGTTGCAGTTATAAGCAGTGCATCAATAACGCGAATGCTCTTTGGAAGAGAAAAGTTGTTATTGAAGTGTAAGCAGAAAACTTGCAAAACATATTCCGGCAACTGCACGGATCAATAATTGAAGCGTCTCGCCAAAGAATGGCGGGGAATATCATTTCAGGAATAATCAATGAAGATGGCGAAGGCCCCAGCCACCGCTCCCTTATTCAAGGCATTGGGTGACTATAAGAGCATTCTGATCAGCGTCGGATGCTTTACTGCACTGATTAACGTGCTGATGCTGGTGCCCTCCATATATATGCTTCAGGTCTACGACCGGGTGCTGTCTTCACAGAACGAAACGACCCTGGCGATGCTGTCGCTGATGGTCGTCGGTTTCTTCGCCTTCATCGGCCTGCTGGAAGTGGTGCGCAGCTTTATCGTGATCCGCATCGGCAGCCAGCTGGAGCGTCGTTTCAACCTGCGGGTCTATCAGGCGGCGTTCGAGCGCAACCTGTTCAAGGGCGAGGGCAACGCCGGGCAATCCCTGGGCGATCTGACCCACATCCGCCAATTCGTCACCGGGCCTGCGCTGTTCGCGTTTTTCGATGCGCCGTGGTTCCCGATCTATCTGTTTGTGATTTACCTGTTCAACGTCTGGCTCGGCGTACTCGCCACCGCCGGCGCGGTGCTGCTGATCGCCCTGGCGATCCTCAACGAATACATGACCAAAAAGCCGCTGGGCGAGGCCGCTGGCTTCTCGCAGAAGTCCAGCCAGTTGGCCACCAGCCACCTGCACAACGCCGAAACCATTCAAGCCATGGGCATGCTCGGTTCGCTGCGCAAGCGCTGGTTCAACGTGCATTCGCGCTTCCTCGGCCTGCAAAACCAGGCCAGCGATACCGGCGCGGTGATCAGTTCGCTGAGCAAGACCCTACGCCTGTGCCTGCAATCGCTGGTGCTGGGCCTCGGTGCCTTGCTGGTGATCAAGGGCGACATGACTGCCGGGATGATGATTGCCGGTTCGATCCTGATGGGCCGCGTGCTGAGCCCGATCGACCAGTTGATCGCGGTGTGGAAGCAGTGGAGCGGGGCGAAGCTCGCCTACCGTCGTCTCGACGCGCTGCTCCAGGCGTTTCCGCCAAGCGACGAGGCCATGGCATTGCCGGCGCCGAAAGGCCAGATCGGTTTTGAACAGGTCAGCGCCGGCCCGCCCGGTCAGCACGCGGCGACGCTGCACATGGTCAATTTCAATCTGGCGGCCGGTGAAGTGCTCGGCGTGCTGGGCGCCTCGGGCTCCGGCAAGTCGACTCTGGCGCGGGTGCTGGTCGGCGTCTGGCCGACCCTGGCGGGCACCGTGCGTCTGGACGGCGCCGATATCCATCGCTGGAATCGCGATCAGCTCGGTCCATACATTGGCTATCTGCCCCAGGACATCGAGCTGTTCAGCGGCAGCATCGCCGAGAACATCGCGCGCTTCAGCGAAGCCGATCCGCAGAAAGTCGTGGCTGCCGCGCAACAGGCCGGCGTTCACGAAATGATCCTGCGCATGCCCAAAGGCTATGACACCCAATTGGGCGAGGACGGCAGCGGCCTGTCCGGCGGGCAAAAACAGCGGGTGGCCCTGGCGCGTGCGCTGTACGGCAACCCGAGCCTGGTGGTGCTGGATGAACCGAACTCCAACCTCGATACCGTCGGCGAAGCTGCGTTGTCCAGCGCGATTGTCCAGCTCAAGGCTCAGGGCACTACGGTGGTGCTGGTGACTCACCGTTCTTCGGTGCTGGCCCAGGCCGACAAGCTGTTGGTGCTCAACGATGGCCGTCTGCAAGCCTTCGGCCCAAGCCAGGACGTGCTCAAGGCACTGTCCGGCCACCAGGAACAACAACGTGAAAAACCTGCGCAGGCACCGGGCGGGCTCAGCATGAGCCGGCAGTACCAGCCCACGACAAGGAATTCGGGTGTATGAGCAGCGCAAGCATGAACACGGAAAACGAAGCGACCATGGAACACGCCTACATCACCGAGCGCCCGGAACGCGACGCGAAGTTTTTCGCCCGCATGGGCTGGATTCTGGCGCTGGTCGGCGCCGGCAGTTTCTTCACCTGGGCGGCACTGGCGCCGCTGGATCAAGGGATTCCGGTGCAGGGCACGGTGGTGGTGTCCGGCAAGCGTAAAGCCGTGCAGTCGATGAGCAGCGGCGTGGTCAGCCGGATTCTGGTGCGCGAAGGCGAGATCGTGAAGCAGGGGCAACCACTTTTCCGCCTCGATCAGACCCAGGTCGCGGCCGACGTGCAGTCGCTGCAGGCCCAGTACCGCATGGCTTGGGCCAGTCTGGCGCGCTGGCAGGCCGAGCGGGACAACCTCAAGCAGGTGACATTCCCGGCCGAGCTGAGCAGCGACCCGGACCCACGTCTGGCGCTGGTGCTCGAAGGCCAGCGGCAACTGTTCAGCAGCCGCCGCGAAGCCTATTCCCGCGAGCAGGCCGGGTTGCGCGCCAGCATTGAAGGCGCCACTTCGCAACTGGCCGGCATGCGCCGCGCCCGCACCGACCTCAACGCCCAGGCCGACTCGCTGCAACAGCAGCTGAAAAACCTGCAACCGCTGGCGGACAACGGCTACATCCCGCGCAACCGCTTGATGGAGTACCAGCGTCAGCTCTCGCAAGTGCAGCAGCAACTGGCAGAGAACACCGGCGAAAGCGGTCGGGTGGAGCAGGGCATCCTCGAGTCGCGGCTGAAGCTGCAACAGCATGGCGAGGAGTATCAGAAAGAGGTGCGCAGCCAACTGGCCGACGCGCAACTGAAAAGCGTCACCCTGTCGGAGCAACTGACGTCCGCCGGTTTCGACCTGCAGCACAGCGAAATCCTCGCTACCTCCGACGGTGTCGCGGTCAATCTCGGTGTGCATACCGAAGGCGCCGTGGTGCGTCAGGGCGAAACCCTGCTGGAGATCGTTCCGCAAGGCACGCAACTGGAAGTGGAAGGGCACCTGCCGACCAACCTGATCGACAAGGTCGGCACGCACTTGCCGGTGGACATCCTGTTCACCGCGTTCAGCCAGAGCAGAACCCCGCGAGTGGCCGGTGAAGTCAGCCTGATTTCCGCCGACCAGATGATCGACGAGAAAACCGGCGCGCCGTATTACGTGTTGCGCACCAGCGTCAGCGATCAGGCCATGGAGAAACTCAACGGTCTGGTGATCAAGCCCGGCATGCCTGCGGAAATGTTCGTGCGCACCGGCGAACGTTCACTCCTCAACTATCTGTTCAAACCGCTGCTCGACCGGGCCGGCTCCGCGTTGACCGAGGAATAAGGATGTTCGGCTGTATGAATAAGCTTCCGATGCTGGCGGCAGCGTTCGCGCTGCTGGCGGGCAACAGTGCAGTGGCGGCCATGGGGCCGTTCGAGATTTACGAACAGGCGTTGCGCAATGACCCGGTGTTCCTCGGTGCGATCAAGGAGCGTGACGCCGGCCTGGAAAACCGCGCCATTGGCCGCGCCGGGCTGTTGCCGAAACTGGGTTACAACTACAACAAGGGCCACAACACGTCGAAGGCCACGTCCCTCGACGAGCGCGCTCGCAATCGTACCGAAGACCGCAACTACAACAGTTATGGCTCGACCCTGACCCTGCAACAACCGTTGCTCGACTACGAAGCCTACGCGGCGTATCGCAAAGGCGTGGCGCAGTCGCTGTTTGCCGACGAGAACTTCCGTGGCAAGAGCCAGGAACTGCTGGTGCGGGTGCTCGACAACTACACCAAGGCCTTGTTTGCCCAGGATCAGATCGACATCGCCCAGGCGAAGAAGAAGGCCTACGAGCAACAGTTCCAGCAGAACGAACACATGTTCCGCCAGGGCGAGGGCACGCGCACCGACATCCTCGAAGCCGAGTCGCGCTATGAGCTGGCGACCGCCGAGGAGATCGAGGCGCGCAACGAGCAGGACGCGGCGTTGCGTGAGCTGGGCGCTCTGATCGGCACGCCGGCGGTGGACATCAGCGACCTTGCGCCGCTGGATCAGAACTTCCAGACATTCACCCTGCAACCGGCCAACTACGACACCTGGCACGAGCTGGCGATCAGCAACAACCCGAACCTGGCGTCGCAGCGTCAGGCGGTGGAAGTCGCGCGTTACGAAGTGGAGCGCAATCGCGCCGGCCACCTGCCGAAAGTCAACGCCTATGCGGCGATGCGCCAGAACGAATCGGAAAGCGGCAACACCTACAACCAGCGCTACGAGACCAACACCATCGGGTTCGAGGTCAGCGTGCCGTTGTATGCCGGTGGCGGGGTGTCGGCATCGACCCGCCAGGCCAGCCGCACCATGGAGCAGGCCGAGTACGAACTCGACGGCAAGACCCGCGAGACCCTGATTGAGTTGCGCCGCCAGTTCAGCGCCTGCCTGTCCGGCGTCAGCAAACTGCGTGCTTATCAGAAGGCGCTGACCTCGGCCGAGGCGCTGGTGGTCTCGACCAAACAAAGCATTCTCGGTGGCGAGCGAACCAATCTGGATGCCCTGAACGCCGAACAACAACTGTTCACCACCCGCCGCGATCTGGCGCAGGCGCGGTACGACTACCTGATGGCGTGGACCAAATTGCATTACTACGCGGGCACCTTGAGCGAGCAGGATCTGGCGCGGGTGGACGAAGCGTTCGGGGTCGGACGGCCCTGACGTGCCCGGCTTGAGGGCCAGCCCTCACCCTAACCCTAACCCTAATCCTCCCGGAGGGAGAGGGGACTGACCGCCTACCGGCTCCCTCTCCTCCGGGAGAGGCTGGGATGAGGGGGCAGACACTGCAGGAATAACTGAAACCCGCAAAACCAAACAATAAAAAATGAGTGGTGAACATGGACGTACACATCAAGCCGATTTCGGTCGGCACCCTGCTGCTTGTGATTTCTGCGACGCAGGCCCAGGCGCAATACCTCGAGTCAGGCAAACCCGGCGATCCCGGCAGTTGGCGCTCGGCCGAATTCCTGCGCGACTGGGGCCTGGGGCGCATGCAGGCCGATCAAGCCTACGCCGCCGGCATCACCGGTAAAGGCGTAAAAATCGGTGCCCTCGACTCCGGCTTCGATGCCGCCCACCCCGAATTCGCCACCGACCGCTATCACCCGGTGCTGGCGTCCGGCAGTTACGTTGACGGTTCGCTGTTCAACGTCAATGGCACGCTCAACCCCAACAACGACTCCCACGGCACCCACGTCGTCGGCACCATGGGCGCGTCCCGTGATGGCAACGGCATGCATGGCGTGGCGTACAACGCGCAGATTTTCGTCGGCAACACCAACAAGAACGACAGCTTCCTGTTCGGCCCCAAACCCGATCCGCGCTATTTCAAAGCGGTGTACGACGCCCTGGCTGACGCCGGTGTGCGGGCGATCAACAACAGTTGGGGCAGTCAGCCGCCGGATGTCAGCTACCGGACCCTCGCCGATCTGCACGCGGCCTACGCCCAGCACTGGAACCAGAGCACCTGGCTCGACGCAGCGGCGGACGTTTCACGTCGCGGTGTGATCCAGGTGTTCAGCGCCGGCAACAGCGGCTACCCGAATGCCAGTGTGCGTTCGGCGCTGCCGTACTTTCAGCCGGACCTCGAGGGTCACTGGCTGGCTGTGTCGGGGCTGGATCAGAGCAATCAGCAGAAGTACAACCAGTGCGGCATTGCCAAATACTGGTGCATCACCACGCCGGGGGCGAAGATCGACAGCACCATTCCCGATGGCGGCTACGCGATCAAGTCCGGCACCTCAATGGCCGCACCCCACGCCACCGGCGCGTTGGCGTTGGTGATGGAACGCTACCCCTACATGAACAATCAGCAGGCGCTCGAAGTGCTGCTGACCACCGCCACGCAGCTCGATGGCTCAGTGACCGATGCACCGACCGAACGGGTCGGCTGGGGCGTGGCGAACCTGAACCGGGCGATGCGCGGACCGGGGCAGTTGCTCGGGGCGTTCGATGCCAATCTGGCGACGGGTCAACGTGACGTCTGGAGCAACGACATCTCCGACAAGGCGTTGCTCCAGCGCCAGAGTGAAGACCTCGCCGAACATACGGCCTGGCAACAGACCCTGCAAAGCAAAGGCTGGCAGAACGGCGTTCCGGCAGGCGCCAGCCAACAGGATCAGACCGATTACGCCGTGGGCATGGCCCGCAATGCCGCAGCGGCCAATCGCGTTTACCAGGGCAGCCTGATCAAGTCCGGCGCCGGGCGCCTGGTGCTGACCGGCGACAACACCTTTCGCGGCCCGACCACCGTCAATGGCGGTCTGCTGACGGTCAACGGCTCATTGGCGTCGGCAGTCACCGTCAACGCTAACGGCACCCTTGGCGGCTCCGGTCGAATCGCCGGGCTGACGGCCAACAGCGGCGCTCGCGTGGCGCCAGGTAACTCCATCGGCACTTTGAACGTGGCCGGTGACGTGACCTTCGCGCCCGGTTCGACCTACGCCGTGGAGCTGTCGCCGAACAGCAGCGATCGTATTGTCGCTGGAGGAACCGCCACCGTCAGCGGCGTCACCGTCAGCCTGGCGCTGGAAAACAGCCCGACCTTGCTCAGCACCACCGAAGCGAAAAGCCTGCTCGGCCGCCAGTACAACATCCTGCAAGCGGCCGGTGGCATTCAGGGGCAGTTTGGAGCGGTGCTGCCGGACTACCTCTTCATCGGCGGCAACCTGAGCTACACGGCCAATGGCATCGGATTGGCGGTCGAGCGCAACGCAACGTCCTTCGCCAGTATTGGCCAGACCCCAAATCAACGCGCCGTGGCCGCCGCTGTCGAAGGTCTGGGCGCCGGCAGTTCGGTGTACGAAAGCCTGCTGCTGTCCCCCGACGCGAGTTCAGCGCAACAGGCCTTCCAGCAGTTGAGCGGGGAAATCTACCCGGCCCTCGGGTCGGTGTTGATCAATGACAGTCGGCAATTGCGCGACACGATCGGCGAACGCCTGCACGACGCGCCAACCGCGCACAGCAACGGCTGGATCAAGGCCCTCGGCGCCTGGGGCACCACGGATTCGCGCCACGACACCGCCGGCTACAACACCTCGATCGGCGGGTTGCTGGCCGGCGTCGACGGTGCGCTGGACGAGCAGACCCGAATCGGTCTGGTCACCGGCTACAGCGACAGCTCGCTGAGCCAGGGCTCGGGCACGCATTCTTCGGCCAAGGTCGACAGCTATCACCTCGGCGCTTACGTCGGCCACGATATCGGCGCCTGGCGCCTGAGCAGCGGTGCGTCCTACAGCTGGCATCGCGCCGATGTGAAACGTGATCTGCAATACGGCGACGTCAGCGCCCGGCAGAAAGCCAAGGTCGATGCCGCCACCACTCAGGTGTTCGGTGAGGCGGCTTACCGGCTGCCTGTGCAAACCGTGGCGCTGGAGCCGTTCGCCAACCTGGCCTACGTGCATCTGGACACCGATGGCTTTACCGAGAAGGGCGATGCGGCCGCGTTGAAAAGCGGCGATGACCAGCGTGACGCGGTGCTGAGCACCCTCGGGGTACGGGCGATCAAGAGGTTTGACCTGACTTCCGCGCACACGCTCGATCTGAGTGGGCACGTCGGCTGGCAGCACAGCCTTACCGACATCGAATCCGAACAGCATCTGCGCTTCGCCAGCAGCAGTGCGCCGTACACCGTCGAGAGTTCGCCACAGGTGCGCGATGCCGCGCTGGTGGGCGTGCAGGCCAGCCTGGCGCTGAGCCGCGATGTGCGGGTGAATGTCGATTACAGCGGCCAGTTGGCCAGCCGCGAGAAGCATCACGGGGTCGGCTTGAGTCTGAACTGGCAGTTCTGAGGCTGCGCTCCTGCAAAGCGTTGCGCAGCGCATGAAACGGATTTTTAGCAACATCACTAAGGAAGGTCGCTGGATGAAAAACAACAACACCCCCGCGCAATCGGGTGGCCGCTTTCGCCTGAAAACTTTGCATTGCGCCGTTCTGTGCGCACTCACCGGCTGGGGCAGCGCACAAGCGGCGCCCTATGCCGAGAACGGCCGGCTGGGCGATCCCGCCAGCTGGCGCAGCACCGAGTTCCAGGCCGATTGGGGCCTGGGCGCCATCGGTGCGGATCATGCGTATGCTGCCGGGTATTCCGGCAAGGGCGTGAAGCTCGGGATCTTCGACCAGCCGGTGTATGCCGCGCACCCGGAGTTCTCCGGCACCAACAAAGTCGTCACGCTGGTCACCAGCGGCATTCGCGAATACACCGACCCGTACATTCCGGTGAAGGCCGGCGATGCGTTCCGCTATGACGGTTCGCCCTCGGTCGGCTCCGACGGCAAGCTCGGCGCCCACGGCACCCACGTCGGCGGGATCGCCGCCGGCAGCCGCGATGGCGGGGTGATGCACGGCGTGGCGTTCGGCGCGCAGATCATCAGCGCCGACAACGGCGACCCCGGCCCGGAAGACGGCATTGTCCGGGGGAACGACGGCGCGGTGTACAAGGCCGGCTGGGATGCGCTGATCGCCAGTGGCGCGCGGATCATCAACAACAGTTGGGGCAT
The DNA here is from genome assembly GCF_025447575.1 of Pseudomonas sp. B2M1-30. Taxonomy (NCBI): domain Bacteria; kingdom Pseudomonadati; phylum Pseudomonadota; class Gammaproteobacteria; order Pseudomonadales; family Pseudomonadaceae; genus Pseudomonas; species Pseudomonas sp. B2M1-30. The sequence goes on along the minus strand of NZ_JAOEJT010000002.1, from coordinate 558,356 downwards.
CGGCATCACCGACCGGTTCGACCTCGGTGGCCGCGACCCGGCGTATCCGCACTTCACCGTCAACGACGCGCAAGTGCAGTTCAACGAGATCCGCACGCTGCTCGGGACCAAGCCCGGTGGCGCCTATGACGGCGCAATCGCCGCCGCGCGCAGCGGCATCGTGACGATCTTCGCTGCGGGTAACGACTACAACCTGAATAACCCGGATGCCATCGCCGGCCTCGGTTACTTCGTCCCGGAGATCGCGCCGAACTGGATGACCGTCGCCGCGTTGCAAAGGAACCCGGACCAGGCCAGCGCCAATCCGTACATCATGAGTACGTTTTCCTCGCGCTGCGGCTACACCGCGAGTTTCTGCGTGGCGGCGCCCGGTACGCGGATCTACAGCTCGATCATCAGCGGCACCAACGCCGATAACCTGACCACCGGTTACGCCAACTACAACGGCACCTCGATGGCCGCGCCACACGTGGCCGGCTCCATGGCCGTGCTGATGGAGCGCTTCCCTTACATGACCGGCGCGCAGGTCGCCAGCGTATTGCGCACCACCGCCACCGACCTCGGCGCACCGGGTGTCGACGCATTGTATGGCTGGGGCATGATCAACCTGCGCAAGGGCATCGACGGCCCGGCGATGTTCGTCACCGAGCAGGACATTCCCGAGGAGTTCCGCATCGAGGGGGCTTACGGCTCCAGCCAGTTCGTCGCGGATCTGCCGGGCATCGGCGCGATTCTCGATGCGGGCAAACCGACCCAGCGGGTGTGCAACGACATCACCTGCGGCCTCGATACCTGGCGCAACGACATTTCCGGCCACGGTGGCCTGACCAAGCAGGGCATCGGCACTCTGGTGCTGACCGGCGCCAACACCTACAGCGGCCCGACCCTGGTCAATCAGGGCCGCTTGGCGATCAATGGTTCCCTGGCCTCAGCGGTCACGGTCAACGACAGCGGCATCCTCGGCGGTAACGGCCGGATCGGCGCGCTGACCGCGAAAAGCGGCGGCACCGTCGCCCCGGGCAACTCCATCGGCACCTTGAATGTCGCCGGTGACGTGACCTTCGAGCCGGGGTCGACCTACGCCGTCGAAGTCTCGCCAACCAGCAGCGACCGCATTGTCGCTGGCGGCATCGCGACCATTGAGGGTGCGACCGTCGCGCTGTCCCTGGAGAACAGCCCGACGCTGTTGACCACCGGCGAGGTCAAGTCCTTGCTTGGCAGCCAGTTCAACATCCTGCAAGCGGCCGGCGGCATTCAAGGACGTTTTGGCCAGGTTCTGCCGAGCTATGCGTTCCTCGGCGGCACCCTGGATTACTCGGCGGGTGGTGTGCAACTGGCGGTCGGCCGCAACGGTGCTTCGTTCGCCAGCGTCGGCCTGACCCCGAACCAGCGCGCCGTCGGTGCCGCCGCCGAGCGTCTGGGCGCGGGCAACGCGTTGTTCGAAACGCTGTTGCTGTCGCCCACTGCTGCCGTTGCCCAGGACGCGTTCCAGCAATTGTCCGGCGAGATCCATCCGGCGATTGGCACGCTGCTGGTCAACGACAGCCGCTACCTGCGCGATGCCGTGGGTGAGCGCCTGCGCGAGCGCGACCTGTTCGACGCTGGTGCGCCGACCGATGACCGCAGCAACGTCTGGATGAAAGTCCTCGGCGCCTGGGGCAAAAGCGATGGCGGCCATAAAAACGCCGACACCAACAGCTCCATCGGTGGCTTGCTGCTGGGCGTCGACGGCTTGATTGCTGAAGATACCCGTCTGGGTTTCGTCACCGGTTATAGCGACAGCTCGCTGAGCATGGGTTCGGGCACGCATTCGTCGGCGTCGATCGACAGTTATCACCTGGGCGCCTACCTGGGGCATGAAATCGATGCCCTGCGCCTGACCGCCGGTGCGGCCTATAGCTGGCATCGCATCGACGTCAAACGTGATCTGCAATTCGCCGGTGTCAGTGGCAAGCAGAAAACCAAGCGCGATGCGACCACCGCACAACTGTTCACCGAAGCGGCCTATGACCTGGGCCTGCAACCGATGAACCTGGAGCCATTCGCCAACCTGGCTTACGTTCACCTGAACAGCGACAGTTTCACCGAGAAGGGTGACGCCGCCGCGCTGAAAGGTGGCGAGGACAATCGCGATGTGGTGTTGTCCACTCTGGGTGTGCGGGCCAAGCGCACGTTTGCCCTGTCGGACAAGCATCAGCTGGAGCTGGGCGCGAGCCTCGGCTGGCAGCACAACCTGAGCAGCGTCGATGCGCAAAATCACCTGGCCTTCGCCAATGGCGACAGCGCGTTCAAGGTGCAAAGCGTGTCGATGGACCGTGATGCGGCGGCGGTCGGCGTGCGTGCCGGTCTGGCGCTCAATCGCGATGTACGGGTGAATCTGGATTACAACGGGCTGATCGGTTCGAACGAGAAGGATCACGGAGTGGGCCTGACCCTCGACTGGCAGTTCTGACGGACACCGGCAGTTCCACCTGGAACTGCCGGTTTTACTTGAGGGAAGAGAGAGCACGACATGGGATTGTTCGATTACAAAAAAGCCGATGGCAAAGCGTTGTACAGCGATGCCATCGCGCTGACGCTGTACGCCTACACGCCGACCGGCCAGGCGCTGCCGGGCACCGGTTGGGCACCGATTGCCGCCACGGCGCTGGGTTATCAGGGCAAGGTCGGGGCGCAGGGCACGTTCTTCGGCGAGAAGGACGGCTTCACCAGCGCCGAAGCCGAAGTGCTCGGCAAGTACGACGCGGCGGGCAAGCTGATCGGCATCGGTGTGGCGTTTCGCGGCACCGGCGGACTCGGTTACAGCGACACTTTCGGCGACATGAAAAACAACCTGCTGGCAGCCATCGGCCCGGTGGATTACGCGACCAACTACGCGAAAAACGCCTTTGACAATCTGCTCAAGGCGGTTGCGACGTTCGCCGTGGCCCACGGCATCGCGGCCAAGGACGTGCTTATCAGCGGCCACAGTCTCGGCGGCCTTGGGGTCAACAGCGTGGCCGAGCTGAGCGCCAGCAACTGGGGCGGGTTCTACAAGGACGCCAACTACATCGCCTTCGCGTCACCGACCCAGAGCAGCACCGGCGTCAACGTGCTGAACATCGGTTATGAGAACGACCCGGTGTTCCGCGTGCTCGACGGCACCACGTTCAGCAGTGGTTCGCTGGGCAAGCACGATGGCCCGCATGCGTCGACCACCGACAACATCGTCAACTTCAACGACCAGTACGCCTCGACTGCGCAGAACCTGGTGCCGTTCAGCATCCTCAATCCGCTGAACTGGTCGGCCCACGGCTCGCTGGGCTATGCCGACGGCTTGAACCGGGTGATCGATTCGAAGTTTTACAACCTGACCAGCCAGGATTCGACGATCATCGTCTCCAACCTGGAAGAGGCCTCCCGGGGCAAGACCTGGGTCGAGGACCTGGGCCGCAGCGGCGAGCCGCACACCGGCAGTACCTTCATCATCGGCACCGACAGCAACGACTGGCTCAAGGGCGGGGCGGGCAACGACTTCCTTGAAGGGCGCGGCGGCGATGACCGATTCCGTGACGACGGTGGTTTCAACATCCTGCTGGGTGGCCAGGGTCACAACACCTTCGAGCTGCAAAATCCGTTGCAGAATTTCAGCTTCGCCAACGATGGCGACGGCACGCTGTACGTGCGCGACGCCTACGGCGGCATCAGCATGACCCGCGACATCGGCGCACTGGTGAGCAAAGAGTCGGGCTCGTGGTGGGGCAGCAAGGAGATCACCTGGACCGTCACCGCCAAGGGCTTGAGCAATGGCAGCGAGCTGACCCCGTACAGCCATTCCCTCAGCGGCGACCTCTCCGGCAACACGCTGCACGCGACGGCTGATGGCGACTGGCTGTTCGGTCTCGGCGGCAATGACCATCTGCAAAGCGACAAGGGCCATGTGACCTTCGTCGGCGGCGCCGGCAACGACGTGATGACGGCGGTGGGTGGCAACAACACCTTCCTGTTCAGCGGCGCCTTCGGTTTTGACGCGATCAATGGCTATCAGGGCGGTGACAAACTGGTGTTCATGGGTGTCGAAGGCGCGGGGCAGGGCTATGACATCAAGCAGCACGCTTCCCAGTCCGGGGCGGATACCGTGCTGAAGATTGGCGATTTTGCCGTAACCCTGGTGGGGGTTGGAGTGGCTAACCTGTCGGACTCCGGTTTCGTCTTCGCCTGACAACGCCGCAGGAAATACCTGTGGGAGTGGGCTGGTTCGCGAATGGCGCTGTATCAGTGACGTTTTTGTAGCTGACGCACCGCCTTCGCTAGCAAGCTCGCTCCCACAAGTTTGATGTGTATGTAGTAACGAAATGCTCCGGGGTGCCCCCGTGGGGCGCCCTGGTTGTGAGCTATCTCTGAACAATTCCAACAAAGAGAGAGGCAACAGCAATGGGTGTGTATGACTACAAAAACTTCAGCAGCACGGAATCCAAGGCGCTGTTCAGCGACGCCATGGCGATCACGCTGTATTCCTATCACAACCTCGATAACGGCTTTGCCGTCGGTTATCAGCACAACGGCTTCGGCCTCGGGCTGCCGGCAACCCTGGTCAGCGCGCTGATCGGCGGGACCGACTCGCAAGGGGTGATTCCCGGGATTCCCTGGAACCCCGACTCGGAAAAAGCCGCGCTGGACGCCGTGAAACAGGCTGGCTGGACGCCGATCACCGCCTCGCAACTGGGTTACGACGGCAAAACTGACGCACGCGGGACCTTCTTCGGCGAAAAGGCCGGCTACACCAGCGCCCAGGTGGAAATCCTCGGCAAGTACGACGCCCAGGGCCATCTCACTGAAATCGGCATTGCCTTTCGCGGCACCAGCGGCCCGAGGGAAATCCTGATCGGCGACTCCATCGGTGACGCGATCAACGACCTGCTGGCGGCATTCGGTCCCAAGGACTACGCCAAGAATTACGCCGGCGAAGCGTTCGGCAAGTTGCTCGCCGATGTCGCGGCTTTCGCCAAGGCCAATGGGCTGACCGGCAAGGACGTGCTGGTCAGCGGTCACAGCCTCGGCGGTCTGGCGGTCAACAGCCTGGCCGACTTGAGCAGCAGCAAGTGGGGCGGGTTCTTCGCCGATTCCAACTACATCGCCTATGCCTCGCCGACCCAGAGCAGCACCGACAAGGTGCTCAATGTCGGTTACGAGAACGACCCGGTGTTCCGTGCCCTTGACGGCTCGACGTTCACCACGGCTTCGGTCGGTGTCCACGATGCGCCCAAGGAATCGACGACCGACAACATTGTCAGCTTCAACGATCACTACGCCTCGACGGCGTGGAATGTGTTGCCATTCTCCATCGTTAATATCCCGACCTGGATTTCGCACCTGCCCACCGCTTATGGCGACGGGATGAACCGGGTAATCGAGTCGAAATTCTACGACCTGACCAGCAAAGACTCGACGATCATCGTTGCGAACCTGTCGGACCCGGCGCGGGCCAACACCTGGGTGCAGGACCTGAACCGCAACGCTGAAACCCACAAGGGCAGCACCTTTATCATCGGCAGCGACAGCAACGATCTGATCCAGGGCGGCAGCGGCAACGATTATCTGGAAGGCCGCGCCGGCAACGACACCTTCCGCGACAGCGGGGGCTACAACATCATGCTTGGCGGCTCGGGCAGCAACACCCTGGAGTTGCAGAAGTCGGTGAACAGCTTCGACTTCGCCAATGACGGCGCCGGCAACCTGTACATCCGCGATGCCAACGGCGGGATCAGCATCACCCGCGACATCGGCAGCATCGTCACCAAGGAGCCGGGTTTCCTCTGGGGCCTGTTCAAGGACGATGTGACGCACAGCGTGACGGCCAGCGGCCTGAAGGTCGGTAACAACGTCACCCAGTACGAAACGAGCGTCAAAGGCACCACCGGCGTCGACACCCTCAAGGCTGGCGCCAGCGGCGCCTGGCTGTTTGGCCTGGACGGCAACGATCACTTGATCGGCGGCGCGGGCAATGACGTGTTCGTCGGCGGCGCCGGCAATGATCTGATGGAGTCGGGGGGCGGGGCGGATACGTTCCTGTTCAACGGCGCGTTTGGCCAGGATCGGGTGGTGGGTTACACGGCCAACGACAAACTGGTGTTCCTCGGCGTGCAGGGCGTGCTGCCCAACGACGACTTCCGCGCCCACGCCACGGCGGTGGGGCAGGACACGGTGCTCAAGTTCGGCGGCGATTCGGTGACCCTGGTCGGGGTTGCGCTGAGCAGCCTGAGTGCTGACGGGATCGTCATCGCCTGATGTTCAGGTGGCGCCAGTAAGGGCCTCTTCGCGAGCAAGCCCGCTCTCACATTTTGCAATTGTGGGAGCGGGCTTGCTCGCGAAGAACGATAACGCGGTTCTGAAAGTGACCCGAGAGCCATTCCCTGACTCAAACCTCTGCACCATCAGGAAATGCGGCCTAAAGCCACTAACGAACCATTCGTTATGTAAAGGCCGCCAATGAGTACAGGAGATTCAAACGTGAAAGGTTTCAAGGGGTATATCGGTATCGCTGGACTGGCGCTGTTATCGGCCAATGCCTGGGCCGATCTGCCTCACAGCTCGATTCTGAGCCGTTACGGGGTCAGCACCGACCAATTGCCGGCGCCGGCCCACACCGATGAAGAGCCACCGGTCGAAGAGAAAAGCCGCTTTCATATCGAGCCCGAACAACCGTTCGTGACGATCCGCCTGGGCGACGGCAAACAGCCGGAAACCACCGGTAACCTGAGCATTGATCGCATGGCGCAACAGGATCGCGAGCGTTGCCAGCGATTGCAGGGCGAAGTGGCCCGGCGGGGCGGGCAGTACTTCAGTTGCGACAACAGCCTTCCGGGCATGGGCTGGACCCAGCCGCATTAATTTTCAAGTGGGTTGATCGTTCCCGCGCTGAGCGGGAACGATCAAGATGGCTGGCCTTCGTCAGTCTTCCTTGCGCACGGTGGCCACTTCATCGGCCCGCACTCGGATCTTCGCGCCGGAAATATCCCGGAACTCGTAGAAACCGTCCTCGGTCTTGGTTTTCGGCATGTCTTCGGTCAGATACTGGGTGCCGTTCTGCAGGGTCACCACGGTCGGGGTGGCGCAGCCGGCCAGGCTCAGCAGGGCGGCCACAACCAGTGGCAGGCCCAATGTCTTGAATTTCATATACACCTCTCATTCCCGATCTTTGACCGTTGCCGGCCCTCTAACGCGGTTGGTGCCAATTCGCCGGTAAAAGTTCGATGGACTACTGAAAAAAAACGCTTTGCCGCCGCCATTGATCCTTTTCCGTTTGCACCGGGCGGGGCTGAGCTGGTATCTGTACGCATAACCAGTATTTGCCCACCCTAGCCCTTGCGATGACCGTGACTGCCAATCCCCTCGACGACCCGTTCTATTACCTCAACAACTTCCGGCAAGTGCTTGACTGGCTTGAGCTTCGTTATGCCGATGTGATGAGCGAAACGGAGCATGCCTTCCTCCGCGACTTCCGGGCCTTACCCCAGGCCTCGCAAGGCCTGCTGGTGCGGATGGTGATGCGCAAGGGCGTGCATTTTCGGGCCGGCAAACTCAATTATCCGGAAATCGGCGACATCGCCCGAGCGGCGCAACCGTTGCTCGACCATGGCTGGCTGGATGAACGCGCGCCGCTGTCGATGAGCGAACTGTTCGAGGTGCTGCTCAAGGCCGAGATCCTGCAAGCCTTCGGTGCGTTCATCGAGCAGCCCAAAGGCCGAAAAACCGACTGGCTGGCGACCCTGCACGAGCAATTCCCCGAACCGCGCAGCCTGGTCGACTGGTGCCCGCAACTGGCGGATCGATTGTTCAGCCTGACCCTGATGCACCTGTGCGACCGTTTTCGTCTGATGTTCTTTGGCAATCTGTATCAGGACTGGTCGGAATTCGTTCTCGCCGACCTTGGCATCTTCACCTACGAAAAAGTCGAGTTCAGCGCCGACTCCCGGGGCTTGCGCAGCCGCGCCGACGTCGATGCCTGCCTGTTCCTCCACGACTGCCAGCAGCGCTTCGAGGCGGGCGAGGTGCTGGAGCCAATCATTGAGCAGATCAGCGCGTTGCATTTCGACAACCCGTGGCTGCAACGCCGACGCGGCAAGCTGTTGTTCCAGATCGGCCAGTATTGCGAGCGCATCAGCGAGTTCGCCCTGGCGCTGAATGTTTATCGCGATTGCGCCTATCCCGGTGCGCGACTGCGGATGATCCGTGTCCTGGAGCGCTGCGCTGAATATGCCCTGGCGCTGGAACTCGCTACGTTGGCCGAGCAGGCACCGGAGAGTGCCAGCGAACAACAGGGCCTGCAACGGCTGTTGCCACGTCTGCGCCGCAAGCTCGGCGGCCCGCCGCTCAAACGTGTGGCGCCGCGAGCGGTGGAGCGTCTGGATTTGCAGCTGTTGCGCAGCGATCCGGCGCTTTCGGTGGAGTATTACGTGCAGGCGCATCTGCACGAAGACACCGGCCCGGTGCATTACGTGGAAAATAGCCTGATCAACTCGCTGTTCGGCCTGCTGTGCTGGCCGGCGATCTTCGCGCCGTTGCCGGGGGCGTTCTTTCACCCGTTTCAGCGCGGGCCGGTGGATTTGCTCAACGAAGATTTCCATTCGCGCCGCAGCGCGGTGTTTCAAGCCTGTCTGGCCGAACTTGACGATGGCCGTTATGCGCAGACCATTCGCGAGCGGTTCAGCGCCAAATGGGGCGTGCAGTCGCCGTTCGTGTTCTGGGGGGCGCTCAATGAAGAGCTGCTGGAACTGGCGTTGGCGTGTCTGCCGGCCGAACACCTCAAACACTGGTTCAACCGGCTGTTGCTGGATATCAAGGCCAATCGCGCCGGGATGCCGGATCTGATCCAGTTCTGGCCGCAGCACAAGACCTACCGGATGATCGAAGTCAAAGGCCCCGGCGATCGCCTGCAGGACAACCAGTTGCGCTGGCTGGAGTTCTGCGACGCGCACCAGATGCCGGTCGCCGTGTGTTACGTGCAATGGGCGGAGCAGGACGCTTGAGCTACAGCATTGCGGTGCGGGCGTTGTGCGAGTTCACGGCCAAGCGCGGTGACCTCGACTTGCGCTTCACGCCGTCACCGACCGCGCTGGAGGGCATCGCCGGCCACCGCACCGTGGCCTCGCGACGCAGCGAAGGCTATCAGAGCGAAGTGGCACTGGAAGGCGAGTTCCGCCAGTTGCAGGTCAAGGGCCGGGCGGACGGCTACGACCCGGCGCAAAACTGCCTGGAAGAGGTCAAGACCTACCGCGGTGACTTGAGCAAGCAACCGGCCAATCATCGGCAGTTGCATTGGGCGCAGGCGAAAATCTACGGCTGGCTGATGTGCCGCAAGTTGCAGCTCGAACAGATCGATCTGGCGCTGGTGTACTTCGATATCGTCAGCGAGAAGGAAACCTGCCTGGTCGAATCCTTCGATGCTTGCGCGTTGCGGGAGTTCTTCGAGCAACAGTGCCTGTTGTTCCTGCAATGGGCCGAACAGGAAATGGCCCACCGAGAGGCCCGCAACAGCGCCGCGCAACAACTGACCTTTCCCCATGCCGGTTTTCGTCCCGGCCAACGGCATCTGGCCGAGTCAGTGTTCAAGGCGGTCAGTACCGGTCGTTGCCTGATGGCCCAGGCGCCCACCGGCATCGGCAAAACCCTGGGCACGCTGTTTCCGCTGTTCAAGGCGCTGGCACCGCAGCAACTGGACAAGGTGTATTTCCTCACCGCCAAGACCCCCGGGCGCAAACTGGCGCTGGACGCGGCGCAAGTGCTGTTCGAACGCAATGAAAGCCTGCCATTGCGGGTGCTGGAAATGGTCGCCCGGGACAAGGCCTGCGAGCATCCCGACAAGGCCTGCCATGGCGAGTCCTGCCCGTTGGCGCAAGGCTTCTACGACCGTTTGCCCGCCGCGCGGCAGGCCGCCAGTCGATTGCAATTGCTGGATCAATCGGCGATTCGCCAGGTCGCCGCGCAGCATGCGGTGTGCCCGTATTACCTGAGCCAGGAAATGGCCCGTTGGGCCGACGTGGTTGTTGCGGACTACAACTATTACTTCGATTTCACCGCGCTGTTGTTCGGTCTGGCCCAGCTCAACCAATGGAAAGTCGCAACCCTGGTGGACGAGGCGCACAACCTTGTCGAGCGTGGCCGGCAGATGTACAGCGCAACGCTCGATCAGGGCACGTTGAACAGCGTGCGCAAAACCGCGCCCGACGTGCTGAAAAAGGCCCTGCAAAGGGTCAATCGCGAATGGAACACGCTGCACGCCCCGCAACTGGCGCCGTATCAGGCCTATGACAAGGCCCCGGAAAAACTGCTGTCGGCCATCTCGTTGTGTAGCGCGAGCATTGGCGATTACCTCAACGATCACCCGCAAGGCCTCGACAGCGGCCTGCAGAACTTCTACTTCGAGATGCTGCAGTTCGGCCGGGTGGCGGAACTGTTCGACGCTCACTATCTGTTCGATATCAGCAAGCGCGACCTGGAGCGGAAAAAACCGCTGTCGCAACTGTGTCTGCGCAACGTGGTGCCGGCCGCGCTGATCGGCCCGCGCCTGACGGCCGCGCGCAGCAGCGTGCTGTTTTCCGCGACCCTGAGCCCGCGCCGCTATTACGCCGATCTGCTTGGCACGCCGGCGGATACAGTGTGGATCGACGTCGAATCACCGTTCGACGCCGAGCAGTTGCAGGTGCAGGTCGTCAGCCGGATTTCCACCCGGTTCAACCATCGTCAAGCATCGCTGGAGCCGATCGTCGAGCTGATTGCCCGCCAGTTCGGCGAGCGTCCGGGCAACTACCTGGCGTTTTTCAGCAGCTTCGATTATCTGCAACAGGTGGCGCAGTTGCTCGCCGAGCGCCACCCGCAAATTCCGCTGTGGCAACAATCCCGGGGCATGGCCGAAGAGCAACGACAGGCCTTTCTCGACCAGTTCACCGCTGACAGTCGGGGTGTCGGCTTCGCCGTGCTCGGTGGGGCGTTCGGCGAGGGCATCGATTTGCCCGGCGCCCGGCTGATCGGCGCGTTCATCGCCACCCTGGGGCTGGCGCAGCTCAACCCGGTCAACGAGCAGATGAAACGGCGCATGGCGGCAATTTTCGGGGCCGGATATGACTACACCTACCTGTATCCCGGTGTGCAGAAAGTGGTGCAGGCCGCCGGGCGGGTGATCCGCACGCAGCAGGATCGTGGGGTGGTGATGCTGATCGATGACCGCTTCGCCGAGAGCCGCGTGCAGCAGCTATTGCCACGCTGGTGGCAGCTCGATCAGTCACAGGGTGCTTTCCAATCTGCCGGTTTGACGCATACTCCCACTATTGAACATTTGCGTTGAGCCAAGCCCGATGACCGATAACACCAAGACCGCCGCGACTGAAGAGATGCGCTTTCGCCTTCTGATCGATGCGGTGGTCGACTACGCGATCTACATGATCGATCCGACGGGCATCATCAACAGCTGGAACTCGGGCGCCAAACGCTTCAAGGGCTACGAGGAAGCGGAAATCATCGGCGAACACTTTTCCCGCTTCTACACCGATGAGGACCGCGCCGCCGGCCTGCCGCAACGGGCGCTGGACACGGCGATCCGCGAGGGGCGCTTCGAGGGCGAAGGCTGGCGGGTACGCAAGGACGGCACGCACTTCTGGTGCCATGTGGTGATCGACCCGATTTTCAGCCCGAGCGGGCAATTACTCGGTTTCGCCAAGATCACCCGCGACCTGACCGACCGCAAGATGGCTGAAGAAACCCTCAAGCAAAGCGAGCAGCAATTCAGCCTGCTGGTGCAGGGGGTGACGGACTACGCGATCTACATGCTCAGCCCCGAAGGCCGGGTGACCAACTGGAACCCCGGCGCGCAGCGGATCAAGGGCTACACGCCGGAAGAGGTCATCGGCCAGCATTTCTCGATGTTCTACACCCCGGAGGACCGTGAGGCTGGCGAGCCGCAACGGGCGCTGGAAACCGCCGTGCGCGAAGGACGTTTCGAAAACAAGAGCTGGCGGATGCGCAAGGATGGCACGCGGTTCATGGCGCATGTGGTGGTTGACGCGATTCGCGGCGAAACCGGTGCCTTGCTTGGTTTTGCCAAGATCACCCGCGACGTCACCGAGGCCACGCAGGCGCAGTTGGCCCTGGAAAAGACCCGTGAGGCGCTGTTCCAGGCGCAGAAGATGCAGGCCATCGGTCAACTTAGCGGCGGTATCGCCCACGACTTCAACAATTTGCTGACGGTGATTCTGGGCAACCTGGAAATTCTCGGTAAGCGGGTCGGTGACGATCCGAAGGTCAGCCGTCTGCTGGAAAACGCCACCCAGGGCGCATTGCGTGGTGTCTCCCTGACCCAACGCATGCTGGCGTTCGCCCGCCGCCAGGAACTCAAGACCGAGCCGGTCAATATCACGCAACTGGTGCAGGGCATCACCGGTCTGTTGCGCAGTTCGCTCGGTCCCGGTATCACGATCGAAACCCGCTTTGCGGAAGATCTCGAAGCGGTGTTGGCCGACACCAACCAGCTGGAACTCGCGCTGCTCAACCTGGCGACCAACGCCCGTGACGCGATGCCTGAGGGCGGTGGGGTGATCATCAGTGCCCAGCCGGAGGTGGTGCTGGAGCAGGCCCATTCACCGGTCGCTGCAGGGCGTTATGTGTGCTTGAGCCTCACCGACACCGGTGAAGGCATGGACGAGGCGACCCTGGCGTCGGCGATGGACCCGTTTTTCACCACCAAGGGCCTGGGCAAGGGCACCGGGCTCGGGTTGTCGATGGTGCACGGGTTCATCGAGCAGTTGGGCGGCCGGTTCATCCTCAAGAGTGAGAAGGGCCATGGCACCACCGCTGAGCTCTGGCTGCCGGTGGCCGATCACAGGGCCCAGGCCCGGACTGAAAACACCACCGCCGACTCGACGTGTGTGCCGCGTCTCAGCGTGCTGGTGGTGGACGATGACAGTCTGGTATTGACCAGCACCACGTTGCTTCTCGAGGACCTCGGCCATCGCGTGGTGAGTGCGGTGTCCGGCGCCCAGGCGCTGGCGTTGTTCGATGAGGGGGAGGTCATCGACCTGATGATTACCGACATGGCCATGCCGCAGATGAGCGGCGCGCAACTGGCCCATGCCGTGCGTCTGCTCAAGCCCGATCTGCCGATCATTCTGGCGACCGGTTATGCCGAACGCCTGGAGGGGTTCGCCGCCGAGCTGCCGCGCCTGCCCAAACCCTTCACCCAGCTCAATCTGGCCGCGATCATTGCTCAGTCGATGAAGTGAGGCTGTACGCAGAAACAACAAGCCCGACCATCAGGTCGGGCTTTTTTTGTCTGGATCAAGCGCTGGTTTCGAGTCGCTGGCGCAGCGCCTGGGAGTTGCGTGGCGACATCGGGATCGGCGGGAAGTCTTCGTTGAGCACGCACAGATGCTGGATGGCATCCTCGAACATCAAGTCGGCCTTACGGCGCAGCTCGCGATAACGGTCGAATTGTGCGAGATCCAGATGATCGGCTTCCAGCAGTTCATGGGCAGCGCGGTTCAGCGCGCTGGCCTCTTCGAACAAGTGGTGGTTGCGTTCCAGGGCGAGGGTTCTGCATGCTTTGATTTGTGCGGACGTCGAGCATTCTTTCATGACCGTGACCTTACTCTTCGGAATTTGGCGAGGGTATTAAGGTTGTGACTGCCGGTAGTCGAGATGACTCCATTTTTTTCCAGACAAATGTTTGATGATCGAAGTGGGTAACGCGGCTGTCACACATCAGGTTTTTCGCTGTTTACGTTGTTCATAGCGAGCAAGAATCGGCTGGGTGCTGATGCCGTGAGCGAGGATGCTCAAGGCCACTACCGACAAGGTCAGGTCGGTACACAGGGTCGCCACCGTGTTGGTCAGGCCGTGGTTCAAGGCGTAGAACAGATAAAACAGGCTACCGATGCCACGGATGCCGAACCAGCCGATGAGCAGGCGCTGACGCCCCTCGAGCAGCGATCCCCACGGCATGGCCGCCACACACAGCGGACGAATCACGCAGAACAGCACAGCGCCGACCAGCAGCGCCCGCCAATCCCAATGGGTGACCAGCACCACGCCAAGCAGGGTGACCAGAAACACTTCCATGGCCCGTTCGACCAGGCTGCCGAACGCCAGCATGTCGCCCATCATGATCCCGGCGGCCACCTGACTGTCCTCCAAGCGCGCGGTGTCGCCATGGACCGCGTGCTGCGGCTCGACGTTCTGGTGGCCGACCACCGGTTGCACCAGATGCTCGGCCGGCGGCTGACTGGCGCCGGTGGATTTCACCTCGACCTGACGCAAGCCCAGACCGGCGGCGAACACCGACAGAAAGCCGTAGCCCTCTATCGATTCGGCCACCACATAGGCCAGTGCGATCAAGGCCAGCGCCAGGTAATCGTTGGGGCTCACGGTGCTGTCTTCATTGCGGATGCGCAGCGCCAGGGTGACGCGGCCGATACCGCGTCCCATCCAGTAGCCGGTCAATAGCCCCGCGGGGACCGCCCACAGCACGCTTTGCAGCAGCCAGTCGTTCCATTCGGCAACCAATCCGTCGCCATGCAACAGCAACAGGCCGAGGATCACGAAGGGAAAGGCAATGCCGTCGTTGAGCCCGGCCTCGCCGGAGAGGCCAAAGCGCACGCTGTCGATGTCCCGCGCGTCGTTGACCTGTACCAGGGCGGCGAGTACCGGGTCGGTGGGCGCCAGAATCGCCGCGATCAGCAATGATGGCCCCCACGCCAGTGTCAGGCCGAAATGCAGCAGCAGACAGACGCCGATGATGGTCAGCACCATCACCGGACCCGCCAGGCCAAATGCGATCCGCCAGTTTTTGTCGCGCAAGGGCAGGCGCAGCTTCAAACCGCAGACGAACAGCGAAAACAGCACCGCGACTTCCGTCAGGTGTTCCATCCACAACGAAGCGTCGTCCAGCGGCAGCTTCAACAGGTCGAGCCCGCTCGGGCCGATGCCGACGCCCAGCAGCAGGCACACCGCCGACGTCGTGACCGGCATCCAGCGCAGGTACGACGATGTCAGCGCCAGGGTCAACAGCACGGCGCCCAGCACTGTGACCCAGATAATGAAACTCATCGCCGAGGGGTTAACCCAGCGGCGCGCGCAGGTACTCAGGCGTCAGGACGTTGAACCACAGCAGGATCATCGACACCAGAATGGTCACCAGCACCAGCAAGCCGACGCCCCAGACACTGGCGGCGTTCAGCAGGCCCTGTTCCTTGCGTTCATGCATGAAGGTCGGCAGGCCGACGAACAGCAGGAATGTCGAGTACAGCGAAGCGGCGCCGAGTACCAGAATCGCTAGCCAGCGACTGGGGTAAAGACCGGCGATCCCGGCGATGAAAAACGGTGTGACGGTGTAGGCCGCGAAGCCGATGCATTGATTGAGCGTCGGCCGGGCCTCGAAGGTGCGCGACATCCAGCGAATGAAGCCGCCGATGATTGCAACACCAGCGACCATGGTGATGTACAGCAGCACGCTCAGTTGCAGGGCACTGGCGCTGCTGAGCCTGACGGTTTCTCCGGCGGCCAGGCTCCAGCCGACGTAGGTGGTGCCAATGAACAGGCACACCGCCGGAATCAACGCTAGCAACAGCAGGTGGGCCAGGTAATGCCGTGGATGAGCCTCTTCTTCGCGCCGGATGTCGGTCCAGGCGAAGTTGGGTTGGGTGAAGAGCTTGACGATAGGTGCGGACATGACGACCTCCTGATCTCTCGCGACCCGATGGGCCATAAAATTATTGAGAGGCGGGGCTGTCTGCGGGTTCACTTTTTCTTGATCTGAGCAAGTCCCCGTGGGAGCGGGCTTGCTCGCGAAGGCTGACGGTCAGTCGACATCATGGATGACTGAAACGCCGCTTTCGCGAGCAAGCCTGCTCCCGCAAGGGCTATCGCCGAGGCGGTCAGAGCATCGGTTTGCCGCCGGTCACGCCGTAGCGCTGGCCGGTGATGTAGCTGGCTTCGTCCGAGGCCAGCAGTACGTAGATCGGCGCGACCTCCACCGGTTGCCCTGGACGGCCGAGCGGGGTGTGTTCGCCGAAGTTCTGCACTTCCTCGTCGGGCATGGTCGAGACGATCAGCGGCGTCCAGATCGGTCCTGGTGCCACGCAATTCACGCGGATTTCCTTCGGCCCGAGCATCTGCGCCAGGCCACCGGTGAAGTTGGCGATGGCGCCTTTGGTGGTGGCGTAGGCGAGCAGGGTGGGTTTGGGCATGTCCGAGTTGACCGAGCTGGTGTTGATGATCGACGAGCCGGCGCGCATGTGTTTGAGCGCCGCCTGACTCAGCCGGAAAATCGCGGTGATGTTGACGTCGAAGGTCATCAGCCACTCGTCGTCGGGGATTTCTTCGAAGGTTTCGTGGGTCATCTGGAACGCGGCGTTGTTGACCAGTACGTCGATGCGGCCGAAGCGTTCGACAGTGTCGTCCACCAACGCCTGGCAGTGGGCCTTCTGCGCGATGTCGCCGGGCAGCAACAGACACTGGCGACCGGCCTGTTCGACCCAGCGTGCGGTTTCCTTCGCGTCTTCGTGTTCGTTGAGGTAGGCGACCGCGACATCGGCGCCTTCACGAGCAAAGGCAATCGCCACTGCGCGGCCGATGCCGCTGTCGGCGCCGGTGATCAGCGCGATCTTGCCGGCCAGTCGACCGGAGCCGACGTAACTCTGTTCGCCGCAATCGGGATACGGTTCCATTTTGCGTTGGGAACCGGGCACCGGTTGGGCCTGTTTCGGGAAGGGTGGTTTTGGATAGTTTGGATAGTCAGTCATCGTCAATCTCCGGGCTCATGGCGGGTATGGGCGGTTGACCCGGCCCGTTTGCCGCGAGTTCGATTGGATTGACGATGCGGATCGTCCCCACTTTGCGCGTGGGAACGATCACCGGGTGAGGATCAGCGAGAGGCCAGCGCCCGCTCCATCCGCGCGATGCCTTCTTCAAGCAGCGCACGCGGGCAGCCGAAGTTCAAGCGCACGAACTGCTGGCTGTGGTCGCCGAAGTCCAGACCTGCACTGAGGCCGACACGGGCCTGTTCGAGGAAGAATTTCTGCGGATCGCCCAGGTCCAGCGCCGAGCAATCGAGCCACGCCAGGTACGTGCCCTGGGGCACATTGATCTGCACGCCCGGCAGACGGCTGCGCACCGCGTCGACCAGATAATCACGGTTGGCTTGCAGGTATTGTTTCAGTTCCTTGAGCCACGGTCCGGCTTCGCTGTAGGCCACGCGGGTGGCCTCCATGCCCAGCGGGTTGACGCTGTCGACCATGCCGCAACGGGCGTGATTGACCCGCTCGCGCAGGGCGACGTCCTGGATGATCATGAACGAGGTCTTGAGGCCGGCGATGTTGTAAGCCTTGCTCGCCGACATCAGGGTGATGGTGCGGGCGGCGATTTGCGGGCTCAGGGAGGCGGTCGGAATGTGGACGCGGCCGTCGTAGCACAGTTCGGCGTGGATCTCGTCAGAGATGATCCAGGCGTCCTGCGTCACGCAGATGTCCGCTACGGCTTGCAGCTCTTCACGGCCGAAAACCTTGCCGATCGGGTTATGCGGGTTGCTCAGGAGCAGGGCGCCGCCACCGCTCAGGGATTCGCGCAGGGTATCCAGCGGCGTGGCGTAGGTGCCATCGGCCTGCGGGGTGAACTCCAGCTCGATTTTGTTCAGGCCCCAATGGCCCGGCGCGTGGCGCAGTGGCGGGTAGTTCGGCGTTTGCACCACGACGTTCTGCTGCGGCTGCACCAGCGCCTTGAGCGCCATGTTGAAACCCGACTCGACGCCGGGCAGGAAGATCAACTCCTGTGGCTGTACGCGCCAGGCAAACTTGGCCCACAGGTCGGCGACGATGGCTTCGCGCAGATCGTTCTGGGCCACGCTGTAACCCACCAGCGGGTGCAGCAAACGTTGTTGCAGTGCTTCGATCACCACCGGTGGCGCGGCGAAATCCATATCAGCGACCCACATCGGCAACACATCGGCCGCATAGCGGCTCCATTTGGTGCTGCCGGTGTCGTGGCGGTCGAATACCTGATCAAAATCGAAAGTCATGCGCAGTCTCGTGAAAGCGGGGTCGTGGATGGGCGCCATGATAAGCCCGCCCGGTAGGACAAGCACCTGAAATCCTGCGTGGGCACGGGCTGGTTCGCGAATGACCGCTGCTCGCCGACGGTCGGTTTTCACACAGACTGTAAGGTCATTGTCTACAGTGAAGAGGTCGGCACCCGTCGTGCCGCCACCGTGATTGTCCAGAACAGACCCGGCACAAGTACCGGGTTCCACCTGATCAGGAGTGCACGATGGATCTCAGCCGTCGTCAGTTCTTCAAGGTCGCCGGTATCGGCCTTGCAGGCTCTAGCCTGGGCGCGTTGGGCATGGCCCCGACGCTGGCCTTCGCCGAGCAGGTGCGCCACTTCAAGCTCGCCCATACCCATGAAACCCGCAACACCTGTCCGTATTGCTCGGTCGGTTGCGGCTTGATCATGTACAGCCAGGGCGATGCCGCGAAGAACGTTGCGCAAAACATCATCCACATCGAGGGCGACGCCGACCACCCGGTCAATCGCGGCACCCTCTGCCCGAAAGGCGCGGGCCTGCTGGACTTCATCCATAGCCCCGGCCGCTTGCAGTACCCGCAGGTGCGCAAGCCCGGCAGCAATGAGTGGACGCGAGTCAGCTGGGACGAAGCCCTCGACCGGGTCGCCGACCTGATGAAGGCCGACCGCGACGCCAACTTCATCGAGCAGAACGCCCAAGGGCAAACGGTGAATCGCTGGCTGACCACCGGTTTTCTCGCAGCGTCGGCGGCGTCCAACGAAGCGGGTTACATCACCCACAAGGTGGTGCGCAGTCTCGGCATGCTGGGGTTCGATAACCAGGCGCGTGTCTGACACGGCCCGACGGTGGCAAGTCTTGCCCCGACGTACGGCCGTGGAGCCATGACCAACACCTGGACCGATATCGCCAACGCGAATCTGATCCTGGTGATGGGTGGCAACTCCGCAGAAGCGCATCCATGCGGCTTCAAATGGGTGACCGAAGCCAAGGCGCACAACGCCGCGCGGCTGATTGTGGTCGACCCGCGTTTCACCCGTACCGCGTCGGTCGCCGATTACTACGCACCGATTCGCACCGGCAGCGACATCGCCTTCATGGGCGGGCTGATCAATTACCTGCTGACCGAGGACAAGATCCAGCACGAATACGTGCGCAACTACACCGACGTGTCGTTCATCGTCAAAGCCGGGTTCGGTTTCGAGGATGGTCTGTTCACCGGTTACGACGCGGACAAGCGCAGCTACACCGACAAATCCACCTGGGGCTATGAGCTGGGTGAAGACGGCTTTGCCAGGGTCGACCCGACCTTGCAGGACCCGCGCTGCGTCTATCAGTTGATGAAGCAGCACTACAGCCGCTACAGCATCGATCTGGCGAGCCAGATTTGCGGCATGCCGGTCGATGCGATGAAAAAGATCTGGGAGGAAATCGCCACTTGCTCGCAACCGGGCAAGACCATGACCATCCTCTACGCGCTGGGCTGGACCCAGCACTCGATCGGCTCGCAGATCATCCGCAGCGCGGCGATGGTGCAATTGCTGCTGGGCAACGTCGGCATGCCGGGCGGAGGTGTGAACGCCTTGCGCGGGCACTCGAACATTCAGGGCCTGACCGACCTTGGCTTGCTGTCCAACTCGCTGCCGGGCTACCTGACCCTGCCGACCGACGCCGAACAGGACTACGACGCCTTCATCGCCAAACGCACGCAAAAACCGCTGCGGCCGGGGCAACTGTCCTATTGGCAGAACTACAGCAAGTTCCACGTCAGCCTGATGAAAGCCTGGTATGGCGCCAACGCTACGGCTGAGAACCAGTGGGCCTACAGCTACCTGCCGAAACTGGACATTCCCAACTACGACATCCTCAAGGTCTTCGACCTGATGGGCCAGGGCAAGGTCAACGGCTACATGTGCCAGGGCTTCAACCCGATTGCCGCGTTGCCGGACAAAAACCGGGTCATGGCCGCGCTGGCGAAGTTGAAGTGGCTGGTGGTGATGGACCCGCTGGCGACCGAAACCTCGCAGTTCTGGGAAAACGTCGGGCCGTTCAACGATGTGAAAACCGCCGACATCCAGACTGAAGTGATTCGCCTGCCGACCACCTGTTTCGCCGAAGAGGACGGCTCGCTGGTCAACAGCAGCCGCTGGCTGCAATGGCACTGGAAAGGCGCCGATGGCCCCGGCGAGGCGCGCACCGACGTGCAGATCATGACCGGGCTGTTCCTGCGCTTGCGCGAGCGCTATCAGGCCGAGGGCGGCAAATTCCCTGATCCGCTGCTGAAACTGTCGTGGCCGTACAAGATCCCCGACGAGCCGTCGCCGGAGGAAATCGCCAAGGAGGTCAACGGCTACGCCACCACCGATTTCACCGACGCCACGGGCGCGGCGATCAAGGGCAACTCGCAACTGGCTGCGTTCGCTCAGTTGAAGGATGACGGCAGCACGGCGTCCGGTTGCTGGATCTTTACCGGTAGCTGGACCGAGGCCGGCAACCAGATGGCCCGGCGCGATAACGCCGACCCGTACGGCATGCATCAGCACCAGAACTGGGCCTGGGCGTGGCCGGCCAACCGGCGGATTCTGTACAACCGCGCTTCGGCCGACCTGCAAGGCAAGCCATGGGATCCGAAGAAACGCCTGGTGTGGTGGAACGGCAAGGCCTGGGCCGGCACCGACGTGCCGGACTACAAGGCCGATGTGCCGCCGGAAGCCGGGATGAACCCGTTCATCATGAACCCCGAAGGGGTGGCACGGTTCTTTGCCGTCGACAAGATGAACGAAGGGCCATTCCCGGAACACTACGAGCCGTTCGAAACGCCGATCGGGATCAACCCGCTGCATCCGCAAAACAAGAAAGCCACCAGCAATCCGGCGGCACGGATCTTCGATTCGGTGTGGGACAGCCTCGGCCTCGCCAAGGACTACCCGTACGCCGCCACCAGCTATCGGCTGACCGAGCATTTCCACTTCTGGAGCAAGCACTGCCGGTTGAATGCGATCGTCCAGCCCGAGCAGTTCGTGGAGATCGGTGAAGTGTTGGCCAAGGAGAAGGGCATCGCCGCCGGCGACCGCGTGCGGGTCAGCAGCAAGCGCGGCTTCATCGAGGCCGTCGCGGTGGTGACCAAGCGGATTCGGCCGCTGCAGGTCAACAATCAGGTCGTCCACCAGATCGGCATTCCGCTGCACTGGGGGTTCACCGGTCTGACCCGTCACGGTTACCTGACCAACACCCTGGTGCCGTTCCTCGGCGATGGCAACACTCAGACCCCGGAATCCAAGTCATTCCTGGTCAACGTGGAGAAAATCTGAATGGCCAGCCAAGACATTATTGCCCGCTCGGCCACCACGACGCCGGCACCCTCGGTACGCAATCAGGAAGCCGTCGCCAAGCTGATCGACACCACCAAATGCATCGGCTGCAAGGCCTGTCAGGTCGCGTGTTCGGAATGGAACGAATTGCGCGACGAGGTCGGCCACAACCACGGCACCTACGACAATCCGCAGGATCTCACTGCAGAGTCGTGGACGCTGATGCGCTTCACCGAGCACGAAACCGACGCCGGCAACCTTGAATGGCTGATCCGCAAGGACGGTTGCATGCACTGCGCCGAGCCGGGTTGCCTGGCGGCGTGTCCGAGCCCCGGCGCGATCATCAAACACGCCAACGGTATCGTCGATTTCGATCAGGATCACTGCATCGGTTGCGGGTATTGCATCACTGGCTGCCCGTTCAACATTCCGCGCATCTCGCAGAAGGATCACAAGGCCTACAAATGCACCTTGTGTTCGGATCGGGTCGCGGTGGGGCTGGAACCGGCCTGCGTGAAAACCTGCCCGACCGGGGCCATCGTCTTCGGCAGCAAGGAAGACATGAAGACCCACGCCGCCGAGCGCATCGTCGATCTCAAGAGCCGTGGCTTCGACAACGCCGGTCTGTATGACCCCGAAGGCGTTGGCGGCACCCATGTGATGTACGTGCTGCATCACGCCGATACGCCGAAGATCTACGCCGGACTGCCGGAAAACCCGGCGATCAGTCCGTTGGTAGGATTGTGGAAAGGCATCAGCAAACCGCTGGGCCTGCTGGCGATGGGCGCGGCGGTGCTGGCCGGGTTCTTCCATTACGTGCGCATCGGGCCGAACCGGACCGAAGAAGATGAACACCCGGATGTGCCGGACACCTCGGTGCATCAGGTTGATCCGGCGGTACACACCTTCGATCCTCGCGGGGAGGGCCGGCCATGAGCAACAAGACGATCCTGCGCTATACCGCCAACCAGCGCACCAATCACTGGCTGGTGGCGATTCTGTTCTTCATGGCCGGGTTGTCCGGCCTGGCGCTGTTTCATCCGTCGATGTTCTGGCTGACCCACCTGTTCGGCGGCGGGCCGTGGACGCGGATTTTGCATCCGTTCATGGGCGTGCTGATGTTCGTGTTGTTCCTCGGCCTGGTGTTTCGTTTCTGGCGCTCCAATTTCTTCATCGACAATGACTGGAAATGGCTGCGACGCATCGACCGGGTGCTGGTCAACGACGAGGAAACCGTACCCGCCGTGGGCAAGTACAACGCCGGGCAGAAGCTGCTGTTCTGGACTTTACTGTTGTGCATGCTCGGTTTGCTGTTCACCGGTCTGGTGATCTGGCGGGCGTATTTCAGCGCGTACTTCGGCATCACCACGATTCGCTGGGCGATGTTGCTGCATGCGCTGGCCGGGTTTGTGCTGATCCTCAGCATCATCATCCACATCTACGCCGGGCTGTGGATCAAGGGTTCGGTGGACGCCATGCTGCACGGCTGGGTCAGCCGCGCCTGGGCGAAGAAACACCATGAACTCTGGTATCGCGAAGTGACCCGTGAGCAAGCGCCGGAGCGACCGACCACCAAGAAGGGCTGACGTTTGCCAACCATCCTCGAACCCGGACAAATCGAAGCGGCGGCCGGTTCGCCGCCGTTTCTGCATCTGCCGCCGCACAATCTGTTTTCCCTGCGTGCCCGACGGCTGGAACAATTGGCCGAAGGACATCCGCTGGCCGATTACCTGCGGCTGATCGCCGGATTATGCCGGACGCAGCAACAGGTGCTGGATGATCCGCCGTTGGCCGATCCCATCGATCTGCAACGGGTAGAAGTCTGCCAGCAGCACGGTTTGCCGCCATTCGCCGCCGATACGCTGATTCGCGAAGATTCATGGCAGGCGTACCTCGAAGCGTTTTTGCAGCGTTACATCGCTCCCGAGCAAGGCGCCGTGGCAGAGGCGGTGACCACGTTGCGCGTCGCCAGTCCCGGTCAACTGCGCGCCTGGGCCGTGGCGTTGGTCAGCGGCCAGTATTCTTTGGTGCCGGCGGCACTGGTGCCGTTTCTTGGCGCGGCGCTGCAAACTGCCTGGAGTCATTGGCTGCTCAGCGTGCCCAACCTGCAATTGACGCCTGGCAACAGCCTCAGCCAATGCCCGGCCTGCGGTTCGCCGGCCATGGCCGGGGTGATCCGCCATCGCGGCAAACACAACGGTTTGCGTTATCTGGTGTGTTCGCTGTGTGCCTGCGAATGGCATGTGGTGCGGGTCAAGTGCGTGTACTGCGAGCAGAGCAAGGGCCTGGAATACCTGAGCCTCGAAGACGACCGGCACGCCGCCAATCAGGCGCCGTTGCGGGCGGAGGTCTGTCCGGGCTGCAACACCTATCTGAAACTGCTGTATCTGGAGAGCGACGCCGACGGCGAGGCGTTGTCGGCGGATCTCGCCAGCCTGTTGCTCGACATGCGCCTGGCCCAGGACGGCTATCAGCGACTGGCACCGAATCTGCTGCTGGCACCGGGAGACGAATGAGCGCAGCGTCTACACTCGCCGGACAGTCTTTATTCCGGGAGTGCCCGATGTCTGTGAGTGTCGCCCTGCGCTTGCCATCCCTCGACAGTCTGTTGCGGCACGCAGCGTGCCAGCCGTTGGCCGAGCGCTACGGGCGCGAGGCCTTGCTCGCGTGCCTGCGTCAGTTGCTCGATGACTTGCGTGATGCGGTGGTGGCCGGGCAACTGGCGCCCATCGAAATCAGCCCCGAAGCGCTGGCCGGGCGTGCCGGTGAGCGCCTGGCAATCCAGCAGCGCTGCCAGGTGCGGCGGGTGTTCAACCTCACCGGTACGGTGCTGCACACCAATCTCGGTCGCGCGTTGTTGCCGGAAGAAGCCGTCGATGCGGTGCAAATGGCCGCGCGTTATCCGCTGAACCTGGAGTTCGATCTGGCGAGCGGCAAGCGTGGCGACCGCGACGATCTGATCGAAGGCCTGATCCGCGAGCTGACCGGCGCCGAAGCGGTGACCGTGGTCAACAACAATGCCGCTGCGGTGCTGCTGACCCTCAACAGCCTCGGCGCGCGCAAGGAAGGCATCATTTCCCGGGGCGAGCTGATCGAAATCGGCGGCGCGTTCCGCATCCCCGACATCATGGCCCGCGCCGGCGTGCGCCTGCATGAAGTCGGCACCACCAATCGCACCCATGCCCGCGATTACGAAGCGGCGATCAGCCCGCGCAGCGGTTTGATCATGCGTGTGCATGCGAGCAACTACAGCATCGAAGGATTTACCGCCCGTGTACCGACCGCCGAACTGGCCGATCTGGCGCACCGCCATGGTCTGCCGCTGCTTGAAGACCTGGGCAGCGGCAGTCTGCTGGACCTGACGCGCTGGGGCTTGCCGGCGGAACCGACGGTGCGGCAGGCGCTGCTCGATGGCGCCGATATCGTCACCTTCAGCGGCGACAAATTGCTGGGCGGGCCGCAGGCCGGGTTGATTGTCGGGCGCAAAGAACTGATCACGAAGATCAAGAAGAATCCGCTGAAACGCGCGTTGCGCGTGGACAAGTTGACCCTGGCGGCGCTTGAGGCGGTGCTGGGCTTGTACCGCGATCCGGATCGTCTGGCCGAGCGTCTGCCGAGCCTGCGCCTGCTGACGCGGCCGCAGGGGGACATCCTCGCGCAAGCTCAGCGCTTGCAACCGGTGCTGGCGCAGACCGTGGGCGAACCCTGGAGTGTCAGCGCGGTAGACGCATTGGGCATGATCGGCAGCGGCAGCCAACCGGTGGCGCGCCTGCCGAGTGCGGCGCTGTGCTTGCGACCACAGGTCTCCAGGCGCCTGCGCGGGCGTTGCCTGCTCAATCTGGAAGCAGCGCTGCGGGCCTTGCCGATTCCGGTGCTTGGGCGCATCGACGATGACGCCTTGTGGCTGGATCTGCGCCAACTCGATGACGAGCCAGCGTGGCTGGCCCAACTCGATCAATTGCAGGTGCCCGGATGATCGTCGGCACCGCCGGGCACATCGACCACGGCAAGACGTCGCTGCTCCAGGCGCTCACCGGGCAAACCGGCGACCGCCGCCCGCAGGAGCGCGAACGGGGCATGACCATCGACCTCGGGTATCTCTACGCCGAACTGGCGCCGGGGGCGGGACTGAGCGGATTTATCGACGTGCCTGGTCACGAAAAATTCACCCATAACATGCTGGCCGGTGCCCAAGGCATCGATCTGGTGTTGCTGGTGGTGGCGGCGGATGACGGAGTGATGCCGCAGACCCGCGAGCATCTGGCGATTGTCGAGTTGCTGGGCATCCCACGGGCGCTGGTGGCAATTACCAAGGTGGATCGGGTCGACAAGGGCAGGGTGCGCGAGGTTCGGCAGCAGATTGAAGCGTTATTGGCGCCAGGGCCGTTTGCCGGGGCGCCGATGATTGCGGTGTCGAGCGTGGCAGGCGAGGGGATCGACACCTTGCGTGAGGCCTTGCTGGAAGCGCAGGGCGAGGTGCGCGAGCGCAGTCAGGCGGGCGGCTTTCGCCTGGCGATCGACCGGGCGTTCAGTGTGGCCGGCGCCGGGATTGTGGTGACTGGCACCGCGCTGTCGGGCGCGGTCGCGGTGGGCGACAAACTGACGCTCGGCACGGCGGGCAAAGCCGTGCGGGTGCGCGGTCTGCATGCGCAGAACCAGCCCGCCGAGCACGCGGTTGCCGGGCAACGGGTCGCCCTGAATATCAGCGCTGAGCGGCTGGAACTGGGGCAAATCCATCGCGGCCAATGGTTACTGGCCGATTGGTTGTTCGCCCCGACGCAGCGACTGGATATCGAATTTCATCTGTTGCCTGGCGAGCGGGCGTTCGAGCATTTCCATCCGGTGCATGTGCATCTGGGCACCCAGGATGTGATCGCGCGGGTGGCGCTGCTGGAAGGCCCGCGCCTGAGTCCGGGCGAGCGTATGTTTGCGCAATTGCTGACCAACACCCCGGTGCATGCGGTGAAGGGTGATCGGTTGATCCTTCGTGACCAGAGCGCCCAGCGCACCCTTGGCGGCGGACGTGTTCTTGATCCGTTTGCGCCGGCCCGTCAGAGGCGTAGCCCTGAGCGGCTGGTGCAGTTGAAGGCGCTGGTGAATGGCAACAGCCTTGAAACGCTGTTGCCGGCCTTGCTCGACCAGAGTTTGAGCGGCCTCGACCCGCAACGGCTTGAGCGTCAGTTCAACCGTCCGCGTGACGGCTGGAACTTGCCGGAAAACGTCCGGCTGATCGACACCCGCCAAGGCCCGATTCTGTTCAACGCCCAGCGCTGGGGGACATTGAAGTTCACCTTGCTTGAGCATCTGGCACGATTCCACGAGCAGGAACCGGATCAGATGGGGCCGGATCGTGATCGTCTGCGCCGGTTCAGCGGTTTGCCTCTGGAACGCGCGACGTTCGTCAGTCTGCTCGAAGAATTGCGCGTCGCCGGCTCGATCAGCACCAGTGGCGCTTGGCTGCATCTGCCGGATCATCAGGTGCGGCTCAGTGTCGAGGACGCAGTGTTGTGGGAGCAGGTACAGCCGCTGTTCGACGCGGCAGGGTTCGATCCGCCGTGGGTGCGCGATGTGGCGAAAGTCGTGGGGCGAGAGGATGCCGACGTGCGTTTGTTGCTGCGCAAGCGGGCACGGTTGGGGTTGATGCATCAAGTGGTGCGGGATTTGTTCGTCAGCGACGTTGCTTTGCGGCAGATGGCGGCGGTGCTGTTACGTCTGGCGCAAGAAAATCCGCAGATTCAGGTCACGGCGTTTCGGGATGCGCTAGGCTTGGGGCGCAAGCGCTGCATTCAGTTTCTCGAATATTTTGATCGCCTTGGTCTGACCCGGCGAGTCGGGGATCGACGGCAGATTCGGTTTGATAATGCGTTGGCGAACGCTGGCGCATCTTGAGTTCAAGGAAGGCAATCGCGCCCGGTGGCGCGGCCGGGCTTCAAACCCGGTTGGGGACGGCATCCGTTCCCGGGCAGGTTCGACTCCGGCTGCCTTCCGCCATAGCTTCGCTGGATGAATTTTTTGTTTTCGTCTCTGCGCTCATGGCACGGAAGCGCGTCATTCACAGAATGAAGGCTATGTGACATCATTTGGGTGGGTGAGAGGTCTCCGAGCGCCACTCTTGATGACAAGTTTCCTCCTGCCATCTCCTCATACTCTTTGCGAATTGAACGCGTACGGCGATTTACCGCAGTGCGTTTATTTCGACATTTTCCAAATGACTTTCAGGGAAGACTGTTTTGCTTAAAAAGATATTCGTATTAATCAGAAACGCATTTTTCTTGGCATTTTTTTTGTTTTTGGGAGCGTTGACTGTTTGCACGGTCGCCCCGATGTTGTGGCACTCGATATTTCCTAGCGAAGCTGTTGAAGTGGCCGACAAATCGATAGAAATAAAAAAGGCCATGCTTGGCGACGCTTGCAACAAGGAAAATACGGACTGCAAGAAAAATGTCTTGATCATCATTGGCGCAATTGACGATGGCACGTTGAGTGCGGTCGAGCAAGTAGCTGAAAAGACGAAGTTCGACACCGTATGCTTCAACAGTCCAGGTGGTAATGCTGATGCCGCACAGCGTATCGGCAACTGGATCAAGTCCAATAACTTGAATACATGTCTTGCTGAGCGCTACAAACTCGAGAACGGAGTAACAACCTCAAAAGTACAATGTCAGTCCGCCTGTCCGTACCTTCTTCTGATGGGGAAAACAAGAACTGCTTTGGGAAGTGATTTCAATATTGGAGTTCATCGTTCAGGCGTTCCGGTGGACTTATGCGTATGCCATTTCAAGCTCAACGAATTTTGGCCGTATTTCTACACCTCGGGATACCGTGACATGCTGGGCCGTTCCGATGAAGCCGAGATTCACCAAAGTCTTCTAAGCGATAGTCTGGAGGTTGATTCGACATCGATACATAGACTGACCCAGGCTGAGCTAGAAAAATATGCGGTATTCAATGCAATCGGCGCGGCGGGTCCTTCGACTCAGTAACGTTGTGGTGTAGCCCCTTTTCAGAACTTGAGCGGGTACTGCACCACCACATAAATCCGATCAATGTCATCCCCCGCCTGAGCCGTGTTGGCCCGGTGCGAAACGTGGGACAACTGCACCGACAGGTCCTTCGCCGCACCCGACTGGACGATGTAGCGCAAATCAATATCGCGTTCCCAATGCTTGCCGCCATCACCTTGCTGCGGTTGATACTGGCCGCTGTCGGGGTCGAACGGGTTGTAGGCGCCGCCCTTGGGGGCGTGGGTGCCGTCGATGTGGCTGCCGGAGACATAGCGGGTCATGAAGTTCAGGCCGGGGATGCCGAGTGCGCCGAAGTCAAAGTCGTAGCGGGCTTGCCAGGAGCGTTCGTTGGCGCCGTTGAAGTCGGCGTATTTGATGGAGTTGGCCAGGTAGATCGAGTCGCCTCCGACGAAGTCGAACGGTGTGTCGCCGTTGATCCGCTGCCAGCCGAGCATCACTGCATGGGCACCGAAGGTGTATTTGCCGGACAGGCTGAACGCGGTGTTGTCGATTTCCCCGGCGAGCGCCCGGCCGGTGTCGCGGGTGTGGTAGAGGTTGGCATCGAGAAACATGCCGGACTGCTTGAAGTGCAGATTGCCGTAGTACTGGTGCCAGGTGTCGCTCAGTTCTGAGGCGTACAGCGCGCCGCCGACCGGGCTATCGCTGAACAGATCGGCACCGATGAAACTGATGGCGCCGGCCTCGGTGTTGGCGCCATAGCCATAAAAGTCGCCCTTGCCCGATGAACTGTCCTGGTTCTTGAACGCGGTGAAATGCCCGGCGACCAGCCCCATGTTTTCAATCTCGCGGCTGTTGAGCAGGAAACCCGTGGCGTATTCCGGTTGCAGGCGCTTGTCCGAGGTGTCGAATACCGGCGTTTCCACGGTCATTTCACCGAAGGCCAGGGTCGTGCGTGAGGCCTTCAGCTTGAGCGCACCACCGGCGCTGGAGTAGTCGTGCTCACTGCGCCCGTCACTGTCCACCGGCAGCAGGCCGGTGCCGGAGTGACCCTTGCCGCCGTCCAGTTTCAGCCCCGTAAAGGCGTGGGCATCGAGCCCGAAACCGATTGCTCCATCCGTGAATCCGGATGAAAAAGTACCGATAAACCCTTGAGCCCATTCCTGTTTGTAGTTCTTGTCGGTGGGCGAGGGCGAGCGGTAGTCGTTGCTCAGGTAGAAGTTGCGCAGGAGCACTTCGGACTTTGCGTCGTCCAGAAAACCGCTCGCGGCAGCGGTTTCGGCCAGCCCGCACAACAACACTAGCAAGGTGATACGCGAATCGATCATGGGTCAGTGGCCGGAGATTGCAAACGAGACATCAATGATCGATGGAAGCGGGGCAGCGGGATTGAGCTGATGTGCTCAGTTGTCGGATTTGCCGAGAGAATAGCTACATCACTGAGTTGCGCCGATTAATGAATTCAGCTCACGAAGCCTTGCCGATTTAGCCGTCTAGTCCCTGGCTGATCCGTCGCTTACTGTTTTATGCAGTGGCATCGCACCTGTTCCGACGTGGATCAGGCGGTGCCGGATCTTGTTTTCTCGACAGCTCAATGCTGGTCAGCACAAGCAGGGAGACTGCACATGCACAAGCGCACACTCGGCAACCATTCACTTGAAGTCTCGGCCCTGGGCTTCGGATGCATGGGCCTCAGTCACGGTTATGGGCCGGCAACCAACACCGCCGAGGCCGTCTCGCTTATCCGCGCGGCGTTTGATCAAGGCGTCACCTTCTTCGACACCGCCGAGGTCTACGGTCCCTACCTTAACGAGCAGGTAGTAGGGCAGGCACTGGCGCCGATTCGCCACAAAGTGGTGATTGCCACCAAGTTCGGTTTTACCTTCGGCTCCGACAACAAGCAGCAGATTCTCAATAGTCGGCCAGAGCACATCCGTATGGCTGTCGAGGGATCACTGCGACGGTTGAAGACTGACTACATCGACTTGCTGTACCAGCATCGCGTCGACCCGGACGTACCGATCGAGGACGTTGCCGGACTGGTCAGGGAGTTGATCCGGGAAGGCAAGGTCAAGCACTTCGGGCTGTCCGAGGCGGGCGCGCAGACCATTCGCCGTGCCCATGCGGTGCAACCGGTTACCGCGCTGCAAAGCGAATATTCGCTATGGTGGCGCGAACCTGAGCAGGAAATTCTGCCGACCCTTGCTGAACTGGGCATAGGCTTCGTGCCTTTCAGTCCGCTGGGCAAGGGTTTCCTGACCGGAGCCATTGGCGCAGATGCCACTTTTGGCAACGACGATTTCCGCAGCATCGTGCCGCGCTTCAATCAGCAAGCGCTGCAGGCCAACCAGGCCCTGGTCGAACAGGTGCGCAAGATTGCCGCCGCCAAACAGGCGACGCCGGCACAGATAGCCCTGGCCTGGCTGCTGGCTCAAGCCCCCTGGATCGTACCCATTCCCGGCACCACCAAACTGCATCGTCTGGAAGAAAACCTCGGTGGTGCGGCGATCACGCTCGATGCGGCGGATCTGGGCGCCATTGATTCGGTGCTGTCGCAGATTCCCGTTCAAGGTGACCGCTACCCCGAAGCCCTAAAGGCGCGAGTCGGGCGATAACCGAAATGAAGCGGAGGCATTCGTCGATGAACGCGTTGCTCGCTCCACTCGTAGCCCTGTCGCTTCTTGCTGGGGACAGGGATGCCTAGGCTGCCGACGACATCCGGATCAGCACTGCGGGCTCTCAGCCATCAATCCGGGGGGCAGCCGAAAACTTCACCGGTTCAGTCAGTGTCGATGGCCAGTTCAGGGGCCACCCGCCGGCCCGTGCCGGCGGCGCTACGGTGACCTTCGAGCC
Organism: Pseudomonas sp. B2M1-30; assembly: GCF_025447575.1. Taxonomy (NCBI): domain Bacteria; kingdom Pseudomonadati; phylum Pseudomonadota; class Gammaproteobacteria; order Pseudomonadales; family Pseudomonadaceae; genus Pseudomonas; species Pseudomonas sp. B2M1-30. Next base: position 527,187 of record NZ_JAOEJT010000002.1, on the reverse strand, counting down.
CGGCGCGAGAACGGCCTGGCACACCCATCCGCTGGGGCAAACGCTGATTGTCACGGCCGGTGTCGGCTATGTGCAGCAAGAGGGTGGTCCGCGTCGGGAAATCCATCCGGGGGACATCGTCTGGATCCCGCCGCAGGTGCGTCACTGGCACGGGGCGACGGCCAATTCCGGAATGACCCATATCGCAATTGCCGAAGCACTGGATGGAAAAACCGTCACATGGGCGGAAAAAGTCTCGGATGCGCAATACCAAAGCAAGTGATCAAGATGAATGGAGACTTTCCGATGACGTCTGAATCAGACACTGCTCATTGCTCGACCCGGCCGCGAGGTGCGCGCGTTGCGCTGTGCCTTGGCTTCGTATCGAGCTTGGCCGCTTGCGCGGCTCATTCTGATCGTCCGGACAATGTCACTGCCCCCTTGGTGATTCAGGAGCAGGGCAGCTTCGCGGCTGGCGGGACAATGACAACCGCCCCCGGGACCTTCAACCCATACAAGCCCCTGACGCCTGATGGTCAGACCTACCACGGCGACCATGCCTACGCTTTCTATCAAATCCCGGTCGATGCCCGGAAGCTGCCCATCGTCATGTGGCACGGCGCCGGCCAATTCTCGAAAACCTGGGAAACCACGGCGGATGGCCGGGAAGGGTTCCAGACCATTTTTCTGCGCCGCCAGTTCGGCGTGTATCTGATCGATCAGCCGCGCCGTGGCGCTGCCGGGCGCAGCATGGTCGAGGCGACGGTCAAGCCTGTACCGGACGAGCAATTGTGGTTCAACCAGTTCCGCATCGGTCTGTGGCCGAACTATTTCGACGGTGTTCAGGTTGCGCAGGATGCGTCGACACGCAATCAGTTCTTCCGCGCAATGACGCCAAACACTGGAGCGTTCGACATGAACGTGGTCTCCGCTGGCGTGTCGTCGGTCTTCGACAAAGTCGGGCCGGGCATCCTGTTCACGCACTCGCAAGGTGGCGGCCCGGGCTGGTTGACGGCGATCAGGAACAATCAGGTCAAGGCCATTGTGGCTTTCGAACCGGGCAGCAGTTTCGTCTTCCCGGAAGGTGAACTGCCGGCGCCGATTCCCAGCGCTTTCGACACCGTGCAAGGGGCAGCAGTGCCAATGGAGCAGTTCAAGGCGCTCACGCGAATTCCGATCCTTGTCCTCTACGGCGACAACATTCCGGAGCAGCCCGTGGAGCTGCCCGCGCAGGACAGTTGGCGCGCCCGACTCGAGATGGCCCGGCTATGGCGTGATGCCGTCAATCGGCACGGCGGCGATGTGAGGCTGATTCATTTGCCGGAGATCGGCATCAAGGGCAATACCCACTTTCCGATGTCGGACTTGAACAACGTTCAGATCGCCGATCTGGTGTCCGGTTTTCTCCATGAGAAAGGCCTGGATTGATCGGGTCAGCATCGCTGAAACCCGAGGCGACTCCCCAAAAAACAGGCATCGCGCATTTCAAATGACACCCAGGGAAATCACATGAGAAACAAAATTCTGAAAGCTTCGTTGATGGCTGCCATGGTCGGTGCTTCTGCCGGTGAGGTCGCCGCCGCCGATTACAAAAAGAACCCGTTCACGCTGGTTTACGACGGTGCCATCACCCACAACGAGCCTGGCAAGGTCAATATTCATCCGGTCACGTACAAACTCAACGGTCTGGACATCGCCGCCAACGTCTACACCCCGGCCAATTACGACGCGAAAAAGCTTTATCCGACGGTGGTCGTGGCGCATCCCAACGGTGGGGTGAAAGAACAAGTTGCCGGTTTGTATGCGCAGCGACTGGCTGAACAGGGCTATATCACGATTACGGCCGATGCCGCCTACCAGGGTGCCAGTGGCGGCCAGCCGCGCAGTATCGACAAGCCTGCGTACCGCATCGAAGACATCCACGGCATGGCAGACTTCATCACGCAGTACGCGGGTGTCGACGGCAAGCGTCTGGGTTTGCTCGGCATCTGCGGCGGCGGAGGGTATTCGTTGGCGGCGGCGCAGACCGACAAGCGTTTCAAGTCGCTGGCGACGGTCAGCATGTTCAACTCCGGGCGGGTTCGTCGCAACGGCTACAACGACTCGCAACTGGACACCATCGCGCAACGCCTGCAACAGGCGTCTGCCGCTCGTGCCCAGGAAGCGGCCGGCGGCGAGGTGCTTTACTCGGGGGATGCCAACCTGACCGACGAGCAGATAGCCAGGCTGCCGTTCGCGCTGTACCGCCAGGGTTACGAGTACTACTGGAAGACCCATGCGCACCCGAACTCTACCTTCAAGTACACCACGAGCAGTCTCCTGGATCTGATGCGTTTCGACGCCACCAACCAGATCGAATTGATCGATCAGCCGTTGCTGATGATCGCGGGCAGCAAGGCCGACAGCCTGTACATGACTCAGGATGCCTTTCCCAAGGCCACCGGTACTCAAGACAAGGAACTGTTCATTATCGAGGGGGCCACTCATATCGAAACCTACTGGGTCCCCCGGTACGTCGATGCGGCCCTGGACAAGCTGAACGCGTTCTATGCGAGAACCCTGTGATCAGAAAGTCACGCGGTTTGAAGCTTCAGCAGCCACAACCGAGAGCCGGTCGCTGACCCGCGTGCGTGCGCGGCGAATTTCTGTTGAGGGGTGTAGATCAACAGAAATTCGTGCGTGTATCCGCCCGAGAATGATTACATGGGACAATCCAGCACCCCTCATGAGAGGTTCTCATCAATGTCCCGTGCCAACCTCAACGACCTGCAAGCCTTCGTGGTCATCACCCGTGAAGGCAGCTTTACCCGCGCTGCGGCACAGTTGGGTGTCTCGCAATCGGCCCTGAGCCACACAATGCGTGCGCTGGAGGCAAGGCTCGGGGTTCGGTTGCTGACCCGAACCACCCGCAGCGTATCCCCGACCGAGGCTGGCGAGCGGCTGTACCTTTCCATGGCACCGCGTTTCGAAGAAATCGAGTTCGAATTGGCGGCGGTCAGCGAGTTTCGTGATACCCCTGCCGGTAACGTGCGCATCTCAGCCTCTGAGCATGCAGCCAACAACATTCTCTGGCCGAAGCTGTTGAAAGTGCTTCCCGGCTACCCGGACATCAAAGTTGAAATCACCGTCGACTACGCACTCTCCGACATCGTCGCCCAACGTTACGACGCCGGCGTACGTCTGGGCGATCAAGTGGCCAAGGACATGATTGCCGTGCCGGTCGGCCCAAGGTTACGCATGGCGGTGGTGGGTTCCCCCGAGTACTTCAACCGGCGACCTTGGCCGAAAGTGCCTGGCGACCTTGCCGAACACAGCTGCATCAATCTGCGCCTGCCCACCCACGGAAGCCTTCTGCAATGGGATTTCGAGAAGGACGGGCATGAGTTGAAGGCACGTGTCGAAGGCCAGTGGACGTTCAACAGCAGCATGCCGATCCTGCGTGCGGCTGTCGCCGGTTGTGGGCTGGCCTTCCTGCCGGAAGATATGGTGGTCAAAGAACTGGCCGATGGAAGCCTCATTCGGGTGCTGGAGGATTGGTGCCAGCCTTTTCCCGGTTACCATCTTTACTACCCTAACCGCCGGGAGCATTCGTCGGCGTTTGGCGTCGTGGTTGATGCGCTGCGTTACAAGGACTGAGCCATCTTTGAGTTCACCCACTCTGTGACACCGTTGCTCGATCAACGCGCTGTCTGATTCAAGATTCAGCCAACCGCAGTTCATGCACCAGATCGATCAGTGCCCGCAACCGCGCCGGCACGAAACGATGCCCCGAGTAGTAAAGCCTCAGTCCGCCAAACGGCGGGCACCACTGAGTCAGCACGGGCACCAGTGCGCCGGTTTTCAATTCGTCCTGAATGAACCATTCGCAAATGAAACCGATGCCCAATCCAAGCTGCACCGCCTGCTTGATCGCCGGCAACTCATTGAAGACGAGGCGCACTGGCAGGTCCATTTGCAGTTTCTGCTCGCCGTGCTCCAGTTCCCAGTGATAGAGGCCGCCGTGGGCCATGCGCATGCCGATGCTCTGGTGATTGAGCAGGTCGCGCGGGTGCTCGGGCGTGCCGTGACGTTCGAGGTATTCGGGGGTTGCCACCACCCGCATGCGGGTGTCGCCCGAGAGCGGCACCGCGATCATGTCTTGTGGTACGAATTCGGCCAGGCGAATACCGGCGTCGAAGCCTTCGGCGACGACGTCAATCAGGCGCGACTCGCTGACGATATCGATCGACACCTCGGGATAGCGCCGGGCGTATTGGTCGAACAGCGGCACCAGCAGCAGATTCGCCGCGCCGTACGGGACGTTGATCCGCAGGGTGCCGCTGGGCTGGTCGGGGCCGGCGCCGATTTCCTCTCCGGCGCTTTTGATTTCCGCCAGCGCAGGGGCGATGCGTTCCACGTAGCGTTGGCCTGCATCGGTCAGGGCCACGCTGCGGGTCGAGCGATTGAACAGGCGCACCTTCAAGCGCGCCTCCAGCCCGGCCACTGCGCTGCTGACCGCCGTGGTGGACATGCCCAGTTCCTGCGCGGCACCGCGAAAGCTGTTGCGGCGGGCCACGGCCAGCACCACTTCCAGCTCGATCATTCCTGTCTTGTGCATGGATTGTCCTGAAATCAGGGATATGTCATCAGCGAAAGAGCGTCTTATCGAAACAGTAAAGCATTCCTAGACTCCGCTTCATACCGGCTCGCTCTCAAAGAGCCTCTGACGAGGAACGCTCATGCAACGCATCGAACACATCTACATCAACGGTGAATTTGTCACGCCTCACGGTCAGGAATGGTTCGACCTCCACAACCCGAGCACCGAAGAAGTCATCGGCCAGGTGCGGTTGGGCGATGCCCAAGATGCGCAGCGCGCCATCGCGGCGGCCAAGGCTGCTTTCCGCACCTGGTCGCAGACCTCCCGCGAGGAGCGCGTTGCGGTGCTGAAACGGATGCACGCCGCCGTGGCCGCTCGGGAAGACGAGTTGATGGAGGCCATCCTGCTGGAATACGGCGCGCCGCTGGTCCGTGGCCGCTGGATGGCGACGTATCCGGCCGATGTCATCGCCCAGGCGATCGATGCGCTGGAATCCTTCGCTTTCGAAGAGCAGGTCGGTTCGGCGAAAGTGATCCAGACCCCGGTGGGCGTTGCCGGTCTGATCACGCCCTGGAACAGCAATGCCGGTTTCATTTGCAACAAGCTCGCGACCGCATTGGCAGCAGGTTGCACCGCCGTCATCAAACCCAGCGAGATGAGCGCCCTGCAGACGCAGATCGTGATCGAAGCGCTGCACGAGGCGGGCTTGCCGCCGGGTGTGTTCAACGTCGTCAATGGTCGTGGTGATGTGGTGGGTGAGGAAATCGCCCGTCATCCGGATGTGGCGAAGATTTCGTTCACCGGTTCGTCCGCCGTGGGCCAGCATCTGGTGGGCGCCGGGGCCGCCACGCTCAAGCGCGTGACCCTGGAGCTGGGCGGCAAGTCGCCCACCGTGGTGCTCGACGATGCCGACTTCGCAGCCGTCATGCCGTTGGTCTTGGGCGCCGGTTTCCTCAACAGCGGCCAGGCCTGCATCGCCGGTACGCGCATTCTGGTGCCGCGCAGCCGCTTGGCCGAGTTCGAGCAAGTGGCGAAAGTCGCCGTCTCGCACATTCAGTCCGGTGACCCGCGCGATGCGCAAACCGACATTGGCCCGATGGTCAGCCGCAAGCAATGGGAACGGGTGCAGCGCTACATCCGTCTCGGGCAGGAGGAGGGCGCGACACTGCTCGCCGGTGGCGAAGGCCGGCCCGAGGGTTTGCACGCTGGCTGGTTCGTGAAACCGACGCTGTTTACCCAGGCCAACAATCAGATGCGCATTGCCCGTGAGGAAATCTTCGGCCCTGTGCTGACCATCATCGGCTATGAGGACGACGCCGAGGCAATTGCCATCGCCAACGACACCGATTACGGTCTCAGCGCTCTGGTTCTGGGCAAGGATCCGCAGCGTTGCGAACGAATCGCCCGGCAGATCGACTCGGGGCGCGTGCTCATCAACACCTTGTCCCACGAACCGCGCGCCCCCTTCGGTGGCTTCAAACACTCGGGGCTCGGGCGAGAAATGGGCAAGTGGGGGATGAGCGCGTATCTGGAGCCAAAGACCCTGCTTGGCAGTGCGGGCTGAGTCGACGGGTGACGTCTACAGCGCAGGCCGCTGCCGCGTCACCCACTCCTGCACGCTCGGCCGCTGCCATTGCCGTTGCGCGTACTCCACCAGTACCGGCGGCACGGCGTCGCCATTGAGTATCAGGCGGTTGAGCATCAAGGCCAGGTCGACATCGGCAATCGACCATTGGCCGAACAGGTGCTCGCGGCTGTCGGCCAGCAGCGCCTGGGCGGCGGCGAACAACTTGCGCGCGGCTGATTCGGCGCCGGGCGACAACGGCCCGGACTTGAGGCCATAAAACACCACCAGCGTGGATCGCTCCTGGCGGATGGGCAGCAAGTCACTGCGCAACCAGGCCTGCACTTGGCGTGCTTGCGCCCGTTGCTTCAGGTCCTGTGGGTAGACCGGCGACTGAGGAAACGTGTCCTCCAGATACTCGGTGATCGCCGACGACTCGGACAAGGCGAAGTCGCCATGGACCAGGGTCGGCACCCGCTGGGTCAGCGAAAGGCTGGCATAACCTTCTGCCTGGTTTTCGGCGGCGTCGAGGTCCAGCGTACTCAGTTCAAACTCGAGGCCTTTTTCACGGAGTGCCACGTAAGCCGAGAGGGCGTAGGGGCTGGTGAATTGGGCGTCGACATACAGGCGCAGCGGGGAAGGGTTCACGGGGCGATCTCCTTATGCATGGAAGGGACACGCTACGAGATCCCGGACGACAAATAAAATGCATGATTTTCATGGGCGTATTCCCGGCCGGAATACAGGGTTGTCGGCAGCTCCGACGCAAGCCGGACAGTCAAAGCCCCCGACTGTTTCTGATCAGCTCATAGGCGCGGCGCACCAGCGGGTTGACGGTGTTGGCGCGAATCCACAGGTGGTAGGTCACGTCCGGCAGGCGCGGCAGGCCGTCGTTTTCGCCGAGCACGCGCATGTCCGGGCCGAGCATTTCCATGCTGCGGGCGGTGACGCCCAGGCCTGCGCGGGTGGCCGCCTTGATGCCGATCAGGTTAGAGGCCAGATAGGCCTGGCGCCAGGCAATGTTCGCCCGCTCCAGCGCTTCAATGGCGTAACGCCGATAGATGCTCGGCTCATCCACCAGGATCAGCGGCAGCGGTTCGCCGGGGGTGTGCAGGTATTGCGCCGAGCAGATCCACCACACCGGCGAGGTGCGCAGGGCAAACCCTTCAAGATTCGGGTCGGAGCGGGTGGAAATAACCATGTCGACTTTGCCCCGGTGCAGATCGTCCATCAGGAACGGGCTGCGACCGACATCGATCTCCAGACGCAAGCGCGGCGCCGAGCGGGCGATGTGGCTGAGGATCGGCGGCAGGATGGTGTCGGCGATGTCGTGGGGCGAGCCGATGCGCAAGACCCCGCTCAAGCTGTTTTCCCGCAGGGAACTCAATGCGTCGTCGTTGAGCGAGAGCATTTGCCGGGCGTGGCGCAGCAACTGCAAACCAGATTCGGTCAGGTGTTTTTGTCGCCCGCGCTTCTCGAACAGACTCACGCCAACCTGTTGTTCCAGACGTTGCAGGTGCTGGGTGACGGACGACTGCGTGCGGTTCAGATGCACGCCGGCTTCGGCAAAACTGTGGTGATCCACCACGGCGATGAAAGTGCGCAGCAGTTCGAGATCAAGCGTCGACATGGCTCGGTTCCAGAAGGTGTTTTACATCAGCGGTGCAAACATAAGCATCACGTATCGTTATGTATTAGTGCGGATTTAACAATCGCTAATGCAGGAAATCCCAATAAATACTGGGATCTAAGGCTCGGGTGATTTTTCGCCGCGCGGCAAGTTATAACGATATTAGATCTTAGAATTTCCGTTGCCGATTCACTCTACCTACGATGCGACCCAATCGGATCGGCTTGGCCGATCGTCCATGAAAGGGAAGCCCATGTTGCTCAAGCGCGTGTCTGTTAAACGATTTTTGCCTGTGATGTTGGGTTCCTTGATTGCCTTGTCAGGTGCTGCCGCCAAGGCTGACGCGACGCTGGACAAGATCGAGCAACGGCATGTGCTGGTGGTCGGCGTGTTGCTGTCGGGTGGGCCGTTTGGCGGCATTGATCCAGCCACTCAGAAGCCGCGCGGGCTGAATGTCGATCTGGCGCAAGAGCTGGGCAAGCAGTTGGGAGCAGAGGTGCAACTGGTGCCGGTGCTGCCGGCCAATCGCGTGCAGTTTTTGCAGCAGGGCAAGGTCGATCTGCTGATCGCCAACATGGAATGGACCGCTGAGCGTGGCGAGATCCTCGGTTTCGTGCCGACGCCGTTTTACCGGGTGGGCGGTACGGCCGCCGTGCTCAAGGACAGCAAGATCACCCGCTGGGAAGACCTCAAGGGCCAACCGGTCTGCACCTCCCAGGGCAGCAGCTACATCAAGCCGCTGACTGAACTGGGCGCCGAGCTGAAGGCCTTCAAGAGTTCGTCGGAATCCTTGCTGGCGCTGCGCGGCAACAACTGCGTCGCGGCGGTACATGACGCAACGCTGATCAACCCGCTGATCGCCGACAGCAGCGAATGGCAGGGTTATCGAGCCATTTCCCCGGAGCTGAACCCGGCGCCGTCGGTGATCTGGACCCGTCGTGGCGAACAGGACACTCAGGCCCGTATCGATCCGATCATCAAGCAACTGCACCGCAGCGGTTGGCTGATCGACGCCCAGACCCGCAACCACATTACGCCCGCGTCACCGGCACTGGTGGAATTGCAAAAGCAGTTTCAAGCGAACGGCGCCTGAGTCATGGGGCACTGGCTTGAGCTTTTCGTCCACTGGGCGAGCGGCCTCGGTTTGAATTACGGCTTTTTGCTCGACGCCTTCCAGCGCGGCACCCTGGGGCAGGGCGCGCTGACCACGCTGCTGTTGTGCGCGTTCACCATCGTCGGCAGCTTGCTGGCCGGGGTCGCTCTGGCGGCGATGCTGACCTCGGGCAACCCGTGGCTGGCGAAACCGGCCCGGGTGTTCATCGAAGTCACCCGTAATACGCCGACACTGGTGCAACTGTATTGCGCGTTCCTGGTGCTGAACATGCTGCTGACCCAGGCCGTTGGCGCAGCCAATCCGCTGACGCCGTTCGCCTGGGTGGTGATCGTGATTTCCCTGCACAAGGGCGCGTTCCATGCCGAAGCCCTGCGTGCCGGCATCGAGACCGTACCGAGCGTGACGCTGGAAGCCGCCAGCTCGCTGGCCTTCAGCAAGCGGCAGTTGCTGTGGAATGTGCAATTGCCGCTGGCACTGCGCTTTGCCTTGCCATCACTGATCAACAACCTGATTGACCTGGTGAAAATGACCGCCGTGGCATCGGCCATCGCGGTGGGCGATATCACCTACGCCGCGATCATGATCTGGACCCAGAGCGACAACGTGCTGGAACTGATGATCCTGATCCTGGGCTTTTTCGGCCTGCTAAGTTTCTTCGTCAATTGTGTGGGGCGTTTGCTTGAAGCGCGCCTGAGGATGCCCGGTTATGGCCATTGAAGCTTCCGGCGTGGTGATGCCGGCCTGGCCGCGACGCCACCTCGGCAAACTGTTCCTGTTGATCGGCCTGGGGGCGGTGCTGCTGTATTTCGCCCTGCAAAGCCCGGTGTCCAAGGCTTTGCTGCAATGGTCGCCGGCACTGGCGCGAGGCTTTGCGCAGAACATATTGATCAGTCTGGTGGCGATCGCCATTGGCTCGCTGCTCGGGCTGTTGGTGGGTGCTCTGGCGTTGTCGCCGCTGCGTGGATTGCGCTGGCCGGCGCGGATCTGGGTGCAGTGCTTTCGTAATGCACCGTGGCTGGTGCTGATCTATTTCACCACCTACGTGTTTCCGTTCGAACTGCGCATTGGCGGTGTCTACTTCGCGTTTCCCGATTGGCTCAAGGTCACCATCGGCCTGGCCCTGCCGGCCAGCGCCAACATCGCGGAAATCTTCCGTGGGGCCGTGGCGTCGATCCCGGCCACTCAATGGGAGGCCGCGCGTTCGCTGGCCTTTACCCGAGGCCAGATTTTCCGCTCGATCATCCTGCCGCAGTGCTTCAAACGCATGCTGCCGCCGTGGATGAACCTGTATGCGGTGATCACCATGGGCACGGCGCTGGCGTCGCTGGTGGGTGTGCATGACGTGATCGACACCGCGCAGATCGCCAGCAACACCGTGAACAAGACCGGGTTCACCGTGGTGATCTACTTGAGTCTGCTCGCGCTGTTCTTCGCTTATTGCTATCCGATTTCCCGACTCACCCAAGCCCTGGAGCGCCGTTATGCCTTCTATTGAATCCGTCGGCGAACCGCTGGTCAGGCTGCGCGATCTGCACCTGTCGTTTACCGGCAACCCGGTGCTCAAAGGCATCGACCTGGACGTGCATCGCGGGCAAGCGGTATCGATCATCGGCCCGTCCGGCTCGGGCAAGTCGACCATCCTGCGCTGCATCACCGGGTTGTTGCAGCCCCAGCGCGGCAGTATTCGCGTCGGCAACACTGACGTGCACACCTTGCAGCAGGAAGCGCAGCGCATCGAATTGCGCAAGCGCGTGGGGTTCGTGTTCCAGCAATACAACCTGTTTCCGCACCTGTCGGTCTTGCAGAATCTGGTGGTGGCGCCGCGCAAGGTGCTCGGCCACAACCGCAGCGACGCCGAGAAAAGCGCACGCGCGCTACTCGCCAAGGTACGCCTGGAACACAAGGCCGATGCCTATCCGGGACAACTGTCCGGCGGTCAGCAACAACGCGTGGCGATTGCCCGTGCCTTGGCGATGCGCCCGGAACTGATTCTGTTCGATGAAGTGACCTCGGCCCTCGATCCGGAGACGGTCGGCGAAGTGCTGACGGTAATTCGGGAACTGACCGAAGAGGGCATGACCTGCGTGCTGGTCACCCATGAGATGCGCTTTGCCGAAGAAATCAGCGACGTCGTCTATTTCACCGAGAACGGCGTGATCGTCGAACACGGAAGTACCGCGCAGATTTTCCAGAACCCCGCGAGCGAGCGTACCCGAACCTTTCTGCGCCATGCTCTGGGCGATCCGGGCCGCCGTCCGGTGCTGGCGAACGACCCGTACCTGTTGAGCAATCTGAGCCGCTACAGCCTGTCTGTCTGACCCGAGGAGTTTTGAATGAGTACCGCAAACCGAGTCGATGTCATCGAGGATTTCCTGAAGAAAGTCCGCGTCATCAACCAACGCGGCGTCGACCGCGCCGCCCTGAAGGACATCGTGGTGTTGCTCGAAGCGCTGGCCGAGCGGCGTGATCTGTTCAATTTCGAGCAGTTCCCGGCGCCGGTGCCGGGGCAGGGCAGCACGGCGTTTCGCTACCGTCTCAACGATGACGGCGACACGCCGACGCTGTACCTGAATTCACTGCTGCCGGGCAAAAGCACCCTTCCTCACAACCACGAGACCTGGGCGATCATCAGCGCCGTGGAGGGTCAGGAAATCAACTACGTCTATGCCCGCAGTGACGAAGGCCGCGAGCCGGGTTACACCACGTTGCACCTGCAAAACGAAGTGGTCGTGCAGCCTGGCACATCGATTTCGTTCCTCGGCGAGGATCTGCACGGGATTCGCGTGGACGGCGAGCAGGCGACCTTGCATTTCCATCTCTACGGGTTGCCCCTCGAATCCCTCAACGGCCGTTACGGCGTCGAGGCCGACGGGCGCATTCTCAACTACAACGCCTCGCAAATGGCGCCTTCGATCAAGGCCTACTCATGAGCCAGAGCGTATCCCCGGAGCAGCTGCAGCAGTGGCTGTTCGACGGGCAGGAAATAGCCCTGTTCGATGTGCGCGAGCACGGCCAGTACGGCGAAGCTCATCTGTTTTACGGGGTCAATCTGCCCTACAGCCGACTGGAGCTGGAGGTGGCGCGTCTGGCGCCCGATCCCCGGGTGAGACTGGTGATTTACGACCAGGATGACGGGACGCTTGCGGCGCGTTGCGCAGAACGCCTTCAGGCGCTGGGCTACGACCGCGTACATCGGCTCGCCGGCGGTGCCGATGGCTGGCAAGCGGCGGGTTATCAGTTGTTTGCCGGGGTGCATGTGCCGTCCAAGGCATTTGGTGAGCTGGTCGAGGAAGCCAGCCATACGCCGCACGTCACCGCGCAGCAGCTGGCTCAATGGCAGGCGCGGGGCGAGCCGCTGGTGATGCTGGACGGAAGGCCGTTCGAGGAATATCGCAAGATGACCATTCCCGGGTCGATCTGCTGCCCGAACGGCGAACTGGGTTATCGCATTCACGATCTGCTGCCGGATGACAGCACACCGATCGTCATCAACTGCGCCGGTCGGACCCGCAGCATCATCGGCGCGCAGACCCTGATCAATCTGGGGCTGAAGAACCCGGTCTATGCCCTGGAGAACGGCACTCAAGGCTGGTATCTGGAAGATTTCCAGCTGGAACATGGCAGCACTCGCCGCTATGCCGAGCAGGTGTCCGGTGACGCGCTGGAGGTCCGACAACGGGCGGCCAATCGCCTGGCCGAGCGCGCCGGAGTGAAAACCGTCGAAGCCGCCGAAGTCGCCCGATGGGCCGGGGAATCAGGACGCAGTGTGTTTTTGTGCGACGTACGCACCGCCGAGGAATACGCCGCCGGCAGTTTGCCCGGCGCGCAGCACACGCCGGGCGGACAACTGATTCAATCCACCGATCTGTATATCGGCGTGCGGCGGGCGCGTGTGGTGGTGTTCGACAGCGAGGGCGTGCGTGCGCCGATCATTGCCAGTTGGCTGCGGCAATTGGGGCATGAGGCCTATGTGCTGGCAGGCGGCACGGACAGCGGTCTGGCGATCTCCGCGAGTACGGTTACCGTGCAGCAGAGCGTGCCGCTGATTTCGGCGCAGGCACTGGCCGATGCGCTCAAAGACCGAACCGTAGCCGTGGTGGATCTGCGTCCGAGCATGGTCTATCGCCAAGGGCATATCCCGGGTTCAAGCTGGTCGATCCGACCGCTGCTGGCGGCGGCAGTTGCTGGGGAAACACGGCCGTTGGTGCTGCTGGCCGACGATCCGGCGATAGCTGCGCTGGCGGTTCTGGAGTTGCCGGCGGCCCAGCGTGCCGAGGTGCGCTTGCTGGACGGCGGACTTCAGGCGTGGCGTGCGGCGGGCCAGAGCGTGCAGGCCGACGCGGGCGTCCCTGAGGATCGCGAGTGCATCGATTTTCTGTTCTTTACCCACGACCGCCATTCCGGCAACAAGGACGCGGCGCGTCAGTATCTGGCCTGGGAAATCGGTCTGTTGGCGCAAATGAGCGACGACGAAATTGCCAGCCTCAAACCGCTGACGGCACCTTCCCAGGCCAGCGAAAACCCGCGAGTACGCACCCGGTTGGTTCATGCGGCGCGTCCTGAAAGCGGTAGCGGCCCGCGTGGGGTCAACGTACCGGTCACCCGCCTGAGTACCGTGCTGTTCGACAACCTGGCGCACATGCGCGATGCCCGTCGGCGCCGCGACACCGAACGAGTGTTGAGCTACGGCGCCCGGGGCAATCCTACGGCCTTCGCCCTGGAGGACCTGGTCACGGCGCTGGAGGGCGGCTATCGCACGCGATTGTTCGGCACCGGTCTGGCGGCGATCGCGCAGACTTTTCTGGCCTACCTGCGCCCCGGCGATCACCTGTTGATCACCGACGCGGTCTACGCCCCGGTGCGGCGTCTGGCAGCGGAGTTTTTGCAGCCGTTCGGCATTCAGGTCGATTACTTCAAGGCCGACGGCAGCACGTTGGCGGCGCAACTGCAAAGCAACACCCGGATGGTCTACACCGAAGTGCCAGGCTCCTTGCTCTACGAACTCAGTGACCTGCCGGCCATCGCCGCCCTGTGCAAGCCCCGGGGGATTTTGCTGGCAGTGGACAACACCTGGGGCTCGGCTTACCTGTACCGGCCGCTGACGCTGGGCGCGGACATCTCGATCATGGCATTGACCAAGTACCTGAGCGGCCACAGCGATGTGGTCATGGGCAGCGTCTGCACTCGCGAGGACGTCTGGCAGCCACTGGCGTCGATGAGCGATGCCTTCGGTTCCACGGTCAGCCCCGACGATGCCTATCTGGTGCTGCGTGGTGCGCGAACCCTGGCCGCGCGCATGGAAGTCCATGAACGCCAGGCGCTGGAAATCGCCCACTGGTTACAGGCTCGTCCTGAAGTGACGCGGGTGTTCCATCCCGCATTACTGGAGCATCCCGGGCACGTGTTGTGGAAACGCGATTTCAACGGCAGCAATGGCCTGCTGTCGTTCGAATTGCAGCAAGCGGATACCGCTCAACTGGAACGCTTCATCGATGCGCTGCGGCTATTCGGCCTAGGCGCGTCCTGGGGTGGTTACGAAAGTCTGGTCACGCTCGCCGAGCGCCAGGAACAGCGTATCGAAAGCCCGGTGCTGCGCCTGCACATCGGTCTGGAGGATGTAGAGGCGCTGATTGAGGACCTGGAGCGTGGGTTTGCCGCAATGGAAAACTCCCGGGATTGAGTGCTTCCGGGTCCTGAAGGATGCGGGCGACATGTATCTCTGTGTATCCGCCCGCGCCAACGATACGTGCCGATTCTTTTACCCCTGTCAGTGACACACACGAGATACCTGCGCGACGTCAAATGAGCTCCAACGAGGCAACACCAGTTGCCTGGTTGGATCTTTCAACGTCCGGAGACATCGTCATGAACTGGTAAGCCTTCGCACCACCTCATCGTTTGCCCCGAAGGACATCATCCGCTTCGCTCAATCGCTCAAGGAGTTCGCAATGAAAAAACTGATCACGGCATTGGCGGTCGCCGGCAGCCTGTTTGCAGGCGCCCACGCTTTCGCCCAGTCCGAAAAACCCACTGTCGTTCTGGTACACGGCGCCTTTGCCGATGCCTCCAGCTGGAACGGCGTGGCGAAGATTCTGGAAAAGGATGGCTACGCGGTGGTGGCAGCGGCCAATCCATTGCGCAGCGTCAAAGGAGATGGCGCAGAGCTTTCCGCGCTGCTGGCGAGCATCAAGTCGCCGGTCGTACTGGTCGGGCACTCCTACGGCGGCAACGTCATCAGCGAGGCGGCCAATGACCGGCCGAATGTCAAGGCACTGGTGTACGTCAGCGCTTTCGCGCCGGAGCAGGGCGAGACCGTCGCCGGGCTGGCCGGCAAGTTCCCGGGCAGCACCCTCGGCCCGACGCTGGCGGCGCCGGTCGCACTGGCTGACGGCGGCAAGGATCTGTACATCCAGCAGGACAAGTTTCATGACCAGTTCGCGGCCGACGTGCCTGCCGCGCAAGCGGCGCTGATGGCGGCGACGCAACGCCCGGTCACTGAAGCGGCGCTCAACGAACAGTCCGGTGCCCCGGCCTGGAAGCACATTCCGTCCTGGTACATCTACGGCGACAAAGACAAGAACATTCCACCGCAGGCGATGGCGTTCATGGCCAAACGCGCCGATGCCAAAGCGGTAGAAGTGGTGAAGGGTGGCTCCCATGTGGTGATGGTTTCACACCCGGAGGCGGTTGCCCGACTGATTGAAAAAGCGGCGGTCGCGAAGTAGTTCGCGCTCGTTAAAACAACAGGGCCTCAGCCGGGATGCGGCTGAGGCCCTGTTTCATATACGAATAGGATCAATCCAGATCAGAGGCCTGATGCCGTTCCGGCAACTGTTTGTCCTCATCGCCCCAGGTGCGGTTGACCCGCTGCCCGCGCAGTACCGCCGGCCGCTTGGCGATTTCTTCCGCCCAGCGCTGCACATGGGTGTACTCATGGGCGGCCAGGAACTCGGCGGCCGAGTAGACGTTGTTGCGCACCAGTTGGCCATACCACGGCCAGACCGCGATGTCGGCGATGGTGTAGCTGTCGCCCGCCAGGTATTTGCTCTCGGCCAGGCGTCGGTCCAGCACATCCAGCTGCCGTTTGGCTTCCATGGTGAAACGGTTGATCGCGTATTCGAACTTCTCCGGGGCATAGGCATAGAAATGCCCGAAGCCGCCGCCCAGATAAGGTGCCGAACCCATCTGCCAGAACAGCCAGTTCAGGGTTTCGGCGCGGCCGGCCGGGTCCTTGGGCAGCAAAGCGCCGAATTTTTCCGCGAGATACAGCAGGATCGAACCTGATTCGAAGACGCGAATCGGTGGTTCCACGCTGCGATCCAGCAGCGCCGGAATCTTCGAGTTCGGATTGACCTCGACAAAACCACTGGAGAACTGGTCGCCCTCGCCGATGCGAATCAGCCAGGCGTCGTACTCGGCTTCGGTGTGTCCGAGGGCCAACAGTTCTTCGAGCAGGATCGTCACTTTCACGCCATTGGGCGTGGCCAGCGAATACAACTGCAACGGATGTTTGCCAACCGGCAGGGTCTTGTCATGGGTCGGCCCGGCCACCGGGCGGTTGATACTGGCGAACTGTCCACCGGACGGCGCTTCGTGTTTCCAGACCTTGGGCGGAACGTAAGACGCTTTGCTCATGAAGCAGACCTCATTGTTTGCTGGCTGAGATGTCGTAGACCCGGGTCAGAACCTCGGGTTCCTGCCTGACAGGACACCACAGAACAGCAGCGGATTGCCAATGAAGTCTCTATTCTTGGCAAGTCCCGGGCATTGCGCGCAGCCCTTCGACAAACGCGGCGATCTGTCGTTTGTCCCGCAGGTGCAATACCGGAATCTCTGGCGCGATGGCAAAGCGCACCGACTCGATACCGGGGCGATAGGCGCGATCAAAGGCCCAGACGAACCCAAGAAATGTCAGGAAGGCCCGGTTGAGTTTTTCCGTGCAGCCGGCTGGCAGGTCGGGGCGAGGGCGGTTCATGACGCTGCGGATGAACACCCGAATCAAGCAAGTGAGGCGCGGCGTATCGAGCCAGATGATCAGGTCTGCGCGCGGCAGGCGCAGGTCGAATGTGCGTCGGGAGTAGTTGCCTTCGCAAATCCAGGCATCTGGCATGACCGCTTCGCGAACCCGTTCACGAAACTCTTCTGCATCGGGTTCGGTCCAGTCGGGTTCCCAGAACAGCGTATCCAGGTGCACCACCGATAGCCCGAGGCGTTCGCCGAGTCTGCGGGCGAGGGTCGATTTGCCACTACCGGCATTTCCTAGAATCACAATCCGTTGCATGGAGACTTCCTGTCGCGAAAAAAGGCCGGCGATTTTGCCGGTTTTACCCGGCGAGTCAACGGTTAAACAGCCCGCTAGTCCTCAGCGCAAACTCCACGACACCCCGACATACATCGCCATGCCTTCCCCCGGCGTCGAACGCGCCGCGTCCAGGCCTTTGTCGTCGTAGCCCGGCGTGACGGTCGCGGCGTAACGCTGATCGGTCAGGTTGCGCATGTCCAGCCAGGTCTGCCAGTCACCCTTGGGCGCGTTGTAGCCCAGGGTGGCGCCGAAAGTGGCGTACGGGTCGGCGTAATAACTGTTGGCGTAATCCACCGCGACTTTCGACGATAACTGCGTGTTGAGTGCCGCGAAGAAACCCTGCGGCCAGTCGTAGCGCAACTCGCCCTGGTAGTAATGCATCGGCAGGCCCGGCAGGCGGTTGTCGCCGAAGCGCTCGTCGTCGCGGTAGTGGAAGTCGCTGAAGGTGTAGGCCTGACGCAGGCTCAACTGGCCGCCGTCGTTGGCCGTCCACAGATGGCTCTGCAGACTGGCTTCGACGCCTTGATGCACCGTGGGGCTGGCGTTGAGTTCATAAGGCGTGGTGGCGTTGGCGTCCGGCAATACCGAAAGCAGTTCATGGCGCACTTGCGCGTAGTACCAGGCCAGGCTCCATTCGCCCAGCGTACTGTCGCCGCGACCGCCAAGTTCCAGGGTAGTCGCGGTCTGGTTTTGCAGTTTGACCGGGTCGCGCTGGGTGCCGGTGGCCGGACCGTTTTCCGGCCCAAAGCGGATGTTGGAGCTGTAGATCAGCGACCACGGGTGCGGCGCTTCCACTGAACGGCTGAGATTACCGAACAGTTGCAGATCCGGCGTCACCTGATAGCGCAGACCCAGGCGCGGGGCATAGTCCCAGTCGCCCAGGCTGGTCTTGCCGCCGTTTTGCGGGTAGGTAACATCGCTTTCGCGGCGGGTGTAGATCGCGGCGAGGCCGGTGGTCAGCCACAGGTCGTCGGCGATTTCCAGGTCATTGCCCACATGCAGGACGGTGTCCGAGCCCTGATAGGTGAAATTGCGCATGTGCGTGCCCGGCGCATAACCGGCAGTGTTGCCGGTCGGGATGCGGACCATTTCGCTGGCGCCGTCGTTGGGCAGGTGTTTGGTCACGCGCAGGCCCACGGTGCTGCGGCTTTCCAGGCCCCAAAGCGTGTCGCGGCGCTTGTAGTCGAAGGTGCCGCTGACGTCGGTGTAGGCGACCTTCAGGCGATTGGAGCCTTCGCGCAGATCCATCGGGTAGTCGTGATAGACCAGGCCGGTCTGGATGCTCGAATCGTCGTCGATGTAGAAGGTGGTCTTGTTGCCGAAAAACGTACTGCCCGGTTGCTTGCGGCTGTCGTCCCGCGACACATAGGCAGGGTTGGCCGCCCGTGGATCATGTTCGATGGAATGCTTGGTCACCCGGCCGGCGAGGTCGTTGTCGGTCTCGCGGTAGCGGAAGTAGAAGCGGGTTTCCAGGTTCGGGTTGAAGCGATAGCCGAAGTTGGCGATGACACCCTGGCTCTCGCTCTTGGTGTGATCCTGATAACCGTCAGCGCTCGCGTCGGTGGCCGACACGTAGTAATCGAAGTCGCCCAGCACCTGCCCGGAACTGATCTGACGCTGCTGATAACCCTTGCTGCCCATTGCATAACGCACCTGTAATTTCGGCGCGTCGTAACCGGTGTGGCTGACGTAATCAATGGCGCCGCCCAAGGCCAGCGCGCCCCGGTCGAAACCGTTGGCACCGCGCAGCACTTCCACATGATCGAGCCACAAGGGTTCCAGCAACTCATAAGGCGTACCACCGGGGCCGGTCAGCGGCAGACCGTCGAGCATCGTGTACAACCCCGAGGCGTGGGCGCCCGGCGCACGGTTGATCCCCGAACCTCGGATCGAGATTTTCGTCCCTTCATTGCCCGAGGACTGGGCATACACCCCCGGCTGATAAGCCAGCACATCCTGATTGCCGGCCACGCGGCCCTGCAACGGGCGGCGCATGTCGACCATATTGCTGCCGCCGGGAACCTGAGCGAGACGCGCCCTGGCTTCTTCGACACGGGCGTTTTCGCTGCCCTGATCCTCAGCCGAAATCAGCACTTGCCCCAGCTCCAGGCCTTGGGTTTCAGCCATCGCCGGACAGGCAAGGGCCAGCCCCAGCAATGCAGTGGGCAGGGATTTGGGCGCGGGCATCGAGAAACTCCAGACAGACAGGAACAGGCAATGAACATTGCGACGTGTAAAGGAACGAAGGAAACACATCGCAATTTGGTTTTTTCAGGATTGATGGCGAACCGCGTCTTTGAGGGGCAGCGGGGCAGGCGACGAACGGAGCTAAGGTTTGAATTTGACCGGTCGATAACCCGATTGCGACCGTTCCGCGAACAGTGAGCGGCGCCCACGCGCAATACCCCGCAGACTTACACCCGCATAGCATGCGAAACGCGGTCACAGCGTTTCGCCTATCAGTTTTCCAGCCTGACCATGGAAGGCGGCAACCCATTTTTGGCGAGGCTTCATGACCGATTTTTCCGAACTATTCCCGCCATCCGGTGGCTGCCAGGGATGCCGACGCAGCAGCCAGCCCGACCTCGATTTTTCCTTCGCTTTTCAGCCTATCGTCGATCTGCGCGACCGAAGCGTTTTCGCGCATGAAGCACTTGTACGCGGCATCAATGGCGAGAGTGCATTATCTGTGCTTGAGCAGGTCGACGATCAGAACCGCTACCGTTTCGACCAGCAGTGTCGTGTTCGGGCGATTTCGACCGCCGCAGACCTTGGAATGACGCAGCACCTGTCGATCAACTTTCTGCCCAATGCCGTTTACCGCCCGGAACTGTGCATCCGCAGCACACTGGATGCGGCACGCGCTCACGGCTTTCCCCTCGACCGGCTGATCTTCGAAGCGGTTGAGGGCGAGCACGTCGAAAGCAACAGACACCTGATGAATATCCTGCGCGAATACCGTGAGTTTGGCTTCAAGACCGCCATCGATGATTTTGGCGCCGGCTATTCCGGGTTGAACCTGCTGGCCGATTTTCAGCCGGATCTGATCAAGCTGGACATGGCGCTGATTCGTGATATTCATCGCGATCGCGTACGTCAGGCAATCGTTCGAGGGGTGGTGGGCATCTGTGTGGAGTTGGGAGTCGAGGTGATTGCCGAAGGCATCGAGCACGCCGAAGAACGGGACTTCCTCGCCGATTGCGGCATCTATCTGATGCAGGGTTACTGGTTCGCCAAGCCTGCGTTCAAGGCACTGGCGCAAATTCCAGAAGGTGCCTGGCCACAGCATTGATCGACATCGGCAGGCGCCACCGAGGCATTGCACCCCGGTGGCCGAACCGTCAGCCCGTCACGCAACCCTGCGGGACTTTGCCGGCGAAGCTGTCCACCAGACTCGCCACCACCATTTCCCCCATGCGCGTGCGGGTCTGCAAGGTGGCGCTGGCGCGATGCGGTTGCAGCACCACTTGCTCGTTGCCGAACAACGCCTCGGGGACGTTCGGCTCATCGACGAACACATCCAGCGCTGCGCCGGCAATCTCACCGGCTGCAAGGGCCGCCACCAGATCGGTCTCGTTGACCAGTTTGCCCCGGGCAACGTTGATCAAATAACCGTCTGTTCCCAAAGCCTTCAGCACCTGGGCATCGATGATTGCTTCGGCCTTGTCGGCGGCAGCGGCAAGAATCAGGGCGTCGCTGTCCCGGGCCAGTTGCTTTAGGTCGGCAACAAAGGTGTGGCTGACATCGCTCATTGGTTGCAGATCGGTGTAGCTGATCGGACAACCGAAGGCTGCCGCGCGAACCGCCACCGCACGGCCCACCCGGCCCATGCCGACGATACCGATCCGCATGCCGGACACCTGACGCGCCAGTGGCAGCGGGGCCAGCGGCGTCGGGCTCTGCGGCCACTGGCCCGAGCGCACGTAACGATCGCTGGTGCAGAGCCCGCGACACACGGCGATCAACAACCCTATCGCCAGATCGGCAACGTCCTCGGTCAGGGCGCCGATAGTGGCGGTCACTCGAATGCCGCGATCCCTGGCGTAGGCCAGATCCACCGCATCGGTGCCCACGCCATTGACCGCGACCACTTCCAGATTGGGCAGTTGCGCCATCACCGTCTGGGTGATGCCAGTGTGCCCGCCGGTGATCACGCCACGGATATTGGCGCCGTGCTCTTGCAGGTAGGCGGCCTTGTCGGCCTGCTGGAAATAGCGTCGCACGGTGAACAACTCATCGAGTCGGGCATTGATTTGCGGAATCAGGATCGGGCTGAGCTGCAAGACTTCTGGCTTCATGTAAACCTCGAATAATTCAAAAAAGATTCAACCGCGACCGGCAAACGGCATGGCGCTGGCCATGACGGTCATGTTCAGAACGTTGGCCGCCAGCGGCAGGGCGGCGATGTAGCGCACGGCATCGGCGACATGCTGGACGTCGACCATCGGCTCCACCGCGATGCTGCCGTTGGCCTGGCGCACACCTTTGGTCATGCGCACGGACATTTCGGTCAGGGCATTGCCGATGTCGATCTGGCTGCAGACGATGTTGAATTCCCGTCCATCCAGCGCCAGGGATTTGGTCAGGCCCAGCACGGCGTGTTTGCTGGCGGTGTAGGCGCTGCTGAACGGCCTTGGGGTATGGGCCGAGATCGAGCCGTTATTGATGATGCGTCCGCCCTGCGGCTGCTGTCGGCGCATCAGGCCGAACGCGCCACGGGCGCAGAGGAAAACCCCGTTGAGGTTGGTGTCGATCACGTTGCGCCATTGCTCGACCGTCAGCTCATCCAGCGGCACGGCCGGGGCATTGATGCCCGCGTTGTTGAACACCACGTCCAGGCGTCCGTAGACCTCGCTGATTGTCGCGAACAAACGATCGACACTGGCTTCATCACGAACGTCGGTGGGAACGGCCAAGGCCTCGTGACCTTCATTGCGCGCCTGCTCGACCAGGGCTTGCAAAGGCTCAGGCCGGCGGCCGGCCAGAACCAAAGTGAAACCGTCAGCCATCAGGGCCAGGGCCACGGCGCGGCCGATTCCGCTGCCGGCGCCGGTCACCAGTGCGACTTTCAAGGGTTGGGTGTTGGGCATGTCGGGGTTTCCTTTTTATTGGTCTGGGTGGGAGGCTTCAGGGGCGTTGGCCGACGCGCATTTCCAATTGGCCGATGCCATCGACCCCGGCGTTGATCACATCGCCCGGTTGCAGGCCGTCAACGCCTGCCGGGCTGCCGGTCATGATCAGGTCCCCGGCGCGCAGGGCGACCGATTGCGAGATGCGGCTGATGACTTCGCTGACCGACCAGATCTGGCTGTCGAGGCTGTCGCGCTGGCGTTCCTCGCCGTTGACGTTGAGCCACAACTCGCCGTCGGGATGACCTGAGCGCGTCACCGGAACGATGGCGGTCATCGGTGCGGCACCGTCGAAGACTTTGGCGCCTTCCCACGGCAAGCCATTGCTCTTGGCCGCGCGTTGTACGTCGCGCCGGGTCAGGTCGAGCCCGGCGGCGTAACCCCAGACGTAGGCCAGTGCCTGACTTTCCGGAATATTTGCGCCGCCTTCGCCGATGGCCACCACCAGTTCGATTTCGTGGGCAAAGTCCTCGGTCAGCACCGGGAACGCCACTTCACCGACGGCATCCACCACGGTGCTCGCCGGCTTCATGAAAAACACCGGCGGGATGCGCGATTGACCCTGGGTCTGGGTATCCGGCCATGGATAGTTACGGCCTACACAAAACACCCGGCCCACCGGAAAACGTTGCTGGCTGCCGGCAACCGGCAAGGTCACAGGCAAATCCGGGGTAAAGACGTACTCTGTCATGTTCATCTCTGTAGAAGTCCTGATTGAAACGTCAGCGTACGGCGGCATCCGGGGGTGAAGTTGGACGAATGCCGCCTCGTATTGGAGAAAACCGTTGTGTTTGCTTCAGCGCGGCTTGAGTTCGATGCGATACAAACGGCCGAGCAGCAGCGAATAGGACAGCGTGCCGATCAGGGCCACGCCGCCGATGAACCAGAAGGCGTAGGCGAACGAACCGGTGGCATGGACGATCGCGCCAATCACGATCGGCGTGACGATCCCGCCGATGTTGGCCGCCAGGCTGGTCACGCCTCCGGTCAGACCGATCAGCTCCTTGGGCGCGACTTCCGATACCGCTGCCCACGACGACGAAGCGATGCCCTGGGCGAAGAAGGCAACGGTGAGAATGGCGATGCAGATCAGGTTCGAGTCGGTGAAATTCACCAGCACGATCGACATGCCGAGCATCGACCCGACCACCAGCGGCAACTTGCGGGCGAACGACATCGAGCAGCCACGGCGAATCAGCAGATCGGAAATGATCCCGGCCAGCAGGATGCCGACCGTTGCACCCACGAACGGCAGCACGGCGAAGATCCCGGCCTTGATCATGGTCAGTTGACGTTCTTCGATCAGGTACGTCGGGAACCAGGTCAGGAAGAAGTACAGCGCCGAGGTGCTGGCGAACTTGCCGATGCAGATCGCCCAGATCTGCCGGTACGAAAACAGTTCGGCCACCTGGCGCCAGTTGAAGCAGGTGCGTTCCTGGCTGCTCTTGACCAGCCCGCCGCCGGATTCGATGTATTGCAGTTCTTCCTTGCTGACCTTCTTGCATTCCAGCGGATCGCGGTAGAAGTACAGCCAGAACACCCCGAACACGATGCCGAGGGCGCCGGTGCTGTAGAACACGTGACGCCAGTCAAACGTGGTTGCCAGCCACAGCAGCGCACCGGTAAACAGCGCCGTGCCCAGATACTGGCCGCACACGTAAATGCTGCTGGCCATGCCCCGTTCGCGTGCGGGAAACCAAACCGTCACTGCGCGGCTGTTGGCCGGAAACGCCGTCGCCTCCATGGCCCCGACCGCCAGACGCAGGCCGAACAGCGAGGCGAAGCCCGAGGCCAGGCCTTGGCAGACCGTGACCGTCGACCAACTGATCAGTGACACGCCATAAGTCAGCCGCGAGCCGAAGCGGTCGGCGATGAACCCGGCAGGCACCAGGGCTAACGCATACGTCCAGGCGAACGCCGAGAAGATCAGGCCCATTTCGATCTTGTCCAGGCCCAGGTCCTTGGCCATGAACGGTGCGGCAATCGAGATGTTCACCCGGTCGATGTAGTTGATGATCGTCGCGATCAGCAGCAGCGACAGCATGAACCAGCGTCGCCGTGTCGGCAGCCGCTTGGTGGATGCGGCGTCCTGGACGCCACTGATCGCCGACGCAGCGGCGGTTTGCGAGAGAGGGGAGTTGGACATGGAGTTGGCCTTGTTATTGTTGGGAGCCGTTGTTTTGCGCGCAGCCGGTCCCGCTCCCCGAATGTCGGGGTTGGGTGTTTTCTTGCGAGCGGTGGGCGGCGCAGCCAGCCGGAGTCAGGCGTGCGAAAGCGTCTTCAGGCGCGTGCCGATGATGGAGAGGGAAGAGGGTGGGTGAGAGGGCAAATGCTGTTTCATGACGTGCGCACCTTTGATTGTTTTTGGAGGAAGTCGGGCTGCATTGGTCTTTACAGTGGTCGTACAACCTCGCTAAATCAACACGCCTGTCAGATCGTTTTTCGGGAAGAAAACGCTGATCTTTGGATCTGTCCAAAAAATTCTAGAATGCAGAAAACGCGGCTTTGTGACCTTTTCAAGCCAACATACTGTTTTTAATAGGAAAATAGTCTCTGCTTTGTATTGGTTTTTTTGGACTCTGACCGTTCGTCGGCAATGTGCGGGAAATTACGGCAATACTCACGTCATCGTATGACCTATTGAAAAGCGGACGAACTGACCGTCACAATCGGCCACCGCCCACGCACCTTGTCGAGGATCTCCGGGAGATGTCAGCCAGCAGCCGAGTGCCCACCTATGTCATGCAGCAGCGCAGCGAGCTGACCGACTTCTATATTCGTGACAAGCAGGGACGACGCGCTGAAACCAGTCCTCACCGCCACGAGTATTTCCAGATCCAGATCAACCTCGGTGGCGACACCGTGCAGCACATCGGCAACGTCGAGCGCCCGTTTCCACGCAATACCCTGGCTTTTATCCTGCCGCACCGCGTGCATGTAATTCCGCACCCGGCCGACAGCAAGTTCATGGTGATCAATTTTTCCCAGACATTTCTGCTGCCGCATTTGCAATGCGATCCGATGGACCTGGAGGAAGTCTCGATCCTGCTGGCGCCGGAGTTGTCGCCATTCCGTTTTCAGGAACACCTGGACTTCATTCTCGGCGACGAGGATTTCGCCCGGGTCTGTGGCCTGATCGAACAAATGCGCGCGCTGGATGAAAACCGCCAGTTCGGCACCCGCGAGATGCTCAAGGGCTTGCTGCTGCAACTGATTGGCAGCGTCTGTGGCTTGTATGCCGAACCGCTCAAGCGGCTGGCCGAAGAGAACGCGGCGGAAACCAGTCGACGGGATGCGCTGGGGCGGATGTCCGAGTACCTGCGCAAGAACATCGCCGACCCGGATCTGAACCTGATCAAGGTCGCCGCCGCGACCTACCTGTCACCGACCTATCTGACGCACTGGCTGCGCAAGGAAATCGGCAAGACCTTCACCGAACTGGTGCTCGAACGGCGAATGCATGCGGCGCGTAACTACCTGCTCAACAGCGCTCGGCCAGTGGGCGAGGTGGCGCGGCTGTGCGGATTCGCCGACGAGGCGTACTTTTCCCGGCGCTTCCGACAGATCCACGGCCAGCCGCCAGGGCAATTTCGCAAACAGCAACTCAATCCGGATACGCCGCAGTCGCCAACGGGGACATAGGTCGGTGATTGCGGACAGATCCGTCCGCAGAGAGTGGAAATGCAGCCGGTTTTTCTCCAGTGGCGTGTGGCCTAAGGTGGCCTCCAGTTAATTATTGGAGGTCACCATGAATCACCCAACCCTGTTTTCCGCGATCCAGATCGGCCCGCATGCGCTGTCCCACCGCGTGGTCATGGCACCGCTGACACGCATGCGCTCCGAGCCAGGCGATCTGCCC
Organism: Pseudomonas sp. B2M1-30; assembly: GCF_025447575.1. Classification (NCBI taxonomy): domain Bacteria; kingdom Pseudomonadati; phylum Pseudomonadota; class Gammaproteobacteria; order Pseudomonadales; family Pseudomonadaceae; genus Pseudomonas; species Pseudomonas sp. B2M1-30. Next base: position 501,031 of record NZ_JAOEJT010000002.1, on the reverse strand, counting down.
GGTGCGTTGATGGCCGAGTATTACTCGCAGCGCGCCACCGACGGCGGGTTGATCATTTCCGAAGCCACCGTGGTGTCGACCACCGGCAATGGCTATCTCGGCTCACCGGGTCTGTACAACGATGCGCAGATCCCCGGATGGAAGGCCATTACCGATGCGGTTCACGCCAAGGGCGGGCGGATTTTCCTGCAACTGTTTCATGCCGGTCGCCAGTCCCACAGCGACATGCAGCCGGCCGGCGCACAACCACTGGCGCCTTCGGCCGTCGAGTACAACGGTGTTGCCTACACCGCCAGCGGCTGGGTGCCGAGCACGCCGCATCGGGCCTTGAGCGAAGCGGAAGTCGCCGCGCTGGTCGAAGACTTCCGCCGCGCCGCACAGCGCGGTCTGGAGGCGGGTTTCGATGGCGTGGAAATTCACGGCGCCAACGGTTATCTGATCGACCAGTTTTTGCAGGACGGCAGCAACCGGCGCACCGATGCCTACGGCGGCACCATCGCCAAGCGTGCGCGGTTCCTGCTGGACATCACCCGTGAAGTGATTTCGGTGTGGGGCAGCGAGCGGGTGGCGGTACGCCTTGGTCCGAGTGGCAGTTTTGGCGACATGAAGGACAGCGATCCTGAGGCACTGTTCGTGTATGTGGCGCAGCAACTGGCCGAATTGAAACTGGCCTATCTGCACCTGATCGAGCCACGGGTGATTGGCAACTCGATCGATGAAAGCAAGGATCAGAACCCGGTGGCGGCGCAGTTGATCCGCCAGCACTACGAAGGTTTGATCATTGCGGCGGGCGGATTCAACGCCGCTTCGGCCGAGCGCATCCTGCAGGCCGGCGACGCCGATCTGGTGGCGTTCGGGCGCGACTTCATTGCCAACCCGGATCTGCCGGAGCGCATTCGCCAAGATCTGCCGTTGAATGCCTACGACCGGGATACGTTCTACGGTGGCACCGAGGTCGGCTTTACGGATTATCCGTTCTATCAGCAGAGTGCCTGACCGGCCTCGGTTACAGGCAATACCGCCTTCGCGAGCAAGCTCGCTTCCGCATCGGTTTTCGTTGAGCACAGAATACGTGCTCAGTGACGATTGAATGTGGGAGCGAGCTTGCTCGCGAAGGCGTTTTGCGGCCTGAAAAATCCCGCTCTTTGCAAATCCTTCGCCCGCATCTACTCTGCGCTTACCTCACTCTCACCCCCGAGCACGCCTGCCATGATGGACAGCCTCAGCGGTATCACGGCCTTCATTCAAGTGGCGGAAACCCGCAGCTTCACCGAAGCCGGGCGCCTGCTGGAGATTTCTGCTTCTGCCGTTGGCAAGAGCGTCGCGCGCATGGAGGAGCGTCTGGGCGTGCGGCTGTTTCATCGCAGCACCCGCAGCGTGACCCTGACCACCGAAGGCGAGCTGTTCCTGGATCGCTGCAAACGCATCCTCAGTGAGGTGGAAGCGGCGCAGATAGAGCTGCTGCAATTGTCCGCCACGCCTCGTGGCAAAGTACGCATCAGCGTGCCGATCCAGAATGTGTTGATCATGCCGGTACTGGCCGGGTTCATGCGTGCTTATCCGGATATCGAGCTGGACGTGGACATGTCTGACCGTATGGTGGACGTGATCGAGGAAGGTTTCGACGCGGTGATTCGGACCGGTGCGCCGCAGGATTCGCGGCTGATGGCGCGCAAGTTGGGGGGCTATCAATTGCAGTTGGTGGCGTCGCCGGCGTATCTGGAACGCCATGGCGTGCCGAGGCACCCGGACGATCTGATCCGGCATGTGTGTCTGCTGCACAAGTTTCCGGCGACGGGGATGATCGAGCGTTGGCCGCTGCGGGTCGGCGACACGCACATCGAACCGAACCTGACACGGGCGCTGACCTGCACCACGATGGATCCGCTGACGTACCTGGCGCTGGATGGGGTGGGGATTGCCTGCCTGCCGGACTTTTCAATCCGTCAGCCGCTGGCCGATGGCAGGCTGGAGGTGGTGTTGGGGGACTACACCGACCACACCGGCAACCTGTGGATGCTCTGGCCTGCGGCAAAGCAGACGGCACCGAGATTGCGGGTGTTGATCGACTATTTCAAGGATAACGTTTTGCGAGGGTGAATCAGCGCTGCAAGGATTCGGCGATGGGCGCTTTGCCGACGCCGAAGCTGAGCAACACCAGCAGCCCGAGCAAGCCGACGCCGGCGCCCAGCCAAAGCGCCGAGGCTACGCCAGTGTGGTCCACCACCAGGCCTCCGAACAACGATCCCGAGGCGATGGCCACCTGAAACGTGGTGACCAGCATCGCCGAGCTGGCTTCAGGAAGTTTGGGCGACGTCAGTTGCATCCAGCTGCTGACACCCAGTGGAATCGCGCCATACGCCACGCCCCACAGCAACACTGCCAGGCTCACGGCCCAACCCTGCAACTGCGGCAGCGCCAGTTGGGCGATCACCATCAGCAGCACCACTGCGCCCAACGACGCCCGGAGATGTGTGGTGATGGTGCCGGCCATGGTGAAGTTGGCCAGCATACCGACCAGACCGAAGCCCAGCAGAATGGCGGTGATCGCACTCGGTGAAAATCCGGCCTGCTGTCCGAGAAACGGTGCGATGTAGGTGTAAGCGGCAAAGTGCGCGGCGACCACGGCGCCCAGCAACAGCATGCTGCGCAGGGCATTGCTTCGTGAGAGATAGGCCAGCAACGTGCGTACTTTCAACCCCTCGCTGGAAGGTAGTGAAGGCAAGGTCAGCACCTGTGCAGCGAGCGCGAGCAAGGCCAGACCCGCTGTCAGGGCCAGCGATATGCGCCAGGAAAACAGCGTGCTGACAAACGTCCCGAGCGGTACGCCAAATACCGTTGCCACGGTGATCCCGGCGAAAATCAGTGCGGTGGCTTTGGCAGCGTTCGCTGCGTTGACCAGCCGTCCGGCCGCTGCGATCGCTACAGCCCAGAACCCACCGAGTGCGATACCGACCAGTGCGCGCCCCAGTAACAGGATCGGTAATGACGGCGACACCGCCGAGATCAGGTTGGCGATTACCAGCAGCAAGGTCAGCAACAACAATAGCTGGCGCCGGTTCATGCGCCCTGCACCGAGCAGTACGACGGGGGCCGACACTGCCGCGACAATGCCCGGCACGGTGACCATCAATCCCGCCACGCCGACGGTGACGTTCAGGCTGTCGGCGATCTGCGGCAAGATGCCCACCGGCAGGTATTCGGTGGTGACAAAGGCAAAGGCGCCAAGGGCCACGGAATACACCGACAGCCAGTCGCGCCAGGAGGAGGGCGGCTCTGCGGCGAGCGCCGTTGAAGCGGGTAAAGCGGGTGAGTCGTGCATGGGATGGCTCCACAATTAACAGTGGAGCCATGCTAGGTAGCGCGTCCCGCGAGAAAAACAGGCCGCCGTTCCGATCACTGCGGAGCAATCACTCCGCAATCACCTCGGGTCAGTCGCCTTCGCGGGCGACAATCGCAAAGTTGCCCGGGGCTTTTTCCAGCAAACCGAGGAAGCGCAACAGGTCCATCTGGCTGCCATCGATCTTCAACTCATCCGAGGTCAGCGCTTCCTTCAGCCCGGCAGTGCCGCTCAGCAATTGCACGAACAGGTTTTTGCTGACCGTCAGCGTCGCGTTGGCATTAGCCACCGGCGCGGCTTTTCGGTAGTGCAGCACCGCGTTCTCGATCCACAGCACGAACGTCTCGTGGGTATCGGTCAGCACGAGGTTGAAGGTCCAGTTCTTGCCATCGGCGGCCGGCCCGTCGAGGCTTGCGGCCATGGCTTCAAGGAAGCGCTCGGTGGGGGTCTGCTTCATCAACTCGATCAGGTCGGAGCGCTTGACGCCTTTGGCGGGCGGGCCATTGCGCAACTCCTGGGCCGCCGTCAGGTAACTGTTGCGCCAGGTCGCCGATTCCGCCTGATAGCCCATTTGCTCATAGGCGCGGGCCAGCAACTCCTTGGCGGCTTTGTCATCGGGTTTGTCGAGGGTTGCCTGGTTCAGCAACTCCGCGACCCAGCGATACTCGCCCTTGTCATAGGCGACTTGCGCGGCGTCGACAACCTTGGCGCTGCCGCCCATCAATTCGACGTAACGCTTGGCCGACTCCCTGGGCGACAGCGGATTCAAATGCGCGGGGTTGCCGTCGTAGGCGCCGAGGTACATCTGGTAGATCGCCTTGACGTTGTGTCGCAGGTCGCCGTAATAGCCGCGTGTGCCGAAGTACGAAGCCAGCGAATCGGGCAACTGGATTTTCTCGGCGATCTCGTTGGGCGTGTAGCCCGCGTTCATCAGGCGCACGGTCTGGTCGTGCAGGTATTTGTAGACGTCGCGGTGTTTGGTGATGAACTCGCGGATCCGCTCATTGCCCCAGATCGGCCAGTTGTGCTGGCCGAAGTAGACCTCGGTGTCGCCGAGTTCATCGAGGGCAATCTGGGTGTATTCGGACCAGCGCAACGCATCGCGCACCTTGGCGCCCCGGATCGGCAGCAGATTGTGCATGGTCTGCGCGAGCAGCTCGGCGCCGCCGTAGGCCTTGCGCTCGGGAATCGAGAAGGTCAGCTCGGCCGGCGCTTCGGCGCCCGGCATGTTGTGAAAGACGAATGTCACGCCGTCGAGCACGAGTTCCTGGGTCGGCTGGTCGATGATTTGCGTCGGCGCGATGATCCCGATGCTGCCGTAAGCGACGTTTTTGCCCAGCCCGGTATCGACGATGCCTTTGGCGCCGGGCGCGAGGTTCTTGCCGAACTGATACATCGAACGCCGCGCCATCGCTGGCCCGGCCAGAATGTTTTCACTGGTCGCTTCCTCCATGAAGCCGGCGGGCGCGACGACCGGGATATTGCGGCGGGCCACGTCCTCGATTGATGTGATGCCCAGCACGCCGCCGAAATGGTCGACGTGGTCGTGGGTGAAGACTATGGCGCTGACGGCTTTGTCACCCAACTGTTGCCGGGCGAATGCCAGGGCGGCAGCGGCGGACTCTTTGGCGGTCAATGGGTCGACCACGATCCAGCCGGTTTGCCCCTCGATCAGGGTCATGTTGGCGATATCGAAGCCGCGTAACTGGTAGATCCCGTCAGTGACCTTGAACAAGCCGATCTGCGCGTTGAGCATCGCGTGGCGCCAAAGGCTCGGGTTGACCGTGGACGGCGCCTGGCCCTCGACGAACCTGAACGCCTCGAAATCGATCAGGACACTGCCGTCTGAGCCGAGGATCTGCCCGGTTGGCCGGGCGATGAAGCCGCGTTTGGCATCGGTCAGATCCTTGCTGTCTTCCAGGTTCAGGCCTTTGATGCTGGCGGCAATTGCCGCTGCCGTGGCGGGGGTCGCGTCGTCCGCAGCCACACTGGGGCCTTTGTCGCAGCCACCCAACGTAACCAGTGCCAGGGCGAGGAGAGCGGGGAAGGTCGGTTTCATTCTTGTTGTTCTCCGAAGGGGCTTTCGGCCAAAGCGTAGGGAGAGACGGGTGATGTATCCAATGCATTGTTTACATCCGTGTAATGCGTCACTAGCATCGGCGACATGGACATTAAACGACTCTCACATCTGCTGGCGCTGGCCGATGAACGCCATTTCGGTCGCGCTGCCGAACGGGTGCATCTTAGCCAACCGGCCTTGAGCCGCAGCATCCAGGCGCTGGAAAGCGAAACCAACCAGCGCCTGTTCGATCGCGACAGCGGCGACGTGCGACCGACTCCGGCGGGGGAGTTTCTGATCGAGCGGGCGCGGCGCCTGCTGTTCGATGCGCGCTCGCTGGAGCGCGACATGGCGCTCTACGGCGACGGCCAGCTCGGCAATCTTGCCTTCGGCGTCGGGCCGTTCCCGGCAGCGATGCTGATGCATCAGGTGGTTCCGCTGTTGCGACAACGGCACCCGGCGATTGCGCTGCGGGTGGAGATCAATAATTGGCAGATTCTCGAAGCACGGTTGCGGGCCGAAGAGATCGAGTTCTTCGTGGCCGACATTCGTGATTTCTCGGCGGAGTCTGATCTGCTGATTCACTCATTGGGCCAGGTTTCAGCCGGGTTCTTCGTCCGCCCCGAGCATCCGCTCGCCGGGCGTGAAGTGACGCTGATCGAACTTGAGGGGTATGGCGTCGCCACCACGCGCTTGCCCGCCGTCGTCAAAGCCGAGACGGCCAGAACCCTCGGCATGTCTTCCCGGCAGACACTGCCCATCGTGCTTGAATGCGACGATGTGGCGCTGCTCAAATCCGTAGCCCTGTCGACCGACACGATCATGGGCGTCATCCACGGTGCGGTCGCCGAGGACATCGAGGCCGGCAGGTTGATCGAGCTGCGCGTCGCCGATGTCCCCAGGTTTCATTCGGAAATCGGTGTGGTCAGCCTGCAAAACCGCAGCCTGTCGCCGACGGCGCGCCGTGTAATCGAGGCCATCGTCGCCGAGATGGCGCAGCGTAACCAACGCCTCTGAACGGCGCCCGGTCAGCGGTCGCCGCGCCAAAGCACAAGACTTCCCGCTGAAAAACCGGATAATGGCGGCCATTCTGTTCAGCTCGCTATTCTGGTAATCCCGCATGGAAATCAAGGTCAACTTTCTCGACAACCTCCGACTTGAAGCCAAGTTCGATGACTTCACGGTGGTGGCTGACCAGCCTATCCGCTACAAGGGCGATGGTTCGGCACCGGGTCCGTTCGACTACTTCCTCGCGTCCTCGGCGCTGTGCGCGGCTTACTTTGTGAAGCTGTACTGCGAAACCCGCAATATCCCGACCGACAACATTCGTCTGTCGCAGAACAACATCGTCGACCCGGAAAACCGCTACAACCAGATCTTCAAGATCCAGGTCGAATTGCCGGCGGACATCTCCGCCAAGGATCGCCAAGGTATTTTGCGTTCCATCGATCGCTGTACGGTGAAGAAGGTCGTGCAGACCGGGCCTGAATTCGTGATCGAGGAAGTGGAAAACCTGGACGCCGATGCCCAGGCCTTGCTGATGCCTGATTCGGATTCCCAGGCGAGCACCTTCATCGCCGGCAAGGACCTACCGCTGGAGCAGACCATCGCCAACATGTCGGGGATCCTCGCCGACCTGGGGATGAAGATCGAGATTGCGTCGTGGCGCAACATCGTGCCCAACGTCTGGTCGCTGCACATTCGCGACGCGCATTCGCCGATGTGCTTCACCAATGGCAAGGGCTCGACCAAGGAAAGCGCGCTGGCGTCGGCGCTGGGCGAGTTCATCGAGCGGCTGAACTGCAACTTCTTCTACAACGACCAGTTCTGGGGCGAAGACATCGCCAATGCCGAGTTCGTGCATTACCCGGACGAGCGCTGGTTCAAGCCTGGCCCGGACGATGCGCTGCCGCAGGAGATCCTCGACGAGTACTGCCTGGAGATCTTCAACCGCGATGGCGAGCTGCGCGGTTCGCACCTGTACGACACCAACTCCGGCAACACACAGCGCGGGATCTGCTCGCTACCGTTTGTGCGCCAGTCGGACGGCGAGGTGGTGTATTTCCCGTCCAACCTGATCGAAAACCTGTACCTGAGCAACGGCATGAGCGCTGGCAACACGTTGGTCGAAGCCCAGGTGCAATGTCTGTCGGAGATCTTTGAGCGGGCGGTGAAACGCGAAATCCTCGAAGGCGAGATGGCCCTGCCGGATGTGCCGCAGGAGGTGTTGGCGAAATACCCGGGCATTCTGGCCGGGATCAAGGGCCTGGAAGAGCAGGGCTTCCCGGTGCTGGTGAAGGACGCGTCGCTGGGCGGTGAATTCCCGGTGATGTGCGTGACGTTGATGAACCCGCGCACTGGCGGTGTGTTTGCCTCGTTCGGCGCTCACCCGAGCTTCGAAGTGGCGCTGGAACGCAGCCTGACCGAGTTGCTGCAGGGTCGCAGTTTCGAAGGCCTGAACGACTTGCCGCAGCCGACCTTCGAAGGTCAGGCAGTGATCGAACCAAACAACTTCGTCGAACACTTCATCGACTCCAGCGGTGTGGTGTCGTGGCGTTTCTTCAGCGCCAAGCCTGATTTCGAATTCGTTGAGTGGGACTTCTCCGGTCAGGGCGAAGACTCCAACGCCGACGAGGCCGCCACGCTGTTCGGCATTCTCGAAGACATGGGCAAAGAAGTGTACATGGCGGTCTACGAGCATATCGGCGCCAAGGCTTGCCGGATTCTGGTGCCGGACTATTCGGAGATCTATCCGGTCGATGATCTGATCTGGGACAACACCAACAAGGCCCTGCAATTTCGCGCCGACATCCTTAATCTGCACAGCCTGAGCAAGGTGGGGCTGCGCAATCTCGTCAAGGGTCTGGAAGACAGCGAACTGGACGACTACACCGACATCACCACGTTGATCGGCATCGAGTTCGATGACAACACGGCCTGGGGTCAGTTGACGATCCTGGAGCTGAAGCTGCTGATCTACCTGGCCACGCAGAAGTATGAAAAGGCCAAGGATCTGGTGGAGGCCTTCCTGCAATACAACGACAACACTGTCGAGCGCGGCTTGTTCTATCAAGCGGTGAATGTGGTGCTGGAAATGCAACTGGACGACGATCTGGAACTCGCCGATTACGAGGTCAATTTCCGTCGGATGTTCGGCGATGAGCGGATGGACGCGGCGATCGGTTCGGTCGACGGCAGCGTGCGCTTCTACGGCTTGACGCCGACCAGCATGAAGCTGGAAGGGCTGGATCGCCATCAGCGCCTGGTCGACAGCTATAAAAAGCTGCATGCGGCGCGGGCGAAGGTCAGCGGTTTGTCTATCTGACGTCGCGGCGTTACCTGCTCCAGCAAAAAAGCACCTGCGGGTGCTTTTTTGTTTTTCTGTATCAAAACGTTTCTTGAAGCCGGCGTCTGCGTTGCTATAGCATCGGCAACAGGAGATGGCATTCCTCCTTGAACCGCCTTGTGCTGATGATGCCTACGTGAACCCTGGACAGGGTGCGTAGGTGTGTCTGCTCGCCCTGTCCCTACATTGAAAGGACAGGATCATGCATTTACTCCCCCAGCCGCCGCTTTCTTGCTGCGCGTGCCCGCTCCCGGTTCGGCCACATCGGTCTGACGAGGTGAGCCCATCATGCTGAAATCTCTCGTGGTCATTGCCGTAGGCGCATCGCTTGGCGCGTGGTTGCGCTGGCTTCTGGGCCTGAAGCTGAATGCGCTGTTTCCCGCGATTCCTCCGGGCACCGTGGTCGCGAACATGGTGGGCGGCTACATCATCGGCCTGGCCATCGCGTTTCTCGCGGCATCTCCTTCGCTCAGCCCTGAGTGGCGGTTGCTGATCATCACGGGCTTCTGTGGCGGGCTCACTACGTTTTCTACCTTTTCGGCCGAAACCGTCGCCCTGCTTCAGGAGGGCCGGCTTTTCTGGGCGCTCGGCTCGGTGTCCGTACACGTCGCAGGCTCGCTGGCGATGACCGCCGCCGGGCTGTTGTCCTATCAATGGTTTGGCACGCGTTGAGGTGACGAAATGAACGGTTTTCTGGTGATTTTCTTTACTCAACAAAACCGGCGCCATCAGGGAAAGATGCTCGGCGACTGGCTTGTTGATCTGGCAAAGGAGATGGGGCTGCGCGGGGCGACGCTTTCAACCGGTATCGAGGGTTTCGGGCATACCGGCCGGCTGCATTCCTCACACTTTTTCGAACTGGCGGACCAGCCGACGGAGATTCGCATGGCGATCACCGAGGAGGAGTCCGAGCGCCTGTTCAAACGCCTGGAGGTTGAGGACATTTCCGTGTTCTACATAAAAACGCCGATTGAAATGGGCACCGTCGGCAAGAAGGGGAGGGCTGCGACGGCGTCCTGAACACCCGTAAACGCGACGCCAATTCCTTTCTATAGAAAAGGGCTTGGTTTTGCGCCTGAACATTAAATAGAATCAGTCTCATTTATATCCTTCGCAGGATCTCTTGAGATGATTGAAGCGTCGCCACCGGATCACAGCCTCCACGCCCTGTACCGTGACCATCGTGGCTGGCTGGAAAACTGGCTGCGCAGGCGCATGGGCAATGCCTGGGATGCGGCTGACCTGAGCCAGGACACCTTCCTGCGGGTGCTTGGCAGTTCGCAGTCAATCGTCGATATGCGTGAGCCGCGTGCGTATTTGCTGACCATCGGCAAACGCCTGATGAGCAATTTCTACACGCGCCGCAGCCTGGAAAAGGCTTATCTGGATGCGCTGGCGAACCTGCCGGAAGAGTGCATGCCATCGCCGGAACAGCGCTGGATCCTGCTGGAAACCCTGCAAGCCCTAGACGAACTGCTCGACGGACTGGCGCCGCCGGTGCGTCGAGTGTTCCTGCTCAGTCAGCTCGAAGGCCTGGGCTACCGCGAAATCGGCGAGCGCCTGGACGTCTCCGAACGCACGGTCAAGCGCTACATGGCGCAAGCCTATGAACATTGCCTGCTGCTGGAGCTGTGATGCGCACCGCAATTTCCAGTGAAGCCCGTGAAGTGGCCCGCGCGGCGGCGCAATGGCTGACGCTGCTCGAGTCCGGCGAAGCCACCGACGACGATCACACCCGCCTGCAACACTGGCGCAGCAGCGACAGTCGCAATGAAAGTGCCTGGCAGAAAGCCCAGTTGTTGCGTCAACGCTTCTGCGGATTGCCTCCGACCCTGGCGATGGCGACGCTGGATCGTCCGGACCTCGCGCGTCGGGCCGCACTGAAACGGGCACTCGGCGTCGCAGCACTGGTGCCGGCAGCCTGGCTGATCAGCCGACAATTGCCGCTGGATGTCTGGCGTGCTGATCTGCAAACCTCCACGGGTGAACTCAAGCGCCTGCCGCTGGCCGACGGCAGTTCGTTGCAACTGAACACCGCCAGTGCGGCGAATGTCGATCTCGCGAAGCATCGGGTGACCCTGGTGCGCGGCGAAATGGCGCTCAAAGTGCCCGGCAGTGTTGCGCTGACTATCGAGGCGCCGTACGGCCGCATCGTCGTCAGTCGAAGCGAAGTCTGCGTGCGTTTGAACGAGCGTGATTGTCGGGTTTCGGTAGTCAGCGGCTCGGTGCAGTTGCAACCGCTGCACGGGCCAATGATGACCCTGCAAGCCGGGCAACAGGTCAGCCTGCAAGCCAGCGGGGTCGGCCCAATAGCGCCATTCGATGCGTTGCTGCCGGACTGGCGCAGCGGTGTGCTGATGGCGCAGAACCAGGCGCTGGGCGATTTCTTGCGTGAGCTGAGTCGCTACCGGTCCGGTCTGCTGCGCTGGGATCCGGCACTGGAAAACCTGCGCATCACCGGCAGTTTCCGTCTCGACAATACCGATCGCGTGCTGTCACTGCTGGCGGCGAGCCTGCCGCTGGACGTGCAATCACGCACCCGATTCTGGGTCACGCTGGTTCCTCGAAAAAATATTGCCTGAAGCCTGTCCCTTTTTTTCGCCTCGCCGGTCATTCCAGGTAAGTGAACTGAAAACGAGAGCTTCTTCCAATGCCCGCAGTATTCCCGAGTCGTTTGCGTCCGTTGTTGCAGTTGAGCTTCATGCTGAGCCTGAGTGCCAGTCCGTTGTTGATTCCGGTGAGCTGGGCCGACGATGCCGCCGTCCGCCGCAGTTATCAGGTGCCGGCCGGCAGCCTGAGTGCCGCGCTGACCCGTTTTGCCGGGTTGTCCGGGGTCAATCTGTCGGTGGATCCGGCGCTGGTCAGCGGTCGCAGCAGCCAAGGTTTATCCGGGGAATATGGCGTCGAGGAGGGATTTGCGCGATTGCTTGCCGGTTCCGGCCTGCAACTGCAACCCGTGGGAGAGGGCGCTTACATTCTGGTGCCGGCGGCGGAGGGCAGCAGTCTGCAACTGGCGCCGACCTCGATTCTCGGCGCCAACGATGAAACCGGCGGCGACGTCTATGCCGGCGGTCAGGTCGCACGGCGCGGCTCGCAGGGGCTGCTCGGTTCCCGTGATTTCATGGAAACGCCGTTCAGCATGACCACCTACACCAGCGAGGCGGTCAAGAACCAGCAAGCCCGCACCCTGGGCGATCTGATCGCCAGCGATCCTTCCGTGCGCGCCACTAACCCGGCCGGCGGGCGTTACGAGCAGTTCACCATTCGCGGCTTCAGCCTGTTCAACAGCGATGTCGCGTACAACGGCCTCTACGGCGTGTTGCCGACCTACACAATCGACATGGAAATGGCCGATCGCGTCGACATCCTCAAAGGTCCGACCCAACTAATCAACGGCATCTCGCCACGGGGCAGCGTGGGCGGCGGCATCAACGTGGTGCCCAAGCGCGCCACCGACAAACCGATCACCTCACTCACGGCCAACTATGCCTCCAACAATCAGGTGGGCGGGGCGGTGGATGTCGGGCGGCGGTTTGGCGAAGACAACAAGTTCGGTATTCGTTTCAACGGGGTGAAGCAGTCCGGCGATACCGAATGGGATCACCAGAGCGTCGATCGCGACATGGCGGTGCTGGGTCTGGATTTCCGGGGTGAGCGTCTGCGTCTGTCGACCGATGTCGGCCACACCGAGCGTGACACCGATGCGCCGCAGGAGCGTGTGCAGGTCGGCGCGAATGCCCGGGTGCCGAGCGCCAATGATGTTCACCGCAACTACGCACAGCCTTGGAGCAAAGCGCGCACCAAAGACACTTTCGGCACGGTAAACGCCGAGTTCGACGTCAACGATTCGACCATGCTCTACGGTGGTGTCGGCGTGCGCAAAAGCAATCATGACTTCCTTCGGCATGCGGTTTCGGTCACCAACGATGCCGGTGATTTCAGCGTCCAGCCCCGGGATTTCACCCGTGATGAAAACGTCCGCACGGCCACCGCCGGGGTACGCAACTGGTTCCATACCGGCCCCGTAAGCCATGAGGTCAACCTCGCGGCCAGTTACTTCTACATGGACTTCGAAAACGGCGGCGCGCGTTACGCGGCGTCCCCGAGCAATATTTACAACCCGGTCGAGACGCCGACGCCAGTACGACCGACGCGCCAGGACGCTGAGGTCTACACTGAAAACCGCTTCAGCGGCGTGGCGCTGGCAGACACGATGGGCTTCTTCGACGATCGTCTGCTGGTCACCCTGGGTGCGCGCTGGCAGCGAGTGAAAGTCGATGACTGGAGCAACGACGTCAAAGGTGACACGGCCTACGACGAGAAAAAGGTTTCGCCATCCGGTGGCGTTCTGTTCAAGGCCACCGACAAACTGTCGCTGTACGCCAACTACATGGAAGGCCTGAGCCAGGGCAAGATCGCACCGTCGACCTCGGTCAACGAGGACGAAATCTTCCCGCCGTTCATCAGCCGTCAGGTCGAGGTCGGCGCCAAATATGACGCCGGCTCGTTCGGCGTGACGGCGGCGGTATTCCGCATCAAGCAGCCAGCCTACGAAACCAACGCGGTGACGCGCGTCTTCGGCCCCAACGGCAAGCGCCAGAACGACGGAGTGGAGTTGAATGTATTCGGCGAACCACTCAACGGCTTCCGCCTGCTCGGCGGTGTCATGTACATCGACAGCGAGTTGAAGAACACCACCAATGGCACCTTCGACGGCAATCGCGCGCCGGCAACACCGAAGTACAACGTCAATCTCGGCGCCGAGTGGGACGTGCCGAATGTGCAGGGCCTGACCCTGACCGGGCGGGGCATTTACTCCAGTTCGCAATACCTGGATCAGTCCAACGACAAGGAAATCGAGGCATGGGAACGCTTCGATGTCGGCGCGCGTTACGCTTTCAAGGTCGATGAAAAGAACATCACCTTGCGGGCCAATGTCGAGAACGTCGCGGACAAACGCTACTGGAGTTCGGCCGGGGCGTCGGATGACAGTGAACCAGGACTGACCCTCGCCACGCCGCGAACTTATTTGTTGTCGGCGACGGTCGACTTCTGAGCCGACGCTCAGCCTGCACTATCGGCTGATTGGATACTGGCCGAAATAGTGTCTATATGATATCAATCGCGCCCTCATGGACCTTTATCGAGGGCGTTATGCCATTGCAAGGAAGCGCGCGACTCCCCATCGTTTTTCTCACCCTGTCGGCTGAAAACTAATGGGCGTTATTGTCGGCATTATCGTCGTATTCATCGCACTGGCACTGATGGCCAAGTTGCTCCGTTTCATCGGACTAGCCTTCCAGTTTGTGCTTGGTCTGGCTGGGTTGGTTGCGCTGGGGCTACCTGCTGTCTATGGCGTCTCGGTGGAGGCCATCACTAAACCGCTTAAGCTTCGCGCCGGTGCAGCTTGGCTGACTACTGCAGCAACGTTCGCGTTGACGTTCTGTTGGGCGGTACTCGGGTGGCACCCGAAGCTTCCTCCCGGGGCGTTTGCCAGCCTGAAGTTTGGACTGCCTGCCATGTTGTATGGGGTGATGCTGGTCGTCCACCGCAAGAGCAGGCGCAGCCTTGTGAACAACCTGGCAGAAGAGTGGCTGCTGAAGAAGGATCAAGAATTCCATCGTTGTGTTCACGGCGCTTTTGCGTTGTTGCTGGTTTGCGCTTTGGTACCGGTGTTTTTTGAAATGCTGCGCTGGCCTGGCGCTGAAGTTGCCGCTTACTTCTATTGGGGTGTGGCGGTAATCGTGCAGCTTTATGCCATCAGCCAGGACCATGCTCGCTCCACGCTGGAATCCAGCACGTGCGAGGCGTTAGAAGTACAGACCTCGCTCAATGTTAGCCAGACACTTAAAGTCCTGGCCGCTGACAGCATTCTTGATGCCAAGGAAGTCGAAACCCTTTTCAATGGGCGTCTCTCTTACCTGACAGGCGCAGGCACCTTGCGTGAAATGGAGGTGGCGGGGCAGCGCTGGGTTTTTGCCGAAAACTGGTACCGCAACCGATACAAGGCACTTCACGGCGTACTGCTCAAGCAAGTTCGTCATCGCTCTGAGGCACTCAGTGCAATTGTGCGCAGTGCGTTCGGGTTTGAAGGTGCCGCTGCCCAGGACTTCATAGAGCGGCAAATGAGCTTTGGCCAGTTCCAGGATTTTCGTGACGGTCGTTTTTGGTGTGCCTTTGCCTTGTCACAGCGTATCAGTTGCTGTACCGCGTGCGGGCTTGCCGAAGTTCGCAGCAGTGCGAATGACGCAGAGTGGTTCTGCTCCACGATTTGTGCTGAAACCGAGCAGGTATGCCTGAGTGTTCGTGACAAGCCTCAAGAGGAGTTCCTGGCCGACGCGGCCACGAATGGTTTTGTGCTGATGGCATCTGGAAGCGCTTGGGACGCAAATCACAAATTGTTTGCCGCCGGTGGCCAAGGCCATGGATTTGCCGCCGAAAAGGTTAACCATCGCGTTGATCGCATGATGGGGCGCCAGGCAGAGATTCTTGGCGACAACAATGCCAAAAATGGTGCTGACCGGTTGGTACAGGGTCAGATGATTCAGACTAAATACTGTGCGACCGGTGCCCGTAGTGTCGGGGCTGCTTTCGACGGGCAACAGGGTGGCTACAAGTACTTCGACCAGCAAGGGCGTGCCATGCAGATCGAGGTACCCAAAGACCAATATGTTGATGCAGTACGCACGCTCCAACGCAAGATCAGCGAGGGTAAGGTGCCAGGCGTCTCGGATCCTAAAGATGCGGTGAAGCTAATCCGCAAAGGTCATCTGACGTATAGCCAGGCGCGCAGTATTACCAAGTTTGGTACTTTCGAGTCCATCGCCTATGACATCACCGAAGGGGTCGTGGTAGGGGCCGTTGCCGGGGGTATCAGCTTCGGGGTCAGCGCGACACTGTTTTATCTGAAGACTCAAGATCGCCGTAAGGCTCTGCAAGTCGCCTCTATCCAGGCCGGAAAAAGCTTTGGTCGCAGCCTGACGGTGTATGTTGCGGCTCAGCAATTACATCGCGTCCAGTTCATCCAGCGATCTCTGACCCTGATTGATGTTACAAGTCTGGCGCCGAGTACACGCGGGTTACTGGCTCAAGGTATGGGAGTGAGCAAAAGTGGCGTGAACAAAGCGCTACGGGGGACGCTGATCAGTTCCATCGCGGTCATTGCTGTGACTACCGGTCCAGATCTCATCAAGCTCGCTCGTGGTCGTATCTCTAAAGCGCAATTTGCGAAGAACCTTGCTGTCGCCTCATCAGGTGTAGCGGGTGGTGCGGTGGGTTCCATCGCCGGGGGAATTCTGGCGGCTCCCCTAGGGCCAATTGGCGCGATGGTTGGCCGCACAGCAGGTGGGATTATCGGAGGTATCGTTGCCACCGCAATCTCTGCCAAGCTGATGGGCAAACTGGTTCAAGAAGATCGCGTTTTGATCATCAGCATCATCCAGGCTCAGTTGGAGTATTTGGCTATCGCTTTCATGCTTGCCAGAGAGGAGATCGACAGCGTGAACGCCAACTTGGAAAAGGCGCTATCGCAAAAAAGTCTCGAAGTGATATTTGCTGCTAAAGACCAACGCCGTGCAATGGCCAATTTCTATCTCAAACCTGTGGTCGTGGCGGTGGTTCGCCAGCGTCCGGTGGTGAGCTATTCACCGGCTGAAGTGGTGGATGCATGGGACGGGATGGTAGCTAAAGATGCGGCGTAAAGTAGTTGATGCAGAGAGAAGTCGGTGCATGGAGAGTGTTGTTACTGAATCTGGCTTGGTTTCGGCCTTGATGGATACTCCCGTGCCTAATGCCCATTCGGACAGAAAGCTTCAGCTCTAAATCCGATAAGCTTACTTTTGCGTCACTCCGATCTGTTGCGCAGGGTGGGGAAGCGGAAAAAACTAAACAATACCGCTGCGATATCTACCTTATCGAGTTGTCCTGAAAAATTAGGCCACCACAATCAATCCTGAGTATGGACGACGCTTAGGTATTTTTTGCTGCTAAACCTTGCTTGGCGATGCCTAAATGTGACGGAAGACGATGTATTCAAAATCTTCCTACCCTGCTTGCCTCATGCCTCTTACAATCATGCTAATGAGTAAGCATGTTGCTCGAATGAATAGGAATGGAAGATGAAGTCGACTCCGAAACGCCCCAACTCCCTGCCACAACGGGAAGGCGTTACGCCCAGTCATTTATCGTTCCCGGTCGTTGGAATCGGCGCCTCGGCGGGCGGTCTCAATGCGCTGAAAATATTTTTTGAGCAGATGCCTGCCGACAGTGGCATGGCGTTTGTCATTGTCCTTCATCTGTCTCCCAATCACGAAAGTGTGGCCGATCAGATTCTTCAGGACTGCACATCGATGCCCGTCCGCCAGGTCAATGATCCGTGCCCCATCGAACGCAATAATGTCTACGTGATATCGCCTGCCAGTCAGCTATCGATGAACGATGGCTATCTGCGGGTGATCCCCACCAATCGGCCGGTGGGTAGCCATGTGGCAATTGATCTGTTTTTCCGGGATCTGGCTGATGTACACAAAGAACATGCTTTCTGCATCGTGCTGTCAGGCACTGGCAGTGATGGCGCTGTCGGGCTGTCCAGGATCAAGGAGCAGGGGGGCGTAACCATTGTGCAAGCGCCTTCAGACGCTGAATTCGACGGCATGCCGCAAGCGGCCATCGCGACACTTATGGTCGATGTGGTGCTGCCCGTCGCCGAAATACCGCAAAAAATTCTCGAACTGTGGCGCAACTCGCAGACCATTACGTTGCCTGAGCCGCACGATATGCAGATGCCATCAGATACCCCAGAGAAAGAGCGCGCTTTAGCCGAGCAAACTCTGCAGGATATTCTGTTGCTGCTGCGCAACCGCACCGGACACGACTTCAAGCATTACAAGCGCGCCACGGTGCTGCGACGTATCGAGCGTCGCCTGCAAGTGACAGCGCAACCGGATCTGCCGACCTATTTCAATTATCTGGAAAACAATCCCGAAGAAGCCAGCAACCTGCTTGGCGATATGCTGATTGGCGTCACCAACTTTTTCCGTGACCGGGAAGCCTTCGAGGCGTTGGAGCGCCATGTGCTGACTCCACTGATGGGCAGTGAGCTGGAAAAACCCAAGCGCGAAGAGGTTCGCATCTGGTCGGCAGGTTGCTCGACCGGTGAAGAGGCCTACAGCCTGACGATCCTGTGTACCGAGCATCAGAAGCTCGAAGCCAACCCGGTCAAGGTGCAGGTGTTCGCCACGGACATTGATGAGCGAGCCATTGCCACCGGGCGTGCTGGCCAGTATCCCGAAGCCATTCTTACGGACGTGCCGCCGACCCGACTGCGCCAGTACTTCGTCAAGGAAGGCGAGCGCTTCAAGGTGCGCAAGGAAATCCGCGAGAAGGTTCTTTTCGCCAATCACAGCCTGCTGTCCGACCCGCCGTTTTCGCAGATAGACCTGATCGTCTGCCGCAACCTGCTGATCTATCTGGAACGGGAAATTCAGCGCGACATCCTGCAGATGTTCCATTTCGCTTTGCGCCCTGGCGGCTATCTGTTTCTCGGTTCGTCCGAATCTGCAGACGCCTGCCCGGATCTGTTTACGCCAGTCGACAAACGCAACCGTATTTTCCGGGCCAAGGCGGGGACCGCCAGCCGGCGTACGCCAACGATGCCGCGCGGCGGTTTCACTTCGTTCAACATGTCCGTGCCGCCGCCCATGGTGCCGGTAACGCGCAAAGTGGCTTACGCCGATATTCATCAGCGCGCGCTGGAACAGCGTTTACCGCCGAGCCTGATCGTTGATGCCAACGCCGATATTCTGCACATGAGCGAAGGGGCTGGACGGTTTCTGCGTTATATCGGTGGCGAGATGAGTCGCAACGTATTGGGGCTGGTCATGCCCCAGTTACGCCTGGAACTGCGCACGACACTATTCCAGGCGCAGCAGAGCGGTAAAGCGACCGTGTCACGGAAAATTCGCATCCAGGATCCACAAGGCGATTACTTCGTCGACATCATGGTGCAGCCGCACAAGGACGAGATTTCCGAACAGGATGTGCGCTTGATCGTGTTCGGTGTCTCGCAGATCGAGGCCGGACCAGGTTTCGAATTGAACCTGCAGACCGAAAACCAGGTGCTCACCAGCCTGGAAAACGAGTTGCAACGTACCAAAGAGCATCTGCAGGAGACGATCGAACACTCGGAGACTTCCAGTGAAGAGCTCAAGGCCTCCAACGAGGAAATGCACGCCATCAACGAGGAGTTGCGCTCAGCCACCGAAGAGCTGGAAACCAGCAAGGAAGAGCTGCAATCGATCAACGAAGAGTTGTTGACGGTCAACTACGAGCTGAAAACCAAGGTCGAAGAAACCGACAAAATCAATGACTACCTGGCGAACCTGATCGCATCGACCGACATTGCGACGGTCTTCGTTGATCGCAACATGCATATCCGCTGGTTCACTCCGCGCGCGACCGACATTTTCAGCATGTTGCCGGTCGATACCGGGCGCTCGTTGCTCGACATCACCCATCGCCTCAACTACCCGCAACTGGCGGACGATGCAACTTCGGTGTTCGAGTCGCTGAACATGATGGAGCGGGAGGTCAGCAGCATCGATCACCGTTGGTATATCGCACGCCTGTTGCCTTACCGCTCCAGCGAAAACCACATCGACGGTACGGTGTTGACGTTCATCGATATCACCAAACGCCGCGAGGCCGAAGAAGATTTGCGTCTGGGTCAGGAACGCATGCGCCTGGTGGCAGAGAGCACGCACGACTTCGCGATCATCATCCTTGATGAACAGGGGCTGATCACTGACTGGAATACCGGTGCAGAGCTGATCTTCGGTTACAAGAGCACTGAAGTCATCGGCATCTACTACGACTTGTTGTTCTCGCCCGAAGACCGCAAAGCCGGGGTTCCTGAAAATGAATTGCGTCAGGCTCGCGAACACGGGCGCGGCGAGGATGAGCGCTGGCATGTGCGCAAAGACGGCAGCCGTTTCTATTGCAGCGGCGAAGTGACCTTGTTGCGGGCGGAAACGGACATGGGCTACGTCAAAATCGCCCGTGATCTGACCGGCCATAAACGATTGCATGAAGAGCAAAGCAAGAAGCTGGCGGAAAACCAGGTTTCCAGCCATATGAAGGACGAGTTTTTCGCCGTCATGTCGCACGAGTTGAAACACCCGCTCAACCTGATTCAATTGAATACCGAAATCCTGCGTCGCCTGCCTTCGGTGCGCAGCGCGGAAAAGGCCAGTAAAGCCGTTTCGACCATCAGTGACGCCGTCGCCAGCCAGGCACGCATCATTGATGATCTGCTGGATGTGGCACGGATTCGTACCGGTAAACTCAAGCTCAAGACGCAGTTGCTGGATCTGGCGATTATCGTGCGTGACATCCATGCCGTTGTCGTGGAGGAATACCCCGGCGCCGAGATCACCCTTGACGCGCCGTCAACCGACGTTTCAGTGCCGGTCGAGGGCGATCCCACACGGCTGGAGCAGATCATCTGGAACTTGCTGCACAACGCTCTGAAGTTCACCCAGCAGAATGCCCGTATTCAGATGATTCTTGGCGTGAACGACGGTCACGCACGGCTGCAAATCATCGACAACGGCATTGGGCTGGCACCGGCGGACATCGAACATGTTTTCGATCTGTTCAACCAGGCCAAGCCGAGAACAAATAGTCATCAACGCGATGGCTTGGGCATCGGCCTTTCGCTCGTTCGCCAGCTCGTACAGGCCCATGACGGATCGGTCGGCGTCAAGTCCGCAGGACTCGGCCACGGCTGCGCTTTCACCGTCTTGCTCCCGCTGTCGGATCAAACCATCGATGTCGATCAGAATGAACCCAAGGCCGAGCAGAAAGGCCGGCTCAAGGGTCTCAAGGTCTTGCTGGTGGACGACTCTCCTGAAGTCGTCGATGTCATGCGCATGTTGCTTGAGATGGAAGATGCGCTGGTCAAGTCTTTCAGTGAACCCTTGTTTGCCTTGCGCAATGCGACGGATGAGCATTACGACATCATTTTGTCCGACATAGGCATGCCGGTCATGGACGGACATGAGTTGATTCAGGCGTTGCGTCAGACCAAATTGCACAAATTTACACCGGCCATCGCTTTGACGGGTTATGGCGTGGCGGCTGAAGTACAGAAAGCCAGAACTTCAGGCTTTGATCGGCACTTGAGCAAGCCGGTGCAATATGAAGAGTTGGTAGAAACAATCGAGGAACTGTGTAGCAGCATGCTGAAGTGAGTGATGCAGACGTTTCTTGTATTGGCAAGGCAATGAGGGTCGCGAGCCGATGATCCTCATGTCTCCTGTAATAAATGGTCTACCACTTGTGCCAGTGCGAGCGGCGTCGGGAGTCTGTCATTCAGCCCCTGGCGAAAGATTTTCTGTTGACGATCCGCGCTTGTGCCGGCGGCAATCATCTCGCGCACCTGATCAAAGATGTCATGCATCTGCATCCGCTCAGCGGTAGAGCCCATGACCTGCTCGGCATGTTCCAGCCACTGTGCGATGGAAAAAGTCTGCTCATGGCCTTCGATGAGAAAGGCGCCCTGAAGGCCCGAGCGTTTTGCTCTCCAGCGGTTTTCCTCAAGCAGGATTCGTGAGGTCGGCGTGTACGAAGCGCCCGGCCGTTTCTGCTCCAGGGCGTAGGCAATCAGCAATCGATAAAGCGAGGCGAGGGTAAGGGCATCGGCCAGACGGGGACAGGCGTCGGTCATGCGCAATTCCAGTGTGGGGAATCTGGCGCATGGGCGTAGTGCCCACCAGCATTCGCTCGGACGCTTGATGATGCCTGTGCGAGTGAGCAGGGCGATGTGAACGTCGTAATCGTGCTGACCGGCAAACAGCGGAGGAATGCCCATGCGCGGCCATTCATCGCACAGCGTCTGGCGGAAACTCATGAAGCCGCTGTCCGCACCGTCCCAGAATGGCGATGAACAACTCAAGGCCAGCAACAGGGGCGTCCAGGGCAAGACTTCGTTCATGACGTGTACCCGGTCGACAGGGTCGGGCACCTCGACATGTACATGCAGCCCCGATAAGACGCTGCGGTGCGCAACATGGCCGTAGTTGCGGAAGATCTGCTGGAAGTGTTCTTTATCGGTCGGCATCTGCGTTCGCCAATCGGCGAGCGGGTGACTGCCGACGCTGATGGCGCTCAGACCATAGGGCTGCAGGCTGCGGCTCACGGCCTCGCGGGCGCCGGCAAGGTAATCGGTGGCCTGCCCCAGAGTAGTGAAAATCGGCGAGGCGACCTCGATCTGTCCCTGAAACATCTCAAAAGCAAAGTGTTCGCCCAGCGCATCCCGGCATGCCTGGATAGCCCCACGGCAGGGCTGACCCACCATGACCCGGGACGCCAGATCAGTGATGAAGTATTCCTCTTCGATGCCGAATCGCGGGCCTGCGTGCATGACTATGCTCCTCGTGGTACGCAAGTCGGGCACCTAGTGATAATCGTCACCGGCGATTGCATGCAGGTAGGCCTGATCGGCTTCGATACGCAGGTCTCTCCACTCTTCCCATGTCACGATTTGCTGACGATGCATCTCATCGCACTGGCGCAACAATTCATCGTGGTAGTCGTTCGGGCAGTCCATGCGCAAGAGCTGGTTGTCCAGTGCGCAATACCAGCAGTCGAGTGCCTGAAGCTTCATTTCTTGTTTGGCTGTGAGCAGATTCTTGAAGGCGTTCATGGCGAGGGTCTTCCATGGGCTGTTTCAACGTTGAGCACCTGCCTCGCTGTGGGGTTCAGCGAATCCGACGGGAGGAGGGCGTAACGCTCAGGCTACCTGGATGTACACGCCCCAGAATCCGAGCAGTATCCAGAACGTCGCGAAAATCCACGGCGTGCGCACCGAAAACAGCAGTGCCTTGCGATAGCCCTTGTGAGTCGACTCGCGTTCGCTGAACAGTGGCGATTCGTCGTACGCCAGGCCCATCAGCGGCTCGCTGCGCAGCAACTGACTCTGCTTGAAATACCAATGGTCGATGATGTCATACGCCGCCCGAATACCGGGCCATGCGTTGAGTGAGCTAAGTAATCCCAGCAGCGCAAGAAAGGGTGGCACCGCGAGGGTGAACAGCTTGCCCCACTCGGGGTTGAGATTGCCCATGCTGGACGCAAAAGCGATCACCAGAAAAGACTGGGCGGCAAGATAGGCGTCGGTACGGTTGGCCAGGATGCTGGTCTCGTACTGGATTTCGCGACGATAGAAATCCAGTCGCTCTTTTGGCGAGCCGAACATCTTGGCGTTGTGTTCCGTGAGTTCGCTTTCACTGGTCTGGCTGGTGAGAATTCTTGGCAAAGCGGCGTGTCCTGTTCAATGAATGGATCGGCACAATTCAGCCTTTGCTGTGTTCCGGTGAAGAAGGTCCTTTGGTGACGCCTCGGGGTCCCGTGATGCCCCAGATGAGCGCTCCCACTATCGGCAGCAGCAGAACAAGCGCCGACCACCAGATTTTGCTCAACATAGGGCTGTCGCTTCTGAACACGCTATTGATGATCCATAAATCGAGCAGCAGGACGATCACTGCGCCGCCGATCAGAAAATATGTGGTTTCCATGCTGCACCTCCATCGGTTGTAAAGGTTTTGGGGGAGGCAGCGAGCAAAGGTTCAGCCTGAGTGACTACCGGTTTCGCAACGTTCAATGCGCCGCTGCCGCTCATGCAAATAAAAGGAATTTTCGCTGACCCCTTTCCTCTCCTGTGTATGACGTTCCATTTGCCGCCTTCACAGGGGGAGAGCTCCATGACATCGATAGAGTGCCCGAGCACCATGCCTGTCGCGCTTCACGAGAGGCCGAACCATCCGAATCGTGAGATCTACGAGAAACTGCTCAAGCATGATCAGGAGGCCAGTACCATTGCCTATGCCTTTGTGAAGCAGCATCTGGCGGCCGCACGAGACATTGCCAATGAGTTACCTGCCGATCCCGAGCAACTCTTTCAGTGGTCGGAAGCCCATTGCGCCGAGGTCGCCGCGCAATACGCGAGCTACCTCGCGTCTCGGCAGGCGGGAGAAGGGCGCCGCTATTTTCAGAACAAGGCTCATGCCTTGTACTTTGTGCAGCATGTCGGACCGACGAAATTAGTCGATGGCGCCTGGTTGGCGGGTGTGCTGCATCACTGGCAAGACGTCCGCTTCGATCACTTGCAGGAGATCTATCTCGAAGAGCTGGGCGAGGGCGTGCCGAGGCAGAACCATGTGCTGATCTATCGTCAGCTATTGGCTGAGCACGCCTGTGATGACCTGTCGGACCTTGGCGATGAGTACTTTCTGCAAGGCGCAATACAGCTGGCGTTGGGGCATTGCGGCGATTCGTTGTTGCCCGAAGTCATCGGCTACAACCTCGGCTACGAGCAATTGCCGCTGCACCTGTTGATCAGCGCTTACGAACTGCGTGAATTGGGCATCGATCCGCATTACTTTCGCCTGCATGTGACCATCGACAACGCCAGCACCGGGCACGCCCACCGCGCCGTGCAGGCCCTGCATGACTTGCTGCCTGCTGGGGAACAGCGAGCCGCATTCTATCGGCGCATGACGTTGGGCTACCGGCTGAACGATCTCGGACTGGGCTCGACTGCGGTGATCCAGGGATTCGACTTGCAGCATGAAGTGCTGACCATGCTGGAGCGTAAATGCGTATTCGGTCGGCATATGCATTCCGATTACTGCCGGATCGAAAACCGCACCGTCAATCAGTGGCTGGCGACACCGGGTCAGATGGGGGCTTTTCTCGACGCATTGATCCGCAAAGGCTGGATCAAGCGAGGCGAGGATCCGGTCGATAGCCGCTTCTGGCAATTGATCGACGGCAGCTCGGCGGTGATGTTCGGCGTATTCAGCGCCTATGAAAAACAGCTGATACATGACTGGATCGCCGACGGCTGGCAGGACGCTAAACAGCGTGCGCGAGTGTTGCACAAGCCTGCCGGCGAGGACGTCGGGCAGGCCAGCGATAGCGAAACCCTGACCCTGCAAAAGACCATGGAAATGCAGTCGCCGCTCGAGCAACTGAAAACCCTGATCCCCTGGCTGGCGCCACAACGTCACTGGCGCCCGGCAGGACTTTACGCCACGCGCCGATTTATGCATCTGCGCAAAGTCCTGCGCTGAACATCCCGGAGGTTCCATGACAGCACAACAGCGGGTCGATCGCGAATTGCTTGAGCTGGGCATGCGCTTGCGTAAGAACGGTTACCGGTTCATAACCCCGACCCCTTTGACCCACGAGCGGGTCATGCAACGGGCGGACAGGCCCTTGGCGAAGGATCAGCGCGATGTCTTCGGCTGGTCGATGCCCTTCGATAAAGGACTGTTTTCGGCTGAACAATTTCAGGCGCTGGAGCGCGCAGGAATACTCGAGCAACAAGGCGCTCTGTGGCGCAGCACGGTTCGCTGGTCGTCGTTGAATGACCTGCTGTTCGTGCATTCAGCCTATCCCACCAGCCAGAGTGATGCGGTGTTTTTCGGTCCGGACACTTATCGGTTTGCCCGGGTCATCGAGGCCCATCTGCAACGGCGAACGGTTCCGGTCCAGCGCGCGGTAGATATCGGTTGTGGGGCCGGCGTTGGCGCAGTGCTGATTGCCCGGGCGCAACCTGAGGCTCAGGTGGTCGCGGTCGACATCAACCCGCATGCGTTACGCCTGAGCGCCGTCAATGCCGGGTTGGCCGGCACCGATAACATCGCCATCTACCACAGCGATCTGTTGGCGAGTGTCGAAGGCCAGTTTGATCTGGTGGTCGCCAATCCCCCCTACATGAACGATCAACAGCAACGTGCCTACCGGCACGGCGGCGGCGCTTTGGGCGAAGCACTGTCGGTGCGCATCGTGCGCGAGGCGCTGCCACGCTTGAAGGCGGGGGGCACGCTGCTGCTGTACACCGGTGTCGCCATGCTGCACGGCGCGGACCCTTTTCTGGCCCAGGTTGAAGCGTTGCCGGGCACTGATTTCAGTTGGACTTACGAAGAGCTTGATCCGGACGTCTTCGGTGAAGAGCTGCTTAAACCTGGCTACGAACAGGTCGAGCGCATTGCCGTAACCCTGCTCACGGTTACTCGCAACTAATCGAAACTTCGCTGTCCGCCGGGCTGTCCAGACCTTTACATCTTCCGGGTCTGCCTGCGCTACAGGCGTGCCGGGGAAGCCATTCGCAATGCGAAAGCGAGGTTGGACATGACAGTCACAGTGGGCGATTTTCTGGTCGAGCGGCTCAGCCAGTGGGGCGTGACACGAATCTTTGGTTATCCGGGGGACGGCATCAACGGGGTCTTCGGCGCGCTGAGTCGTGCGCAGGGCAAGATCGAGTTCGTGCAGGCCCGACATGAAGAAATGGCCGCGTTCATGGCCTCGGCCCACGCCAAGTTCACGGGTGAACTGGGCGTATGCATCGCAACCTCAGGCCCCGGCGCATCGCACTTGATCACCGGCCTGTACGACGCCCGACTCGATCACATGCCGGTGCTGGCGATCGTCGGGCAGCAAGCGCGTACGGCGCTGGGCAGCCACTATCAACAGGAGCTCGATCTGGTTTCGATGTTCAAGGATGTCGCCGGGGCTTTTGTGCAGCAGGCTTCGGCACCTGCACAGGTACGCCATCTGCTGGATCGTGCGGTGCGCACGGCGATTGGCGAGCGGCGGGTGACCGCACTGGTCCTGCCGAATGACTTGCAGGATATCGAGTACAAGGCCCCGGCGCGGGCACACGGAACGGCACATTCCGGGGTCGGTTACAGCAAGCCGAAAGTGCTGCCTTATGATGCGGATCTTCAGCGCGCGGCCGAGGTGCTGAACGCGGGCGAGAGGGTGGCGATTCTAGTAGGTGCCGGTGCGCTGGGGGCGAGCGATGAAGTGTTTGCGATTGCCGAAAAACTTGGCGCCGGGGTCGCCAAGGCACTGCTCGGCAAAGCCGTGTTGCCGGATGAATTGCCTTGGGTGACCGGCAGTATCGGTCTGCTCGGCACCGAGCCGAGCTACAAGCTGATGACCGAATGCGACACCCTGCTGATGATCGGCTCGGGCTTTCCCTATGCCGAATTCTTGCCCAGGGAGGGCCAGGCGCGCGGAGTGCAGATCGACTTGCAGCCCGACATGCTCGGCCTGCGCTATCCGATGGAAGTCAACCTGGTGGGTGATGCCGCCGAAACCCTCGCGGCGCTGGCACCGCTGCTTGAACACAAATCCCGGCGCAAATGGCGCAAAAAGATCGAGGGCTGGCGCGCCACTTGGGAAAAAACGCTTGAGAAACGCGCCATGGCCAAGGCCGATCCGGTCAATCCGCAACGGGTGGTGTATGAGTTGTCTCCACGCTTGCCCGAGCAGGCCATCATCACCAGTGATTCCGGCTCTTGTGCCAACTGGTTCGCCCGTGACCTGAAAATCCGCAAAGGCATGAAGTGCTCGCTCTCCGGTGGCCTGGCCTCCATGGGCGCGGCCGTGCCGTATGCGATAGCGGCAAAATTCGCCTTCCCGCAGCGGCCGGTGATTGCCCTGGTCGGCGATGGCGCGATGCAAATGAACAACATGGCCGAACTGATAACGGTCGCCAAGTACTGGCAACAGTGGGACAGCCCGAAATGGATCTGCGCGGTGTTCAACAACGAGGACTTGAATCAGGTCACTTGGGAGCAACGCGTCATGGAGGGTGATCCGAAGTTCGTCGCCTCGCAGAGCATCCCGGATGTGCCGTACCACCTGTTCGCCATTTCCATCGGTCTGAAGGGTATTTTTGTCGATCGCGAAGAAGACGTGGCCGCTGCCTGGGAGCAGGCGCTGGCCTCGGACGTACCGGTGGTGATCGAGTTCAAGACTGACCCGAACGTGCCGCCGCTGCCACCGCATATCAAATTGGAACAGGCAAAAAAATTCGCCACCACGCTGCTCAAGGGCGATCCCGACGAGGCCGGTGTCATCGTGCAAACGGCCAAACAGGTGCTGGGAGCGGTATTGCCCGGTAAGGCCAAATAGCGAGGTCAACTTCGGCCCATGGACACTCTCGACTCCGCGCTCATGGCCGCGCGAATCCAGTTCGCGATCACCATCAATTTTCATATCGTACTGGCGGCCTTCACAATTGGTCTGGCGAACGGTCTGATGGTGCTGGAGGCGTTGTGGCTCAGGAGCGGACGCGAGATTTACCTGGATATCTACCGCTACTGGCTCAAGGTGTTTGCCTTGACCGTAGCGGTCGGGACGGCGTCCGGGCTGATTCTGGAGTATCAGTTCGGCCTTAACTGGTCGCGGCTTTCGGTTCAGGCCGGCGATATTCTCGGGCCGTTGATGTTCTATGAAGTCCTTGCGGCGTTTTTTCTCGAGGCCGGGTTTCTCGGCATCATGCTGTTCGGCTTGAAGAAGGTCGGTCCACGTCTGCATTTTTTTGCGACTTGCGCGGTGGCGGCCGGGTCGCTGATCAGTGCGTTCTGGATTCTCTCGGCCAACTCGTGGATGCACACCCCAGCGGGCTTTTCCCTTGGCCCGGACGGTCGATTTCTTGCCGAAGACTGGTGGGCGATCATTTTCAATCCTTCGTTTCCCTATCGCCTGGTGCACATGACGCTTGCTGCGTTTCTGGGTACCGCGACACTGGTGGCGGGAATCAGTGCCTGGCAGTTGCTCAAAGCTGCCCACAACCCTCGGGTGCGCGTGCAATTATCCATGGCGTTGTGGGTGTTGGTAGTGCTGACACCGATGCAAATCGTCGTCGGCGATCTGCATGGCCGGCATAGCCTGCAAGTGCAGCCGCAAAAAGTGGCGGCGATAGAAGGCTCCTGGACGCGTCCGCCCGAGGGTGCCGGCTAGCCGCTGCGGATCTTCGCCTGGCCCGACACGAATGAGCGACGCAATCACTGGGAACTGTCCATTCCACGTATCGGCTCGCTGTATCTGCGCCACGACCTGAGCGGGACCATCGCTGCACTCGACGAGTTCGCGCCGCAGGATATTCCGCCGGTGGCGCCGGTCTTCTTTGCGTTTCGGCTGATGGTCGGCCTGGGTCTGTTGATGCTCGGGCAGGGGGTGACCAGTCTGCTGCTGCGCTGGCGCAAGCGGTTGTACATTTCCCGCCGCTGGTTATGGGCTTGCGTTTTGATGACGCCGGCAGGGTTTCTGGCCATGCTCAGTGGCTGGACGGTAACCGAAGTGGGGCGCCAGCCGTTCACCGTGTATGGACTGCTGCGTACCGCCGACAGCCTGTCATCGGTATCGCGTGCGCAAGTGGTCGGGTCGACCTGGCTGATTCTCGGGTTCTATCTGCTGGTGTTCGCGATCGGGTTATGGGTGTTGCTGCGACAAATTTGCTATCAAAGCTGCCAACCAGCGAATTGGTGAAAGCCTAAAAGCTGCCCTGGGCGCTCATCTATCTCAAGGCACAATGATTCAGTTTTCAGAAGTGAGTTTCTCCCGAATCGTGGAAGGTCTGAGGCTCCTGTACTTTCCAGACTTGAGCAAGGCTGACGCAGCACAATTTCGTGCGTTGGAAGAAAACAGCCTGGGCTACAACAACCTGCTGTACATCGCTTCCATTCTGGCAGAGCTGACCTACGAAGCCGATGCAGGGCAGGGCGAGAAAACGTACCTGCGACTGCTGTTAATCGAGGAGCCGGAGGCGCACCTTCATCCCCAGCTTCAGCTCCGACTCCTTCGGCACCTCAAGAAGGCTGCTGAGGCTCGCGGAATGCAGGTGATCATAACCACCCACTCGACTGTGATTACCGCTGCCGTATCCGTAGATCACGTTATCCATCTGTCCAACCTCAATCGCCCCAAGGCAGTCCCCCTCAAGAACTGCGGCCTGCCCACGCAGAGCCGACAATTTGTGGACAGGTGGCTTGATGCGACGAAGTCGAACCTGCTGTTCGCCAAAGGCACAATCCTAGTCGAGGGCATAGCGGAGGCGATGGTCTTGCCGGCGCTCGCCAAGATTGTGCTGCAGCCCTTCGGCGAGGGACGAAACTCCCTGGACGACTACGGTGTGTCGGTCATCAATCTGGGTGGAATCTATTTCAACCATTTCATGCAGCTGTTCTGCAACGTCAAAGCCGAGCATCAAGGTGAAAACATCCCTGTCAGGTGCTCAGGGCTGACCGACAACGATCCTCCAAAGTCAGTGATTGAGGACGATGGTGAGGGCGGTCAAAAGAGCGTTCCATTTCTGCCCCATGCAGACAACTGTATTGTCGGCAACAACCCGGCGCTGGGGTTACAAAAGCACATCGACCTGTCAGATTTCGCACGGCTGTTCGCGGGAAAGTACAAAACTTTCGAGTACGATATCGCAATGGAAGGCAACAACCTCAAGACAATGCTGATCGTCGCTGCTGGGCTCTGGGAGGCCCAGAATGGAAGGGTGGTGAAAGGCCTAAAAGCAGACGCGAAACTCGATTTTGCTGCCATGAGCTCCACGCAGCGGGCGCCCTACGCCGGCGCACTACTGGATCGTATTGACTCCGATGACATTGGCAAGGGTATTTACGCCCAAGCCTTCGCAGATGTACTTGAGGTAAATGGGGCCGGCTTTGTTGTGCCGGTGTACATCCGCCAGGCCATCCTCTGGGCGTGCGGTCTGGAAGAGGGTGCGGTTTGATGGCGGCGCAGGATAAGGCAGCTCAAGCGGCTGCAGCCGACATCGAGTTCACCGACCAGCAGCAGAGATACATTGATACGCCGCTGGATAGGCACGTGTACCTGAGAGCCTGTCCAGGCAGCGGAAAAACTGAGGTAGTGGCCGCCAAGGTATGCAAGATCATCCAGGAATGGAACCATCACCCTTCTGGGATCGCTTTGCTCACCTTCCTCAATAGTGCTACCGACGAGCTCCAGAGCAGGGTTCATAAATACCTCCGCGAGCCAATGGGCTTGCCGCACTACATCTCCACCTTCGATAGTTTCGTGCTCACACACCTGCTATCGAGTATCGCCAGCGAGATCACAGGCTTTCAAGGCCGGGACGGCGACTTCCGCATTCGGATCATCGATAAATCAGCTGATATCTACCACACGCGGATCAAGATCTGCGGGCGTACCGTCTCAGCCTGTCGCTACAACTACGATAAAGGATCCAAACGCTTCGTCTTTTCGACCAACGATCGGAAGTGGAATAACGAAGCCAACCTCGCCCAACAGGACGAGGCCGACCAAAAGGCACTGTTGACGAACAAAAAGCGGCTTTGGGCCGCTGGCTTTGCGACCTATGGTGACATCGATATTCTCGCGTTGGTCGGCATGCAAGAAGAAAAATTCAAAGATTACTTCTCGCGTATTGCACGCCGATTCCCGTTGGTGATCGTCGATGAGTGCCAAGACTTGTCGGCTGAGCAGCTTTTGATCGTCAAAAGGCTGAGCCTACTAGGCGTAAAATTCCATTTTGTAGGTGACCTTAACCAGTCTATTTATGGTTTCAGGAAATCGAATCCAGCAAGCGTGCGTCGGCGCATGGAGGAGCTTGGCTTCGAGGAGTACGTCCTCAACGAGAATTGGCGAAGCGGCCAAGCCATCGTAGATGTCTGCTCCAACATTCTTCAATCCGACCGTGTGGTGGGAAATCCCCGTATCGCTTCAGTAAAACCGAGGGTCGTCGAGTACCAGAACTGCCCGTCGGAGGTGCTTCCAGCCATTCGAGAAATGAGCCTGATATATGACAAGGTGGTGGTCGTTGCGCGCGGATATACAACACTGCAGCGTCTACGTAATGGTAGAGCTTTCGAGGGCATCGAGCTGCTGGCGCTGGCCTGCCTAAACCTCAAAGCAGGCAGGTTGACGGACATACCGCAATGCCTGGAAACATTCGGTAAGTGGCTGGCGGCCCGACTAGAACTGCAGGTGACGAAAGCAGGCCCTTACTGTCCTATGGATATTGAGTCAAAACTGGCGTGGCGTGTATTCCTTCACGACGGCCTCCAGTTCTTGGTGGAACACGGCGTAGGAGATGGTAACCAGACTTGGTCGGACTGGGCCAGGGCAGCAAAAATTGCGCTTGGAAAGCTTCCAGATCAAACATTCGTACCTGTAGAGGTGCGTAAGCATTTAGAAGGGCTGAGGGGCCTTAATTTGCGAGCCCGTTCTGGGCAGGGGAAGATGCTGATCTCAGAAAGGTTGGCCGGGGTACCCGATGTAGCCGCCCAACGTGACTGCCTGCGTTTCGAGACGATTCACGGGGTCAAGGGTGAAACACACGACGTGACTGTGGTTGTATCGTCACAGAAACCAGGCGTGCATCTGTCGCACTGGAAGGACTGGCTGCGTGACCGGACTTCCGAAGCTGCGAGATTTGCGTACGTGGCGAGCTCGCGGCCGAAGCATGTGCTGATTTGGGCAGTGAAAAAATTGAAGGCTGAAGATCGGCTGGTACTTGAGGGCCTGGGATTCGAGCTCCCGTAGATGATTAAGTTAGGGGCGACCGAGCGTTAATCGCGATGGGGAGGCGTTCCACAAGGTCAAGACACCGCAAGGTGGCTTGATTCAGGACAGCCGTGGGGATAGGCGCTTAGCATCGCGTGAAGTGAGGTGACCATCCTGAATGAAAACCCTGCCTGGAAATCCACAGCGCTCAAAGTGCAAGGGCTTGCACACGAGCAACTGGGCCAGTACCCCGAAGCAGTACAGGTCTATGAGGAGGCGCTGGCTTTGAATCCAAAAATTGGCGTTAAGCGTAGGCTGGCTTCAGTGGTTAAGCGGTTCAAGGCAGATTAGCCGTGTGCAGCCTGTCATTCCGCTGCGCTCGATGAAGCGCAAGCCCAAGCCCGGCTTACCCAGGCTGTTTGACCGCCCGAAATACCGGCAACGCAACATCATTCCGGTCAAAAACTAAAGACGCATCCAATTCAGGTCATAGATTTCACTGAGCTATTAGAGGGCCTAAGACGCCTTACCTCAAAGACTAGCCGCGAGCCTGGAGCGCCTTAATGATCATTTGAAGTAATCATCAGGACTGAGCGTGCGGCATTGAAGTGAAGGCTAGACATGGCGTAGTCGCGGCAAGTCAAAACTCATTGACGCGTATGGGGATGCAGTCACAGACCGGCAGCCTAGCTTGATGGTCATACGAGACTATAATTTGAGCTATTGAGAGCCGCATAAGACGTTTGATAGTTATTTGGCGTTTAGCTACATGTGATGAGGTGCTAAATGAGAGTTTTAGAAGTGAAGATGAGTCAAAACCTTCGGAGCAGGTCGGAGCAGCGGAAGCCTGAACTGATCGCTAGTCATCGCGGATTTGAGGTCTAAATGGTAGGGAGAGAGGATTTTGTACAGAGCTTTACTTCAGCGTACTCGAGGGATGTATGGTCAATTCAGGCAAAGTCTGGTTTTCGGAGGCTGGTGACAATTTCGGATCATTCAAGCTTGATCAAATTTAACATAATATACATTACACGTAACATCATGTTTCAAGATCAGCCTCGTTGCACGCACGATTTCAATCTCCAGCATCACTCACAAAACCACTTTCGCCGACACCTGGCCGCCCCCTTGAAATGTACAGTACTCATTCACCGTCTCGCGTCAGCTTTTCAATCAGCGCGCGATGCTGTGGGTACTGCGCCGTGAGTTTCTGTCGATCGCCCATTTCCATATCCGCGAAATCAAATCCTGGTGAAACCGCTTCGCTGATCAAACCAAATCCGTTCGCCCCCTCAAGCAGTCGCGAGGCTTTCCAGATTCCGCCCGGTACGTGCAATTGCAGATGTTGTCCGGCCAAGACATCGTTTCCCATCACCAGTGTCTGCAATGAACCGTCAGCCAGGATCAGGCTGTATTCGATGGCGTCGCCCAGATGGAAATAATGCAGGATGTCGGACTGGTTGAAATGAAACTGGCCCACCGGTGATTGCTCGGTCAAGAGATAGTAAATCGACGTCATCAGGTAACGTGGGCCGGCGGCGGTCTCGAGCATGGCGCGCTGGTCGGCCTGGAAGGTTCGCCGGAAATAGCCACCTTCGACGTGAGGCTCAAGATTCAGCGTTTTGATGACGTCATTTGCACTCACATTGCGTTGACTCATGGCCTGCCCCCCTTGATTTTTTTTGATAGCTCAACTAAACGGCTATTTAGTGCAGTTAACTACTCACCGTGCTGAGTTGCTATTCAGATCATTGCGTCCCAACTCAAGTCAATTATCCGATAACTCCCAGACCCGGATATCTACATAGCCCTTTGTGGCCAACTGCACTAATCCTCCTCGGCCCGCCGGCGCCGGGCAACCCACCAGCAATGATCTACCCTCGCTACCTGCGGGCTCAAATCAAAAAAATGCTCCGTATATTTCTGGGTATTCTCTTAAAGGATTGGACAGCCACCAGTTGGCTATAAACACGCAATGCTGCGTTATTCCCTGATAGCTTGACTGTCGCAAAAGTATGCTCAATTATCGTTTCCACGATGAAAATTATTCACCAATCAAAAGATAATGACCTCTCCTCCTTCACCGCATTCTTAGCGGTGGCGGCCCATCGGAGTTTTCGCAGCGCCGCTGACGAACTCAACATGACGCCCTCGGCGATAAGCCATGCGATCAAGGTGCTCGAGCGACGGTTGAATGTCCGCCTTTTCAACCGAACGACGCGTAGCGTTTCCTTGACTGACGCAGGAGAACGTCTTGCCTCAAAATTGAGACCGGCAATGGCATCGATCGAGGAAGCCATTCAAGAACTGGAGAGCGATGACCATCGCCCAAAAGGTGTGGTGCGAATCAATGCCAGTGAAGGCGCTATCCGTTTGGTGCTGCGACCTGTTCTGGCGCGATTTTTTCGTGAGTATCCTCAAGTGCACCTCGACATTGTCAGCGACGGCAAGCTCAGTGACATTGTTGCCGACGGTTTCGACGCGGGTATCCGATTAGCAGAGGCCGTGCCCAGAGACATGGTGGCGGTTTCTGTCTCGAAAGACGTGCGTTTTGCAGTAGTTGCGTCACCCGGATATTTTGAACAACGCGGATATCCAAAGGTGCCCCATGATTTGCATGGGCATGACTGCATACGCTTCCGGTTCGAAAGTGGTGCAATCTACCGATGGGAATTAGAGCGTCTGGGAGTCGCTGAAAGGTTCAATGCGTCGGGACCTTTAACGTTGACTGATCAACCGATGATGGTAGATGCCGCGATCGATGGAATAGGCATCGCCTTCGTGCCCGAGCATCTTGCGGCAGATGCTCTCAAAGATGGCCGACTCAAACGAGCTCTGGAGGATTGGTGTCCCGCGCAACCAGGACTGTGCCTCTACTACTCAGGGCATCGACACGTATCATCGGGTCTGAGAGCACTAATCAATATGCTGACTGAAACGCTTTCCGACAGTTGATCAAAACGACTCCGGCGACAATTCAGTCGCCGGAGTCACCTTGGAATTGAAATTTACTCGCCGTGCGGCAGGAACACTCCACGGAACCGCATCTTCCCTGAAGACAGGCGGTCGTATGCTTCATTTGCCTGGTCGAGCGAAAAAGTTTCGACGATCGGCTTCACCTTACCCTTTGCGGCAAGATCGAGAATTTCGGCGAGGTAATGCTGTCCGCCATGCGTGGATCCGATCACGCGTTGGCGCATCATGTGAAATGGCTTGCCATCGGACGGGATCGAGAACGGCTTGCTGAAGTCGAGCCCGCAAAGGACGATGCGCCCGTCAGGCCTTACCCCCGCCATCGCTTTTTCGGCGGTGTCGAAGTCGTTGGTCGTGACCAGAAGAACATCCGCGCCACCGATCTCCAGCAGTTCCTCGCCGTTGGCGACGACAATGTCGGCACCTAGCTCCTTGGCCAGCCCGTGTTTGTCCGGCGAATGTGTGATCGCGACGGTCTCGAATCCGCAAGCCTTGGAAAACTGAAGGGCGACGTGGCCCAGTCCGCCAATACCCAGCACCGCGATCCGCTCACCAGGTTTAGGCTCCGCGTCGCGCAGGCCGCTCCAGGTGGTATAACCCGCGCACATCATGGGCGCAGCATCCTTGTAGGACAGCCCATCGGGCAACAATACGGTGCCTTCGGCAGAAATCGCGATGTACTCTGCGTGACCGCCCTGAGACGCGAAGCCGGTCGTTCTGGGCAAGACGCAGTTCATGGCCGTCTGGCCGGTCAACGGATGGTTCTGGCGGCAGTACGGACACCGACCGCACGAGGACTGTACCCAAGTGGTGCCGACTCGGTCTCCAACCTTGCGCGTATGGACGCCCGCACCCACTTCGACAACCTCGCCAACCACCTCGTGACCTGGAGTTTGCGGATAAATGTCACCACCAGCCCCTTGGGTTGCCCACACGTCCGTGTAGCACATGCCGGATGCATGAACTTTCACAAGAACCAGCCCTGGCTCTGCCTTGGGCACAGGAACCTCATGAACTTCCCAAGGCTTGTTCGCCCCCGTCATCACAACTGCCTTCATCTTCATCGCGCTTTTCTCTCCACCAGATCATCATCACTGTAGGGTTGCAAACCAAGGGCTCAGAGCGACGCCAACGGGCGTGGAACCCTTGCTGCACTTCTCCCCTCGATCCTAAGATCGCCAGACTGTCGCAACAATCTGCTCAATGATTGATGCCACGGTGAAAATAATTCACCAATCAAAAACAGTGGCTTCTCTTCCCTTTTTTACCGGCGCTTAAAGGCAACCTCTGATTTACCAAATCGCAACATGCGAATCCGCCCTCGGCTCCGTCCCGCCACAAAGCACCCCGCTCTCCGAATCACGAAGAATGATCTGCCCTCGCCCGTAATCAGTCAGGTCACTGGCAATCTGCACCTCATGCCCCCGCCGGGCCAGCGCATTGGCCAAATCCCTCGAGGCCCCCTGCTCGATTCCCACCTTCTTCCCCCCCAACCACTGCCAGCGAGGCGCATCCAGTGCCGCCTGCGGGTTCAAACCAAAATCCACCAGGTTCATGACCATCTGCACATGCCCCTGAGGCTGCATGTACCCGCCCATCACTCCAAACGGCCCGAGCGCCTTGCCGTCCCTGGTGAGAAACCCCGGAATAATCGTGTGAAATGTCTTCTTCCCAGGAGCCAGACAATTGGCGTGCTCGAGGTCAAGACTGAACTCTTGCCCCCTGTTTTGCAGCGCAATACCACTGTCTGGCAGCACCACGCCCGAGCCAAAACCGTGGTAATTGCTCTGGATGAACGAAACCATATTCCCTTCCTCATCGGCCGTCGCCAGATACACCGTGCCGCTGGCATGTGGATCTCCAGGCTTTGGCGGCTGGGCCTGCTCACCGATCTGCCCGCGTCGCCGAGCGCTGTAGTCCTCACTCAACAAGTCAGCCACCGCCACGCGCATATGCAGAGGATCGGTGATGTAGTGCAGTCCATCGCTGTAAGCCAGCTTCATGGCTTCCAATTGCCGATGCCAGGTCCGCTGGCTGTCACGGTGATCGAAGTCGAACCCTTCCAGAATCTTCAGCGCCATCAACGCAACCAGGCCCTGCCCGCTCGGCGGGATTTCCCACACGTCCACGCCACGGTAATTGACGCTGATCGGTTCCACCCATTGCGCTCGATACTGCTCAAGATCTGTGGCCCGCAGATAGCCGCCCGTGGCCCGCGAATGCGCATCCAGACGCTGGGCCAAAGCCCCTCGATAGAAACTCTCGCAACGGGTGGCAGCCAACTCTTCAAGCGTTCGCGCCTGCTCCGGATTGCGAAAGATCTCTCCTGCTCTGGGCGCTCGCCCGTCTATCAGAAAGGTCTCGAACCAGGCCTCCAGAACCCCGTCGCGATGGGGAGTGAACTCATCCAGCGCAACCTGCCATTGATGGGCAACCACCGGCGACAGTGGAAACCCGTCTCGCGCCAGGCTGATCGCTGGCTGAAGCAAATCGGCAAACGGCAGCGCACCAAAGCGTTCCGACAGTTCAGCCCAGGCCGAAGGACAACCCGGCACCGTCACCGGCGTCCAGCCATAGAGCGGCATCTGCTCATGGCCGGCGCCCTTCACCGCTTCGATACTCAGCCCCGCCGGTGCGTGCCCGTTGGCGCTAAGCCCGTGCAACTGATCCTTGAACCAGACCAAGGCAAACGCATCGCCACCCAAGCCACAACCCGTGGGTTCAACCACCGTCAATGCCGCCGCCGTAGCAATGGCCGCATCGATCGCATTGCCACCCTTTTGCATCATTTCAATGCCTGCCTGGGCGGCCAATGGCTGGGAAGCCGCCACCATGCCGCGACGGGCAAAAACGCTCTGGCGCTGCGACGGATACGGATATTCGTGAGCAGAAAATTTCAACATGACAAAGTCTCTTTCAAACAAGCATTCATTGGCCGGACTTGATCCGGTTCCACTCACGGGTCATCAGCCGCTGGATGTTTTCCGGCAGATCCGCCGAGACGAAGGTGTGACTGATCACTTCATCGGTCGGATAGATCCCGGGATTGCCGCTGACCTTGGGATCCATCAACGCGGTGGCGTCCTTGTTGGGATTGGCGTACCCCACGTAGTCGCTGACCGGCGCAATCACCTCTGGACGCAGCAGGTAGTTGATAAAGGCATGAGCGTTGGCGACGTTGCCGGCGTCCTTGGGAATCGCCAGCATGTCGAACCACAGGTTCACCCCTTCCTTGGGAATCAGATAGCGGATATCGATGTTCTTCCCGGCCTCCCTCGCCCGGGTCTGAGCCTGCATCACATCCCCCGAGTAACCGATCGCCACGCAGATATCACCGTTGGCCAGGTCCGCTGTGTACTTCGATGAGTTGAAGTACGTCACCGACGGCCGCAAGGTCATCAGCAGTTTCGAGGCTTGTTTGTAGTCGTCAGGCTTGACGCTGTTAGGGTCCAGACCGAGATAAAGTAGGGCCTGGGGAATGATCTTCACCGGCGCATCCAGAAAGGCCACGCCACAGCTTTTCAGCCTGGAGAGATTCTGCGGATCGAACACCATAGACCAGGAGTCCAGCGGCGCATCCTTACCCAACACCGCGCGAACCTTTTCTTCGTTGTAGCCGATGCCCACGGTGCCCCACATGTAAGGCACGGCATAACGGTTGCCGGGATCGGCGGCTTCCAGGCGCTGCATCAGACGTGGATCGAGGTGTTTCCAGTTGGTTAACAAGTTGCGCTGCAACGGCTGATAGGCGCCGGCGCGAATCTGCTTGGAGAGAAACTGGCTAGAAGGCACCACCACGTCATAGCCTGAATGCCCGGAAAGCAGCTTGGCCTCGAGCATCTCGTTGGTGTCGAAGATGTCGTACTGAACCTTGATCGCCTGGTCTTTCTCGAAGTTTTTCAGCGTGTCGGGGCCGATGTAGTCGGACCAGTTGTAGACCTTCACCACCGAGTCAGCGGCCTGAATCATGGGTACCACAGCGGCACAGCACAGCGCCGCGAACAAGCTCGATAAACGCATCGTCAATCTCCTGTCGAGTTTCACAGCACGCGGCTGAGGAAGGCTTGGGTGCGGGGGTGAGTCGGATGACTGAAAATCTGCTCCGGCGGGCCTTGCTCGATCAGTTCGCCCTGATCAAGCACGACTACGCGATCGGCCACTTCTCGGGCAAAGCCCATTTCATGGGTGACCACGACCATGGTCATGCCCTCCTCGGCCAGCTCCTTCATCACCTGCAAGACTTCGCCGACGGTTTCCGGGTCCAGGGCGCTGGTGGGCTCGTCGAACAGCATCGCCTGAGGCTTCATGGCCAAGGCCCGGGCGATCGCCACCCGCTGCTGCTGGCCACCGGAAAGCATCGAGGGGTAATGACCGGCCTTGTCTGCGAGCCCGACACGCTTGAGTAGCGCCTGTGCTTGTTCAACCGCAGCTTTGCGCGGCACACCCAGCACCTGAATCGGGGCTTCGATGATGTTTTCCAGGGCCGTCATGTGCGGGAACAGGTTGAAGCGCTGGAACACCATGCCGATGTCACGGCGCTGGCGAGCGATGTTGCGCTCCGAGTCCCGCACCAGGCTTCCGTCGGCCTTGGTGCGATAACCCATGGGGTGGCCACTCACTCGGATCTGCCCGGACTGAATCTCCTCCAGCAGATTGATGCAGCGGATGAAGGTGGTTTTCCCAGAGCCGGAGGCACCGATCAGCACAACCACTTCACCCCGTCGTACCTGGAGGGAAATGCCCTTGAGAATCTGCAGATCGCCGAAGGACTTGTGAATGTTCAGCGCCTCGATGATCAACTCGTCACTTTGATGCGCCATGATTAACGCCCCCTCAACAGTTTCAGCGTGCTGCGCCCGAACATGCGGCTGGTTGCCGGTGGCGGTGACGAAGGCCTGTCCGACTGACCAAAGCGTTTCTCCAGCCAGCGCTGGAAGAAGCCCCACAGCGTCGTAAGCAACAGGAAATAAATCGCCACCACGAGGTACAACTCGAACACCCGGAAAGTCGCCGACGTTACCATCTGGGTACTGAGCAGCAGCTCTTGCACGCCGATGACACTGACCAGGGTGGTATTCTTGAGCATCACGTTGAACTCATTGCCCAGCGGCGGAACGATCACCCGAAACGCCTGCGGCAGAACGATGCGGCGCATCAGCTTGGCGAAGGTCATGCCCAGGGAACGCCCGGCCTCATACTGGCCCTTGTCCACGGCGCCGATACCCGCACGGATAATCTCGGCCATGTACGCGCCCTCATTCAGGCCCAGCGCGATGATCGCGGCCTGGATGTTGCCGGGGATCAGCAGCCCGAACAGTTCAATGTCCTGAAAGCGGAAGATTCCGCCAGCGGCCAGTGCGGTGTAGAGGAAAACGATCTGCACCAGCAGCGGTGTACCGCGCATCAACCACACGTAGAACCGCACCGGCAGATGCAGCAACGGATTTCTCGATAACCGCAACAAGGCGGCGGCAAGGCCCAGCACGCAACCCAGCAACATCGCCAGCACGCTGATCACACACGTCAGCCAGAGCCCGGTGAGGTACACCCCGCTCGGCTGCAACAGGTACTGCCAGAACACATCCCAATTGAAATTCATCAGCGCCTGACCTCAATCGAGTGTGTCGCTAGCGACGTGCCATTTATTCAGGAGCTGGTTGTAGCTGCCATCGCTGCGCATGTCGGTGATGATCTGCTGCACGGCGGCGCTCAGTTGCGGATCGTCCTTGCGAATGCCCAGGCCGGTGAGGATTCGGCTAAAGGCAGGCACGCCCTCCTCGAACAGATCCGGCGCCATGGCGGCGTAGTAGCCGGCGGTTTCCACGGTGGTGCCGTACGCGTCGACCTGGTTGATCCGCAGGGCCTGGAAAGCATCGGTGTCAGTGTTGTAGACGACCAGTTTCATCGGCGGTTTGCCCGCCTTGGTCAGGCTTTCATTCTCGGTGTCGAGCAGGGTCTTGATGGTCGAGCCGTTGAGTACCGCGATCTTGTGCCCGCTCAGGTCTGGCAGTGTCTTGAGCGACTTCGGATTGCCCTTCGGCACCACCACCGCCTGGCTGGAATACATGTAGTTGACGATGTCGATCACCTCGCGGCGCTCGGGCTTGTCAAACAACTGGTCAACGATCATGTCGCACTGTTTGGCGAGTAACGCCGGGAGCAATCCGGAGAACGGAATGACCCGCCAATCGACTTTCTTGTCCCCCAGGCGTTTGGCAATTTCCAGGCCCAGATCGATGGTCAATCCCTTGGGCTTTTGCGCCTCATCGAAGGACACCAGAGGTGGGGAATCCATGCCTGAGCAATAGGTGAGCTTGTCGACCTTGACCAGACGCTCCGGCACCGTCGGCGCAGCAACCGCCCACTGTGTACAGAGCCCCAAGGAGATTGCAGCGAGTAACACACGAGACTTATGCATGACCAGACACTCCAGTTCGGTTAGTAACGGGGCAGTACTCAAAGTCACAACATCGGCGGCCTTGTTGACCGCTCTTTGGTTATCTTTCGGATTGCAGAAACTTGATCAGCTCAGGGACGGTTCCCTCGATGTGTTCGCGCACCACCGCTTCGGCCTTGTCAGCATCACCGGCCCGAATCGCATCAAGGATCATCGTGTGTTCCTGGCGAGCACTCAGCGGCTTCTCCACATGCTGCAGCCATAGGCGCATCGGGGCTTCGATCAGCGAATAGAGGGCGCAAATCTGCTTCAGCAGTCGCGGGCGACCGCTGAGACTGCACAGGTATTCATGGAACTTGCGGTGGCGGCTGACCCAGGCCGCACTCTCGTCGCGGTAGTCGTCCATTTCATCGAGCAGTCGCTCCAGGGCCACCAACTGACGCTCAGTGATCTTCGGCACCGCGATTCGCATCGCCAGCCCCTCCAGGGCGCTGCGCATCTCGAAGACTTCGTGCATTTCCTCTACATCCAGACCGCTGACAATTGCGCCACGGTTGGGCCTGAGCGTGACCAATCCCTGGGCGTCGAGACGGCGGAAGGCTTCGCGCACGGGCATGCGGCTCATGCCGATTTCGCCGGCAATGTCCTCGGCAATCAGTCGATCGCCCTTGCGGTAACGCCCGCCACAGATGCCTTCCAGGAGAAAGTTGTAGGCCTCCTCCTCGGCCGTCATCGGTTGTCGTTGTTCATACGCGGGAGCGAATTGCATGACGGCACCTTTTTTGTATTTTTGTATCCAATTATCCATGAATGCAGAAAAGCACGACGCGTGCCAAATTGCGCCAGCACTTGCCAAGCGTTTGATTCCAATGATTTTTGCGAAATGAGACAGCGACCGTCTCAGGACCTTGGCCTGAGAGTCTGCTACCTATTGGCTCACGATGAGCCTCAAACAAGTGCAGATTGGTAGCCGGGTAACACTTATTGAATGGCTTCAACCATGCCTCTCAAGCATGTCTGACCCAAGCCGAACCACGTGCCGCTCATTACGCTTGTGGCGCGCCACGGCTACCCCGTATAAAGACCGCTTTCCCTCCCGAGATAAAGGAAACAAGCATGAGCAACGCCTGGAACGAAGGGTATTTCACGGACGAGGGTTATACCTACAGCTATAGCCGGGAAATCAATCCCGTCTTCCAGCGCTACTGCCTGTTGTTGCGCGGTTTTGCCACGCTGGAGACCAGCGACGGTTATCACTGCGAACTGGGCTTTGGCCAAGGCGTTTCAATCAATATCCATGCTGCCGCCAATCCCGGGTCTTTCATCGGTACGGACTTTCACCCGGCTCAGGCCGCCCATGCCCAAGCGCTTGCGCGTACCTGGAACAGCGATGCACAACTGTATGACGACAGCTTCGAACAACTACTCGCGCGCAAGGATTTGCCACAGTTCGACAGCATCAGCCTGCATGGCATCTGGACCTGGGTCAGTCGCGACAACCAGAAGCTGATCGTTGAATTCGCCCGCCGCCACCTCAAGCCTGGCGGCATGCTGTATGTCAGCTACAACTGCTTGCCGGGCTGGTCGCCTTCGGCACCGTTGCGCCATCTGTTCAGCTTGCACGATCGCTTCGCCACCAGCAGTTCTACAAACCCGCAGCAGCGCATAGACGCCGCCCTG
Organism: Pseudomonas sp. B2M1-30; assembly: GCF_025447575.1. Taxonomy (NCBI): domain Bacteria; kingdom Pseudomonadati; phylum Pseudomonadota; class Gammaproteobacteria; order Pseudomonadales; family Pseudomonadaceae; genus Pseudomonas; species Pseudomonas sp. B2M1-30. Next base: position 457,884 of record NZ_JAOEJT010000002.1, on the reverse strand, counting down.
CAGTTCTCCGAGACGCTGTTGGCGGCCAATCCCAACTACGCCGCTGCGGCCCCGAGCATCGCAGCCAAACTGCAAAGCATCAAAGGCCAGGATCGCCACTACGTTGCCCATGAGTACTTCAACCGCGACTGGAATTGCATGTACTTCACCGACGTGGTCGATGCCCTGGCGCCAGCCAAGCTCGACTACGCGGCGACGGCGGTGCCGCTGGATACCGTGGATCCGCTCAACCTGAGCGCCGAAGGCATGGACTTCCTCGAGGGCATCGAGCATCCGGTCATGCGCGAACAGGCGCGTGACTATTTCGTCAATCAGCACTTCCGCCGGGATCTGTACGTGCGCGGCGCCAACCGGTTGACCGCCTCGGAACAGCGCCAGGCCCTGCTCAATACGCGCTTTGTGCTGTTGCAAGCGGCAGAAAGCGTGTCCGCCAGCGTCCGTGGGCCGGCCGGCGAAGCATCGCTGCAAGTGGAGATCTACGGCCCGGTGCTCGAAGCATTGGCCGCCAACGCCTATACGCCAAAAACCTTGCGTCAGCTGTCAGTGGCCGCGCCCTCGCTGCCATATGACGAATTGGTGCAGGCCATTACCGTACTGGTCGGGATGGGCGCCGCGGCACCGTGCCAAAGCGAAGCCGCCGAACAACAAGTCGAGGCGCGCTGCCGCACACTCAACCTGCAGCTGTGCAAACGCGCGCTGCTGAGCGCCAAGATCCAGGTATTGGCCAGCCCGGTCACCGGTGGCGGCGTAACGGTCAGCCGCTTCCAGCAGTTGTTCCTGATTTCGATCAAACAAGGCAACAAGCGCCCTGCCGACTGGGCAATGCTGGCCTGGAGTGTCCTCGGCGAACAAGGCGAAGTCCTGATCAAGGACAATCAGCCTTTGCTCACGGCTGAAGAAAACCTCGCCGAACTGACCGAGTCTGCCGAAGCGTTTGCCGCGCAATCGCTAGTGATTTTCAGCGCCCTTGGCCTTATTTGATGACGGGATAAGCGATCAGCCCGGGTATGTGCTGCACATGTCCGGGCGCCATCGACATGCCGTTGGCCGCGCAGTACTTCCCCACATTGTCCGCACCAGAAGGATGCCATGAAGCTAGTTGAGATCAGTGCGTTTATTAGTCGGTGGCCCATGTTGGGCTTGCTGCCCTCTGCCCCCTGAATGATTTCTCAAGACTGCGAAAACCAGGTTTTGTCCCTGCTGGAAGGTCTCGGCGCGAGTTATCGCCGCCACGGCAATGTAGCCATCCACGAAAGCGCCGATGTGGAGCACGGTGCTGTGCTGAAGGGGCCGATTATCATCGGCGAGGGATCTTTTGTGGCTGCGGGGGCTTACCTGCGTGGAGGGGTTTATCTCGGCCGCAATTGCATTGTCGGACCAAGCTGCGAATTGAAAAGCAGCTTCATGCTTGATGGCAGCAAGCTTGCTCACTTCAATTTTGTCGGCGACTCACTGATTGGCGAAGGCGTAAACATTGAAGCTGGGGCAATCATCGCCAATTACCGTAACGAGTTGGATGGCGCAGACATCAGCATCCGCTACGCAGGCAGTGTGATCGAGACGGGAGTGAAAAAATTCGGTGCCTTGGTCGGTGATGGATGCAAAATCGGGGCAAATGCAGTCATAGCCCCCGGTGCCATATTACGGCCAAACACCCACGTTCCACGTCTGGGACTGATTGACCAGTTCGTCTACGATTAAGTATCAAGAACCGGTTTGGGACTTCCTGCCTCTGAATCCGACGTGTCTGGAAGATGGCTCTGCGCTGCAAACGGATTGCGCCGCCAGGTCCGGATCCGGGGTGATCGCAGTGGTGCTCGAACAATTTCAATCGGTACCCAGGTGAGCGTGATTGGGGACAAAGCCACTGCAATGGCGAACGCATTCAGTCCTCCTCCACCGATAACGTCAGAGTTGAGTTGGCTCTCTTCGCCGTTGGGAGTACATGCGGTCGGATCATCGACGGACTCTGGAGCGAACTCGCTACCGTGCTCATTCAAGCAGGCCTGCTTGACGACCTCCCCATCGACCTGCACGTCTCGATCCGGAAAACTGTAGTCAGCAATATCAAGTCCACTGGCTCGAGCACCTGGCACTGGTCGAGCGGGTTTGTTCGTTGCACTGGCCGCATTCTTGCGCCACTCCGATGACTGAAGCATTGCTTCCATTTCCGGTCGGCGTGACACGTTCATGGTCATATTCAGTAGCCCCTGAGCGCGTGTTGTATCGGGCTGCCGCTCACGAGGGTTGGACTGAGCCTGCAATTGCGAGTGGAAATCCGGCCCACTGGTCGTCACCTGCGGTTTATTTTCTTCAGCCGGCAAGATTGATGGAGCTGGCGGGACGGGGGAAACTCTGGTCATAAGAGCTCCTCGTATCAGGGCTATTGTGATCACTCACTTCGATCTTCCAGAACGTCGCAGGAATACCACCTGCGCCGTGACACCCATGACCAGCGCAAGCGCTATGAAACCCAGCACGCCTTTGAGCAAAGGCGAATTCGGGTCGGTCACAACAGGGTGGCCATCCGGAACACGACGCAAGGTTTCCGAGACGGTCGGAACCATCAAGAAGAACACGGTCAGGCTCAAGAGAATCGTTTCAAGGTACACCCCTGCTCGCCCCAGCCAGCGAACGAACCCTATTCCGTAACCGGCAAACAGTAACAACAGTGTTATGGCGCCGATCACTGGACTGATCGGCTGACGAGCAACCAGAAACACTGTGCAACCGCCGATCAGCATAAAGACAAAATAGGCAGCCCCGGCTCGCGACCTCGGTACGATGCGCCCGTGTTTGAAGAGCATATAGGCGGCCAGCGGAATGGCGGGCAGGCTTCCAAGTGTGTGCAGCCAGCCGAGGGCAGATATCCCGAACATGCGATGTATCCTTGTTTTATGGATGATGTGTTAAAAGCAAAATTTGCTTCAGAAATGCCAATTTTGTCGTTTGAAAACCTTATGATTCAGGCATTCAGACTATTCAACACGTGACCATGCCGACATGACTGATTTGCTGGAAAACTTGACCATTCTTCCGGAATTGAAATTGGAAGGGCTGTCCACGGGGGATCTGCTCTCGCAGGTATTGGCCAAGATTCGCCTGACAGGGGATCGTGTCTACTCAGCAACACTGGACATGGATAAACGCTTGGAGCTGGATGCAAAAAGCTCACATATCTGCGTGCTGCAGCTCGGGCGACTCCATATCGAAGGCGCCGACAAGCAAATCATTACTGTTGAAAAGGGCGACATTCTCCTGCTGCCCCACGACCCCTCCTCCCTGAGGATTATGGCCACCCAGGGACCTGCGGCGCTGATCATCTGTCGCTTCTGGTTTGATGCCAGCAGTTTCCAGGCGATGGTGTTCGCCTTGCCATCGCTCATTCATATCAAGCAAACCGAAGCGGCAGCGTGGGCGCAAAACATCCTGCATTTCATACTGATCGAGTCCGATGACTCACAGCCCGGCGGTGCGTTGATGATTTCACGTCTCATTGACCTCATCGTCATTCGTATCCTCCGCACCTGGGTTCAACAGGGCATGGCGTCGGGGTGGCTCGGGGGCTTGTCTGACGAACGCATTGCGCGAACGCTGAGGGCCATACACGAAAAGCCCGGACAGCAATGGCGGATCGATGCTCTTGCGGCCATCGCGGGGATGTCTCGATCCAGCTTCTGCGAGCGATTCAGCTCATTGGTTGGACGCTCGCCGCTGCGCTACCAGAATGAATGGCGCCTGAGCCTGGCGAAATCGATGCTGGCCAAAAAGGACAGCCGGATCGGCGAGGTGGGTTTCGCGATCGGCTACGAGTCCGAGGCGGCTTTCAGTCGCGCCTACAAAAGTTATTTTGGACGCTCGCCTCGAGACGACAAAAGCCACGACGGATCTGAAGAGGGATTGATGGGACAATAGCCCGATTCGAGCATCGAGATCGCTGGCACGTCCGTGGCGGAGAATGACACATCGCAGCGACAGCGACGCGTCCGGATAATACCGCCGCTTCACCCACCAACAATTGCCCCCGGAATCTGCCGCAACTCCAGGACCTTCTTTACCCCTCCCAGCTTGATCGCCTCTTTGGGCATTCCAAACACGACACAACTCGCTTGATCCTGGGCGTAGGTGTTGGCCCCGGCCTCGGCCATTTCCTTGAGACCCCGGGCACCGTCATCGCCCATGCCCGTCATGATGATTCCCGTTGCGTTGCGTCCGGCAAACTTGGCCACCGAGCGAAACAGTACATCCACCGAAGGTCGATGGCGGTTGACGCAGGGACCGTCGCGCACCTCGACCAGATATAACGCGCCGCTGCGTTTGAGCAGCAAGTGCTTGCCACCTGGTGCCAGCAGCGCGGTGCCCGGCAAGACGCGATCGTTGTTACGAGCCTCGCGGACTTCGATTTGTGAAATATCGTTGAGCCTGGTGGCAAAGGATGCGGTGAATTTTTCCGGCATGTGCTGGACGATCACGATGCCTGGACAGACTCTGGGCAAGCGGGTCAGCACGTATTCCAGCGCTTGCGTTCCCCCGGTGGAGGTGCCCAGCGCAACGATTCTTTCTGTCGTGGCGACCATGGCATGGCCATCGCCTGACGGCAGGATGGCGTCGGCGTTATAGCGCGGATTGACGGCAATGGTTTTGGGGGGCGGCTGATCTGTCGTGGCGTCATGTGCTGCGTGTGCCCGACTGAGATTGCGCATGTTTACCTGTTTGGCGCCACGCACGGCGCGCACCAACTCGCTGGCAGACTCCATCAGAAAGTTCTTCAAGCCCATGCTCGGCTTGGTGATGATATCCACCGCACCCGCCGCCAGAGCTTGCAGGGTTGTCTGCGCGCCCTTCTCGGTCAGAGATGAACAGATGATCACCGGCGTCGGTCGTTCAGCCATGATCTTGCGCAGGAACGTGATGCCATCCATCCGTGGCATCTCCACATCCAGTACCACGACATCCGGCCATTCTTTGCGCATGCGCTCGATGGCAAACAGTGGGTCCGAGGCCACACCAATAACCTGGATATCTGGCTCGGCGTCAAGAATGGCCTGCATCACCTGGCGAACGACCGCAGAGTCGTCCACCACCAAAACCTTGATCGGATTCATTTCATTCTTCTGTTGTTGATGCGTTCGTGACGGACCCAGACATGCCCGCTGGCCAAATCGAACACCACTTTTCGATGACCCCAGCCGCCGGTATCTTCAGCGACTATCTGTAGCCCCAGGCTCGCCGCTTTTTCTCGTGCGGCCTCGGCATTGCGCCCTGCCACATCGACCTGCGGCCCCGATCCGACGATGCTAGGAAACATATTGCCGGCCCCGAACAGTTTCACTTGGTACTCGCTGACGGGGCGACGGCACTTCGCCATGGCATTGAGCAACAACTGCACAGCCTCATCGACGTATTTACCGTCCAACGGTGGTTGGCCGTTGCGCCGGCTTGGCAGCAAGCAATGACACATCCCGCCGACGCGCAATGTGGGGTGCCAGAACGTCAACGCCACGCATGAACCGAGCAACGTGGTGATGCGCGTGCCGGCCTGTCCGAAATAGATCGCCCCGATCTCGAGGTAGACCTCTGCCGGTTGCGGTGGGATGGGTCTGGCCATATTTATGGTTTTCGATAAATGGACGGTGCAACCAATTGCAGGCTTTCGCACACGCCGTTGAGGCTTTCGGAGTGACTGACAATCAGATAACCGCCGGGTTTGAGCAGCGGCAGCATGCGCGCCACCACCCGGCGCTTGGTTTCCATTTCAAAGTAGATCATCACGTTGCGCAGAAAAATCACCTCGAACTCACCCATCGGCGCCAGCGGCTCATTCAGGTTCACTTGCAAAAACTGAATGCGACTGCGCAATCCGGCCTCTACCAGGAACGTCCCTTCCTGGCGCCCGATGCCTTTAAGGCAATATTTGACCAACAGCTCACGCGGTAACGTGCTGGTGCGCGTCATCGGGTAATGACCGGTGCAGGCGCGCGCCAATACCTGGGTGCTGATATCCGAGGCGACGATCTCCCAGGGTTTGCTCCCCAGGCCTTCGGCCAAGGTCATGGCCAGACTGTAAGGCTCCTCGCCGGAAGAACAGGCCGCGCTCCAGACCCGAAGCGGCTGGCCGCCCCTGACCTCAGGCAAGACCACTTCGCGCAGGAACTCAAAATGTTTGGGTTCGCGGAAGAAGTAGGTCTCGTTGGTGGTCAGCATATCCAGCGCGACCTGCAATTCCGCAGCGCCGTCGCGCCCCATGATCAGGGTTAAATACTCGCCATAGCTATTGAACTCATAGTGGCGCAGACGCTTGAACAGACGCCCCGCCACCAGTGGCTTTTTCGCTTCTGAAAGGCTGATGCCGGCGGCGCGGTGAAGCCAGGACTGGAACTGCCGAAACTCACTGTCGTGCAAGACAATCGTATTCACGCAGCAACCCCGCGCCAAAAGCGTTCATCGACGGCTCTCACGCTGGCTCCGGATGAGCCGGGGCGCAAGCAGTGCCTATCACCGCCATGTCGTCCACCGACAACACGCGGTCAACGTTGAGCACAATGACGAACTTGCCATCCATGCGCGCCATTCCGCTGATGAATTCGGCGTTGATCCGGGCGCCGAAGTTCGGCGCAGGCTCGACGTCGCTGGCGGCGATATCCAGCACAGCGGACACCGCATCCACCAACAGACCGATGTCCTGACGCCCTTCGGCTTCGGAGTGCCCCTCGACAATCACCACGCAACTGCGCCGGCTCAAGCTTGCATTGGGCTGACCGAATCGTGCCGCCAGATCAATGACCGGCACGACCGCGCCCCGCAGGTTGATCACCCCACGCACAAAGTCGGGCATCATCGGCACCACGGTCAAACCGCCATACTCGATGATCTCTTTGATCCCTAGAATGGCGATGGCATACATCTCGCCGCCCGAGGTAAACGTCAGGTACTGACCGTCGCCCTCAGGAGGTGTTTGCACACGGCTTTTATCTGCCAAACCCTTCATGACATGCTCCCGTCAGAATCGCGTGAATTCGTGTTCCGAAATCGCTGCGCTGGCAGCAACCGGTCGAAAGCTCGGAACGGCTGTCGGGCTCGACGGCGCCGAACGGGGTGGTGTTGCTGCGCGTGCTCGGGGGGCAGAGGATGTCGTGGTGGAGAGAGTGAAGAAGCTCATTGCTTCCTGTAATTGCTCAGCCTGACTGCTCATTTCCTCGGCGGTCGCAGCCAGCTCTTCGCTGCTCGAGGCGTTTTGCTGAGTGACCTGATTGAGTTGCGCCATGGCGGTATTGATCTGCCCGACACCGGCGGCCTGTTCTTCGGAGGCGGCGCTGATTTCCTGTACCAGATCACTGGTCTTGTTGATCGAAGGCACCATTTCATTGAGCAGACTGCCGGCCTTCTCAGCCATTTCCACGCTGCTCGTCGACAGCTCGCCAATCTCTTGGGCGGCTACCTGACTGCGCTCGGCCAGTTTGCGTACTTCGGCGGCTACCACGGCGAAACCCTTGCCATGCTCACCCGCCCGCGCTGCTTCAATGGCGGCGTTGAGCGCCAGCAAGTTGGTCTGATAAGCAATGTCGTCAATGATACTGATGCGCTGAGCGATCTTCTTCATCGCAATGACGGTCTGCTGCACCGACTGGCCACCTTCAGTCGCTTCACGGGCGGCTTTGCTGGCCATGCCGTCGGTCACACGTGCGTTGTCGGTGTTCTGGTTGATGCTCGCACTCATTTGCTCGATCGAAGCGCTGGTTTCTTCGACGCTGGCGGCTTGTTCGCTAGTGGCCTGACTCATGGATTGTGCCGTGGCACTGACTTGCTCCGAGGCGCTGGCCAGATTGTCAGAAGCGTTACGTACTTCGCCGATGATGTGCGAGAGTTTGCCGATCATGTTGTCCATGGCGCCCAGCAAAACACCGGTCTCGTCGCGCGAGGTGACGATCACGTTCGGGGTCAGGTCGCCTTCGGCGAGACGGCTGGCAACCTCGGCGGCATTGATCAATGGGCGGGAAATGATCCGTGCGATGAAAAAGGCCAGGAACAACCCGACACCCAAGGCGACAGCCAGCGCCACGAGGATCGACAAGCGCGCGTTGCTGTAAATCTGGTCACCCTGGTCGCTGGCGGCTGCAGCCCCGTCGTCATTGAGCTGAACGAGCTGTTGCAGTTTGGTGGAGAGGCTGTCGGAGACCTCTTTCGATTCGCCGGTGAGCAGAGCTTCGGCCTCCCGTGGCCGATCGGTGCGCGAGAGTTCGAACACCGACTGGCTCAACTTCAGGTAGGTGTTCCAATCGTCTATCACCGATTCATAGATCTGGCGTTCGTTCTCGTCGCTGACCAGTTGCTTGTATCGCTGAATCCGTTCGTCCATCTCATGCCGGGATTCGGCAGCCTGCTTTTCCTGTACGGCTTTTTCCCGCAGATCATCAGCCAGCACGTTGCGCAGTTCGCGGGTACGGTACTGGCTCGCATAAAAACGCATGCCGGCGGCGAGCCGGATCGACGGGATCCAGTTCTCCTTCATGTCGGTAGAACTGGAATTCACCTGTTGCAGTTGAAAGACCGCGAAGATCCCCATTCCCGCCGTGAGCACCAGCACGAGCATGAAAGACGTCAGCAGCTTGGTGGATATTTTCAGGTTATAGAACCAGTTCATGAGCGTTGCCCCTGCGAAACGGAAAGAGATTCGGATGTGGTTGTGCTTTTGGAGACGCAGGCTCGGCTGTCTTCAGACAAGCGCGTGAGCAAGGCCGGAATATCCAGAATCAGGGCAATCGCGCCGTTGCCCAGAATGCTTGATCCGCCAAACCCGTGAAGCGCACCGAAGAGTTTGCCCAGCGGTTTGATAACGGTCTGGTACTCGCCCATCAGCTCATCCACCACGAGCCCGATTTTTTTGCTCAGGTGATGCACGACCACCACGTTCTGCCGGCGACTGCCCGCGCCTGCCTCTTCAATCGAGAAGTAGTCGTGCATGAACAGCAGCGGCAGCACCTCGCCGCGCAGATCGATGTAACCGCAGCGGCGGGCTGCGTCGTTGGCGGCAGACGTCAGCTCCATGCATTCCTGCACGCGCTCCAGGGGGATGACGTAGAAGGCCTCGCCTACACCCACCAGGAAGCCATCGATGATCGCCAGTGTCAGCGGCAGGCGGATTCGCACGGTCGTGCCCTCGCCGCTTCGGCTGTCCAGGTCGATTGAGCCACGCAGCGCCGTGATATTGCGCTTCACGACGTCCATGCCGACGCCTCGGCCGGACAGGTTGGTAACCGCCTCGGCGGTTGAAAAACCGGGTTCGAAGATCAGGTTGTAGATGTCCGAATCACTCGGCGTCGCCCCGGCAGGCACGAGATTGCGCTCGCGGCCCTTTTCCAGAATGCGTTCACGGTCCAAGCCTCTGCCGTCGTCGATGATCTCCACGACAATGTTGCCGGCATCGTGAAACGCATTGAGGCGCAGTCGGCCCCTGGCCTGCTTGCCGTTGGCCTGGCGCACCGCCGGGGCCTCGATACCGTGATCCAGTGCATTGCGGATCAGGTGCATCAGCGGGTCGCCGATACGCTCGACGACGGTCTTGTCCAGTTCGGTTTCGCCACCACTGATCTCAAGCTCGATGTCTTTGCCAAGCTCCTTGCTGACATCGCGAACCACTCGCTGAAAGCGGCTGAACGTGTCACCGATGGGTACCATGCGCATTCTGAGCGCGCAATCGAGGGTCTTCTCGACCAGCTCCGCCACCGCTGCCGTGGCATCGCGCAGCTCAGACTCGGGGTTATAGCTCGCCAGCAACTTCGCGCCTGCCCCGGCGATGACCAGTTCGCCCACCAGGTTGATCAGCTCTTCCAGTTTGTCGGCATGCACTCTGACATAACGACTTTCCCGGCTCTTTTGCTCGCGTGCGGTGGCCTGGGGGGCGGAATCACCGCGCAACTGGACGGGATCAGCAGGCAGTTCGAGATCCGTTGATGGGCTCGGCTGCGTAGGTAACTGGCTCTGTACGCTGTCGAGTTCTCCCGGCAGCAGCGAACCGGACTCCACCAACAAACGCTCGGCGTGATCGCGACTTTCCGGAAGTTGCCCCAGCAAGGCTGCAAACTCACTCAATGAAGCGCGCGGCGACAGGATGTGCACGGCGCAATCGTCGCGCACGAAATCGAAAGCCTCGTTGATCGTTTCAAACGTTTGAGCGGAGCGAAAACGGATGTCGAAGCCGAGATAGCAGGACTCAGGGTCCATCTCAGGCAAGGCAGGCATGGCCGTCGTAGTGGTGACGATATGGAGGATTTCGCCGAGGGTGTTCAGATAGCGAAGGAACGAAAACGGGTCCATGCCATTGCGATAAACCTGCTCACCGAAGCGCAGGGAAATATGCCAGTCGAGATTGGCTGCCCGCACTGCAGAATCGTCGATCACAGACTGGCGCACCCACGTATCTGGACTCGTTGGTGTCGAAACCTGATACGTCATCAGCCGTTCACGCAGGGCGTTTTCGCGCTGTACTGCCTGCGCATCAAGGCTGGCGCTGCGCTCGGCGACGACATCGACGAGTTCGCAAATATGGTCCGTGCATGCCAGTAGCAAGGCAATCAACGCGCTGTCGATGTTCAGCGTCGCATCCCGCACGCGATCGAGTAGGTCTTCCACGCCATGGGTGAAGCTGACGATGGGGGTCAAACCGAACAGGCCGGCCGACCCCTTGATGGTGTGCGCACCGCGAAACAAGCTGTCGACCGTGTCGCTGTCGTTCGGGTCGTTTTCCAGAACGAGCAACGCTTCCTCCATCTGGTGGAGTAGATCGCGGGCTTCGACGATGTAGGTCTGCAACGCGGAATCGAGGTTGATATCCATGGATCGTCCAACTGCCCTTTGAATTTGCGAGCCTCAAATGAGGCTCGCGTGACCATCAAACACATGCGCGAGATTGCACAACTGCAGCGCGTCGCGTACTGCCGGGCTAGCACCCTTCATGTGCAGCGCATTCCCGCACGCCGTGACGGCTTGCCGTAGCGCCAGGAGTAACTGAACGCCGGCGCTGTCGATCTCGTTGACGAGGGCAAGATCCACTTCGACGTCGCCGTTCGGCGCGAGCGAGGGCAACAACTCAGCCTTGAGCTCTGCGACGGTGTAAATGGTCAGCTCCCCGTCGATAACCCAATTAACGCCGCCCTCAGGGCACTGATTGACGATTGCCATGGTGCGGATTCCCTGAGGGCCTTACGGCATGATCAACTTGGAGACCGCCGCCATCATTTGCGCCGGCTGAAACGGTTTGACGATCCAGGCTTTGGCGCCCGCCGCCTGGCCTTCAAGTTTCTTCGAGTCCTGGGACTCGGTCGTGAGCATGATGATCGGAGTGAACTTGTAGGCGGGCAGCTTCTTCACTTCTTTGACGAAGGTGATGCCGTCCATGTTGGGCATGTTGACGTCACTGATCATCAGATGGACTTTCTGCCCTGTCAGCTTGCTCAGGGCGTCCCGGCCATCGCTGGCTTCGATGATGTCGTAGCCAGCCGCTTTGAGCGCAATGCCGACAACCTGACGGACACTGCTGGAGTCATCCACAACGAGAATGGTCTTTGCCACGAGAGCGGTTCCTTAAAAAAAAGTAATTTCATGTTCAGTGCCCGACTGCTGTAAGCCGCCCTTATGGGACTGGCGCTGCTCGTCAGTGGCGTAGGTGCGCTCCATCTCGGCCAGCCAGCTCAAGGTGTCTAGAGTGCCCGCCTGGCTTGGAGCGTTTGCGCGGGTGTGCAGGTGCTCCAGCAACTGATCCAGGTTGTTACGCACGTGGCACAGGATCTGGCTGGTACGATCCTGGAACTGCAACGCCACCAACACGTCGTCGAGCTCCTCGCGTATGCCGCTGCCTTCACGCTGCAGCAACTCGGCGGAGTGGCTCAGGCGCGCCGTGACATCGCCGAAACGGGCGAGCACGTTGCGGATCGTCTCCTCGGACTGCGCAATCATGTCGGCGCTACGCTCGCTGTTGCTGTCCGCAACGCCCACTGCCTGAGCGATCGCGGCGTTGATGATGTCCACCTTGCTCGACATCAGCTCACCCGTTGCGCTGGACTCCTGCGAGAGCTTGCGCACCGCGTCGGCCACGACGGCAAAACCGCGCCCTGCCTCGCCCGCTCTGGCCGCTTCAATCGCTGCGTTGAGGGCCAGCAGGTTGGTTTGCGAAGCGATGGCCTTGACCTCTTTGGTCATGTTGCTCAACTCACCGGTGTAGTCGTTGAGCTTCTGCACTTGCGCCAGCATTTCGTCACGGTTTCGCTGGGTGATGCGCAGTGACTCGATCACTCTGCGCAAGTCCTGCTTGCCGCTGGCCAGGGTCTCGTTCACGCCGCCACCGCCCTGCCCGACCAGATCACCGGCGGCTTGCTGTGATGCCTGTACGGTTTGTTGCAGGCGCGAAGCAATGCCGACGAATCGGTCGGTCAGCTCAACGACTGCCACTTCGGTCTGGTTGCGGGAGATCTCGATCTGGCTCGACCAGATGGGCATTGCCTTCAGACATAACGCCTGCAAATCATCGTCCGCAGCATCAGGCTGCGCCGAGGACATTGCCCCTTGCAGCACAAAGCGGTTGGATGGTTGCCGGCGCCGGAGCGGATTGAGCCAATACGCCGACATGAGCGTCGCCAACAGGATTGCCGCGCAAGAGATGCCCCAGTGAACGGGATAAATGCTCTGCAGAAACACCGTCCCGACCGCGAATGCACCGGTAGTCAACGCAGGAAGAGACAGGCTCGGTAAAGGCTCGGAGGTCATATCATGCAAGCGATGATTTTGGGGCATGAATCTACTTCCTGAACTCGATTTGAGAAGATTTGAACTGGATATCAGTGGTGATCACTCCATTACAGGTAGTTACCAACGACACACTGCCCAGTGATACCCGGCAGGCAGCGCTCAGGCCGACCTGTAAAGAACCCCTGCATCCACTCCACAGCGCAGTTCGCCAAGCGTTCGGTATCCGCCTCGAACTCGACGCCCTCCGCAATCACATAGGGAACGAAGGTTTTGCAGAGACCGACCAGATGCTCAAATGCCTTGGCAGCCGTTGCGCAATTGCTCGCGCGCAGCAGGTAGCCCTTATCGATTTTTATAATGTCGGGAGACGCGACACGGATGAATTCAAGTGTGCTGAAACCTGAGCCAAAATCGTCAACGGCCAACAGGCAGCCAACACTTCGCATGTGAATGACAAAATCAGCTGCGGCGCTTTGATCGGGAGATGCACTTTCGGTGATTTCAATGACGAGGCGTTCAGCGAGCTGCGGCTCAGCCTTCAATTGAGAAATGATACTTTTCCATTGTTCATCAACGACTGCACTTTGCGCCGAGATGTTGCAACCCAGCCTGATTGCGGGATGCTCGCGCAACATGGCAATCACGCTCGACACCACACAATGATCAAGATCCCTTATAGATTTTTGCCCTTCCAGAATTGCAAACGGGCTGAATTTCATCGGGCCGTTGCAGTGCCTAAGCAGGCCCTCGTAATAAAAAAACCTGTCTGAGCCGACAGCAATAATCGGCTGGAAAGCGAGAAAAAAATGGCCTTGCGCGAGCTCCTGATAGAACCAATTGACAAACTCGCGTGCATCTTCGGACGAAACGCTGCAAAACTTGAGATCAGAACTCGTCTCTGTATAAGAAAATAGCTCCATAAGCTCCTCCGCCACCAACTACTTGGGTATTTTATGGAACACCAGTCCAAAAAAGACGCAAATCCTTGCTGCGGTCTCCCTTATTGATTTGTCGCGCTCTGCATGTCGACGGAGACGCTTGCGCTGTTTCCTTGATAATCAATCTTTGATTAACAAATCAAGACAAATGGCCATGCGCTATTACGAAGGCGATGATCACATTGCTGCGCTGCCTTGCCTAGTGTCTTGAGTTTCTTTTATTATGTCCTGCCGCGCAAATTGCCCTCTCGTAAATTGTGTGCCATCGATGATTAACCCATAAAAACTTCAGGCAAAGTGATGTGTACGATTTCCGCAAGTTCTTTCAGAAATATCATTCAGGCCATATCATCGAGCAACTTTAAAATAAAATCGCTGGTCAATCATTACGCTGAGCAGTTAATCGAAGAAAATGACGATGACAAGTTAAAACTTTCGATAGCCTGTCGTTTCTTTAATGACGCCTCTCAGTATTCAGGCGATGCGGATATCGGTCTGTCAGCCTACAAACATGCCAGACCGGACTTCTTTGGAATAGCCGGCTATTCGTTGATGTCCAGTCCAACCCTCGACATCGCGCTTGAACGCCTGGCCAAATATCACCCATTAGTGGCTGACTCATCATTCATTACACTGGATGACGAAAACGAGCACTTCATCATTTCGGCTTTCAATAAAGGATTACCCAGCACCGAAGTCACTCGGCACATTATCGACGCCGCAGCAGCCGTTATTCTCGGGCTCATTCATTGGCTTGCGTTTCCGTTGAAACTACAGCCGGTTTTTGTAGATCTGCCCTATCCAAAGCCGGCTGAAACGATAAATCTGCAGCGGCTATTCGGTAAAAACATCAATTTCGATGCGCCACATATCCGCCTGGTATTCGATAGCGAGATCAAAAAGAAATCGATTTACAGCAGAAACCCGGGATTTGAAGACGTTCACCGTCGATATGCCGATGCGCAACTCGAAGAAAAAATAAATGGCTCATTGATGGAAAAAGTTCGTTCAGTATTTTCTTCCGGCATGACCGAGGGACGATTGATCTCGCTTCAGGAAATGGCCACAACCCTGAACATGAGTAAACGCACACTGCAAAAATACCTTGAAGAGGAAGGTGTAACGTTTTCTGCACTCCAGGAGGCATTGAGAAAAGAACTTGCCAGCAATTTGATCGCCAGCTCCGCGTTGAGCCTGAAGGAGATTTCCTCCATTCTCGGCTTCAGCCAGTCAAGCAGCCTGAGTAAAGCCTGTCAGCGTTGGTTTTCTCTGTCCCCTGGTCAGCTAAGAGCACAAAACCAGAAAAGCTAAAGGTCTGAATCCCTACTTATGTCAACCATTGCACCGTCCTGTACAAAAGTCATGCTCAGATTAAAAGAGCATGCGCAAGCGACATCTGATGAAACAGAAAATCTATACAACTATTTGAACGCTTTGGCGGATAGCGGGCAGCGGACAAAAATAAAAGACGTATCGAAGTTTATGCTCTGCCTACAGTCCGACTCGGGAAACACAGACATCGGGCTGGCCTGTTATGAAGAGTTTCACCCAGGACAACTTCAATCCCAACTCTACCCTTTAATGTCCAGCGCTACTCTAGGTGACGCGTTATTGCTTCTTTCGCGACTCTCCGCAATATTGTCGGACGGAGCTCCACTATTGGTTCTTGAAGAGCCTGACTCGTTTAGCGTCGTATTTCTTAGGCTGGAGCTACTGAATCTTTCCAGATCTTATATAGACTGTTATTTTGCCACGCTGATTGGAATTGTTCATTGGTTACTGCCATTTAACAAGGTCGTACCTGTCGCAACAACATTTAGTTATGAAGCCCCTGTCGACACAAGCAAACTTAAAGTCCTTTTCGGGGAAAATCTGACATTTTCCAATCTGATCAACAAAATAACGATCTCTGTTCACGACTGGAATCAGAAGTTGCCAACCGGATTTCCCGAACTGAAAATTCATCACGACAACCTGGTCAACCTGGAAATCCAGAACTTCCCCGTAAAAATGTCTTCCGTGGTGAAGAATCATATTGTCTCGGGTCTGGCCACAGGTGTCGTGGTTTCACTCGAAAGTATCGCCAGTGCCATGAATTTGAGTCCACGAATGCTACGTAACCGGCTGGATGAGGAGCAAACGGGGGTCAGGGAGCTTTTGGACGAATCCCGCTTGCAGCTCGCCCGCCACTTGATCGGTACGACCGACCAGAGTTCTGCGGTGATCGCCAAAGGTCTGGGGTTTCAGGAGGTCAGCAGTTTTTACCGCGCCTGCAACCGCTGGTTTGGCTGCTCCCCAGCCGCTTATCGCCTGAAAGCGGCTTCGGGCACGAAGGCATCAGGTTAAACGTGGATCAACAGCAATCCGTCCGGCAGCTTTCACGTATGTAAGGTAGACCTACGCTCACTCTGAGCCCGCCCCCCTGCCGATTCGACAGTTCAAGCGCGCCCTCCTGGCTCGCCGCAATACGCTTGGCAATGCTCAGTCCCAGGCCATATCCGCCAGACTGGCCATTGCGCGAGCTCTCTCCACGCACGAACGGATCGGTGATGGAGTCGAGCAGGCTTGGCGTAATGCCGGGACCACGGTCGGTGATGCTGATCAGCACCGCCTCTTGTGTCCTCTCGACATGTATCTCGATCTGGCAGGCATAACGTAAAGCGTTCTCCAACAGATTCTGCAGGCAGCGCTGCAGCAACACTTCGTTTGCGTGGATCATCCCTCCCCGCCCGGTCACCGGCAGGTTCTCTTCTTTGGTTGCCAAATCCGTGCACAGTCGATGCAACAGCTTGTCGACGTCCACAAACTGGAAAGAATGCTGTTTGGCGCTGTGCAGATAATCGAGCACTTGGGCGATCATCCGATCCATCTGTTGCACGTTCTGCTTCAGGCGCTCGCGGTGATCGACTTCTTTCAGCCGCTCGATGCGCAAGCGCATACGAGTCAGGGGCGTGCGCAGGTCATGGGAAACGGCCGCGAGGAAAAAGCTCTGGTCATTGACCATCGCCACGATTCGCTGTTGCATGGAATTGAACGTGCGCGCGGCCTGACGGACTTCCGATGATCCCTCAATAATGAGGGGTGGTTGATCGAGGTTTTTACCCAGTGCCCTGGCGGCATCACTCATCCTTTTGAGCGGGCTCAGGCACAAGCGGACAGCTATCCAACAAATGGCCAACACCGCCATTATCCGCAGCACGTAGACCCTGAGAATGTAATCGGTGATCAGCGCCCAGGCCGACTCGCCACTCCAGCCCTGCAACTCCTGACCGTCGACTTCCAGCCAGTGACCATCGGGCAGCCGCACGGCAAAGCAGACATGGGTCAGCGCCGTCTGCAACCCGAATAGACTGCGCCAGACCACTGGCTTGCCTTGCAGATCGGTCAGTTGAATCATCAATGCCTTGACCGATTGCTCGTGACCAAGCTCATACGTCAGCGCCTGGTTGAGCAGCATTTCGGTACGCCGGGCACCTCGTTGCAAATCGGCATGTATCGCAGGTTCAGAGTCCAGACATTGGACCTGATAGTTCGCAGGTGCCTTTATCACTTCGTCGGGATGACAACCGCCCTGGCGAATCAGATCGGCGGAACGGCTGGCCATCAGACGTAAAGGGGCCTCGAGTACCTGGGCGAAGCGCACATCGAACCAGATGCTGCTCGACAGCAGTTGAACGGCCAGCGTGCCAGTCACCATGATCAATGTCAGTTGGGCAAAGAGTGTCTTGGGCCACAGACGTCTCAAGCCGTTGAGCAGGCGGTCACGAATCATCTCAATCGGCGGCCATGCTGGAAATGCTCAACAGATACCCTTCATTGCGCACCGTAAGGATCTGCACCAGGCCATCCTCGGCGCTCTTGAAATACTGGCGAAGGCGACTGATGCACATGTCGACGCTGCGATCATCCGGCGAGTAATCACGGCCCATTGCACTGCGCGTCAGCTGATCTCGGGACAACACCTGCTCGCGCGCATCCAGCAGATCCCGCAACACTCTGAAATCAGAACGCGGCAACGTGAAAGATGATCCTTGCGGGACGCTGAGAACACGTTTGGCATGATCGAGCCGATACCCGGCGAACTGATGCTGTGGCTCCGGACGTGGCCTCTCCTCGGGCGCGCTACGAACCGGGCGGCGCAGTACCGCTTTGATCCGGGCCGACAATTCACGCGGCTCGAACGGCTTGGCGACGTAATCGTCAGCGCCGACTTCCAGGCCGATGATGCGATCCAGTGCAGAGCCTTTGGCGGACAACATGATCACGCTCAGACCTGGTCGGGCTTGCAGTTGTCGACACAGGCTCAAACCGTCCTCGCCAGGCAGCATGACGTCCAGTATCACCAGATCCACGGGTTGCTGTTCCAGTTGCTGCCACATCTGCGGACCATCGGCGGCGGCGAGTACACAGTCGCCGTTTTCACTGAGGTAGTCGCACAGCAGCTCGCGTATTTCATCGTCGTCATCCACGACCAGCAGGGTCTTGACCAGCGGATGGGCCTTCAAGACCGGGGGGCAGATGCCCTCATTACAATCCATTACATCCCCATACAAGCCAGTGGTAGAGCGCAGAGCCGCGATGCATAAAATGCTAGCAAAAATCATCTGCAAATACGAACCGTTACCAATGACAACATGGGGCAACATGAAGGACTATTCACCGCTTTTGCTGAAAACACAGGCATGCAGCCACCCGAAATCCGCACTTTTTATCGCCATGGGATTAAGCGCGGTTGCAGGCTTTATCAGTCCAAATGCCGTCGCCGACGCCGTCGAGCTGGATGCGGTGAATGTCCAGGCCAGCCTGCCCCAGGCCAATGAGAGCAACGAGCAGCTCGGCTACACGGTCAAGAGCACCACCAGTTCCACGGGGATGAAACTCTCGCCACGAGAAACCCCGCAGTCGGTCACGACCATCACCCAGCAACAAATGGCCGACCGCCAGATCACCAACATCGAACAGGCCCTGGAAGCCACGCCGGGCATCAGCGTGAGCAAGTCGGAAGTGGGCGGACGTACAGAGTTTCGTGCTCGCGGTTATCCGGTCACCAACTGGAAAGTCGATGGGCTGCAGGTTCAGGGCGGATCTGACTTCAGTGGCAGTGGCAACGCGCTGAACATGGACATGTACGAGCGTATCGATATCGTGCGGGGAGCCAACGGCCTCCTGGGTGGAACGGGCGATCCTTCGGCGACGATCAACCTTATTCGCAAGCGTCCCGGCACCGAGTTCGGCGGCAAGGCTTACGTCACCTATGGCAGTTGGGACAAACGCCGTCTTGGCGCGGATCTGAATTTGCCACTGTCGGAAGACGGCCGGCTGCGTTCGCGTTTCGTCATGACGCAGCAGGACGCCAACTCCTTCCGCGATCAGCAATCGGATCGCTCGCGGGCAGCCCTGGCCAATTTCGAATTCGACCTGACGGATGCCACGACCATCGGCGCGGGCTATCAGTATGAGTACTCTAAAACCGTGGGTGGCGGCTGGGGCGCCAACATTCCGATCTGGTACGGCAACGGCGCCAAAACCGACCTGCCACGCAGCACCAATGTCGTGCCGAGCTGGAGCTTCGGCGAGTTCACCACCCGCACCACGTTTGGTTCGCTGGAGCATCGCTTCGACAACGACTGGAACCTGAACCTTAAAGTCGCGCAGAGTACTACAGATGCGTTGAACCACCGTGGCCTGGCCAAAGTGAACTCGCCGGCGCAGGTACTTATCGTGGGTACTGGAATCAGGACGGTAGCGGCGCGGTGCTCAACGGTTTGCACAGCTCAACGGACACCACCCAACAGTCGGCACAGGTGGATTTGACCGGACCTTTCAGCCTGTTCGGCCGCACTCACCAGGCCATGTTCGGCTACAACGACAGCCGCACGGTGGCGTGGGTGCCTCAGTATCGCTGCAACATGGTCAGCTCAAGCCGTATCAGCGCCAGTTCTCTGGGCTGTCAGTTCAGGGCCAACAACGGCTTTGCGCTCAGCGACTGGCGAAATGGCGTCAACGACGACTATTCGATCGTCGCGCAACAAACCGGCCTGCACACCAAGACCACCACCCGCCTGCAAGGCATGTACGCCGCCACCCGCTTGAGCATTACCGATCCCCTCTCGGTCATCCTCGGGGCCCGGGTCAGCGACTACAGCAACACCACGCTCGCAACCTCAGGCGCACGCAGCAATCAGCAGGAAAACGGCATCGTCACGCCGTATCTGGGGGCGGTGTATGACCTCAACGACACCTACTCGCTCTACGCCAGCTACACCGACATTTTCAGCCCGCAGAGCGAAGAAAGCGCCAGCGGCAGCAAGATCGAACCCATCCGTGGCCAGAGCTATGAAACAGGCATCAAGGGCGAATGGTTCGACGGCGAGGTCAATGCGCAGGTGGCGTATTTCCTGACCAAGCAGGAAAACAAAGCGGTCACCGACGGCGATAATCTGACCCCTTCCGGCGCCACGGCGTACAAGGCCGGAACAGGCGTGGAAACCGATGGCATCGATATCGAAGTGTCCGGCGCCCTCACCCCGGACTGGAATGTCTACGGCGGCTACACCTACCTGCACATGCGTCGACTTGACGCCGATGGCCGCAATGATCCGTCGCACCTGTTCCGCGCTTCGACCACCTATCGTCTGTCCGGTGCGCTTGACCGCCTGACGCTGGGCACCGGCGTGACCGCACAGACCAACATCCGCGTCACTTCCACGCCGGCAGGCGCTCCAACCAACGGCGTCAGCCGTGGCCCGACCGACGTCAACTGGTCTGGCTATGCGATCTGGAACGCGATGGCCAAATACGACATTACCGATGACACCTCGCTCACCCTGAATGCCAACAACCTTTTCGACAAAACCTACTACACCCGATACGGCTTCTATGCCGGCGCCATTTATGGCGATCCGCGCAATCTGTCGTTGACCCTAAGTACTGCGTTCTGATGTCTGGTCGTGTTACCTCCCCAAGGTGAGCCAGACGCCTGAACGCACTACCGAAGCCCGCCTCGTGCGGGCTTCGTCTATTTGAGCGGTAAGAGGTTACGGTGTGGTCGAGTCGGTCAATCAGCCTGGAAGAACCGATCCGGCCGGCACGCAGCCAGAGCAGGCGCGACCTTCAGGTCGACTATCTCTTCGCTGACGCGCCGGCCCACCACCGCTGCCAGGGTCACTCCCGGGTGCATGGCGCAAATGTAGACACCGTTGATTTGCGGCAGATAGCCGATGATGGGAATACCGTCTTCAGGCATTGGTCTGAGGCCGACGCAGGCCACTTCCGCTTCAATCGCAACGACGCCGTCGAGCTCATTCTGAATGGCCCTGGCGGTACGTAAAGCGATGGCTTGCGGCCGGTTTTCCGGGGTGTTGTCCAGATAATCTTCGGCGGCCAGCAACGTACCGTCCGCACATTGCCGGACTTCCATCTCAGGGCTGGAAATGAGAGTGCGCACCAGATTGGGCCGGGCCTTGTAGCGGATGAAAATCGCCGGCGATGCCGTTACAGGAACAGGCGTTTGAAGTTGTTCAGTCAGCATTTTGATTCCCGTACCAGCCGCCATTACGACAACATCGGCATCAATCACGCCTGACGCAGTTTCAACGCCGATCACTTGGTTACCCTTACTGATGAAGCCGTCAACGGGCGTGTGCGTGAGAATCTTCGCCCCGTTCTGGCGAGCGCCGCCAACCAATGCGTAAGTCGCGGCCACTGCGTCCAGCGCGCCTTCTTGCGCTGCAAACATAGCCTGCCGTGGTGGACGTTTGAGATGGGGTTCCAGTTCGAGTATTCGAGCGCGCGATACCAGGTTCGCCGACAGCACCCCATCGGGCGGCGGTGTCTGATGGGCATCCGCATCGTAAGACAACGCTCCGGTCCAACGGATGTCGAGACCTGGCACCTGCGCCTCAAGTCGTCGGTACTCCTCGATCGCCGCGCCACGCAGTTGTGAGATGGGATCAGATCCGCAATGTGCGGCCGTGATCCAGGCGAACGAGGTTGCGGTCACGCCTGAAGCTATTTCCCCGGCATCCACAAGCGTGACATGCGCCTTTTTGGCAGACAGGTGATAGGCCAGGGAGGCACCAACGATGCCCGCCCCCACAATGACGATTCGTTTGTCTCGATGACTTCTCATGCTGACGTCCTGTCGTACGAGTAGCTCCGTGGCCGGGTGCAGCAACCTGGATTAACTGCCGACCTGCTCCGGCAACTCCACGGGCAACCGAATGGTGAACGTGGTGCCATTGGCCGCGTTCGAGGTCATGGCAATCGTGCCGCCGTGCGCTTGGGTAATCTGCCTGACGATGAATAACCCGAGCCCCACCGAGCGTATTGAATCCTGATGTTCGGTCCCCCTTGTCATGGGTTCGAACAAGGCCGGCACCAATGCCTGATCGATGGCCGGCCCATGATTGTGAACGCTCAGAGTGACGTTTTCCTGCGACAAGTCAGTGGTCAGTGTGATCGGGAACCGCAGGTCGCCATAGGCCACGCTGTTCGCGACGAGGTTACCGATAATCTGCTGCAATCTGTCCGGGTCCACGCCGAAGGTGCCACGCCCCCGCGAGTAGTGACGGATATTTGCCTTGGCGAATACAACCCTGAGTTCACTCACGCTCTCGTCCACCACCTTGAGGAGGTCGACCTCCCGGCGACGGATGCTGATGCCTTGCCCCATCCTGACCGAGGCGAAATCCAGCAGGTCAATGATCATGCGCTGTGCCCGGTCAGTCGAGTCGCCGATGCTGGCCAGCAAACGGTGCGCCCTGTCGCTTTGTGCTTCCTGCTCGAGCAACTGGCTAGCCATTTTGATGGCGGTCATCGGATTTTTCAGGTCATGGCTGACGACAGCGACCATCTGCTCAGCGAAGAGTGCGCGATGCTGAGCCTCTTCATAGGCCTTGGCGAGCTCGGCTTGAGCGCGGTGCAATGCGGCCTCAGCGCTGATTTTCTCCGCCAGCAGCTTTTCGGCTTGCTGCATCGCCAGAAAAACCGCCCGCTCGCTACGGTCACGCTCCGTCGTGGCAAACAGCGCCAGATGAAAACGTACTCCATCACTCGTTACACGCCGGACACCGTTGAGCAGCATGGAACGCACAGATCCGTCGCTATGCCGCAGATCAAGCTTCACCTCCGCCACAGAGCCCTGCTTGTTCATCAATGGCCCCCAGTGGGTGAGCTGAAACGTTCGCCCGCTGACCGTCAGCAACTGATCGAAACTGCGCTCCTGCAAGGATGTTTTGTCGTAGCCCAACCAATCACTGAACGTCTGATTGCAACGCAGCAGGGTGCCATCCACGGCCATAACGATCAGTCCGCAGGGGGCGTTCTCGAAAAACGATTCTGTGAACAGCTGGGCTGTGTCATCCATGAACAAGACCATATTGTGTGAGAAATGCATCGATGGCCGCAGAGCAAGCACTCGGAGCACTCAACTGCGGATAGTGGCCCATGTTGTCAATGAGGGTCAGCTGGCTGTCAGGTAGAACACTGTGCAGATACTCTCCGACGTCAACCGGCACCACCGGGTCGCCGGTGCATTGCAGAATCAAGGTCGGTATCGGCAGCCCGGCGAGGTCCTGCCGGTGATCGGATAGATAGATAACGCGAGCGAAATGTCTGGCGATCTGCGCATCGGTACGGCAAAAGCTGCCGTGCAATTCTTCTGCGAGCGCCGGCTGTTCCGGTGCGCCCATCAGCACAGGCGCCATGGTGCTGGACCAACCGAGGTAGTTCTCATCGATGGTGGCGAGCAATTCGTAGACTTCATCCAGAGAAAAGCCCCCGGTGTACGTGCCGGAGTCGATGTAGCAAGGCGAACCGCCAATCATGGCCAGGCCAGCGATCCGTCCTGGTCGCTGAACCTGTGCCAGGGCTGCGATCATTGCGCTCACCGAGTGCGCCACCACGACCACTGGTCCGGTCGCGTACTCGTCGATGATTTCGTTGAGATCCGAAGCGTAACCCCACAATGAAGCGTACTTTTCGCGATCATAAGCGCTGAGGTCTGATTGCCCCGCGCCGACCAGGTCATAGGTGATAACGCGAAAACGCTTGATGAAATGTGGCAGCAACAGCTTCCACATCGATTGATCACAGCCGAAGCCGTGGGACAGGATCAAGGTTGCGCTGCCGTCTCCGGCAATATGCACATTGTTACGTTTTTGCAGGTTCATGACCTATCCCGATGTCGTCCAGCGTTGTCTCGAACAGTGACTCTCCGCCGAAGCTAACAGTGAGAATAGTCAAGGTGTGAAGTGGGTTGAGTGCTTTGTTGAGCATGCAGCGTCGTCCGCAAAATCAGGTTGCTTGAGTTTTCGGACGCAATGCTGCACAAGCGTACAAAGTCTGATCCAGGGGCTACCATACGCGACAATCACCTCGAACGTGCAGACTTCCCTGCATATCATGGAATGCCGGAGTAGCAGATGACTGCGCTGTCGCAGATCGGGCCATGAAATAGGCTGTGAGTGAGGCGTGCGCTCCAGTGTATCTGCGAGTTCGCAATCCTCAGACGGGGCGATTGTCCCAATTGAACGATTATGAAGCGGGGATCAATTAGATCCCCTAACAGTTACCGGCTTTGATTATCCCAATATTCTTTCGCCGATAACGTTCATTCAGCTATTCAACGACATTGGCTTGTCACCGCCCGGAGGCAACCCGAACAACTTTCTCACTCCGTTCAGAAACGCACCATAAGGTCGCCCCAAAAACAGCATCATCAAAGCCGCCCCAAGAGTACCGCGTACCAGGTCACCGCCCGATGCACCACTGAAAGCAATGATCGCTGCATAGATGGGCACCTG
The DNA here is from genome assembly GCF_025447575.1 of Pseudomonas sp. B2M1-30. NCBI lineage: Bacteria > Pseudomonadati > Pseudomonadota > Gammaproteobacteria > Pseudomonadales > Pseudomonadaceae > Pseudomonas > Pseudomonas sp. B2M1-30. The sequence goes on along the minus strand of NZ_JAOEJT010000002.1, from coordinate 433,400 downwards.
AAAGCTGACCAGCGCAATGCTGTCCCAAAACACTCTGGACACCCTGCTCTGATTGGCCCGTGTCATCACCCAATCGCGCCAGACACCATAAGGCCTGGCGACGGGGATCATCAACGCCGTGCCCAGTAGACGTGCGTACAGAACCTGATTCCAATCCATGCTGGCAATGAAGCGTTCATTGATAATCCCGGTGGTGGTGAAAAACAGGATCAGTGCTGTGGTATCGGCAAAAAACGCAGTCCGGTGCTTTGGTCGTTGCAGGCGTTGATGCAAATCCCCTCTCCCGTCATGGCTTGAACACAACAGTTGCCAACGAGATCCGTAGAGCCGTTGTCGTGCGTTGCGTTCAAGCATGGCGACGAAAGGCACGCGTGCCATCGACCTCTACACACAGAGACTGCTTGCCCTGTTCGAATTCCCTGCCTGAAGTCCTCACTCAGTCAACGGTAACCGGACTTTCCGGGATAAACCCGACTGCAAGGCAAAGGCAAGTATCACCGTTGCAGGCGCTGAAAAACTGCTCAGCCCATCGCCTGCAAACATCAACGCCAGTCCCAGCGCTGTAGCGCTGATCCACGCCGTCAAACCGACAGGGTTGAACGCCTCCACACGTTCAAGTGCCGCCGCATCGTTGCGTCCGTAGACAGTCTGCGCCAACGCCACACCGACCCAGGCCACCACAAAAATCCCTTGATAGGCCAGAGCCTTGAGCAAGTAGGCGAACACGTCCGCCAGCATCAGGCCGTACACGACTACCCCCACCACCAATGCCCACGCCAGGTACGAACCCCGTACGCCAAATCGGCCGAAGAACGCCTGCATGTTCAACGTCGCCAGGTAGTAATTGGCCGTGTTGATGCGGGTCTGCGTCGCCCAGACGAATACCAGCCCCCACAAACCCATCAACTGCAGGATCGCCATTACCACCGACACTTCGTTCAGCGCACCTTCGTGGGGAATGCTGCTGACCAGATAGATCCCCGCCGCGCCATTGAGCAAAAACGTCACCGCGTAGAACGGCATGCCGAAGTTCCAGCGACCGTGATACCCGGCGTCTTCAGTTTTGCCGAAACGGGCGTAGTCGAAGGTGAAGAGCATCAAAATCCATACGCCCATGTAGGCGACAAAACAGTGCCACCAACCGTACGGGCTGGGCATTTGGGGGCCGAAATCCAGCCACTGCGGTTGGTAGCCATAACGGTTGATCGACAGCCCCACCGCCACCAGCAAACCGCCCAGATACACCGGAAGCAATACGCCGTTGAGCTTGTCCAGCCAGTGTTGCACGCTCCCCAGGATCATCGGCACGCTGTACAAAACCACCACCAGCGCCGCCAGCGGATAGACCAGTTCCGGGTACAGGTGATTGAGCGCTACGGCGATCACCGAACCTTCAAACACCGCGTAGTAGATCGCGGTAGAAAAGAAGATCAACGTTGCCAGACACGCTCCCGTGCTGCCGAACAACAATTTTGAGAACAACGCCACCGACAAGCCGCTGCGGATGGCGAATCGGCTGAGCACGCTGTTGACCAATCCATAGCTGATCACTGACAGCACCATGCCGATCAGTGCATTGCGCGCGCCGAAGGACAAGGCCAGTGAAGCGCCGACCACGATGTAGAACATTGCGCTGCACACCGCCCACCAGGCCATGGTCAGCGAAAGGCGGCCCATACGGGCTTCGGTTGAAACAGGATGATGGGCCGGGTCCTGCCCGGTCTGACTCGATTGCGATAAAGCAGCCATATGCGTGAACTCCAGAACCAGTCAAAGGTTGAAGCGCGGGCAGCCGTCACCGCACCGAAGTGCGGCGTTGGCTTACCGTTTGGCATGGCCCGCGCGATGCGGCGGGCAGAATCAGGAAGGGAACAGCATGCTCAGGCAGCTGAGTTTTTTCTTATAGGAACGGCGCGCTTGCAGCGCCTCCTCCAGAGTCACCGCAACAAAACGGGCTTTCTGGTTGGGCTGCATCTGGCCGATCAGATCGAGGTCGGCGCTGATCACCGTGCCGATCATCGCGTAACCGCCTCCGGACACCGCGTCACGGTGCAGGACGATCGGTTCAAGCCCGGCCGGCACCTGAATTGAACCGATCGGGTAGCAACTGTCGACGATATTCGAGGGATCGGAACCGGCACCGAACGGCTGTTCACGCGGTTGAAAGCTCAGCGCGCTGCCGCCCTTGAAGCGATAACCGATGCGATCCGCTTCCGAGCCAACCGTCCACGGCTCGGCGAAGAAACTCTTTGACGCCGATTCGCTCAGGCGCTCGTAATACAGGCCTGGAACCACTCGCAAAGTAATTTCGCCACCCAGCGACTGCCGTAATGCCATAGGCAAGCTGGCCCCGACACGGCCGTTGCCACCGGCAACGCCTATTGGCAATTCGTCTCCCGCGACCAGTCGGCGGCCGTGAAAACCGCCAAGTGCTCCGAGCGCGTAGGTCGAACGACTGCCGAGCACCAGCGGCACATCAATCCCCCCCGATACAGCCAGATAGGCCCGGGCACCCGCCTTGGGGAAATCGAACCGCAACACTTGCCCGGCCTTTACCGAGAAGGCCGTGTCGTGGTGCATCTCCACGCCGTCGACCCGTGGTGTCATGTGTGCACCACAAACCGCCACCAGGGCGTCCTGCTGAAACTCGAGTTCCGGCCCGAGCAGCGTACACTCCAGCGCGCCCAGACCCGCCGGGTTGCCGACCAGTTGATTGGCCGCGCTCAACGCGTATTGATCAAGTGCGCCTGACGGCGGAATACCCAGGTGGTAATAGCCTTCGCGGCCAAGATCCTGTACCGAGGTGGCCAGACCGGGTTTGAGTACCTTGATCATGCCAGCACCTCCTGCAGCGACTTGGGATAACCGATCGGATCGGCCAGAAAGGCGTCCAGGGAAAACTCCACCGGACGAATCCGCAGGTCAAAACTCCCTGCCTCCACGTCAGCTACGGCGCGGTCATAGGCCGCCCGGTCCATTGGCTTGAACTGCACGATGTCGCCCGGACGGAAAAACACCATGTGCTCTTTCAGGTAGGCGAGGTTCTGTTGCGGGTCGTAGATCGGTGCCGGCGTCACGCCAAACATCTGGTAACCACCGGCACCGCGCACCGAGTAAATGCAGCCAAAGCAACCGCCATGGCCGAGGGTCAACTTCGGTGTGTCCGTGCGAGGCCGCAGGTACTTCGGCACCTGCAACTGGCGTTCGCGCTCGACCATCTGGAACATGAACGGCAGCCCGGCAACGAAGCCGACCATCGACACAAACCACGGGGCGCCACTGTGAGCCGCAATAAAGGTATCGACGTCCGCCAGGCCATTGATCCGTGCGGCGTATTCAAGATCGGTGGCACTCGGGTCTTGGTGACGATCGCGAAAGCGCATCAGAGTTTCATGAGTCCAGGGGTCGTTGTAGAGCACCGGAATCTCGATGATCCGTGTTTGCAACGTGCGCTCGGCGACGGCTTCGGCCTCGGCGCCTTGCACCGCTTCGAGCAAGGTTTGCGGGGCGATACGATCCGGATCGAAGCGGATCTGGAACGAGGCATTGGCCAGGCACACATCGAGCACGCCATCGAGCGCCAGTCGCTCCACTGCGCGGGTGACCGCAAGCCCCTTGAAGAACGCGTCCAGAGACATGCTGTCGCTGACTTCGGCAAACAAATGCTCATCGGCGCCAAAGCTGTATCGGATCGGCTTGCTCATGCTTCACCTCTGCTGCGGCGCGCGGCCAGCCAGATTTCCAGGGTGCCGGTGTGAAAGTCTGCTTTGTGCAGCCACGGTTGCTCCAGTAACTCGCCGTGCAGCGCCAGCGTGCTGGCCATGCCGGTGAGCGTGGTTTGCTTCACGGCAAGCTGTGCCCGAGCCAACGCTTGTGTCCGATCAATGCCATGCACGATCACCTTGGCCAGCAGCGAATCATAGTAAGGCGGCACGCGGTAGCTCTGATACAGATGCGTATCGACGCGAATGCCTTCACCCTGCGGCCAGATCAGTTGCTCAACCAGCCCCGGGCAGGGAAAGAAATCGCGCTGCGGATCTTCGGCGTTCAGGCGCATTTGCAAGGCTGCACCGTTCAGTTGAATGTCACTTTGCTTGAAACCGAGCGGTTCGCCACCGGCAATGCGCAACATTGCCTGGACCAGATCGATGCCGGTGATCAGTTCGCTGACCGGATGTTCGACTTGAATCCGCGTGTTCATCTCAATGAAGAAAAACTCGCCGGTGACATCGTCATACAGGTACTCCAGGGTACCAGCGCCTTTGTAGCCCAGCGATTCTGTCAGGCGCACGGCACTGGCACAGAGTTTTTCCCGCTGCTGCTGGCTGAGGACTGGTGACGGTGCTTCTTCAAAGATTTTCTGCCGCCGGCGCTGCAAGGAGCATTCGCGCTCAAACAGGTGCACCGCATTGCGGCCATCGCCCAACACCTGCACTTCAATATGCCGGGCCTGGCCGATAAACCGTTCCAGGTACACCGCGCCATTGCCGAACGCCGCCTGCGCCTCGCGCTGAGAGCGGGGAAATTCTTCGCTCAGCTGTTGGGCATTCTCCGCCAGACGAATACCGCGTCCGCCACCGCCGGCCGAGGCTTTGATCAACAGTGGGAAGCCCACGGTTTCGGCAGCCTTGAGCGCCGCCTCAACGTCGAACAGCTCTCCCGCCGATCCCGGTACTACAGGCACCCCCGCCGCTTGCGCGGTGCGACGCGCCTCGGCTTTATCGCCCATGCGCCGGATTGTCTCGGCACTGGGGCCAACAAAAATGGCTCCGGCGGCAGCAACCGCTTCGGCGAAATCAGCGTTTTCCGAAAGAAAACCGTAACCGGGGTGAACCGCATTGGCGCCCGTGGCTTTCAGGGCAGCGAGCAATGCCTCGACGTTCAGATAGCTTTTATCGGCGCGGGCCGGGCCGAGGATATGCACCTCATCGGCCATGCGCGCGGCGAGGGAATCGACGTCCGCCTCACTGCAGGCAGCGACGGTGGGAATGCCCAGTTGTCTGGCGGCACGGATGATCCGCACCGCAATCTCGCCACGGTTGGCGATCAGTAATTTATGAATGCCTTGAGTCATGATCACGCCCTCACTCGTCGTCGAGTGTTGCTATGACTTGACCCGGCTCCACCGGATCTCCGTCTTCTACCAGAAAGGCACTGAGGCGACCGGCCGTCCCGGCGGTCAGTTCGGAAAACTGCTTCATGACCTCGATCAGGCCAATCACCGTGTCGGCGCTGACCTGCGCGCCCACCTCGACGAAGTTCGCCGATTCCGGGGTGGCTTTGCGATAGAAGGTCCCTGGCAAAGGGGTGATTACAGTGTGTTCGGCCATGTCTGTTCCTTCTTGGAATAGTTGTAGAAAGGCAGGCAAAAAGTGAATCGTGGTGCATACCCTGGCCTCTGGGTGCCAGGTGATGTCGCGAGAGGTCAGCGCGGTGCGCGCACCTTGATCCCGGCGTTGTCGAGGGATTTACGTGTGGCTTGAACCAAACTCAGTGCGCCGGGCGTGTCGCTGTGCAAACAGATGGAATCGAATTCGATTGCCAGATCCTCACCCTCGACCGTACGCACCACGCCTTGCTGACAAGCGCGAAGCACCCGTGCGGCGACTTGGGCTGGATCGTAGGCACGTACGTTGCGGGTAAATACGATGGAGCCGCTAAGGTCGTATTCGCGGTCGGCATAGAACTCGCGGATCACCGGCTGGCCGAGTTCTGTCGCCACTCGCCAGATCACCGAATCAGGCATGCAATACAACAGCAACTCAGGCTCCAGACGTTGCAGGTTTTCCACCAGCAGGCGGGCAGCCTCCTCGTCCCGGGCCAGGTGCATGTACAAGGCCCCGTGGGGTTTTATGTGTTGCAGGGACACACCCTGCACCCGGGCCAACTCGCGCAAGGCGCCCAGTTGATAGAGCATGTCGTCGACCAGTTCCTGGGCCGGAGCGTTGATGTGCCGGCGGCCAAAGCCGACCAGGTCCCGAAATCCCGGATGCGCGCCGATGGCCACACCCAGGCGCTTGGCCTGCTCGACGGTCCGGCGCATGGTGCCGGGGTCGCCGGCATGAAAACCGGTGGCGACATTGGCGGAACTGATAAACCCCATCAGCTCGTTGTCGACACCATCACCAATGGTCCATGGGCCGAAGCCTTCACCCATGTCCGAATTGAAATCTACTGCTTGCATGACGCTTGCTCCTGGCGCTTGTGACTGCATGCAGGCCACGTTAGATTTCTGCCACCCCCTTGGGAAGATCTATTATCAGATAGGCTATCTTCTGAAAATCAGATACCTATTCGCCCGGAGTCTTCATGTCCCTGACGCTGCGCCAAATTCGCTACTTCGTTGCCACGGCCGAGATCGGGCAGATTTCCCAAGCGGCGATCCACCTGAATATTTCCCAGTCGGCGGTGACCACCGCGATCAAGGAGCTGGAAGGATTACTCGGCACGTTGTTGTTCCAGCGCTCGGCCCAAGGCATGAGCCTGACGGATGCCGGGAGGCATTTCCTGAACCGCGCCTACGTGATTTTGCGCAGTGTCGATGACGCGCTGAACAGCCCGTTGCCGGACATTCGTGCCAGTGGCGTATTACGCCTGGCCGCGAGCTACACGGTGATAGGCTATTTCCTGCCGCACCATTTGCAGCGACTGGAGCATTGGCATCCCGACGTGGCCATCGAAGTCCACGAACAGGAACGGCAAGCAATCGAGCAAGGCTTGCTGGAAGGTCGGTTCGACATGGCGGTGGTGCTCACTGCCAACCTCACCCACCCGGATATCGTTTCAGAAACACTCTTCAACTCTGAACGCCGGTTATGGCTGCCCAGCCACCATCCGCTGTGCGAGCGTTCGGCGGTCAGTCTTGCCGACGTGGCGAAAGAACCGTTCATCCTGCTGACCGTTGACGAGGCAGAACAAAGCGCCATGCGGTATTGGGAAAACGCCCGCCAGCAGCCGAACGTCAGAGTTCGGACCAGCTCGGTGGAAGCCGTGCGCAGCATGGTCGCCAATGGCAGTGGCGTGGCAATCCTTTCGGACCTCGTGCACCGCCCCTGGTCGCTGGAAGGCAAGCGCATCGAAACGCTGACGATCACTGACAAGGTGACCGCGATGAGTGTCGGCCTGGCGTGGCATCGCGAGCGAGAGTTCAGTCCGGCGATGCAGGCGTTCCGTACGTATTTCCATGATGCCTTTCTGGCACCGCAACAGCATTTCGCGCGTCGTTAACACTCAGGAAGTGTCCTCCGCGCCTTGAAGTTTGGAGGGCTAACCTGCATCCGCCAAAATCCATACCTGTCAAAACTCTTCCCCTTCCTGACAAAAAAGCCACTTTTTCAAACGCTGCAGAAATCCCCGCGAATCCCCGAGACGCAAGCCCGTGCTCGTTCTGGCAAGCCTTCGGGCAGCCAACTACGCTTCATGCTGAATTAGTGATTTAACTAGGTAGTTACCTATCTATATAATGCCCGCCTCATTTCAACGGGACATTCAACGTGAAGCAGAGTCAACGCCTCTCGGGCATATCAACATTCATTCTGGTGGGGCTGGGCGTGGTCATCGCCCTCCTCGGCCTGGCACTGGCCGCTGGCGGCGTGAAATTGGTCAGTCTGGGAGGGTCGTGGTACTTCCTGGTGGGTGGTCTGGTCATGGCCATTTCCGGTTTGCTGATCGCTCGCTGCAAGCCGGCCGGCGCCTGGTTGTTCGCCGTATTTCTGCTGGGTACGGCGATCTGGGCGGTGAGCGACGCCGGGCTGGTGTTCTGGCCGGTGTTCTCGCGCCTGTTCATGTTCAGCGTCGTGGGCCTGGCGGTGACGCTGGTCTACCCATTGCTCAAGCGTGCCAACGGCGGTGTGCCGGGTCGTGGCGCTTATGCCGTTGCCGCCGTGCTGGCCGTAGCGATCGCCGTGGCCGCCGGCAACATGTTTGTCGCCCACCCGACCGTTGCCGCCACTGGCACCAGCCCTGCCCTCACTCCGGTCGAACCGGAAAAGGCACAGAAGGATTGGGCGCATTACGGCAATACCGAAGGCGGCAGCCGCTTTGCCGCGCTGGATCAGATCAACCGCAGCAACGTCGACAAGCTGCAGGTGGCGTGGACCTACCACACCGGTGACGTCGCCGAGAGCGATGGCAATGGTGCCGAAGACCAGCTCACCCCGCTACAGATCGGCAACAAGGTATTCATCTGCACCCCGCATAACAACCTGATTGCGCTGGATGCCGACACTGGCAAGGAACTCTGGAAAAACCCGATCAATGCCCAGTCGAAAGTCTGGCAGCGTTGCCGTGGCATGGCTTACTTCGATGCCACCAAGGCAATCGCTCAGCCGAGCAACTCGACCATCATCGAAGCCAAACCCGCGCCGGCCGCCAATTGCCAACGCCGTTTGCTGACCAACACCATTGATGCGCGTCTGATCGCGGTCGACGCCGACACCGGCGAGTTCTGCCAGGGTTTCGGCCACAACGGCCAGGTGGATCTGAAGGCCGGTCTGGGCGATGTCCCGGACAGCTACTACCAGTTGTCGTCCGCTCCACTGATGGCGGGCACCACCGTGGTGGTGGGCGGTCGCGTCGCCGACAACGTGCAAACCGACATGCCCGGCGGCGTGATTCGTGGTTTCGACGTCGTCACTGGCGCCATGCGCTGGGCGTTCGACCCGGGCAACCCGCAGGATCGCAACGCACCGGCCGACGGCAGCACTTATGTGCGCAGCACGCCGAACAGCTGGGCGCCGATGTCCTATGATCCGGCGACCAACACGGTGTTCCTGCCAATGGGCAGCTCGTCCACCGACATTTATGGTGTCGAGCGCAGCAAGCTTGATCACACCTACGGCGCCTCGATCCTGGCGCTGGACGCCACCAGTGGCGCAGAAAAGTGGGTGTACCAGACCGTCCACAACGACCTCTGGGACTTCGACCTGCCAATGCAGCCAAGCCTGATCGACTTCACCAAGGACGGTAAAACCATACCGGCGCTGGTGATCGGCACCAAGGCCGGGCAAATCTATGTGCTCGATCGCGCCACCGGCAAACCGTTGACCGACGTTAAGGAAGTGCCGGTCAAGGCCTCCAACATCCCTAACGAACCTTACTCGCCCACCCAGCCGAAATCGGTCGGCATGCCGCAGATCGGTGCCCAGCACCTGACCGAATCGGACATGTGGGGTGCGACGCCGTATGACCAACTGCTGTGCCGAATCGATTTCAAATCGATGCGCTACGACGGCCTGTACACCGCACCGGGCACCGACAAATCGCTGAGTTTCCCGGGTTCGCTGGGCGGCATGAACTGGGGCAGCATCTCCACCGACCCGGTACACGGTTTCATCTTCGTCAACGACATGCGTCTGGGCCTGTGGATTCAGATGATTGCGTCGCAGAACAAGGGCCAGGCCACCTCCGGCGGCGAAGCACTGAACACCGGCATGGGCGCCGTGCCGCTGAAAGGCACGCCTTACGCGGTGAACAAGAACCGCTTCCTGTCGGTTGCCGGCATTCCGTGCCAGGCACCACCGTTCGGCACGCTGACCGCCATCGACATGAAGACTCAAAAAGTCGCCTGGCAAGTTCCAGTCGGCACCGTTGAAGACACCGGCCCGCTGGGTATCCGCATGCACCTGCCGATCAAAATCGGTCTGCCGACCCTCGGCGGCACCCTGTCGACTCAGGGTGGCTTGATCTTCATCGCCGGCACTCAGGACTTCTACCTGCGCGCCTTCAACAGTGGCAATGGCGAAGAAGTCTGGAAAGCGCGTCTGCCGGTGGGCAGTCAGGGTGGCCCGATGACTTATGTGTCGCCGAAAACCGGCAAGCAATACGTCGTCATCACTGCCGGTGGTGCCCGTCAGTCGACCGATCGCGGCGACTACGTGATGGCTTACGCCTTGCCGTAAACCGCCGCCCTTCTTCATTGCACTTGTGCGCGGCACCTTCGGGTGCCGCGTCGTTTTCTGTCTATGCCCAAGATTTCAGCAGGAAGTTTTTACATGTCATTGGCTGTTCGCTTTACTCATTCCGGCGTTTTCACCGGCGTGCTGTTCGGTCTCACTTGCAGCGCCGCCCTGCCCGCCTTCGCCGATACCGATTCGAATCTGTTCACCCGCAATACCCTGACCGGCGACTGGGGCGGACTGCGCCACCAGCTCGACGAAGACGGCATCAAATTCACCGGTGACTACAGCGGCGAGACTGCCTACAACGCCGACGGCGGTCTGCACCGCTCGGCGCGCTACTCGCAGAACATCAAGCTCGGCGCGCAATTCGACCTGAGCAAACTGTATGGCGTGGACAACGCCGGCAAGATCCAGCTCACCATCAACGACCGACGCGGCAACAGCGCCTCGGAAGACCTGGTCGGCAACCGTCTGCCGATCCAGGAAAACTACGGCGGCCTCTATACCCGCCTGACCGAACTGAGCTACGAGCGCACGCTGTTCACCCCGGCGCTCAACGTCAAGCTCGGCTACATGGCCATGGGCAACGACCTCGGCGGCCTCGACAGTGGCATTCTCTGCAACTTCATGAACGCCGGGTTCTGCGGCCATCCGTTAAACATGTCCGGTGGCAGCGGCTGGACCAACTACCCCAATGCCCGCCTCGGTGTGCGGGTCAAATACGACCTGTCGTCCGCCTGGCAACTGCGTGTGGCCGCCTTCAACGTCGATCCTGAAAGCAATGGTAATTCCAGCCGTGCCTGGCACCTGGGACCGAAACACACCACCGGCACCGTGGTTCCGATCGAACTGGTGTACAAGCACGCCGGCAGCCTGCCCGGCGAATACAAGCTCGGTTATTACTACGACAGCTCCGACGTAAAACGCATCGGCAGCGATAAGGACGTATCCGGGCGCGGCGGTCATTATCTGCTGATCGATCAGGCGGTCTGGCGTTCGCCGACGTCCGAGGGGCGCAGCCTGCACGCCTTCGGCCAATACTCGGCCGCGAGCGAAGCAGCTTCGCCGTTCAGCAAGTGGTACGGCACCGGCGTGGTTTTGTACAAACCGTTCGAAGGCCGCCCGCGTGACACGGTTGCTTTAGGTTATGGCCGCGCCGTGCCCAACCCGCACAGTCGCGATGTGCAACAAGACGCCGCGCTGGCCAATGGCGCTGCATTCCCGAACCTGGACAGTGCGGAACAATTGGTCGAACTCGGTTACGGCTATCAAGCCACCCCCTGGCTGACGCTGCGTCCGAATGTGCAATACATCATCGAACCGGGCGCGTTTTCCGGGCAGGACATCGACAATGCACTGGTGGTGGGATTGCAGGTGAAGGCTGCGCTCTGAGCGCTCGATTTGCGTGACTCGAAGCAACAGGCAAACCGGCGCAGAGACGGCTTGCTTGTTGCTCGATTATTTGGGCTCGGATCGCGAGAACTTCATAGATATTCGCGAGCAGCCTGAAACACATTTGTCGTTTCACTTTTTGCGAAGACTATCGCCAAACAGAATTTTTCCGAGTCCAAAGATCTCTGCTATCCCGGACGAGAGTTGGGTTTTAACAGCGTCTGGTGGCGAGGTTGGTTTGACCGGACTATTCGGGCTCGTCCCATAGAATGATGTGAATGCGCTCTGACGGGTATCCGCCGCTAATACTTGCGCATAAAGCTCTGCCTGCTTCATCAGTCGGTGGTTTTGTTCGACTGCCTTAACGGACTCGAGAATACGCAGTGTATCCAGGAACAGGCGCATTCCGCGGCGGAACAATGGATATCCACGACTGGAAGCCTGTATCAAGGCCTGCACGGCCATCGGCACATTGCGGATGCCCTCAACAAGCAACAACGCGTTGGCATATTGTATGTATCCATCGGCCATCCACGGCGTCAGTAGCGCTAGTCTGTTCAACCATTCAATCGGAACATCGCGCCGATGTTGCAATATGAAATAACCACCGACGATAGCTGCGAGAGGATCCTGAGCCTTCTGGTTCAGCAACTCCTTGCATTTTTCCAATAGATCCTGGTCTGAAACCTGATCCGTGCCGGACTGTGACGCAGTCAGGAATCGAATCAGATTGTCGGCGACGGAGTTGCGCAACGACACCGCCACCTCAATCCGGTCATCCGCGGGTTCCGACAAATTGGTGGCGGGTTTGGTGATGATCAGAAGTCGGGAGAAACCTTGCTGTGGTATTACCACAAAACGTGTGGCGATATCGGGGCCGCCAATCTCCAACATCAAGGGATCCTGGCATGATGAATCCAGCTCCAGCTGGTACAGCCCCGTATCGTGATTGACGACTGCATCGACAGCCTCAAGAGATGGACTCCATTGTTCTTGGCTGTATGTCCATGCACGGGTCCACAAATCGTCCATGACCGGTCCATTGAAACCCTGTTGCACCAGCTCCGAGGACTCCCCGATGCTTGCCCAACCCAACCACTCATGCTGGACAACCATGTTTTGTGGGAATCTGACCTCAACGGGTTCATCGTTTCCCGTCAGCTCGAACGCACGCGACTGAGATTCACCATTAGGCAGGTGGACGCGCGCCCAATATCGCCCAGGCAGTTGCCAGCGTAGCGAAGCCGTGCTTTCTGAAAAGAACGCCCCCCGGGCGCAGATTTCCATATTGGCGTTAATAATGTCCCAAGTGGCGACGAACTTGTCCTGAAAAGATGGCGGCAGATCGATTACCAGATTGATGATGGCCATGCGCAGAATCTCACGGATATTTGAACGGGTGATCACAAGTCGGCGGATAAATCATTTGATCATGCTGCGTCCATTGATTCCCGACTCCCATTTCGACACGCCACTCTCCTGGCTCGATATCGGCCCGCAATGGCTGGTTTATAGCTTCGTGGTGTACAAGCCCCGAGCGTTTGAGTTGGTAAGTGACGGGAACCACTGGAACGGGTGGCAGGCACTGCACACGAGTCTTGACTCTCGGTAGTCCCCTGAGCACATGAAGAATTGCATCACCGGGTGCCTCGGAAACTACCAGTTGCCTGTTCACCGAAGCGCCGGCGTCGAAGCGCATGATTCGATGCGTTGCACTCGCCAGGCTGCTGTTTGTTACGACCCATCCTCCCCCGCGGTTTTCTGATGCAAAACCACTCAAGCCATCGAGCAATGCCTTGGTGAAGTGTGAGGGCTCACCAGCAGTACCGAATGCCTGCGAGCCTTCGAGCGTCGAGTTCATTGCCAGATAGTTTCGATTGTCAGCATGGTCCATCAAGGCATCGAACATCTGGGTCCCGGTCGCATAAATATCGGTAAAGGCAACAGGGTAGCTACGACAACAATCGAAGAACATGAACTGCGACTGGGCGCTGCATTTGCGCATTCCCAGCCGTATGGAGTCCAGACTCAGGGTCTGATTCCAGATGCTGAGCTCTCCCGGCTTGCCAAAGTCACTGGCCAGCAGTACCAGATCGCGCACTTTCAAACCGTGTCCGCACAAGTAAAGAAATGCGACGTTGTCGGGGTGAGTATTGCAGCGCGTAACCCATTGGCGGATGGCCATTGTCAGATTGGCCATGGTCGGGATCGACACAGCATTTATTGGTGGTGATGCCTCTGAAACCAGTAAATCAACGGTTGCCAGAGGGGCAGCGGGATTATTAAGTCTCGCCTCAGGATGACCAGCAAACATATTGATGCCCAGCACCCAGTCGGCCACCGCACGAGCGGAAACAGGCGAGGACGTGAGCTGTGCCAAAGGGAGCGCATTGGGTGTTTCCTCCGCGCCACCCAAGAGATATGGGTAATTGCCGATGCCAACGATCAAGGCATGGGTGCCCGGCGCATCTGGATTATTCTGGTAGTCCTGGCTTTCATACATCAGGGTCATGATCGAACCTCGATGGCGCTATGGTTGACTACGGCAATAACTCGACCTTTATCTCACCCGGCTGGTTTTTATCAGGAAAACGAGTGGTGAAACTTCGCTGGCTCTTCATCGCCTGATTATCCCAAGGAGCGGTTTCGCTCGATCGATAGTTGAAGACAATTTCTTTGGCATTACCCATTTTGATCAGACGCGCAATCGTCGAAGGTGATGGGTGTTTGAAGTAACTTCCGTTGGTCGAAACCAGCCACTTGGGGCAGTCGATCAGAGCCAGCAATTCGTTGGAGGTGTTGTGCGAACTGCCATGATGAGAAACCTTGACGGCGTCCAGGCGCACTCTTTCAGCGCCTGTTCCAGCCACCAGTTTGCCCAATGATTCGATCAGCACGTCTGGGTGCGCGTCCGCAGCGAGCAGGATCGACACCCCTTCGAACTCGGCAATGAAGGCGATGCTGCTGCCGTTGGCAACAGCGGTATCGCTGATAAACATCTCATTGGCCAGCAAATCTATGTTCGGGGCGCCGTACGCCTCATCTTCCGTCGGGTCAGCCTCGTATGTTTCCGGAAGTACGATGCCTGCCTTGAGACATTCGCTCGCCCACTCTTTCTCGAGCGCGTCCAGTTTGGCCCTTGTCGGAGAAACCAACGTCAGTTTCAGGCCGCCTGCCAGTTGGACCACGGGGAGAGCGCCCTCTTTATCACAGACGACAGCACCCGAGTTAAACTGGCGGTTCCAGGCTGGACCCAGGTCTTTCAGGTGACCTGATAGGGCCTCAGCCTGGAGAACACCGAAGGACTCCATACTGGCCGGAGCCAGATGCCGATATCCGTTAAACCATATTTCCTTGAATCCGACCGGTTGTTGAGGATCGGCGAAAAATGCCAGGGCACCCTCGATATGGTCACGGTCGATATGTGAAATCACCAGCAATTCAAACTCACGCTGATCCTGGCTCAGTTTTTCAAACCGCTGCCTGATGTGTGCGTAGGTGTTTTGGCGTCCCATATCGAACAATACTCGATGAGGTGACGCAGCATCGCCATATTCAATCCAAAGGCAATCACCTTCCCTGGCGGGCATCAGCGTTATGGAGAAAGTTGAATGACTCATACACCGATCTCTGGGTAGGGAAAGTTCGCAGGAGGTTGCAAGCTCCTGTTGAAGTGAGCACGTATCGCAGCATCGGCAACCGCATAGCCCCAGTTGATCAGGCGCTTCTGGGTTTCAATGTCTTTGGCTGCTAGGTCTGTGGGTACTTGAGCCAGCTTGCGTGTGCTGTCGTATGGGCAAGGCAGACAATCGGGAAGGTTATGCACCCCGATATCCTGCTTGATATCCCAAAAGGCGCCATATCGCTCGCGATCCTTATACGCCTGAATCAACAAACGCTTCCTGAGACTCAATACCTGGTTATCCATTACGTCGAGACAGCGACTACCCAAAGAAACCCAATTAGCGGAAATTTCGGGTTGCTCGGAAAAAGGTTTCCCAGCGTTACTGACAAACAGGGTCTGGAAGGATTTGTAACAGGTCTCCAATCCGAGATTATCGTAGACCCCGCCATCAGCGAGGGCTATAGAAGTTGTATAGGGTGCATGCCGCAGAAAGGACTTTTCTTTATCCTGATCAAAATCACTGTTCTGAAGAGTCAGGGTTGCGGGTGCCAGAATCGGCGGAAATGCAGCAGATGCACCGACCGCCCGGGCTACCGAAAACTTCGGGTTCATAACCCTTCCCACTTTCCAGTCACCCATATAGGGTCTCGAAAAACGCCAGACTGCACCCGACTGCAAATTCGAAGCATTAAAGATAAAGCGCATGCGGTCAGGGAGATCCTGGAGTTTCTTTCCCTGATACAGCGCATCATCAAGTGCCTTGGCGACATGCGCGTTTACTTCTCCGGGCATCACTATGTCTTTGATGACCTTGAAAACCCCCTCGACCGACATTCCTGCGAGAGTGGTCTCTGCCAAATGGCGTATCGGGTCTACGACGAGTTTTCGGTACACATTGTCGAATTCAACCGGATTGAGGTTTTCAAGCGAAGCGAACTCCAATGCCAATTTCGCAGAAACAATCGAACCACCTGAAACACTCGATATCCGTTCCAGCTTGCCTGCACTCACTAGATCGCCGTTGGCGTCCATTCGGTCAAACGGGCGATTCTGATAAAAGCCGAGCTGACCCAGTCTCCACAGAGTTCCCGTATGGAACAGCATTGCGCGATACCCGCCCCCGGAAAGTGCAAGCGCCATACTCTCGCGCACTGGCGTGGGCTTGTCCGGGTCGGGATTATTCGTGATGGGTTCTACGACAGGCATGAGATTGACCTCCAGAACCAATTATCGGATCAGGGTTAAGTCGTAAGCTATGCCAATATTGTAGTAATCAGAATGCAGGACAAATAAGATTTCGTGCCCTCTTGAACCGCTTGAATCAACGGGACTACGGCTAGCTTTTTAGCTCTTCTGCATAAACTATTTATTAATAACCCCTAGATTGGATTCTAGGTTTGGACATCAAACTTTCGATCTTTGGAGAAGCTTCTTTCTATAAATCTGACTGCAAGTCAAGCGGGCATCAAGAGCAATGTCAAAGAAATGGCATATGAAATTTTGCTATTCAATATGTGACTGTTTATTTTTAAAGAAATAAGGGTGGGAACCGTGTCTTTACCCTGATCTTTTTTCTCCGTCCCATAAGAACACAAAAAATGCGGGAGCGACTTACATCGGCTCCCGCATCAGATTTCACTACCCGCTCAGCGGATCAGCAACACTTAGGCCCGGCCTTGCTACCGTATCGGGCCTCCTGGCGTTCCCGGAAGAACGCCTCGTAGTCCATCAACGGCTTGTCCGGGTGTTTGCTTTGCATGTGTTCGACGTAGTTATCGTAGTCAGGCATCCCCACCATCAGGCGCGCGGCCTGACCGAGGTATTTGCCGAGTCGATTGAGGTCATTGAACATGATCAGGCATCCGGTACGGCCTGGTATGGCGCTTCTTTGTCCGTCCGCTCTTTTTTGCCCCAGGCCGCGACACCGACCTTGAGCGCAAAGAACAGGATGCTGAACACCACGAACAGGAACAGCGCCGTCAGGGTTGCGTTGGTATAGGCATTGAAGATCACGTGCTGCATCTGATCGATGCTTTTAGCCGGCGCCAGCACCTGATTATTGGCCAGGGCATCGCTGTACTTCTTGGCCAGGGCCAGGAAGCCGATTGCCGGGTTGGCGTCGAACAGCTTGATGAAACCTGCGGTGGTGGTGCAGATCAGCAGCCAGGCCGCCGGCAGCAAGGTGACCCACACGTAACGCTCGCGTTTCATTTTGATCAGCACGACAGTGCCGAGCATCAGCGCGATACCGGCCAGCATCTGGTTGGAGATACCGAACAGCGGCCACAGGGTATTGATGCCGCCCAGTGGATCGATCACGCCTTGATACAACAGATAACCCCACATCGCCACGCAGCCAGCGGTCGCGATCAGGTTGGCGGTCCAGGATTCGGTACGGCGCAGCGCTGGTACGAAAGAGCCGAGCAAATCCTGCAGCATGAAACGCCCAGCACGAGTACCGGCGTCGACAGCGGTGAGGATGAACAGCGCTTCGAACAGGATTGCGAAGTGATACCAGAACGCCATGGTGTTCTCACCCGGCAGTACGTGGTGCAGGATCTGCGCGATACCGACCGCCAGGGTCGGCGCACCGCCGGCACGGGCCAGGATGGTGGTTTCGCCGATGTCGTGAGCCACGGCTTGCAGGGCATCCGGGGTAATGGCGAAGCCCCAGCTGCTGACGGTCTGCGCAACGGCAACGGCGTCGGCACCGACCACGGCGGCCGGGCTGTTCATGGCGAAATACACACCTGGATCGATCACCGACGCGGCGACCATGGCCATGATTGCCACGAACGATTCCATCAGCATGCCGCCGTAACCGATATAACGGGCATGTCCTTCACTCGCCAGCAACTTCGGCGTCGTGCCAGAAGCAATCAGCGCGTGGAAACCCGATACCGCACCGCAGGCAATGGTGATGAACAGGAACGGGAACAGACCGCCCTTCCACACAGGGCCAGTGCCGTCGACGAACTGGGTCAGCGCCGGCATTTTCAGCTCGGGCATGGTCACCAGAATGCCGATTGCCAAGGCAACGATGGTGCCGATTTTCAGGAACGTGGAAAGGTAGTCACGCGGGGCCAGAATCAGCCACACCGGCAGCACCGCAGCTACAAAACCATAACCGATCAGCATCCAGGTGATCTGGATACCGGTAAAGGTAAACACCTTGGCCCACACCGGATCGGCGGCCACCTGCCCGCCCAGCCAGATCGAACCCAGCAGCAACAGCACACCAATGATGGAGATTTCGCCGATGCGGCCCGGGCGGATGTAGCGCATGTAGACGCCCATGAACATCGCGATCGGGATGGTCGCCATCACCGTGAAAATGCCCCATGGGCTCTCGGCCAGCGCCTTGACCACGATCAGCGCCAACACCGCGAGGATGATGATCATGATCAGGAAGCAACCGAACAGCGCGATGGTGCCAGGGATGCGGCCCATTTCTTCGCGCACCATGTCGCCAAGGGAGCGGCCGTTGCGCCGGGTCGACATGAACAGAACCATGAAGTCCTGAACCGCGCCCGCCAGCACCACGCCGGCGATCAGCCAGAGTGTGCCGGGCAGATAACCCATCTGCGCCGCCAGAACCGGACCGACCAGCGGACCCGCGCCAGCGATGGCCGCGAAATGGTGACCGAAAAGAACGTGTTTGTTGGTTGGAACGTAGTCCAGACCGTCGTTGTTGAGTACGGCGGGCGTGGCTCGATTGGGGTCCAGCTGCATCACTTTATTGGCGATGAACAGGCTGTAGTAGCGGTAGGCAACGAGGTAGATAGCGACTGCTGCGACTACGATCCAGAGGGCGTTGATCGCTTCGCCGCGGCGCAGGGCCACGACACTCAGCGCAATCGCTCCAAGGACAGCCACGGCAAACCAGGCGAGGTGTTTAGCCAGACGGGGCATAGCTTGTCTCCTGCCGACAACCAGGGGCTGCGGCGGTAATTTTTATAATTGTGTCCGCGATGCGGAGCTGGCCCAATATCTGCGCATCCTGTCATCAAAGAAATCCGCGTTACTACGTACGCGCCACCTACGTAGTTCTACGTAGATGCCACGCGGGTGCCGGTTTTGCGCTTCAACGGATCGTTTCGAGCCGTCAGTCATTCCGTCCGCCAATGTTTAAGGCCGGGCGTATCTTTTGACATATGATGCCGAGCCATCGCCCCGGACAGGAGCCCCCATGCAGCTCAAACACAAAATCGTCGCCCTTGGAATTCTGCCGCTCGTACTGGCGATTGCGGTGATCTGTGGGCTGGTGATTTCCCTCAACCGCCAGTTGGGCGATCAGCAGGCGCAACTGATTGAAGACAGCATTCTGGCGAGCAAGCGCGCGGAGCTGAAAAACTACGTGGAAATGGCGCAGAGCCTGATTGCGCCGCTGTATGACGATGGGCGCGGCGATGCCCATGCCCAGCAACAAGTGCTGGAAGAACTGCGCAAGCTCAGCTTCGGCATCAACGGTTACTTTTTCGTCTACGACCATGAAGGCCGCAGCCTGATGCACGCCCGCCAGTCGGAACTGGTGGGCCAATACCTGTGGGACATGAAGGACCCACACGGTTTACCGGTGATTCAGGCGTTGCTCAAGAGCGCTCAATCCGGCGAAGGCTTTCAACGCTACGCCTGGAACAAGCCCTCCTCCGGCCAGGTCACCGACAAGCTCGCCTATGTGGTCATGCTCGATCGCTGGGGCTGGATGCTGGGCACCGGCATCTACATTGAAGACGTCGAGCGCGCCACTCAGCAAGCGCGTACCGAAGTGGCCATGGGCATTCGCAAAACCATGATGGCGATAGGCGTTGTCGCCCTCGTTGCCGTACTGTTCGTGTTCGCCACCGGGATTACCCTCAACGTCAGCGAGCACCGTCTGGCGGACAAGAAACTGCAGCGTCTGACGCAGCGCATCGTCAGTCTGCAAGAGGAGGAACGTTCACGGGTCTCCCGCGAGTTGCACGACGGCATCAGCCAGGTACTGGTCTCGATCAAGTTTCAGTTCGAACTGGCCAGCCATGTGCTGGAGAAGGGACAGGACAATGGCCTGACGATTTTGAGAAATGCCACCGAGCGGCTTGGCGAAGCGATTGGAGAAGTGCGCAGCCTGTCTCACGACTTGCGTTCTTCGTTGCTCGACACCCTGGGTCTGTCGGCGGCCATCGGCCAGCTGGCGGCGGAATTCGAGCAGCGCAGCGGCCTTGCGGTGACCTACAACGACAACGAATTCGATTGTCATCTGGTCGATGGCGCAGCGGTGTCATTGTTCCGCATCGTGCAGGAGTGTCTGACCAACATCGAACGCCATGCACAGGCAAAAAACGTTTCCATTACCCTGCACGGCACGGACGACAACATTCGCCTGACCGTGGTCGATGATGGTGTGGGTTTCAACGTCGCTCAGGTCCAACGGCGCCATGCCGGAATCGGGCTGCGCAACATGCGCGAGCGGGTTGAGCACTTTGGCGGTCGCTTCGATCTGATTTCGACGCCGGGGCGCAGTGAGCTGGACGTGCTGCTGCCCATGAACCCTTCCGTCGACAAATCCTGACGCCTCCCAAAACAATAAGAGTGAATACCGCAATGAACCTGCCCTCTCCTATCCGCGTCGCCTTGGTTGACGACCACTCTCTGGTCCGCGACGGCATCAAGGCCCTGCTGGCGGTCATGCCGCCTCTGGAAGTGGTGGGCGAAGCCGAAAGTGGCGCCGAGGCGATCGAAATGGTCGGACGCTGCCAACCGGACCTGCTGCTGGTGGACATCAGCCTGCGCGACATGAATGGCCTGGTGCTGACCCGTGTGCTGCGCAGCCAGTACCCGTCGCTCAAAGTGCTGGTCCTGAGCATGTACGACAATCATGAATACGTGAGTGAGTCCCTGCGCTCAGGTGCAAGCGGCTATGTGCTGAAGAATGCGCCGTCGCGAGAAATCCTTGCGGCCATCGAAGCCATCACCAGCGGCGGTACGTTCTACAGCGCCGAAATCGCGCAAAGGCTGATTGCCGACAAGAACAGCGACAGCGAGCTGACGCCTCGGGAACGCCAGGTGCTGTCGAAGATGGCGCAAGGGTTGAACAACAAGGAAATGGCGCGGGAACTGGACATCAGCGTGCGCACCGTGGAAACCCATCGCCTGAGCATTCGCCGCAAACTCAACATCGACAAACCGGCGGCGCTGGTCAAATACGCGATCGATCACGGGCTCATTTCGCACTGACTGAAGAGTCTGAGTGATCGTTTACTAAACGAGCGACATGCTAAGCTCCGCCGCATGTCAATCCATCGCTGAGATCCACCCATGCGCTACTCCAAAACGCACAAGGAAGAGACACGATCCAGACTGCTTGAAACCGCACGAGCCATCACCAAGAAAGGCGGTTTCGGCACGACCGGCGTTGACGCGTTGATGTCCGCCATCGGCATGACGGGCGGTGCTTTCTACAGCCACTTCCCCTCCAAGCAGGCACTGTTCCAGGCGGTGATTGAAGACGAGATCCGAAACAGCACCGAAATGCTGGCTGGCGATCAAAACCAGTCAGGGGAGCAGTTGGAGCAATGTTTGCGCACCTACCTGAGCACCTTTCACTCGCTTCATCCCGATGAGGGGTGCGTGCTTCCCGCATTGGGCGCAGAGATCGCACGCGCCGAACCCGAAGTGCGCCAGACGGTCGAGAAAGGGTTGAAACACATTCAGCAGGCCTGGGCCAGACGTGTCGACGATCCGGAGGCTGCCTGGGCCATTCTCGCTCAATGTGTGGGTGCCTTGATGTTGTCCCGCGTCGTGGCGAAGGAGCAGACCCGCAAGGAAATCATTTCCTCAACCCGCCATACCATTGAGAAGCACTACTTGCGTCAACCGCACGGCGAATCGGTGGATCGCTGATACGGCCCCTCCCCGCATCGTCGGCGATTTGTTGCCCCGCGCCCTTTGGTTGCGGGGCTTTTTTTTGCTTGCTCGTTACTCCATCGAGCTTCCCTCCCCCTCCGAAATTGAGTTCGAGCACGAACCGATGACCGGCATCGACGCTTTAGAAAAGTCACTTCCATGATGAAATTATCTATGTAATATTATTTGCATAATATTTCACCGCTGACTGTGGAGAAGCCCGATGAAAAGAGCCAGCTTTCAACCTATGCCTTGTCCGGTTGCCCATGCCCTTGAGCACATTGGTGACGGCTGGAGCCTGTTGATCCTGCGTGATGCCTTCTACGGTCTGCGCCGTTTCGACGATTTCCTCAACAGCCTCGGTATCGCGTCGAACACCCTGACCCGCCGCCTCGGAGCACTGACCGCCGCCGGTTTGCTCGAACGCCGTCCTTATCAGGACAACCCGCCCCGTTACGAGTACCTCCTCACCGAAGCAGGCCGTGATCTACGCCCGGTCATCCTCACCCTGATGGCCTGGGGCGCCCGCCACACCAGCGGCTCGGACAAGGTTTTCCTGGCCGACGAAGCCACTGGCAAACCTGTGGATCTGGTGTTGATGGACGCCAACACCGGCAAGCCCATCGCCCGCGAGGGCCACCGGGTGCATGTGTCGCAGGACGCCGACGAATTGGCCAAATGGCGTGTGCGCACCGGTCAGGCCTATCGCGAGGCTGATGCCTTGATCAGCCACTTCCCCCATTAACGTCCCGCAAAGGTCATCGCCATGAACACTCAAGTCAGCCCCGAAGTCGTACAGGCCGCTCACCCCGCCCGCTCCAAAAAAGCCTTGAAACTCGGGCTGTTGGCCCTCGCCATCATCGGTGCCGTCGGTTACGGCGGCCACTGGTGGTCGGTCAATCGCTTCATCGAAGACACCGACGATGCCTATGTCGGCGCCGATGTCACGGTCATCAGTGCCAAGGTGCCGGGCTACATCAGTGAAGTGGTGGTGCAGGACAACCAGTTTGTCAAAGCCGGCGATCTGCTCGCTCGGATCGATGTGCGCGACTATCGCGCAGCACTGGCCAAGGCCGATGGCGCCGTCGCGGCGCAACAGGCCAGCCTGATCAACCTCGATGCGACCGAGCAATTGCAACAAGCGGTGATCGATCAGGCCAAGGCGCAGATCGATGCGTCGGACGCGGAAGCCAAACGCGCCGGGGATGACCACGCGCGCTATCAAAATCTGGTCCGCAGCCAGGCCGTCTCGGTCGAAAGTGCCCAGCGGGTCGACGCCACCTGGAAAACCGCCCGGGCCGATCGCGCTCGTGCAGAAGCCGGGCTGTTGGCGGCCCGCCGGCAACTGGCAGTGATCGAAAGCCAGCGCGGCCAGGCCCGCGCGGCCTTGCAGCAGGCGCAAGCCGAACGCGAACAGGCGCTGCTGAACGTCGGCTACACCGAGTTGCGCGCCCCTGTCGATGCGTATGTCGGCAACCGTCGCGTGCGGGTCGGCAGCTATGCCGCAGCGGGTAGCCAACTGATTTCGGTGGTCCCGGCGAAGGGACTGTGGATCGACGCCAACTTCAAGGAAGACCAACTGGCGCATATGCAGGAAGGCCAAAGCGTCAGCATCCGTGCCGATATCTTGCCCGGTCGTGAGTTTCACGGTCACGTTGAAAGCCTGGCACCGGCCACTGGCGCGCAGTTCAGCATATTGCCGCCGGAAAACGCCACCGGCAACTTCACCAAGATCGTGCAGCGCGTGCCGGTCCGCGTACGTCTGGACGCCGTCGATGCTCAACTGGGTGCGTTGCGTCCGGGATTGTCGGTGGTGGTCCGGGTAGACACTCATGATGCGTCGTCGCGCAACGAAGTGGCGCTGGCAGGCCAGCCATGAACAGCCCACTGCCGACACTGACCACGGCGCAAAAAGTCGCCGCCTTCGCGACCATGTGCGTGGGCATGTTCATCGCCCTGATCGACATCCAGATCGTCTCCGCGTCGCTCAAGGACATCGGCGGTGGTCTGTCGGCCGGTGCGGACGACACCGCCTGGGTGCAGACCGCTTACCTGATCGCGGAGATCATCGTGATCCCGCTCTCCGGCTGGCTCTCCCGAGTGATGAGCACGCGCTGGCTGTTCGCGGCGTCGGCAGCCGGTTTCACCTTGACCAGCCTGTTGTGCGCGCTGGCCTGGAACATCCAGAGCATGATTGCTTTCCGCGCCCTGCAGGGTTTCCTGGGCGGCTCGATGATCCCGCTGGTGTTCACCACGGCATTCATGTACTTCACCGGCAAACAGCGGGTGATCGCCGCCTCGACCATCGGCGCCATTGCCTCGCTGGCCCCGACCCTCGGCCCCGCGGTCGGTGGCTGGATCACCGACATTTCATCCTGGCACTGGCTGTTCTATATCAACCTGGTGCCGGGCTTGTTCGTGACGTTGGCCGTGCCGATGCTGGTGAAAGTCGACCGCCCCAACCTGGCCTTGCTCAAGGGCGCCGACTACATCGGCATGATCCTGATGGCGGTGTTTCTCGGTTGCCTGGAATACACCCTCGAAGAAGGCCCGCGCTGGAACTGGTTCAGCGACAGCACCATCGCCACCACTGCCTGGATCGCGGGCATCAGCGGTGCCTTGTTCATCTGGCGCTGCCTGGAGATTTCCGAACCGATTGTCGACCTGCGCGCCTTGCGTGATCGCAATTTCGCCCTCGGTTGCCTGTTCTCGTTTATCACCGGCATCGGCATTTTCGCCACCATTTACCTGACGCCGCTGTTTCTGGGCCGTGTTCGCGGATATGGATCGCTGGACATCGGCCTGGCGGTATTTTCCACCGGCGTCTTTCAGTTGCTGGCGATCCCGGTGTACGCGCTGCTGGCCAACCGCATCGATCTGCGCTGGATCCTGATGCTGGGCCTGGCCCTCTTCGCCGTGTCGATGTGGGATTTCTCGCCGATCACCCACGACTGGGGTGCCAAGGAGCTGCTGTTGCCGCAGGCAATTCGCGGCTTCGCCCAACAACTGGCGGTGCCGCCCGTCGTCACCCTCACCCTCGGATCTCTGGCCCCTGACCGGCTCAAGCTTGCCTCGGGACTGTTCAACCTGATGCGCAATCTGGGTGGCGCCATTGGCATTGCTGCGTGCGCCACGGTGCTCAACGATCGCACCAACCTGCATTTCCTGAGGCTGGCCGAACACCTCAATACCCGCAACGAAACCATGAATGCCTGGCTCGACCAACTGACCCTGAATGCCCAATTGCTCGGCCAGAACAGCCTCGAAGGCAGCCAGACCGCACTGCATCAACTGTGGGCTCTGACCTGGCGGGAAGCGCAGACGCTCACCTATGCCGACGCGTTCCTGATGATCATGTCGTGCTTTGTGGTCGCCACCTTGCTGGTGCCGCTGATGCACAAGGTTCAGCCGCCCAGACAACCGTCCGCCGACGCTCATTGAAGCCGTGCAGATTGCGAAGTGCCGTGTTCACGGCTGTAAAAATCAATACGGATTCGCCGTTTTCATTGTTCTCGCAAGCTTTTGCGGCACAATGCGTCCCATAGAAATTCGAGCCGAGACCTATTGATGTCCCTGACTGCCCAAGACGAACGACTCATCAAGGCGCTGGCCCTGGCCATCGTTGATCGCCCACGGGCGACGCTCAAGGAACTGGCCGAGTCCGCCGGCGTCAGCAAGGCCACCCTGCACCGCTTCTGCGGCACCCGCGACAACCTGGTGCAGATGATGGAGGGCCATGGCGAAACGGTGCTCAACCAGATCATTGCCACCACCGATCTGTTGCACGGTGAACCCGTGGCGGCGCTACGCAGCCTGATCAACGAGCACCTGGCGCACCGTGAAATGCTGGTGTTCCTGCTCTTCCAGTATCGCCCCGATACCCTGCCGACAAATGGCGAAGGCGATCGCTGGCAATCCTATGTGGATGCGCTGGATGCATTTTTTTTGCGTGGTCAGCAGCTCGGCGTATTTCGCATCGATATCACGGCGGCAGTGTTCAGCGAACTGTTCCTGACCCTGATTTTCGGCATGGTCGATGCCGAACGCCGTGGACGTGCCGCCAGCGCTAATTCGGCCAATGTGCTGGAGCAAATGTTCTTGCACGGCGCCGCCAGTCCCGCCCGTCCTCAGTAAAATCCAGGCGAAAAAAAGCCCCGCGATCAAATGATCCACGGGGCTGAAATCAGGCTGGATGCGCCAACCCGTTGCTATCGCACCTGCCGTTCGGCTGACCAGCCGCCGCCCAACGAACGGAACAGATCGACCAGGGCCAACTGCCGCTGCGTGCTGACCTCAATGAATGCCGACTCGTTGACGAAGCGCGTGCGCTGGGCGTCGAGGTAACGCAGGTGGCTGTCGATACCGCCCTCGTAACGGGCCTTGGCCAGCTTCAGCGTTTCGCTGCTGGTGTCGGCCAAGGCGCGTCGCGCCGCCTCCTCCCGGCGTAACGTGTCGGTGGCCGCCAATGCATCGGCCACTTCGCGAAACGCGGTCTGAATCGTCCCCTCATAAGCCGCCACGGCCGAGTCCTTGCGGGCTTCGGCAAGGCTCAGGCCCGCGCTGTTGCGCCCGGCGTCAAACAACGGCAACGACAGCGTCGGCACAAAGGCCCAGGAACGCGAACCGCCGTCGAACAACCCCGACATCTGCGCACTGGAAGTGCCGAAGCTGCCCGTCAGGCTGATGCGCGGAAAGAACGCCGCACGCGCCGCGCCGATGTCGGCATTGCGTGCCTGCAAGCGATGCTCGGCGGCAAGAATGTCCGGACGCCGCTCAATCAGCGTCGAGGTGGTATCGGGCGCAATGTCCTGAACCAGCATCGGTTGCTTCTGCACGGTTTGCGGGATCGACTTCGCGGCGTCCTTCGTTCCCAGCAACAACACCAACGCATTGAGCGCCTGCTGCTTCTGTCGCAGATTGCTTTCCTGTTCGGCACGAGACTGCTCGACCAGTCCCAGCGCCTCTTGGTAGTCCAGCGCACTGGCCGTACCGGTCGCGCGGCGCTGGCTGATCAGGGCGAACGAGTATTCGCGGCTGATCAGGGTCTGTTGCGTCAACTCCAGTCGGCGCTGGGCGCCATCATGGGTCAGATAGGCCTGACTGACTTCGGCGATCAAGGCGATCTGCGCCGCACGGGCGGCTTCCTCGGTGGCGAGGTACTCCTGCAACGCCGCGTCGCTGAGGCTCTTCACCCGGCCGAACAGGTCGAGTTCGTACTCAGGCAGGGCCAGGCCAACCTGATAGGTGCTGGACACCCCAGATCGGCCATCGCTGGACAGATCCGCCGGCAGGCGCTGGCGATTGCCCGACGCACTCGCGTTCAGCCCCGGCACCCGGTCGGCCCGCTGGATGCGGTATTGCGCCCGGGCCTGTTCGATGTCCAGCAGCGTCTGGCGCAACGAACGGTTGTTGTCCAGGGCCATGGTAATCAGACGGCGCAAATCGGGATCGACGATAAACGTCTGCCACGCCAGTTCATTGATCGGACTGCCCGGTCTGGCGGCCTCTTGCGCCCAGCTGTCGGCTACCGGCGCCACAGGACGCTGGTAAGTCGGCGCGAGGGAGCAACCGCCCAGTGCCATAGCGATCAGCAGCGTCGAAAAAGCAAAGATGCGCATGCAATCACTCCTGGGCCAGGGCCGGTTGTTCGAGGGTGGCAGGTTTGCGGCGCAGCCATGACAGCACCCACACAAAGCAGATCGGCACGAAGAGCACACCCAGCAAGGTCGCGCTGAGCATGCCACCGATCACGCCGGTGCCGATCGCCCGTTGACTAGCCGCCCCCGCCCCGCTCGCCAGAGCCAGTGGCACCACGCCGAGAATGAACGCCATGGACGTCATGACGATCGGCCGGAAGCGCAAGCGTGCCGCTTCGATGGCCGCGTCACGCAGGCTGTAACCCTTCTCCCACAGTTCCTTGGCGAACTCGACGATCAGGATCGCGTTCTTCGCCGCCAGACCGATGATGGTGATCAGGCCGACCTTGAAGTACACGTCGTTGGGTAGCCCCACGACCATCACCGCCAGGACCGCACCCAACGCGCCGATCGGCACAATCAGCATTACCGTCAGCGGAATCGCCCAGCTCTCGTAGAGCGCAACCAGCAGCAGGAACACCACCAGAATCGCCAGGGCAAACAGTTGCGTCGCCTGGCCGCTGGAGACCTTTTCCTGATAGGACAGGCCGGTCCACTCGTAGGTGATCCCGGACGGCAATTGCGAGGCCAGATGCTCCATCTCCGCCATCGCCTGACCGGTGCTGAAACCGGGGCCGGCGTCACCGACGATACGGATCGACGGGTAGCCGTTGTAGCGCACCAGTTGCACCGGACCTTCCTCCCAATGGGTGGTGACAAAGGCACTGAGCGGCACCAGGTCGCCGGCGCTGTTATGCACGTAGAGCTTGAGTACGCTTTCAGGGGTCATCCGGTCGCCCTGCTCGGCTTGCACCACCACCCGCTGCTGGCGACCGGCGTTGGTGAAGTCGTTGATCACCGCCGAGCCAAACGCCGACGACAGCGTGCTGTTGATGGACTCGAAACTGACGCCGAGAGTGCGCGCTTTGTCCCGGTCGACCACGATTCGCAGTTGCGGCGATTCAGCGAGACCTTCCATCATCGCGTAAAGGATTTTCGGATTGCCGTTGGCCTGCCCGAGTATTTGATCGCGCGCGTCAAGCAACGCCTGGCGGCCAAGTCCGGCGCGATCCTGCAAGCGCAGGGCAAAGCCGCCGGAGTTGCCCAGACCATCGATCGGCGGTGGTTGGACCGCCATGATCGTGCCGTCGTTGATCGCGGCAAACTGGCCGTTCACCGCGTTGGTTTCCGCCTCGGCCGACTGCTCCTTGCTGCGCACCGACCAATCCTTGAAAGTCGGAAACGCCAGCGCGGCGTTATCGCCCATGCCGGAGAAACTGAAGCCCGACACCAGGAACGTCGAGGCCACGGCTTCGCGGGACATGAGAAAGCGCTCCAGTTCTTCGCCCGTGGCATCGGTGCGGGTACGCGCCGCGCCCGGCGGTAACTGGACATCGACAATCATGTAGCCCTGATCCTCGACCGGGACGAAGGACTCAGGCAGGCGCAAGTAAAAGTAGCCCAGCATGGCGATGATGCCGACGTACACCAGCATCATCCGCCCCGCGCGTGCCACCAGCGCATTGTTGAGCAACGAATAGCGCTCGGTCAGGCGCGCAAAACCACGGTTGAAGGCGCCGAAGAAACCGCGTTTCTCGTGGTGTCCGTGGGGGATCGGTTTGAGCAGCGTGGCACACAGCGCCGGGGTGAAGGTCAGTGCGAGGAAACCGGAGAACAGAATCGACACCGCCAGCGACACCGAGAACTGCTGGTAGATCACCCCCACGGAACCGGCCATGAACGCCAGCGGCATGAACACCGCCGACAGCACCAGGGTGATGCCGATAATCGCTCCCGACACCTGCCCCATCGCCTTGATCGTCGCCTCCACCGGCGACAAGCCTTCCTCGGCCATCAGGCGCTCGACGTTCTCCACCACCACAATGGCATCGTCCACCAGAATGCCAATGGCGAGCACCATGCCGAACATGGTCATCATGTTCACCGAGAAGCCCAGCAGATACATCATCAGCAGCGTGCCGGCCAGGCACACCGGCACCACAATCGACGGAATCAGTGTGTAGCGCACGTTCTGCAGGAACAGAAACATCACCAGGAACACCAGGACCATGGCTTCGATCAGGGTATGGATCACCTTCTCGATGGCGACGTCGACGAACCGCGAAGTGTCGTAGGGGACGGAATATTCGACGTCCGCCGGAAAGTACGCCGACAACTCGGCCAGGCGTTCCTTGACCGCTGTTGCGGTTTGAATGGCATTGGCACCGGGGGACAACTGCACAGCCGCCGCCACTGCCGGTTTGCCGTCCAGACGCGAACTGAAGTTGTAGCTTTCCTGACCGATTTCCACCCGCGCGACATCCGCCAGTTTTACCGCCGAACCGTCACTATTGGCGCGCAGGACGATCTGACCGAATTCCTGCGGGTTATCCAGCGTGCCTTTCACCGCCAGAGTGGCGGTCAGCTCCTGCTGCGAACTGCTCGGGGTACTGCCGAAACTGCCCGCCGGCACCTGCACGTTCTGCCCGCGAATGGCGTTGCTCACATCGTCGATGGACAGTCCGTAGCCCACCAGTTTCTGCGGATCGACCCAGACCCGCATCGCCGCTTCGGACGAGAAGAATTGCAGCTTGCCGACGCCCGGAACCCGGCGCAGCTCGTTGTTGATGTTCCGCGCGGCGTAGTCACCGAGCATCGTGGTATCGCTGTGCTGCGAGCCCTCCTTGTAGCTGAGCGCATAGATCAGCAGGAACCCGGCGCTGGTCTGCTCAACCTCAAGACCCTGGGTAAGCACCGCTTGCGGCATGCGCGCCTCGGCCTTTTTGAGGCGGTTTTGCACATCGACCTGGGCCAGTTGCGGATCGGTGCCCGGCTGGAACGTGACGACAATCTCGGCGATGCCGTTGGAGTTGTTGGTCGACTCGAAATACAACAGGTTCTTCGCCCCGTTGAGCGATTCCTCGATCACGCTGGTGACCGAATCCACCAGGACTTTCGCCGAGGCACCGGGATAGGTCGCGGTGACCTTGATCTGCGGCGGCGCGACGTTGGGGTATTGCGCCACCGGCAGCATCGGGATGACCAGCAGGCCGGCCAGGGATATGAACAGCGCCACGACCCAAGCGAAGTTCGGGCGCTTGATGAAAAATTGAGACATCGGAAAATCCTCGGCGAATCGCCCTTACTGTTGCGCCGCAGGCGACTGCACCTGGGCCTGCACTTGAGTTTGCGCAGGCGCGACCTTGCCGCCCGGTTGCAGGCCGGCAAGACCGCCGACGATGACCTGATCGCCGACCTTCAAGCCTTCGCTGATTTGCCAGCGCGAACCCTGCATGGCGCCGGTGGTCACGCTGCGCGGCTCGACCCGATCGTCGGCGCCGACCACCATGACCACAGCGTTGCCATCGCTGCCGCGCTGCACGGCGCGTTGTGGCACGAGGATCGCCTGGTTGTCGGTGCCCTGAGGCGTGCGCACCCGCACATACATCCCCGGCAGCAACACGCCGTCGCTGTTGGCGAACTTGCCGCGCAACGACACCTGGCCGGTGCCGCGATCCACCGCGATATCAGTGAACAGCAACGCCCCCTGACGCTCGTACTGCGTGCCCTCAACCCGGATCGACAGTGCTTTGTTGTCGTCGCCGGACAGCTTTCCGTCCTTCAGCGACTCACGCAGACGCAGCGCATCGGCCACGGACTGGGTGAAATCGACATACACCGGATCGAGCTGTTGAATCCGTGCCATCAGCGTCACGTCGCCCTGCCCGACCAATGCACCTTCGGTGACCAACGCCCGCCCTACACGTCCCGAGATCGGCGCCTTGACCGAGGCATAACCCAGGTTCAAGCGCGCGGTTTCCAGATCGGCCTGAGCCGAACGGATCGCCGCCTGTGCGCTGCGCAAGTCGGCCGTGGCGCTGTCGAAATCCTGCTGGCTGACCGCCTCGATCTTCACCAGCGGCTCATAGCGTTTGACCCGCGCCTGCGCTTCATGGGCGACTGACTGCGCCCGCGCCAGATCACCTTCGGCCCGGGATACCGCCGCTTTCAAAGGCGCCGGATCGATCTGGAACAACAGGTCGCCGGCCTTCACATCCGCGCCTTCTTCAAAGTTCTTTTTCATGACGATGCCCGGCACCCGTGCGCGGACTTCCGCCACGCGCACCGGCTCAACCCGGCCCGGCAGTTCCGAACTCAGGGCCAGAGGCTCGGTGGTCACCGCCACCACTTCGACCGGCCGTGCCACTTCGGCCACGTTCGCCTGTTCAGTTGCCGGTCCGCACCCGGCCAAGGCAATGGCGACCGCCAATGAACTCGCCATTCCTATTGCACGCAAATTGCCCATGAATCACCCGAGGCTTGATTGAAAACGGCTCGAATGCTACTTTCGAATCCATAATGAGTCAAATATGTCTCATGTGAGAATTATGTGAATCTTTGTTAAAACCTCTGAGGCCTGCTGATGACCGCACCTTCCCATGACGAACCGTTGCTCAAGGCGCTGACCCTCGCGGTGGTTAACCGGCCACGGGCGACCATGAAGGAATTGGCGCAACTGGCGGGCATCAGCAAGGCAACGCTGCATCGCTTCTGCGGCACGCGGGAGAATCTGGAACACAGGCTGGAGGACTACGCCGGCGGCACGCTCAACCAAATCATCGTGAACGCAGGATTGCAGGAGGCCGAGCCGTTGGACGCGCTCCGCCGGTTGATCAGGGAACACCTCGCCCATCGCGAGCTGCTGGCATTTCTCGTGGCGCAATATCGCCCCGACTTCCTCGACTTCGAATGCGGCGGTGCCCGCTGGCTGTTTTACATGGAGGCGCTTGATGCGTTTTTTCTGCGCGGCCAGGAGCAAGGTGTGTTCCGCATCGACATCACGGCGGCGATCTTTACCGAGCTGTTTATTACGCTGGTGTACGGGTTAGTGGATGCAGAGCAGCGTGGACGTGCGGCCAATGCCGATTCGGCACGGACACTGGAGCGGATGTTTTTGCAGGGTGCTCTGAGCGAAAGCAGCAGCCGTTCGTCGGTGCAGCAGGCGACCCCATAACCGCTCAGCAAAACTCAAGTTCTGTCCACTCGTGACGACGTAATCCTTACAACCCCGAGGAGAGAGCCATGAGAATCCAGCACCTGCCCGTCGTCACCGGTCTTTTATTCGCCCTGAACAATGCGTGTTGGGCGGCTCCCCCTGCTACGCAAGGCGTCATACGGTTCCAGGGCGCCATTGTTGAAGCGCCTTGCAACACGGACAGGGTCATGCACTCGCGCTTCGACCTGACCCGCTGCCCCGCAGCCGCCCGCGCCATGACGGTCGAAGCCAACAGCGTTGATCCACTCAAGATTGCTTCGCCTGTCACGGTTCAACGGCTGTCTGACATCGACAACGGGCGTTTTCATGACCAGCAATACCAATTGGTGGATGAAGAAGGCGCACCACTGCGTTCAGGAAATTACCTGATCACCATGAGCCTGCTCTGATCTGCGACGGGCAGGCCAGTGACCTCGCCCTTGGGTGCAGGGCCATCACCAATAAAAATTTGCCGAATACCCCTGCGCTTCTATGCTTTTGAGATTCCGAGCCTTTCCCGCTTTCGGCGAGCCTGCCCATGGTCAACAGCAAAGATCTGATCATTTGCGAACACTGCGACTGTGTGTATGAGAAAGCCACGCTCGCCCGGCACCAGAAAACCCTCTGCGTGCGCTGCGGCGGCGTGCTGCAGCGCTACAACAATCTGACCGTGGAGCAACGTCTGGCGCTGTCGTTCACGGCGGCGATGTTGTGGCTGTTCGCCAATTTCTATCCGGTGATGAGCATCAGCCTCAAGGGCCTGAAGAACAGCGCGACGCTGTGGGATTCGGTGCTGGCCCTGAGTCAGGGGCCGATCACGTTCATGGCGATGGTAGCGGCGATTTCGATCATCATCGCCCCGGCGTTTCAGTTGGTGTTGCTGATCTGGGTGCTGGGGTTCGCCCTCACCTCGCGTCGTTCCCCGGCGTTCAAGCTGTGCATGCGCTGGCTGGAGGCTCTGCGGCCGTGGAGCATGCTGGAGGTGTGCTTGTTGGGGGCGATGGTAGCGGTGTTCAAACTGGCGGGGATGCTGGATGTGTTGCCCGGCATCGGACTGTTTGCTCTCGCTGTATTGAGCCTGTTGCTGATCCGCGTGGCCGGTCGCGATGTGCGCGACTTGTGGGATGTCCTGTGAGGCGCCCGCCGACAGCCACCGAGCTCAATCTGTGCCTGTGCCACAGTTGCGGGCTGGCGTGCGACATGACCGACGAGCCGCATCAGTGCCCACGCTGCGATGCGCCGCTGCACCGGCGCAAGACCAATTCCCTGGCCCGCACCTGGGCCTACATGTTCGCCGCCCTGGCGTTTTATGTGCCGGCCAATCTGCTGCCGGTGATGAACACCACGATGCTCGGCAGCGGTTCCGACAGCACGATCATGAGCGGCGTGCTGGAATTCTGGGAACACGGCGCCTGGGACATCGCGCTGATCATTTTCATCGCCAGTATCGCCGTGCCGGGCGTGAAGTTTGTTGCCTTGTCGCTGCTGCTGATCACCGTGCAGCGCGACAGCCTCTGGGCGCGCAAGGAGCGTTCGAAGCTGTTTCGTTTCGTCGAGTTGATCGGTTACTGGTCGATGCTCGATGTGCTGGTGGTCGCCCTGGTGGCGGCGCTGGTGAAGTTTCAGGCCCTGGGCGATATCGAGCCGCGACCGGGCATTCTGTTTTTCGGCCTGGTGGTGGTGTTCACCATGCTCTCGGCCATGAGTTTTGATCCCCGGCTGATCTGGGATCATTCAGCCCATCAAGAAGCCGTCGACGAAGAGGTCATGGATGAACCCATCCAGTCATGATGAAACCGGCAGTGCCCCGGTCAAGCGCCGCCGCTTCGGCGTCTCGCTGGTGTGGATCGTGCCGATTGTCGCGGTGCTGGTGGGGATTTCCCTGGTCATCCACAGCAAGATGCAGGAAGGCCCGACCATCGTCCTCAACTTCAAGACCGGCAGCGGCCTCACCGCCAATAAAACCGAAGTCAAATACCGCAATGTGGTGATCGGCCATGTCACCGACGTGGCGTTGAGCAACGATCAGAAGAACGTCAACGCCACAGTCAAACTGAGCAAACAGGCCGAAGGTTTTACCCGTGAGGATTCGAAGTTCTGGGTGGTGCGCCCACGTATCGGTGCGGGCGGCGTTTCAGGCATCGACACCCTGCTTTCCGGCGATTACATCGGCGCCGACATCGGCGAATCCAACGCCCGCGCCAAACATTTCACCGGACTGGAAAACCCGCCACCGATCACCTACGGCGAGCCGGGCAAGCGCTTCACGCTGCACACTCAGGACCTCGGTTCGCTGGACATCGGTTCCCCGGTCTATTACCGCAAGATTCCGGTCGGCCAGGTGGTGGCGTATGCGCTGGATGCCGATGGCAAGGGCGTGAATATCGAAGTGTTCATCAATGCGCCGAACGATGCCTTTGTCACCGATAACACGCGGTTCTGGAATGCCAGCGGCATCGATCTCGACATTGGCGCCAACGGTTTTTCGGTGAAGACCGAATCGCTTTCGACCTTGCTGGTGGGCGGGATCGCCTTCCGTGCCCCGGATTACAACCCCAACGACACTGCCGCCGCTGAAGACAAGACTTTCGATCTGTTCGCCGATCAGCAAACCGCCCTCGCCCCGCCCGCCGGCCAGGCGCAGTACATGGTGTTGCGGTTCGATCAGGCCATGCGCGGGCTCAAGGTCGATGCGCCGGTCGAGTTTCGTGGCGTGGAGATTGGCAAGGTGGTGTCGGTCAATCTGGATTTCGATGCAGAAAAACGCAGTTTCCCGGTCAACGTCGGTATCGTCATCTACCCGCAACGGCTGGGTCGGGCACACACCAATCTGCTCAAGGCGCTCAATCACACCACCGAGGATGAGAACGGCGCGGCGCAGATTCTCAGTACCTTTGTCGACAATGGTTTTCGCGCCCAGGCGCGCAGCGGCAACCTGCTGACCGGGCAACTCTACATCGCCCTGGACTTCTTCCCGAAAGTGCCCAAAGTGGCTTTCGACGCCAGCGCCCGGCCGATTGTACTGCCAACGATTCCGGGCAGCCTCGAACTGCTGCAGGAGCAGTTGCAGGCGATGGTCGAGAAGATCAACAAACTGCCGGTCGAGCGGATTGCGAGCAATCTGGATGGCAACCTCGTCGAACTGCGCAAGGGCCTGACCCAGTTCAACAGCAAGACGCTGCCCGGCGTGCAAAGCACCTTGCTCGACGTGAGCAAAACCCTGCAATCGGCCAGTTCGACCCTGGCCGAAGACTCGCCGCAACGGGAACAACTGACCCAGACCCTCGACGAACTCGGCCGGATGTCACGCTCGCTGCGTGAACTCTCGGACTACCTGGGCCGACACCCGGAATCACTGATTCGCGGCCGCCCCGAAGGCGTCGCCCCCATCGACATGAAAGGCCCGCCGCGCAACTGACGGGCACATCCCTTCAAGGTGGGAGTGGGCTTGCCCACGAAGAGGCCGGCACTGCCAACCGCTTCACTGGAGCGGTCAGCGCCACGAGCGCTTCAGGGTTTCGCTCGGCAGTTCGTTGAACAACGCGCGGTAGCTGCTGGAAAACCGTCCCAGGTGCCAGAACGACCAGTGCATTGCCACTTCGGCCACGGTGGTTTCGGTGGGCTTGCGCCTGAGCAATTCGCGATGGGCGCTGTTGAGGCGGCGCAGGCGCAGCCAGTGACTCGGCGTCATCCCGGTGTAAGCCTTGAACGCGTGCTGCAACTGGCGCAACGGCACTCCCGCCACCCGCGCCAGTTCCAGCAGATTGAGGGTTTCTTCCGGCGCGTCCGCTGTCCATTCGCCGATTCGTTTCATGATCGCCCGTTCTTCACTGCGCCGTTGCAGACTGCCGCGATCCAGGCATACGCAGGCGTTATCGAGAATGAACAGACAGTCTTCTAGCAGCTGCTGGGTCAGCGCTTCACGGCTCGGTGGATCGAAGGTCTGCGCCAGGCGCGTCAGGGTTGAACTCAGCCAACGGGTGAACAGCACGTTCTGCCCGCCATTGAGCGGTGCCATGAACAACCCTTCCAGTCGCGCCACGTCCACCCCCTGCTGACGGACGAACTCCGGACCGAACACCACGGCGATTTCCTGATAGTTCTCCGGGGTGATCCAGATGTTGCGGCTCTCTTCGTTCAACAGATACAGCGCGTTGTCACTGCGATCGAAACAGAACGCCAGCGCCCCTTCCGGCGCGCTGAAATTCTGCTCGACCCGGGTGTTCATCTGTTCCTCGTAGACCTCCACCCCGCTGAGGTCCAGATAGCGGATCTGCCCGGCGAAATGCCCCGGCGACATCTGTTGGTAATGCTGGACCCAGCCCGGTGTGGCGCGGATTTGCTCGGCCACATCGGCGGTGTTGAAAGCTTGAACCTGTAGCGGATTGCACGTCGTCATGGGGTGACCTTGCGCACTCTTTTGGTGCGCTTTGGTGCTGCTTAAAGTGGATAGATGGAACTGCAAGGCTCGCCCAAGATAGTCGTCAACGCGCCACAGGGGAAGCCTGCGGAAGATGAAACCGCACTCTCCGGCGTCTATGAAACCAAGAACGAGGTCTTTATGAATGCCCCTTTCGATCAGCTGTTCACGTGGCTGAAAGATCACAAGATTACCGAAGTCGAATGCGTGGTCAGCGACCTGACCGGCATTGCCCGCGGCAAGATCGCACCGACCAACAAGTTCCTGCATGAGCGAGGCATGCGCCTGCCGGAAAGTGTGCTGCTGCAAACGGTAACCGGGGATTTTGTCGACGACGACATCTACTACGACCTGCTCGACCCTGCCGACATCGACATGGTCTGCAAGCCAGTGAGCGACGCGGTGTACGTGGTGCCCTGGGCCATCGAGCCGACGGCCATCGTCATCCACGACACCTTCGACAAGTTCGGCAACCCGATCGAACTGTCGCCGCGCAACGTGCTGAAGAAAGTCCTGCAGCTCTACACCGACAAGGGCTGGAAGCCGATCGTCGCGCCGGAAATGGAGTTCTACCTGACCCAGCGCTGCGAAGACCCGGACTTGCCGCTCAAGGCGCCGCTGGGCCGTTCCGGGCGCGCGGAAAGCGGTCGTCAGTCGTTCTCCATCGACGCGGCCAACGAATTCGATCCGCTGTTCGAAGACGTCTACGACTGGTGCGAACTGCAAGGCCTGGACCTGGACACGCTGATCCACGAAGACGGCCCGGCGCAGATGGAAATCAACTTCCGCCACGGCGACGCGCTGGACCTGGCCGACCAGATCACCGTGTTCAAACGCACCCTGCGCGAAGCGGCGCTCAAGCACAACGTCACCGCGACGTTCATGGCCAAGCCGATCGGCGACGAACCCGGCAGCGCCATGCACCTGCACCAGAGCGTGGTCGAGATCACCACCGGCAAACCGATCTTCGCCAATGCCGACGGCTCGATGAGCGATCTGTTCCGCCAGCACATCGGCGGTTTGCAGAAGTACATCCCGAAAGTGCTGCCGATGTTCGCACCGAACGTGAACTCGTTCCGTCGTTTCCTGCCAGACACCTCGGCGCCGGTGAACGTCGAATGGGGCGAAGAAAACCGCACCGTCGGCCTGCGGGTGCCGACTTCCGGACCGGAAGCCATGCGCGTGGAAAACCGCCTGCCGGGTGCCGATGCCAACCCGTATCTGGCGATTGCCGCGAGCCTGCTCTGCGGCTACATC
Source organism: Pseudomonas sp. B2M1-30 (assembly GCF_025447575.1). Lineage (NCBI taxonomy): Bacteria > Pseudomonadati > Pseudomonadota > Gammaproteobacteria > Pseudomonadales > Pseudomonadaceae > Pseudomonas > Pseudomonas sp. B2M1-30. Next base: position 395,251 of record NZ_JAOEJT010000002.1, on the reverse strand, counting down.
GGCATGGTCGAAGGCATTGAGCCGAGTGCCGCTGTCGAGGGCCGCGCCTATGAACGGCGCAACCTGCGCCTGCCGATCACCATCGAAGAAGCGCTGACGCAAATGGAAGAGTGCGACACCGTCGCGCACTACCTGGGCAGCAAATTCGTGCGCGGCTACGTGGCGGTCAAACGCGCCGAGCATGAAAACTTCAAACGCGTGATCAGTTCCTGGGAGCGCGAGTTCCTGCTGCTGAGCGTCTGACCCACAGCCCACGCTTCTGTGGGAGCGGGCTCGCCCGCTCCCACAACCTGAAAACCAATAATTCCAAGAGGTGTCGATATGCGTCTGTTGAAAACCATGGTTCCCGCCGCGCTGGCCCTGTTGTGCAGTGTCGGGGCACACGCCCAGCCCCAGGTCAGCGTCTACAACTGGACCGACTACATCGGCGAAACCACCCTCGCCGATTTCCAGGCGCAATCCGGAATCAAGGTGATCTACGACGTCTTCGACTCCAACGAAACCCTGGAAGGCAAGTTGCTCGCCGGTCGTACCGGCTACGACGTGGTGGTGCCGTCCAACCACTTCCTCGCCCGTCAGGTGAAGGCCGGTGCGTTCCTCAAGCTGGACCGCTCGCAACTGCCGAACTGGAAGAACCTCGACCCGAAACTGCTGGCCCTGCTGGAGAAAAACGATCCGGGTAACGCGCATTCCGTGCCGTACCTGTGGGGCACCAACGGCATCGGCTACAACGTCGACAAGGTCAAGCAAGTGCTGGGCATCGATCACATCGATTCCTGGGCCGTGCTGTTCGAGCCGGAAAACCTGAAGAAGCTGACCCAGTGTGGCGTGTCGATGATGGACTCGGCCGACGAAGTGTTCCCGGCGGTCCTCAACTACATGGGCATGGACCCGCGCAGCGAAAATGCCGAGGACTACAAGAAGGCCGAAGCCAAACTGCTGAGCATCCGTCCGTACATCACCTATTTCCATTCCTCGAAATACGTCTCGGACCTGGCCAACGGCGATATCTGCGTGGCCTTCGGTTACTCCGGCGACGTATTCCAGGCCGCCAATCGTGCCAAGGAAGCCAAGAACGGCGTGAACATCGCCTATGCGATTCCCAAGGAAGGCGCCAACCTGTGGTTCGACCTGCTGGCGATTCCCGCCGATGCCGGCAACAGCCGGGAAGCCCACGCCTTCATCAATTACCTGCTCGACCCGCAAGTGATCGCCAAGGTCAGCGCCTCGGTCGGCTACGCCAATCCGAACCCGGCGGCCAAACAGTTCATGGACCCGGATCTGGTCAGCAATCCTGAGGTTTACCCGTCCCAGGAAGTCCTCGACAAGCTCTACATCTCCTCTACCCCGCCCCAGTCGATCATGCGTCTGATGACCCGTTCCTGGAGCAAAGTGAAGTCGAACAAATGAACCAGTACACCCAGGAACATGCCCGCTCCTATTACGCCGCCTCGGCTCGGGCCACCACCGCTTATCCTGAGCTGGAAGGTGATCTGAGCGCCGACGTCTGCGTGATCGGCGGCGGCTTTACCGGCGTCAACACCGCCATCGAACTGGCTCAACGCGGTTTGTCGGTGGTGTTGCTCGAAAGCCGGCGGATCGGCTGGGGCGCGAGCGGTCGCAACGGCGGCCAGTTGATTCGCGGCATCGGTCACGCCGTCGAGGGCTTCTCGCGCTACGTCGGCTCCGAAGGCGTGCGCTACCTGCAGCGGGCCGGAATCGATTCGGTGGAGCTGGTGCGCCAGCGCATCGGCGAGCACGGCATCGAATGCGACTTGCGCTGGGGCTTTTGCGAACTGGCGAATACCCCGGCGCAGTTTGCCGCGTTCATCGACGAACAGGCCGACCTCGCCGAACTGGGCTACGTCCATCAAACCCGATTGGTCGGCCCCGATCAGATTCGTCAGCACGTAGTTAACACCGACATCTACGCCGGTGGCCTGATCGACATGGGCTCGGGGCACCTGCATCCGCTGGATCTGGTGCAGGGTGAAGCGCGTCTGGCCGCGTCTCTCGGCGTGCGGATCTTCGAGTACAGCCCGGCGCTGGAAATCATGCATGGCCCGACCGTGCAGGTGCGTTGCGCCAACGGCACGGTGCGCGCCGGCAGCCTGGTGCTGGGCTGCAACGCCCATCTGGACGAACTCGAGCAACGCCTGAGCGGCAAAGTCCTGCCCGCCGGCAGCTACATCATTGCCACCGAGCCGTTGTCGGCAGACGTTGCCGCTGAACTGATCCCGCAAAACCTGGCGTTGTGCGACCAGAAAGTCGGCCTCGACTATTACCGGCTCTCGGCGGACCGACGCCTGCTGTTCGGCGGTGCCTGCCATTACTCGGGCCGCGACCCGGCGGACATCGCCGCGTACATGCGACCCAAGATGCTCAAGGTGTTCCCGCAACTGGCGCAGGTGCGCGTCGATTATCAATGGGGCGGCAAGATCGGCATCACCGCCAACCGCTTCCCGCAGGTCGGACGGCTCAAGCAGCATCCGAATGTGTTCTACGCCCAGGGCTATTCCGGCCATGGCCTGAACGTCACGCACTGGTGCGCCAAGCTGCTCGGCGAGGCGATTCACGCCGGGCACAGTCAGGGTATGGACGTGTTCAGCGGCGTGCCGCACATGACCTTCCCCGGCGGCCCGGCGTTGCGTTCGCCATTGCTGGCATTGGGCATGTTCTGGTATCGGCTGCGGGAAATGCTCGGCTGATCCGTTCGCGTTACCGATCAATCGGGCAGGTTCCGATGCAAAGTCGCAAAGCACTTCTATATTGATGAAGTGCTTTTGCGTTCCTGACGCGCATGGCCGAACCACCCAGGAGGTCATGGATGCAGCCGTCAGCCACCGACAAATCCCCCGCACCGGGCCAGGCGCCGATCAAGACCCGACGCTTCAGCGTGTCGCTGGTGTGGATCGTGCCGATCGTCGCGGTGCTGGTGGGGATTTCGCTGGTGGTGCACAACCTGATGCAGGAAGGCCCGAGCATCACGATCACCTTCAAGACCGGCAGCGGCCTCACCGCCAACAAGACTGAAGTCAAATACCGCAACGTGGTGATCGGCGAGGTTACCGACGTCGAGTTGAGCGGCGACCAGAAGAGCGTCATCGCCACCATCAAACTGGCCAAACAGGCCGAAACCTTCACCCGCGAAGACTCGCAATTCTGGGTGGTGCGCCCACGCATCGGCGCCGGTGGCGTGTCGGGCATCGATACTCTGCTCTCCGGCGACTACATCGGCGCCGATATCGGCCAGTCCAACAGCCGCTCCAGACACTTCAAGGGCCTGGAGAATCCACCGCCGATCACCTACGGCGAACCGGGCAAGCGCTTCAACCTGCACACCGACGACCTCGGCTCGCTGGACATCGGCTCCCCGGTCTATTACCGCAAGATTCCGGTCGGCCAGGTAGTCGCCTACGCGCTGGATGCCGATGGCAAAGGGGTGAATATCGAAGTGTTCATCCATGCGCCAAACGATGCCTACGTCACCCAGAACACCCGGTTCTGGAACGCCAGCGGCGTGGACGTCAATGTCGGCGCCAACGGTTTTGCGGTGAAGACCGAATCGTTGTCGACGCTGCTGGTCGGCGGCATCGCCTTCCGCGCGCCCGAGTACAGTCCCAATGACGTCGCGGCGGCGGAAGAAACCCGGTTCGACCTGTTCGACGACCAGCAAACCGCCCTCGCCCCACCCGCCGGCAAGGCGCAATACCTGGTCCTGCGTTTCGATCAGGCGCTGCGCGGGCTCAAGGTCGGCGCTCCGGTGGAATTTCTGGGCATCGAATTCGGCAGAGTGGTCGGCATCAACCTCGATTACGACGAGAAGAAACGCAGCTTCCCGGTGAACGTCGGCATCCTGATCTACCCGCAGCGCCTCGGCCAGGCCCATGTGAAGATGCTCAAGGTGCTCAACCACAATCCCGACGACGAAGCCGCTGCCGTGCGCCTGATCGGCACCTTCATCGACAACGGCCTGCGTGCCCAGGCGCGTAACGGCAACCTGCTGACCGGTCAGTTGTACATCTCGCTGGATTTCTACCCGAAAGCCGAGAAGGTCGTGTTCGACCCGACGGCGCGGCCACCGAGCATTCCGACCATTCCGGGCAGCCTCGAACAATTGCAGGAAAAACTGCAGGCCATGGTCGACAAGATCAACAAGCTGCCGGTGGAACGGATTGCCGGCAACCTCGACAGCAATCTGGTCGAGCTGCGCAAGGGCCTGACCCAGTTCAACGCCAAGACCCTGCCGGGGGTGTCGACCACCCTCGCCGACGTCAGCAAAACCCTGCAATCGGCCACCTCGACACTCGCCGAAGATTCGCCGCAACGTGAACAACTGACGCAGACCCTCGACGAACTGGGGCGCATGTCGCGCTCCCTGCGTGAACTCTCGGACTATCTGGGTCGGCATCCGGAATCGCTGATCCGTGGCCGTCCCGACAACGCCGCACCGCTGGATCTGAAAGCGCCGCCACGCAATTGAGCACAGGAGCTGTTCCATGGCCTCACCGCTGAAAATCACGCTGCTCGCCACTTGCTTGCTGCTCGGGGCCTGCCGCAGCGACCCGATCAGCTTTCACACCCTGACTCCGGTGCAACCCGGCGGCACTCGCGCCGGAGCGGAAATCCCGATTGAAGGGATCACCGTGCCGCCCCAGGTCGACCGCCCGCAAATCGTCATTCGTCAGGGCACCAACGGTCTGGCGATTCTGGAAACCCAATGGTGGGGCGCGAGCCTGGCGGACGAGTTGCGCAGCGCGCTGGAGGATCAACTGAGCAATACCGGCGGCAGCAAGGTATCGGTACGCATCGATGTGCAGCGCTTCGATTCGATCCCCGGACAATACGGCCTGATCGACGTCAAATGGCGCCTGCGCACGGTGGGTGCCAGCGACGCCACTCCGCTCACCTGTCGCTCGACCCTGCAAACCCCGTCCGGGCCGAGCATCGACGAGTTGGTGGCTGCCCAGCAAAACAACGTCAAACGCCTGGCTGCGTTGATCAGTCAGGCGGCGGGCAGCCCACGGGGTTGCCCTTCGGCCTCCTGAGTCGTCGGCGTCAACGTCACGGTGAAACAGCAACCATTGGGCTCGCGGGTACTGAGTTGTACCTGCCATTGCTGCCGGTTGCAGATACGCTGCACCAGCGACAGCCCCAGGCCGAGCCCTTCCCCGCGCTGCTCGTCACCGCGCACAAACGGCTGGAACATCGCGTTTTGTTTCTCTAGCGGAATGCCGATGCCGCTGTCTTCGACGATAAAGCTGTCTTCGAGCAGGGTCAGGCGGACAAATCCATGATCGGTGTAGTGCCAGGCGTTGCGCAGCAGGTTGCCCATCACCGATTGCAGAAACGTCAGGTTGTAGCGCGTCGTACCGGCCGGTCGCGCGTCGTAGATGAATTCAAGACCTTTCTCGCGGATCAACCGCGCCCAGATTTCTACCTGGGCATCGGCCACTTGCCGGAGTGTGCAAACGGAACCGGCACCCACGTCATCCTGCGGTTTGCGCGCCAGCATCAAAAAGGTTTCGACCAGTTGCTGCATTTCATGGCTGGCCCGGGCGATGCGATTGACTTGCGCGGTGGACCGGGCATCCAGCGACGGATTGGCCAGCAGCAGCTCGCAGGACGTGGCAAGAACCATCAACGGCGTGCGCAACTCGTGGCTGACATCACTGGTGAAGAGTTTTTCCCGACTCAGGGTTTGTCTCAGTCGGCCCAGCGTCTGGTCGAAAGCCAGTGCCAGCTCGCCGACTTCGTCGGCGGCATATTCGGGACGCAATGGCGGCGCCATCTCGATCAGTTGATCGCGATGGCGCACCTGCCGCGCCAGACGGATCACCGGCGCCATGACCCGGCGCGCCAGCAAGCGGCCCAGCACGATGGCCAGCACCACGCTGAGAACAAAACCGACGATTACCACGATGAACAGCAAATGCTCACGCTGCAACAAGCTTTCCTGATCCAGCAACAACACGTACTTGCGTCCGCCGACCGCCTCGACCATGGCATAAAAGTCATCGTCGTCGAGGCGTATTTCCTGGAAGCCCGGTGCCAGCGCCGCCAGTTGCCTGGTCAGGGCCATATCTCCTTGCCCGCCCTCGTAAAAGAACAGCTCGTTCTTTTCCGGAACGTGGCTCCAGCGGCTGATGTCGTCCGTGGCCAGCAAACCACGCAATTCGGCACTGAGGGTGGTCAGGGTCAGTTTGTGTTCCACCACATGCACGGAAGCCAGAATGCCCAGGGCGAATATACCGGCGACCAGCGTGCTCATCAGGGCGAATACGACCACGATCCGTCTCGTGAGGTTCTGCTTGAGGTCCATCCGTCTCACTGACTCCGCCTGATTGAAAATTGCAGCTTCGCCTCGACCATCGGCATTTGTTAAGCCCCAGGCAAACAAAACGAGCATTTGAGTTTATTTATCAAATAGCCGTTTTAGTTGCGGCGCCGGGTCACTCGCAAATTTTTCACATGTTCTTCACCGGGTTCACACGCCCCTGAACCTAGCATTCAGCATCCATTCAAGTTGAGCGCGGTAAAGTTGCGCTACCCATCAGTCTTGAATTGCGCCGAATCAAGTTTTCTGGATCCACAGGGGCAATATCGTGCTTGCACAATTACAACTAAAGACGCCATCCAGGCGATGGCGTGTATCTCGTCTGCGCGTGTTAATTGCCGTGGTTGGCACCGTTTTACTGATGGGCCTGGTGAGCGGATTTGTCTGGTGGCCACGTTCACCGACCGATCTCGGCCATGCCGGCCGTGCGGCCACTTCGCAATGGCTGAGCGCCTGGCAGGCTGGAGAAATTGTTGCGTTGGTGCGTCACACCGAACGCTGCGACCGTTCGAGCAACCCGTGCCTGGGGCCGGCCGACGGCATCACCCAAGTGGGCAGCGAGGCGGCAGCCGCCGTCGGCCGTGGCTTCATGCAGTTGGGCATGCAGCAGGCCGAGGTGCTGAGCAGCCCGCTGACCCGTACCGTGCAAACCGCGCATTACATGTTCGGCAGCGATGCGGTCACTCAGGACTGGCTGGCAACCTGTGGCTCGGCCCTGCGCGATGACGTCGTGGCGCACAAGAGCGCCGGACACAATTTGGTGCTGGTCACCCACAGTGGCTGTATCAGCGACTTCGAAAAGCAGACCGGCTACCCCCATGCGGTCACCGCCGAATATGGCAGCGCATTGTTGTTACGTGTTGATGCACACGGCCAATTGAAAGTGCTCGGCATCATCAACCCAGTCGCTTGGTCGCAAATAAAAAATCAATAAACAAACAGTACGAATGAAATATAAACCTGCGCTGCCGCGCGCCCTCTACTTAGTTGGCTGCAAACACTCTGTAACAAACCACGCGCTTTCAATGCCTGGACTTTTTCTGTTTTCGAGCTTGGCTTTCAGAAAGAACTTCGAGCTGGAAGCACGCTAGTTCCTTAAATGCGGGAAACGTCCGTCGACGTCACGCGCCTGCATTTTCCAACCCAGTGACACCCTCGCATCGGATTGCGCGGGCGCCTCACTGAAATACGTAATCTGCTCTGTACCAAGGTCCAGTCATGACGTCCGAAAACAATCCGCTGCGCCACGCTGCCCGTCCGTTGCATCTCGTCGATCAACGCTCAATGGTCGAACGTCTGGCGGTCCCCGGCCTGGTGCTGGCGTTTGTGCTGTTTTACCTGCTGCCGCTGATGACCCACGGCTTGTGGATTCCCGATGAAACCCGTTACGGCCAGATCAGCCAGGAAATGCTCTTGAGCGGCAATTGGGTCGCCCCGCACTTCATGGGCATTCGCTACTTTGAAAAACCGATTGCCGGGTACTGGATGATCGCCATCGGCCAGGCGATCTTCGGGGAAAACCTGTTTGGCGTGCGCATCGCCTCGGCCCTGAGCACCGGCGCGAGCATCTGGCTGACGTATCTGATTGCGCGCCGTCTGTGGAACAACCCGCGAATCAGTGCCGCCGCTGCCCTGCTCTACATGAGTTTTGGTCTGATCGCCGGCCAGGCCGGTTACGCCAACCTCGATCCGCAGTTCACCCTTTGGGTCAACCTGAGTCTGGTGGCGGTGTGGTTTGCCATCGACAGCCATACCCCACGCGCCCGGTTGTCCGGTTGGGCGTTGCTGGGCGCGGCGTGTGGCATGGGGCTGATGACCAAAGGCTTTCTTGCCCTGCTTCTGCCCGTGCTGATCGCCCTGCCCTACATGATCTGGCAGCGCCGGTTTGGCGAACTGTTGCGCTATGGCCCGGTGGCGGTGCTGGTGGCCGCGGCGGTCAGCCTGCCGTGGGTACTGGCGGTGCATTACCGGGAACCGGACTTCTGGCGATTCTTCTTCTGGCATGAACACATCCGCCGCTTTGCCGCGGGTGACGATGCCCAGCATGCGCGGCCGTGGTGGTTCTACCTGCCGCTGCTGTTAGCTTCCACCCTGCCCTGGGCGGTGTTGTTGCCTTCAACCCTGATCCGCACCTGGCGCGAAAAACGCGAACCGAAAACCGCGTTCCTGGCACTGTGGTTCCTGCTGCCGCTGGTGTTCTTCAGCGTCAGCAGCGGCAAGTTGCCGACCTACATCATGCCGTGCCTGCTGCCGATCGCCCTGTTGATGGCCCACACCCTGGTCAACTGGCTGGAGCGCGCCGACACGCGCATCCTGCGCCTCAACGGCGCGATCAATACCCTGCTGGCAAGCGCCGCACTGGTCGGCCTGCTCTACGTACAGGCCAGCCGGGAAATCTACGAAAACACCGAGATGTTCAGCCTGTCGCTGGCCTACATTGTGCTGGTCGGCTGGATAATCGCCAACGCCCTGCAAATCCTGCGACCGCTGAAACTGTGGGCGATGCCGGCGCTGGGCATCGGTTTGTTGATCGCCCTGCTGCCGGCGGCAATGCCCGCGCGAATCGTCAACAGCAAGATGCCCGACCAGTTCATCGCCGAGCATCAGCAAGCGTTGAGCGAAACCCGTTCGCTGCTGAGCAACGACCTCGGTGCCGCCTCGGCGTTGTCGTGGCGACTGGGCCGGCCACAGGTGGATCTGTTCAACACCATCGGCGAGCTCAAGTACGGCCTCGATGACCCGGCCATGGCTTCGCGCAAGGTCGGGCTCGATGATGTCGGCCAATGGATGACCGAAGCACGCAAGAAAGGCTCGGTGGGTGTGGTGATGCGGGTCAACAGCGTGCAGGAAGCCCAGGAAATCGAGTTGCTGCCGGTGGACGGCAAGCATTATCGCAAGGGCAATCTGGAAATCTTCATCTTTGCCCAGAGCCAGCCATGATCCCGACAACGCAAGACCGGCGGGCATTGCTGCTCCTGCTGGCCGCCACGGCCGTGATGCTGATGTGCGGCCTGGGCAGTCGCGAACTGTGGGGCGCGGAAACCCGTTGGGCCAACATCGCCTTGCAGATGCTGCAAAGCGGTGACTACTTCGACCCTTATCTCAAGGGTGGCCCGTATTACGACAAGCCGCTGCTGTCCTATTGGCTGATTACCGCCACGGCCTGGCTGACCGGGGGCCTTGGCCCGTGGTCGCTGCGCTTGTCTTCGGTCATTGCGGCGTGGCTGAGCGTGTGGCTGGTGTACTTGATCGGCGAGCAGTTGTTTCGCAAAGGCACCGGGCTGATTGCCGGGTGGATGCTCGCGACCACTTTCTATTTCGTGTTCTGGGCGCGGGTCGCCACCGCTGACATCCTGACCGTGTGCGGTGTGCTGGCAGCGGTCTGGTGGTATTGGCGCGGGCTGGACGATACGCGGTTCTGGCGCTATGTCGGGTTCTTCGGACTGCTGGCCCTGACTTCGCTGTTCAAGGGCCTGATCGGCTTCATCCTGCCGGGGCTGGTGCTGTTGCCACACCTGTTGCGGGAGGGACGCTGGAAACGCCACCTGAACCTGCGATTGCTGGCGGCGCTGCTGATCGCCGGGGCGTTCTACATGACGCCGTTCCTGCTCTCGCACCTGTACGGCGCGCCGAACTACGGTGAAAGCGGCCTGGGCCTGGTGCTGCGGGAAAACGTGGTGCGGTTCTTCCAGCCGTTCGACAACATCGGCCCGATCTACACCTATCTGGTGTATCTGCCGGTCTACACCTTGCCGTGGGCGCCTTGCTGGATCATCGCGCTGTGGGTGGCGGCACGAAACTGGCGGCAGATCGAGCCCGACACCCGCCTGCTGGTCCAGGGCCTGGGCCTGTTGTTGCTGTTCTTCACCGCCAGCGGCAGCCGGCGCAGTTACTACGTGCTGCCGCTCGTGCCGTTCGCGCAGTTGCTCGGCGCGTGGTGGATCACCCGGCGCATGGCAGCGCGCAATCTCCAGGGACGCGGACTGCGGATCGGCTTCGCGGTCGCCAGCGTGGTGTTGGTGGGTGTGCTCGGTGTGTTGTACCCATGGACCAACAGCGACGGCGGCGTCATCCGTTTCGGTGAAACCGTACGCGAACAGGCCAGCCGGCAAGCCCCGCTCGAGCAGTGGCGCATGGTCATGGTGGAAGTGGACAACAAAGTGCCGATGTACCTGCAAACCGGCGGCGCGCCCTTCTACTACGTGCCGGAAACAGAGGATTTCCCGCGCACCGGCGACACGGCTGCGATGATGGCCTGGCTGGATCGCACCAGCGGCCAGCATTGGGATCCGCAACGCACGATCATCGTCGCCCAGTACCGCAGCGGCGACACACTGCCGCTCAACTACCTGAGCGCTGACCATCAGGTCATCACCACCACACCGACCCGTGGCGAACGGGCCTTTCACGGCCGGGAGGATCAAAGCGTGGCGTATTTGCCGCGACCTGCGAGTTGACTGAGGTTTTTCCTGAATAACGACGTTTGTGTGACGCACGGCAAGCGTGCGAGTGGCGAGTCACTGCTAACCTGAATGGCAATGACATGTATTAACGTTTTTTTAACGTTTTTTTCTCATTTGCCTCTCTACATTGCCTGCGGCTCGAAATATGCAAATCATTCGCATTGACGTAGCCGCGAGTGCCTTCACACAACGTCTAAAAAAGCAGGAGCGTTCCGGTCATGAATTCACCCCTTCCGTCGTTTATGAAGCAAGCCTTGCTGGCCTCGGCATTGCTCGTTGCCGGTCAGGCGTTTGCCGCCGACAGCGTTGGTATTGTGGTCTACAACGCGCAGCACGAAAGCCTGACCAAGGAATGGGTCGCCGGGTTCACCGAGGAAACCGGCATCCCCGTGACGGTGCGCAATGGCGATGACACCGAGATGGGCAACCAGCTCGTCCAGGAAGGCGCGGCCTCGCCGGCGGATGTGTTCCTGACCGAAAACTCCCCGGCCATGGTGCTGGTGGATAACGCCAAGCTGTTCGCCCCGGTCGCGCCAGCCACCCTCGAGCAAGTGGATTCGGCTTATCGCCCGGCCCACGGCCAATGGGTCGGGATCGCCGCGCGTTCGACGGTGTTCGTCTACAACCCGAGCAAACTGACAGAAAAAGACCTGCCCAAATCCCTGATGGATCTGGCCGGTCCGGCCTGGAAAGGTCGCTGGGCCGCTTCCCCGGCCGGTGCCGACTTCCAGGCCATCGTCGCCGCCGTGCTGCAACAGAAAGGCGAAGCCGCGACCCTGGCATGGCTCAAGGGCATGAAAGACAACTTCACTGCTTACCGTGGCAACAGCTCCGTACTCAAGGCCGTCAATGCCGGGCAGGTCGACAGCGGCGTGATCTACCACTATTACGCCTTCGTCGATCAGGCCAAAACCGGTGAAAACAGCAAGAACACCAGCCTGCACTACTTCAAGCACCAGGACCCGGGTGCCTTCGTGAGCATCTCCGGTGGTGGCGTGCTGAAGTCGAGCAAACACCAGGACGAGGCGCAGGCGTTCCTCAAATACGTGACCGGCAAACAGGGCCAGGAAGTTCTGCGCACCGGCAAATCCTTCGAGTACGCCGTCGGCAAAGACGCCGCTTCCAACCCGAAACTGGTGCCGCTCAAAGACCTCGACGCGCCGAAAGTCGATGCCTCGAAGCTCGACAGCAAGAAAGCCGTCGAACTGATGACCCAGGCAGGACTGCTGTAATTGTTGCCTGAACCACTACCGGCGGGGCTCGCAACGACGCGCCCCGCCAAACTGTCACGCAGAATCCGCGTCCTCGACGGTCGCGGGAGCTCGTGGGTGGTCGTGCTGGCGGTGCTGGTTTCGCTGTTGTCGCTGCTGCCGATCGGCTTTGTGATCGGCGTGTCGTGGTACACCGGCTGGGCCACCATCGAGGCCATGATCTTTCGCCCCCGGGTTGCCGAATTGCTGATCAACACCGTGTTGCTGGTGCTGATTACACTGCCGATCTGCATCGTCCTCGGCACCACGCTGGCCTGGCTGACCGAGCGCAGTAACCTGCCGGGGCGGCGCCTCTGGTCAGTACTGGCGGTCGCGCCACTGGCGGTCCCGGCGTTCGTGCACAGCTATGCGTGGGTCAGTCTGGTTCCTTCTATCCATGGTTTGCCGGCCGGCGTGCTGGTGTCGGTGATCGCTTATTTCCCGTTTCTCTACCTGCCGATTTCCGCGACGCTGCGGCGTCTCGATCCAGCCATTGAAGACGTCGCCGAATCCCTTGGCCTCAAGCCGTGGGCGGTGTTTTTCCGGGTGGTGTTGCCGCAATTGCGCCTGGCGATCTGTGGCGGTGCGTTGCTGGTTGGCCTGCATTTGCTGGCGGAATACGGCCTGTACGCGATGATTCGCTTCGACACCTTTACCACGGCGATTTTCGACCAGTTCAAATCGACCTTCAACGGCCCGGCCGCCAACATGCTCGCCAGTGTCCTGGCGCTGTGCTGTCTGGCGATGCTGACCGCTGAATCCGCCGCCCGTGGCAAAGCGCGTTATGCCCGCGTCGGCTCCGGCAGCGCCCGCGAACAACGAACCGTGAAGCTGCAACCCGCTACCTCGGCGCTGGGCCTCGGCTTGCAGCTGCTGACCTGTCTGTTGGCCCTGGGCGTACCGCTGTTGACCCTGAGCCAATGGCTGATCGCGGGTGGCATGGAGGTCTGGCAAGGTGGCGAGCTGTTGCCGGCGTTGCTTCAGACCCTGTCATTCGGCGTGGCCGGCGCGCTGCTGACCAGCCTCGCGGCGATTCCGATTGCCTGGCTGTCGATCCGTGCGCCGGGCAAGTTGCAGCGCCTGCTCGAAGGCTGCAACTACATCACCAGTGCATTGCCCGGGATTGTCGTGGCACTGGCTCTGGTGACCGTGACCATCCATTTCGCCCGGCCGATCTACCAGACCACGATCACCGTGCTGCTCGCCTACCTGCTGATGTTCCTGCCCCGCGCGCTGGTCAGCCTGCGCGCCGGGTTCGCCCAGGCCCCGGTAGAACTGGAGAACATCGCGCAGAGCCTCGGCCGCTCGCCGGTCCGCGCGTTGTGGCTGATTACCCTGCGCCTGGCCGCACCCGGTGCGGCGGCCGGTGCTGCGCTGGTGTTTCTGGCGATCACCAATGAACTGACCGCGACCCTGTTGCTCGCGCCGAACGGCACGCGCACCCTGGCCACCGGTTTCTGGGCCATGACCAGCGAAATCGACTACGCCGCCGCAGCGCCCTACGCGTTGCTGATGGTATTGCTGTCGTTGCCGCTGACGGCCATTCTCTATCACCAATCAAGGCGCAGTGCCGGCCGATGAACGCCCTCGAAATCAACGCCCTCAGCAAATCCTTCGGCACGCAAACCGCGCTGGACAACATCTGCCTGTCGGTGCCCACCGGCAGCCGCACGGTTATCGTCGGCCCGTCCGGCTCCGGCAAGACCACGCTTTTGCGCATGATCGCCGGCTTCGAATTTCCGGACGCCGGCAGCCTGACGCTCAACGGCCAGACGCTGGTCGACAGCGCCCACGCCGTACCGGCCTACCAACGCCAGATCGGCTATGTGCCGCAGGACGGCGCGCTGTTTCCGCACCTGAGCGTGGCCGACAATATCGGCTTCGGCCTCAGTGATACCGGCGCCGCCCGGTCCGCGCGGATTCTGGAATTGATGGACAGCGTGGCCCTCAACGCCAACATGGCCACGCGCTGGCCCCATGAGCTGTCCGGTGGTCAGCAGCAACGGGTGTCGCTGGCCCGGGCGCTGGCCCAGCAACCGCGCCTGATGTTGCTCGATGAACCCTTTTCCGCCCTCGACACCGGCCTGCGCGGCGCCATGCGCAAAATGGTCGCGCGGCTGCTGGAGGGTGCGGGCGTGACCACTATCCTGGTGACCCACGATCAGGGCGAAGCGCTGTCGTTCGCCGACCAGTTGGCGGTGATGCGCGAAGGTCGGTTGGTGCAGTCAGGGCATCCGATGGATCTCTATCGCTACCCGCAAGACGAGCAGACCGCCCGGTTTCTCGGCGAGGCGGTGGTCATGCCGGCGCAGATCGACGCCGGATGGGCGCATTGCGAGCTGGGTCGCGTGCAGGTCAACAGCAACGGGTTCAGCGGCGCGGCGCAGATCATGCTGCGCCCCGAGCAACTGCAAGTGTCCAGCACCCCGGCCGATACGCAGGGGTGCCCTGCGGTGGTCACCGATTGCGACTTCGCCGGTAACACCTGCACCCTGACCGTGGAGCTGAGCGAACCGGCGGCCGGACGCTCGCTGCTGGTGCGCAGTTCCGGGATGCACGCGCCGCCGGCCGGCAGCACGGTTCAACTGTCGATTGTTGGCCCGGCCCACGTCTTCGAGGCGCAATGACTACAGGTCGAAGCGATCCACCGCCCGCCGCCGCTCGTTGTCGTCGCGTACATCGTAGTTGGCGGTCGTCTGGATATTGCTGTGGTGCGCCAGTTTCTGCGCGATCGACAGGTCGTGTTCTTCGATGACCCGTGTGATGAACGAACGGCGAAAATCGTGGGGCATGATCTTCACCCCGACCTGAGTACCGCGCTGACGGGCGATGTAATAGATCGCGTGCTTGGTGATGCGCTCGCGGGTGATGTGGCTGCCCCGGCGGATGCGATTGAACAGAAAGGCGTCGTCGCTCTCGCCTTCCTTGAGCTGTGAACGGCGGAACTCCAGCCACGCATCGAGCTTGGCGAACGCCCAGGCCGGCGCATACTTGATCAGTTGTTTATTGCCCTTGGCGGTGACACACAGGCTGCGCTCGGTGAAATCGACCTGAGCCAGGTCCAGATCCACCGATTCCGACTTGCGCATGCCGGTGCCGTATAACAACGCAATCACCGCCGCGTCGCGCAGGCCCTGTGGCCGCGGATCGGCGGCGCAGACTTCCATCAGTTCGTGAATCAATGTGCGTTTCAGGTTGCGCCCTTGGGACAGGCGCGTGCCGGCGATGCCTTTGACCGAGCGCATCTTCAACAGATGTTCCTGACTGATCAGGCTCATTCTCCACGCTTCATTCATGACCCCGCGCACGGCGTTTACATACAGCGAAGACGTGTTGGGCGCGTAGTTGTCCGCGCGCAATGCCGCGACCAGGGCCACCACATCTTCCGGCTGCAAGCCGTGCCAGGGAATGTCCTCGATGTTCACTTCCTCGAAACCGAGGCGATCGGCCGCGTCTTGCAATATGTAGCGCATGGTCAACTGGCTGGAGGGGGCCAGGCGCGCCAGATAAAGGCTCATCGGGTTGGGTTTGAGGGGTTCGGACGGTGCAACGGGTAAGTCAATCAAACGTAAGGCCTTGAGTAAAAACAGTTCAAAACGGCAACTAACAACTGCAATTTTCTTAAAGTAAAAGGACACTAGCGCAGGACTTTTCCGACAAGTAGCGCGATAAACGGTAGAAGTCTGAACAGTGGCTGTATGGGCTTCAGATAAATGAATCGCCGACCGGTTTTTCATGTTCCTTTCACAAAAACGAGCATAACCTTCACGTCATACAGCTCCTTGCCGGCGACGCTCAACCTGCCGGGCATCGCCTGAAAAGTCAACCGAACCCGACGGTGTGTCGTTTAGCCAACTTATTGATGCAGATGTTTTTTTCGCGTCTATGCTGTGATTGGATCCAGCCTGCGACTGGGTTCATTTTCTGTTTCCGGGTATTGAGGTGTTCATGAGTCAGGCGTTTCTCCCCTTTTCCCGCCCAAGTATTGGCGATGAAGAAATTGCGGCCGTAGAGCAGGTATTACGCTCGGGCTGGATCACCACCGGGCCGAAAAACCAGGCACTTGAAGAACAATTCGCACAGTACGTCGGTTGCCGACATGCCGTGGCATTGTCGTCCGCCACCGGCGGTATGCACATTACGCTGTTGGCTTTGGGGATCGGCCCTGGCGATGAAGTCATCACGCCGTCGCAGACCTGGGTGTCGACCGCCAACATGATTTCCCTGCTCGGCGCCAAACCAGTGTTCGTCGACGTTGACCGCGACACGCTGATGACCGACGCCGCGCGCATTGAAGCGGCGATCACCCCGCGCACCAAAGCGATCATCCCGGTGCATTACGCCGGTGCCGCGTTCGATCTCGACCCGCTCTACGCCCTGGCCGACAAGCACGGTATTGCCGTCATCGAAGACGCCGCCCATGCCGCCGGCACCCGTTACAAGGGTCGCCATGTCGGTTCCCAAGGCACAGCGATCTTTTCGTTCCACGCGATCAAGAACATGACCTGCGCCGAAGGCGCGATGTTCGTCACCGATGACGAGGCGCTGGCCAATCGCGTGCGCATGCTCAAGTTCCACGGTCTGGGCGTCGACGCCTACGACCGCCTGACCCACGGCCGCAAGCCACAGGCCCAGGTCATGGAACCCGGCTTCAAATACAACCTGGCCGATATCAACGCCGCCATCGCCCTGGTGCAACTGGAGCGGCTGGACGCGATCAACGCGCGTCGTACTGAACTGGCCGGTCTCTACCATCAGCGCCTGGAAGGCCTGCCGGTGCAACCGCTGACAGTGCCGGACTATCCGCAACAGCACGCCTGGCACCTGTTCATCCTGCGCATCGACAGCGAACGCTGCGGCCTGGATCGCGAAGCCTTCATGAAGGGCTTGCAGGAGCAAGGCATCGGCACCGGCATCCATTTCATCGCCACTCACCTGCACACCTGGTATCGCCAGCGTGACCCGGATTTGTACTTGCCCAACACCGAATGGAACTCTGCACGGCTGTGCTCGATCCCTTTGTTTCCCGATATGACCAACCAGGATCTGGACCGCGTAGTCGGTGCCATTGAACAGCTTATGGAAAAACGCCCTTGAGACCTTATCCGATTAAATGCGTGTCGATCGTTATCCCGGTCTACAACGAAGAAGACAGCCTGCCGGAGTTGCTGCGTCGTACCGCAGCGGCCTGCGCGCAACTGAATCATGAATACGAAATCGTGCTGGTGGACGACGGCAGCCGCGATAACTCCGCGCAGATGCTCGAAGACGCCGCCTCGGCCGAGAACAGCCCGTTCGTGGCGGTCATTCTCAACCGCAACTACGGCCAGCACGCCGCGATCATGGCCGGTTTCGAGCAATGCAAGGGCGACGTGGTCATCACCCTCGACGCCGACCTGCAGAACCCGCCGGAAGAAATTCCACGGCTGGTGGCCGAGGCCGAAAAAGGTTTCGACGTGGTCGGCACCGTGCGTGGCAACCGTCAGGACTCGGCCCTGCGTCGCTGGCCGTCGAAGCTGATCAATCTCGCCGTGCAACGCTCCACCGGCGTCGCCATGAGCGACTACGGCTGCATGCTGCGCGCCTATCGCCGCACGATCATCGACGCGATGCTCGCCTGCCGTGAACGCAGCACGTTCATCCCGATTCTGGCCAACAGCTTTGCCCGCCACACCAGCGAAATCGTCGTGGCTCACGCCGAGCGCGAGCATGGCGACTCGAAATACAGCCCGATGCGCCTGATCAATCTGATGTTCGACCTGATCACCTGCATGACCACCACACCGCTGCGCCTGCTGAGCATCGTCGGCTTCGCCATGGCCGGCCTCGGCGTGCTGTTCGCGGTTGCGTTGATCGTGTTGCGCCTGGCGTTCGGCGCAGGTTGGGCCGGTGACGGCATGTTCGTGCTGTTCGCCGTGCTGTTCGTGTTCACCGGTGGCCAGTTCATCGGCATGGGCCTGCTTGGCGAATACCTGGGCCGCATGTACAGCGACGTGCGCGCCCGCCCACGATTCTTCATTGAAAAAGTGCTGCGTAGCCACCCTGCCGCACCAGCACCTGCCGTCACTGTTGACGGTCTGTCTTCTTCCACTTCGTCCGATCAGGTTCTCTCATGAGTGCAAAAACTGTTGTCTTCGCCTACCACGATATTGGCTGCGCCGGCATTCAAGCCCTGCTCGACAGCGGTTATGACATCGCAGCGGTGTTCACCCACGCCGATGATCCGCAAGAAAACGCGTTCTACGCCTCGGTCGCCCAACTGTGCGCGCAGAAAGGCATCCCGGTTCACGCGCCGGAAGACGTCAATCACCCGCTGTGGATCGAGCGCATCAGCAAGCTCAATCCGGACTACCTGTTCTCCTTCTACTACCGCAACCTGCTGAGCGAGCCACTGCTGGCGCTCGGTAAAAAAGGCGCGTTCAACCTGCACGGCTCCCTGCTGCCACGTTACCGTGGCCGCGCTCCGGCCAACTGGGTGCTGGTCAACGGTGAAACCGAAACCGGCGTCACCCTGCACCGCATGGTCAAGCGCGCCGATGCCGGCGCTATCGTTGCCCAGCAACGCGTGGCCATCGAGCGCAGCGACACCGGTCTGAGCCTGCACGCCAAATTGCGTACCGCCGCCAGCGACCTGCTGCGCGACACCCTGCCGAACATGCTGCAAGGCAAGATCACCGAAACCCCGCAGGACGAGTCCAAGGCCACGGTTTTCGGTCGTCGTACCCCGGCGGACGGCAAACTGGTCTGGAAACAACCGGCCGAGCAACTGTTCAACCTCGTGCGTGCCGTGACCCGGCCTTATCCGGGCGCGTTCTGCGCCGTGGGCGAGCACAAGCTGATTGTCTGGAGCGCTGAAGTCGTCAAGGGCAACGAAGGCCAGGCACCGGGCCGTGTGATCAGCGTCGATCCGCTGCGCATTGCCTGTGGCGAAGATTCGCTGGTGATCACCGCCGGTCAGCGCAACGACAACGGCCTGTATCTCAGCGGCCCGCAACTGGCCAACGAATTGGGTCTGGTCGACGGCTCGCTGCTGCGCGGCGCCGAATCCGGCCGTGCGCCGCGTCGCACCCGCGTACTGATCCTCGGCGTCAACGGCTTCATCGGCAACCACTTGTCCGAGCGCCTGCTGCGTGACGATCGCTACGAAGTCTATGGCCTGGACATCGGTTCCGACGCCATCGACCGTCTGCGCGACCATCCGCGTTTCCACTTCGTCGAAGGCGACATCAGCATTCACTCCGAGTGGATCGAGTACCACATCAAGAAGTGCGACGTGGTGCTGCCACTGGTGGCCATCGCCACCCCGATCGAGTACACCCGCAACCCGCTGCGCGTATTCGAACTGGACTTCGAGGAAAACCTGAAGCTGGTGCGCTACTGCGTCAAATACAACAAGCGCGTGATCTTCCCGTCGACCTCGGAAGTCTATGGCATGTGCCAGGACAAGAACTTCGACGAAGACAGCTCCAACCTGATCGTCGGCCCGATCAACAAGCAGCGCTGGATCTACTCGGTGTCCAAGCAACTGCTTGACCGCGTGATCTGGGCGTACGGCGCCAAAGGCCTGAACTTCACCCTGTTCCGCCCTTTCAACTGGATGGGGCCGCGTCTGGACCGTCTGGATTCGGCGCGTATCGGCAGCTCCCGCGCCATCACCCAGTTGATCCTCAACCTGGTGGAAGGCACCCCGATCCGTCTGTTCGACGGCGGCGAGCAGAAGCGTTGCTTCACCGACATCGCTGACGGCGTCGAGGCACTGGCGCGGATCATCGATAACGACAACGACGTCTGCAACGGCCAGATCATCAACATCGGCAACCCGGACAACGAAGCCAGCATCCGCCAGTTGGGCGAAGAGCTGCTGCGTCAGTTCGAAGCTCACCCGCTGCGCCACAACTTCCCTCCGTTCGCCGGTTTCCGCGACGTGGAAAGCAAGGCGTTCTACGGTGCCGGTTATCAAGACGTGGAACACCGCAAGCCAAGCATCGCCAACGCCAAGCGCCTGCTGAACTGGGAGCCGACCGTGGAAATGCGCGAAACCATCGGCAACACGCTCGACTTCTTCCTGCGTGAGGCCATGCTTGAAATCGCGGACAAGCGCTGATGCAGGCCGGTCTACGCATTGACGTCGACACCTATCGCGGCACCCGTGAAGGCGTGCCGCGACTGCTGGAAATGCTCGATGAGGCGCAGATCAAGGCAACGTTTTTCTTCAGTGTCGGCCCGGACAACATGGGCCGGCATCTGTGGCGCCTGATCCGTCCGCAGTTCCTCTGGAAAATGCTGCGTTCCAACGCTGCCGGCCTGTATGGCTGGGACATTCTGCTGGCCGGCACCGCCTGGCCGGGCAAACCGATCGGTCGCGATCTCGGGCACCTGATGCGTCAGGCCCGGGACGCCGGTCATGAAGTCGGCCTGCACGCCTGGGATCACCATGGCTGGCAGGCCAATGCCGGGCGCTGGAGCGATGCGCAGTTGATCGAGCAGATTCGCCGGGGTGTCGACACCCTGAGCGACATTCTCGGCGAGAAGATCCAGTGCTCGGCCGCTGCCGGCTGGCGCGCGGACGAACGCGTGATCGAAGCCAAGCAGACCTTCGGCTTTCGCTACAACAGCGATTGCCGTGGGCAGCGCCTGTTTCGTCCGCAACTGGCCGATGGCTCGGCGGGTACACCGCAGATCCCGGTGGATCTGCCTACCTTTGATGAAGTGGTCGGCCCCGATGTCGCGGCGAAGGATTTCAACGCCTTCATCCTTGATCGGTTCCGCCCGCAGCAACTGAACGTCTACACGATTCACGCTGAAGTAGAAGGGATTCTGATGGCTGAAGATTTTCGACGGTTATTGATCGACGCGCGACAACGCGAGATTGATTTCCAACCCTTGGGCAATCTGCTGCCCGAGTTCCTCAACACACTGCCGGTCGGCCGTGTGCAACGTGGCGCCCTCGAAGGCCGTGAAGGTTGGCTGGGAGTGCAAGGCGCATGAGCAAACGCTGGGCATTGCCGTTGCTGCTGGGGATTTTCCTGGTGGCCTATCTGCTGCCGCTGGGCAGCCATGGCTTGTGGATTCCCGATGAAACCCGTTATGCGCAGATCAGCCAGGAAATGCTGCTGAGCGGCCACTGGGCGTCGCCGCATTTCATGGGCCTGCGTTACTTCGAAAAACCGGTCGCCGGCTACTGGATGATTGCGATCGGCCAGGCGTTGTTCGGGCAGAACCTGTTCGGCGTGCGCTTTGCCTCGGTGCTGGCCACCGGGCTGAGCGTGCTGTTGTGCCTCCTGATCGCCCGGCGCCTTTGGAACGACCCGCGCAAGAGCTTCGTCTGCGCCCTGCTCTACATGAGCTTCACGGTGGTGGCTGGCCAGGGTGGGTATGCCAACCTCGATCCGCAGTTCACCTTCTGGGTCAATTTGAGCCTGGTTGCATTGTGGTTTGCCCTCGACAGCCGCAGCCATCGTCAGCGCCTCGCCGCCTGGGCGGTGCTGGGGCTGGCATGCGGCATGGGGTTCATGACCAAGGGTTTTCTCGCCTGGCTGCTGCCGGTGCTGATCGCACTACCGTGGATGATCTGGCAGAAACGCTGGCGCGAGCTGCTGTTGTTCGGCCCGGTGGCGGTGGTCGTGGCGATTCTCATCAGCCTGCCGTGGGTCTTGACGGTACACGCCCAGGAACCGGACTACTGGCGGTTCTTCTTCTGGCATGAGCACATCCGCCGTTTCGCCGGTGACGATGCCCAGCACGATGCGCCTTGGTGGTTCTACCTGCCGCTGCTGGTGGCGTTCAGCATGCCGTGGGTCGGCATGTTGCCGGTGGCGTTGAAACAGGCGTGGCAGACCCGGCGTGAAGCGAGCATCGCGTTCCTTGGCCTGTGGGTGCTGATGCCGCTGGTGTTTTTCAGCCTGAGCAACGGCAAGCTGCCGACCTACATCCTGCCGTGCCTGTTGCCTGTAGCTTTGCTGCTGGGTCATGCCTTGGCCGATCGCCTGCGCCTGGAACAAGAACGGGCGCTGGGCATCAATGGCCTGCTGA
This sequence comes from Pseudomonas sp. B2M1-30, assembly GCF_025447575.1. NCBI lineage: Bacteria > Pseudomonadati > Pseudomonadota > Gammaproteobacteria > Pseudomonadales > Pseudomonadaceae > Pseudomonas > Pseudomonas sp. B2M1-30. The sequence goes on along the minus strand of NZ_JAOEJT010000002.1, from coordinate 373,169 downwards.
ACCTGGTGCTGGGCGTGGTGGTGCTGATTGCGCTGGTCTATGTGCAGATCAAGCGTCCGCTCTACGACCACGAACTGCACAGCCTGGTGTTGGTGTTCATTGCGCTGGTGGGCTGGATCATCAGCAACCTGCTGCAAGCGTTCCGCCCGTTGCAATGCTGGGCGGCGCCGGCCGTAGGCAGTCTGCTGCTGGTGGCGCTGCTGCCGGCCGCCCTGCCCCAATCGGTGGTGTCCAACAAGACCCCCGATCAGTTCATCCGCCCGCATGTGGCCGAACTGGCTGCGACCTCGCACCTACTGAGCAACGACCTGGGCGCGGCGTCAGCCCTGGCCTGGCGTCTGAAACGCCCGCAAGTCGCGTTGTACAACACGATAGGCGAACTGAAATATGGCCTTGCCTATCCTGACGGCATTCAACAGCGGGTCGATACCGATCAAGTGCAGCAGTGGATGCGCGAAGCGCGCCGCAGCGGCTCGGTCGGCGTGATCATGCGGGTCAAGGGGCAGGACGAACTGGACGAGCTCGACAAGCTGCCCAAGGATGGCATCCGTTACGAACAGGGCAATCTGGTGATGATGATCCTGCCCAAGGATCCGTCATGAGCCTGTTATTGCTGCTGATCGCTTGCCTGCTGACGTGCCTGGGCCAGGTCGCGCAGAAATATGCCGTGGAGAGTTGGCGCGGTGCCGACTCGTCCTGGGCGGACAAACTGCGCACGCCCTGGCTGTGGGTGGCCTTGTGTGCACTGGGCGCCGGCCTGCTGGTGTGGCTGCTGGTGTTGCAACGCCTGGACGTCGGCATCGCCTATCCGATGCTCAGCCTCAACTTCGTGATCATCACCCTGATCGCCCGCTTCGTGTTCCGCGAGCACATCGACCGTCGGCACTGGTTCGGTGTGGCGCTGGTACTCGGCGGCGTGGCGTTGTTGGGGCAGCACGCATGAGCACTCGTCGCGGAATCTTTTTTGCCCTCGCCAGCGTCGGGCTGGTCAGCGCTGCGCAACTGGGCATGCGCTGGAGCATGACGCGCCTGCCGCCACCGGAGCAATGGCTGAGCCTCAGCCATATCGACGTGGCCGCGCTGGCCGTGGTGTTCACGGCGATCGTCGCCTATGCGCTGTCGATGCTGTGCTGGCTGGCGGCGTTGCGCGACCTGCCGCTGGGCCGGGCCTATTCGCTGCTGAGCATCAGCTATGCGCTGGTGTACCTGTTGGCGGCCAGCCTGCCGCTGTTTCACGAAACCTTCAGTCTTTCCAGATCGCTGGGCGTGGCGTTGGTCATGCTCGGTGTCATCACGATCAATTCGCGTCCCGTAAGTGCGCCTGAACTCAGGAGTTCGCCATGAAAATCACAGTATTTGGTAGCGGTTATGTCGGTCTTGTCCAGGCAGCCGTGCTGGCCGAAGTCGGCCATGACGTGGTGTGCATGGACGTCGATGAAAAGAAAATCGAGCTGCTCCGCCAGGGCCACGTCAGCATCTTCGAACCGGGGCTCGCCAGCCTGGTCCGCGAGGGCCTGGACGGCAAGCGCCTGCAATTCACCGCCGATGAAAAACTCGCCGTACAGCATGGTCAGGTGGCGTTCATCGCCGTCGGCACGCCGTCCCGCGAGGACGGTTCCGCCGACCTGCGCTACGTGCTGTCGGTCGGCGACGCCGTGGCCCGGCATCGTGAAGCGCCGCTGATTCTGGTGGAGAAATCCACCGTGCCCGTGGGCACCGGTGACACCTTGCGCACCCATATCGAAAAGGCTCTGGTCAAGGCCGGCCGCCTGCTGCAGTTCGATATCGTCTCCAACCCGGAATTTCTCAAGGAAGGTTCGGCGGTTTCCGATTGCCGCCGTCCGGACCGCATCGTTATCGGCTGCGAACGCGAGGAAGTCCGCGATGTGATGCGCGACCTGTACTCGCCCTTCAACCGCAACCACGATCGCATCATGTTCATGGACCTGCGCAGCGCCGAGCTGACCAAGTACGCCGCCAACTGCATGCTCGCGACCAAGATCAGCTTCATCAACCAGATCGCCGAGCTGGCCGAACACCTGGGCGCCGACATCGAATCGGTACGCCAGGGCATCGGCGCTGACTCGCGCATCGGCTACCACTTCATCTACCCCGGCTGCGGCTACGGCGGCTCATGCTTCCCCAAAGACATGCGCGCGCTGATCCACAGCGCCGAGGAAGCCCATTGCTCCAGCGACTTGCTGCAAGCGGTCGAAGCGATCAACCAGCGGCAGAAACACAAGCTGTTCGAGCGGATCAACGCGTTCTACAAGGGCGATCTGCGCGGCAAAACCTTTGCCCTGTGGGGCCTGGCGTTCAAGCCGAACACCGACGACATGCGCGATGCGCCAAGCCGCGTACTGCTCGAAGCGCTGTTCGCCGCCGGCGCCAGCGTGCGTGCGTTCGACCCGGAAGCGATGCAGGAAACCCAGCATCTGTACCCCGACGAACCCAAGCTGATGCTGATGGGCACCCCGGAATCGGTATTGCCGGGCGCCGATGCGCTGATCATCTGCACCGAATGGCAGCAGTTCAAGGCACCGGACTTCAACCTGATCCAGCAACGCCTCAATGCCCCGGTGATCTTCGACGGCCGCAACCTGTACGACGCCGAGCGTCTGGCGCGCAACGGCTTCAAGTATTTCCCGATGGGTCGCGGGGAGTCGCGCACGCTGCCGATTCCACTCAATCAGTGGCCTCACACGTCTGACGTCGCTTGAACGGCGGCCTGTCACCGGCGATTCGCCGGCAGTCGCTGATCGCAGGGCTGTTGGCGTTGCTGCTGTTCATCGCCGGGGTCTACGCACAGGCGCCGATCGGTTTCGATTCGCGCTTCGTGCTGTTCGCCCAGGAGATGCTGCGGCACGGGCCGACGGTTTTCCCCACCACCTACGGTCAGCCGTATGCCGATTATTCGGCGCTGTCGACGCTGTTTGTCTGGCTGTTGTCGTTGCCGTTCGGCGCAGTCAACAGCCTGGCGGCGTGGCTACCCAGTGCGCTCGCCGGGGCGCTGATCGTGACGTTGATGTATCGCTTGCTGGCACCCCATTCGCAACGCTGGGCATGGCTCAGCATCGCGATGCTGACGCTCTCGATCACCTTCATCACCGAAGTGCGAGCGGTGTCTCAGGACCTGATGCTGGCCGCCGTGGCGTTTGCGGTGTTCTACCTCGGTTACGCCCACGATCACTTCGGCGCCGGCCGGCGCTGGCCGCTGGTCTTCGTTCTGTTGCTGCTGGGCTTCGGCATTCGCGGCCCCATCGGTCTCGTCGTGCCGACCGGCATGCTGTGCAGCTATTACCTGCTGGATCGCCAGTGGTCGCGGTTCTGGACCTTTGGCGCGTTGGCAGCGGTGCTGCTGGCGGCGTGCGTCGGCCTGCTGTTGTGGCTGGCGGACCTCAGCGGCGGTCCGGCCTTTCGCGCGGACGTGATTCGCATGCAGTTCATGGGACGCATGGACGGCAGCGAAGGCGTCAGCGGTTCGCTGTATTACTTCACCAGTTCCCTGGGCAACTACGCGCTGGCATATCCGTTGGCCCTGCTGGCCCTGGCGACGGCGTGGCTGAGCAAACCCCGCCAGCGCGGCCCAGCCCTGCGTCTGGTGCAATATTGCGCGGCGGCCGGGTTGATCGTGATGGTCGGCCTGTCGATCCCGCAGGCAAAAAAGGCCCGCTATCTGCTGCCGATGCTGCCCATGGCGGCTATCATCGCGGCGTATCCGTTTCAGGTGCTGCACGGCCGGTTGTTCGGCTGGTTGCGCGTGGGGATTCAGAGTCTATGGCTGGTGACTCCGGGATTGTTGGCGGTCGGGCTGTTGGTGGCACGGCAACGTTTTCCCGAGGCGCTGGCTGATCTGACCCTGGTGCTGGTGGTGCTCAACGCCTTGCAAGTGCTGGCGTTGTCGCGGCTGTTCATGCCGCGCTGGCGTGCCGAAGTCCTGGCGCTGAGCGCGGTGCTGGCGGTCTGGTCGATGTATGTGCTGGTGTTCGAACCGGTGGAACGGCGCCTGTACGACACACAGGCGTTCAGCCAGGCGGCGTTCGCCGAAGTTCAGCGCAACCCCGCGCCGCTGGTGCTGCATGGCATGGGCAAAGACGCCAAGGCGATCAAGTTCATGGTCAATATCGGCCAGGACCTGCAACCGCAGTTCAGCGAATCCATTCAGGAGCTCGAAGCGCTGCACGGCCCGGCGTGGCTGATGATGGATCTCAATGACTTCAAGGCCCTGAAGGACACGCCTTTGGGTTCATTGCAGCCGGTGTTGAGCGGACGCTTTGACAAGAACGATTACGTCTTACTGCGCCTTGGGTCTTTTTAGAAAGACCCAAGGTGGCGCGTGACTTGACGATTCAATCTTATTAACTATGATTAATTTCTGGTTATTCAGCCTCTATGACGCTCGCGAACGCTACGCCCGGTTGACGCCAACTGCATGCAAGCAGTATTTCCCAGCATTGGAGTAATGATCATGGCTACGACTGCCAAGACTCGATCCGTCACGGCTCATGTCCCTGTGCAACTGGCAGAGAAGGTCGATTTAATGGCCGAGCGTCTGGAACGCTCCAAGAACTGGATCGTCAAGCAGGCTCTGTCCGCATGGATAGACCAGGAAGAAGAACGCAGTCGCCTGACCCGCGAGGCGTTGGCCGATGTTGACGCAGGTAGCGTGATTGACCACCAGGCTGTCCAGGCATGGGCTGACAGCCTGAGCACCGACGCTCCATTACCGGTACCGCGCTGATGGAATTGAAGTGGACAAGCAAGGCGCTTTCCGACGTTTCCCGGCTCTACGAATTTCTGGCTGCAGTCAATCAACCAGCCGCCGCGCATACGGTTCAACAGCTTGTGGCTGCTCCCAACCTCTTGCTGGGTAATCCTCGAATTGGTGAGCGCCTGGAAGAATTTGAGCCTCGTGACGTGCGCCGAATTATTGTCGGCCACTACGAACTGCGTTACGAAATCCAAGCCACCATTATTTATCTGCTGCGCGTGTGGCATACCCGCGAGGATCGATAAGGCCAAATCAAGATATGACTGTTTCCATCCGGCCCGCACTTCCCGCCGACGCCCCTGCCCTCCCCGCCATCGAACGTTCTGCCGCCGGGCTGTTTCGTCTTGACCCGCAACTGGCCTGGCTGGCCGATGCCGAAGTGCCTGATGCACAGCAGCATTTGCAGGCGATCCAGCAGGCCCGGGTATGGGTGGCGGAGGATTCGCAGGGGCAACTTTCAGGGTTTCTAAGGGCGGTGCAAGTCGACAACCAACTGCATGTCGAGGAATTGTCCGTCAGCCAACACTTCCAGGGGCGGGGCATCGGTCGCAAGTTGCTGTTGATGGCGATTGAACATGCACACTGGCAACAACTTCAGGCCGTGACGTTGACCACCTTCCGCGATCTGCCGTGGAATGCACCGTTCTATCAACGTCTGGGTTTCATGCTATTGAGCGTTGAACAAACCGGTGCGTATTTAACCGGCGTGTTGAATAACGAAAGCGTCCATGGATTGCCCGCCGAACGCCGCTGCGCCATGCGCCTGACGCTTCAGGCTGATGCCTTTAAATCGACACCCATCGCCTGAGCGAAGGCTTTCACCAGCGGACTACGCACGGTGTTGTGACGCAGGATCAGGTTGAACGGCGTGACGATGTTGATCCGCTCCGGCAGCACCGCGCGAAACTGGCCCGCCACCACCAGCGTGGCCGCGTAATGCTGCGGCAAAAAGCCCACGAAACGCCCGGTCTTGATCAGCAACGCCACCGCTTCGACCTGGGTCGCCGACGCGGAAAAACTGTCATAGCGCGTGTAGTTCAGCTTGTCGCGATGGATCGCGTAGCGGTGGTTGATGCACTCGTATTGCTGCAGCACGTCGCCGTCCATTTGTGTCTCGGGCATGTCGAACAACGGATGGCCGACCGCACAGTAGACGTGCGAGCGTTCTTCATACAGCGGGTAATAATCGAACTCTTCGCGACGTTGATAAACCGGAACTATCCCGGCAACTAACCGTCCCTCTACCACGCCTCTTTCAATCTCATCCAGCTGTGCGGCCTGAAGTTGAAATCTTACTTTCGGAGATTCTTCATTCATCCGTTTAAGCGCAGCAACTAACGGCGAATTAGGATCGCTGATCGTATTGTCAATCACGCCCACCCCGAGATCGCCGATAAGTTCGTTCTGCGCCGAACTAAGCCGATCACGAAAGTTGTCGACCGACGCAAACAGATCAATCGACGCCTGGTACACCAGGCGCCCTTCCTCGGTCAGGTGAAACCCTTCCCGGCCCCGGGTGCACAGGCGCATGCCGATGCGGATTTCCAGGTCGGAAATCTGCTTGCTGATGGCCGCAAGGCCCACGTTCAGCTCGTTTTGCGCGGCGCTGAAGCCGCCAGCCTCGACCACGGCCTTGAACACCTTGAGCAGTTTGAAGTCCAGTCCGCTCAGGGCCAGCGGTGCTCGATGAGCCGTCTTGATCGGCGGGTTTCCGGAATTGGAAAGTGGGGTTTCCATAATGCTGATTTACCTCTGGCGCAATGTTCAACAATCTGTGTCCAACAACAAAAACATCGCCGACCAATAATAATGAACACAGAAAACAAGGCTTGGCAACCGCCAAAAAATCCAGCACATCAGTGCCATAACACTGATCTCGAAACATCAAAAGCTGACACTTCGATCAGCTCTCGCCACATTGCAACTGCCCTCTTGAAAACTGCTTTGACCTGAATTCGCCCACTGGTTTTTCCAACGCAAATTCCGGGGTCATGCATCCGATTTCAGTTCGCGTTACCGACGAGGAAAACAACAAATGTCTCAAACCACCGACCGTCTCTGGGGCGCCCGTTTCAAAAGCGGCCCTTCCGCAGCCCTGGCGGCCCTGTCCCGTTGCCCGGAGCGTTATTTCCGCCTGACGCCGTACGATCTGGCCGGCTCCAAGGCCCACGCCGGAGAGCTGCAGCGCGCCGGTCTTCTGAACGAGCAGGAAACCCGCACCATGCTCGAAGCCCTGGATGGCATCGGTGCCGACTTCAGTGCCGGGCGCATCGCCCCGACGCTGGACGACGAAGACGTCCACACCTTCATCGAACGCCTGCTGACCGAACGCCTCGGCGCGCTGGGTGGCAAGCTGCGTGCCGGCCGTTCGCGCAATGACCAGACGGCCAACGACCTGCGCCTGTTCCTGCGTGACCACGTCCGCACCCTGGCGGTGGAAGTGCTGGCCCTGCAACAAGCGCTGGTCGGCCAGGCCGAACGGCACGTCGAAAGCATCTGCCCCGGCTTCACTCACTTGCAGCAGGCGCAACCGATCGTGTTCGCCCACCACTTGCTGGCCCACGCGCAATCGATGCTGCGTGACGTGCAACGTCTGGTGGACTGGGACGCCCGCACGTCGCTGTCGCCGCTGGGTGCCGCCGCCATGGCCGGTTCCGCGATCGCCCGTCAGCCCCAAGCGTCGGCAAAGGAAATGGGCTACGCCGGGGTCTGCGAAAACTCCATCGACGCCGTTGCCAGCCGCGATCACGTCGCCGAATTCCTGTTCATCGCCAGCATGCTCGGGATCAACATCTCGCGCCTGGCCGAAGAGTTCTGCCTGTGGTCGTCGCGCCAGTTCCGCTGGGTCGATCTGGATGACGCCTACGCCACCGGCAGTTCGATCATGCCGCAGAAGAAAAACCCCGACATCGCCGAACTCGCGCGGGGCAAGGCCGGACGCCTGATCGGCAACCTGACCGGCCTGCTCTCCACCCTCAAGTCGCTGCCGCTGTCGTACAACCGCGACCTCAGTGAGGACAAGCACGGCGTGCTCGACAGCGTCGACACCCTGCTGCTGGTGCTGCCGGCCATGGCCGGGATGGTCGCGACCATGACCGTCAACGTCGACGAACTGCGGCGTCAGGCCCCGCTGGGTTTCACCCTTGCCACCGAAGTGGCCGACTGGCTGGCGGTGCGCGGCGTGCCGTTCAAGGAGGCTCACGAAATCACCGGCGCGCTGGTCCAGGCCTGCGAAAGACACGGGATCGAATTGTGGGAAGCCTCGCCGGCACTGCTGGCCGAGATCGACCCGCGCCTGACCGACGATGTGCGCGACAGCCTGACCCTGGAAGCCGCCATCGCCGCCCGCAATGGCTGGGGCGGCACTGCGCCGCAACAGGTTCGCGAGCAGATCGGCCGCCTGAAAACCGCCCTCGCGGCGCAGCAACAGTGGACCGAGAACTATCAGGGCTTCCGCCTGTAAGGCACACCACAACACCTGTGGGAACCGGGCCTGCCCGCTCCCCCAGGCAGTGGTTGATTTGTAAGAACAGTGTACGGAGAAACACCATGAGCCAGACTCAGGCAGAACGACTCCAGGCGGAGCGCAAACTGGCCGAAAACCAGTTCGACATCACCCAGTACCAGCACGTCCCCCGGCGTTATTACGGGCGGATTTTCTTCGCCACAGTGATCGTCATCGCGATCCTTGGTCTGGTACGGGCCTTCGCCGAAGGCAAGATCGAATGGTCGTACATCGGCCAGTTCCTCACCTCGCAAGCGATCATGTGGGGCCTGTTCAACACCATCATCATGGCCGTGCTGGCCATGGCGCTGGGCATCGTGTTCGGGGTGATCACGGCGATCATGCGCATGTCGGCCAACCCGATCCTGCGCTACGTGGCGCTGACCTACACCTGGCTGTTCCGTGGTACGCCGCTGATTCTGCAGCTGCTGCTGTGGTTCAACCTGGCACTGATTTTCCCCACCATCGGCATTCCCGGTCTGTTCGAACTCGACACCGTCAGCCTGATGACGCCCTTCGTGGCTGCACTGCTCGGCTTGAGCATCAACCAAGGCGCCTATACCGCCGAAGTGGTGCGCGCCGGCCTCTTGTCGGTGGACACCGGCCAGTACGAAGCCGCCAAGTCGATCGGCATGCCACGCCTGCAAGCGCTGCGCCGGATCATCCTGCCCCAGGCCATGCGGATCATCATTCCGCCGGTCGGCAACGAATTCATCGGCATGGTGAAAATGACCTCGCTGGCGAGCGTGATCCAGTACTCGGAACTGCTCTACAACGCCCAGAACATCTACTACGCCAACGCCCGGGTGATGGAGCTGCTGATCGTCGCCGGCATCTGGTATCTGGCCACCGTCACCGTCCTGTCCTTTGGTCAAAGCCGTCTGGAGCGTCGTTTCGCTCGCGGCGCCGGCAAGCGCTCGTAAGCCGCGCAGGAGAATCGCACATGAGAAGCATCGTCAAGGCTGTGGCCCTGAACAAATATTACGACCAGTACCACGCGCTCAAGGACGTCAACATCGAAGTCGAGCAAGGCGAAGTGCTGTGCATCATCGGCCCGTCGGGCTCGGGCAAGAGCACCCTGCTGCGCTGCGTCAATCAACTGGAGAAGATCGACAAGGGCGGTTTGTGGGTCGATGGCGAACTGGTGGGCTATCGCGTCGTCGGCAACAAACTGCACGAGCTGACGGAATCGCAGATCGCCCGTCAGCGCCTGGCCACCGGCATGGTGTTCCAGCGCTTCAACCTGTTTCCGCACATGACCGTGCTGCAAAACATCATCGAAGGCCCGTGCCAGGTGCTCAAGCGCTCGCCCAAGGAGGCGCACGAAGAAGCCATGGAACTGCTGGCCCGGGTCGGCCTGGCCGACAAGTGCAACAGCTACCCGATCGAGTTATCGGGCGGTCAGCAGCAACGTGTGGCGATCGCCCGTGCGCTGGCGATGCGACCCAAACTGATGCTGTTCGATGAACCCACTTCGGCACTCGACCCGGAACTGGTCGGTGAGGTGCTGTCGGTGATGCGCGATCTGGCGCAGACCGGCATGACCATGATCGTCGTCACCCATGAACTGGGCTTCGCCCGGGAGGTTTCCAACCGCATGGTGTTCATGGACGGCGGCCAGATCGTGGAGGCTGGAAGCCCCGAAGAGATACTAATAAGCCCACAAAACCCACGCACCCAAAGCTTCATTTCTGCCGTTCGAACCTAAGCGCCGGCTGGCGCCACAACACTCATAAGAGAACGACCATGAAGAACTTCGTTATTCCAGCAGCACTCGCTTCCCTCCTGTCTTGCGGCTTCACCGTGGCCGCCGAATTGCCGGCCAGCATCAAGGACAAGGGCGAGATCGTCGTCGCGATCATGCCCAACTACCCGCCGATGGACTTCAAGGACCCGGCCACCAACACCCTCACCGGCCTGGACTACGACCTGGGCAACGCCCTGGCCGAGCGTCTGGGGGTGAAGATCAAGTGGCAGGAAACCGGCTTCGAGCAAATGATCAACGCGCTGGTGACCGACCGTGTGGACGCCGTGCTGTCAGGCATGACCGACACCGCCGAACGCCAGAAGAGCGTGACCTTCGTCGACTACTTCACCAGCGGCCCGCAGTTCTACACCTTGCAGAAAAACGCGGCGACCAACGAAATCACCGACCTCTGTGGCAAGAAAGTCGGCACCAGCCGCCGCACCACTTTCCCGGCGGAAATCGCCGAGTGGAGCAAGGCCCACTGTGAAGCGGCGGGCAAACCGGCGATCAGCGTGATCGGCACCGAAGGCTCGGCAGACGCCCGCGCGCAACTGCGTCAGGGCCGGATCGACGCGGCGATGCAGGGCAGCGAAACCCTGTCCTACCTGAAGACTCAGGAAAAGGACATGTACAAGACCGTCGGCCAACCGATTTCCGTGCAGTTCAGCGGTCTGGGCGTGAGCAATAAAAAGCCTGAGCTGAGTGAGGCGCTGAAAGTGGCGTTGCAGAGCATGGTCGATGACGGCAGCTACGGCGCGATCCTGAAGAAGTGGGATCTGGAACTGGGGGCGATCAAGGAAGTGACGATCAACGCCGGGAAGTAAGGCTCGAGATCGCTTCCCCCAACCCTCTCCCCCCAGGAAGCGGGGGGAAAGGGAGCTGATCTTCATGCTGTTCAAGGTCTGTGTTCGGCTCGGTTTTTCAGGCAGACGCAGGTCGGAAGAACACCAGGATCTGCTCCCTTTCCCTCCGGGAGAGGGTTGGGGTGAGGGTTCGATCCCGCCGCGCAGAAGATCCCACCGACCCACCACCGGAGCGCCGCACCCATGTCCTCCCCCCAACCCAGCTGGCCCGACCGGCACAAAGCCTGCCTCGCCCTGGCCTTCGACCTCGACGGCCCGACCGGCGACGCCATGCTCAACGGCTCGATCTGGCGCAAACCGGAGTATTTCGGTTTCGGCGGCTATGGCCCCTATCGCGCCTTGCCCCGCCTGCTCGACCTGCTCGACGCCTTCAGCATTCCGACCACATTCTTCGTCCCGGCCTGGGTCGTCGAAAACTGGCCGAAACAATGCCAGGCCATCGTCGAGCGCGGCCATGAAGTGGCCTATCACGGCTACAAACACGAATCCTTCTACGCCCTGACGCTGGAACAGCAGCAGGCCGTGATGCACAAATCCAGAGCGGTGTTCTGGCAACACCTGCACATCCGCGCCGAGGGCTTTCGCACGCCGTCCGGTGACTGGCGCGCGGAAACCCCGGCAATGCTCGCCGACGCCGGCGTCATCTATTCCAGCAGCATGCGCGGCGACGACCGCCCGTACCTGGTCAGCGTCCCCGGCCACAGCACACCGCTGGTGGAAATCCCCGGGCGCTGGGAGATGGACGACTATGCCTCCCTCGCCTACACCCGCGCGCCAAACTTCCCTTCCGGTCTCGACCGCACCGCCAGCTACGCGCTGACCCTCGACAACTGGAAGCGCGAATACGACGGCGCGATGGACGAAGGCCTGTGCCTGACCACCCTGTTCCACCCGAAAATCACCGGCAAGCCGGGGCGCATCCTGTTGCTGGAACAACTCTTCGAACACATGCGCCAGCGCGATGGCGTGTGGTTCGCCACCTGCCGCGACGTCGCCCGCTGGTGGCTGAAGGAGCATCACCATGGTTGACTCCAAACACTCGCCAAATCAGGTCTGGCCGGATGGCAAGCGCTGCGCGGTGGTGCTGACCGTCGATTACAACGACATCCACGGCATCCTCACCCAGGCCCCGGAAGTTGCCGGGCGCGACAAGACCCTGTCGGTGTGGCGCTACGGCACGCAGCGCGGGGTCGAGCGTTTGCTCGCTCTGTTCAAGGAGCTCGGGGTGACCAGCAGTTGGTTCGTCCCCGGCATCGTCGCCGAAGAAAACCCGCAGCACATCGCCGCGATCCAGGCCGGCGGCCATGAGATTGCCTGCGCCGGTTACCGCCACCAGGATTACGACCTGCTCGATCTGGCGGCGCAGAGTGCCGAGGTCGAAAAGGGTTGCACCGCATTGCAAGCGCTTACCGGCAAGCGCCCCGGCGGCTTTCGCATTCCCGCCGGCAATGGCGCGCCGGGGTTTATCGAAGCCTTGCAGGACCACGGCATTCAGTGGTCGTCCTCGTGGCGCGGCGATGACCTGCCCTTCATCCATCCGACCGCTGCCAAAGTGATCGAGGTGCCGCTGCACTACGAACTGGAAGACGAGCCCTACTTCGCCTTCAACCTCAGTCCGGCGGTGCCCCCGGCGCAATCGCGGATCGCTTCCTACAGCCACACCCTGGGCAACTTGCAGATGGACTTCGCCGGGTTCCACCGCTTCGGTCTGTGTTACGTGCTGCGCCTGCACCCGGAAATCATCGCCACACCCGGACGCATCGGTGTGCTGCGCGAGTTGCTGCAAGGCATTCAACAGCATGACGACGTGTGGATCGCCACCGGCGCCGAAGTGGCGCAGTGGTGGACGCAAACCGCACAACCGGTGACGGCGGATCATCCGGCGTCGGTGTATGAACGCCATTACCGAGACTATCTGGTATGACAGAACGCATGCAGCGGTTGGCGCGGTTTTGCGTCGAGACAGGTTTTGAGGATTTGCCTCCGGCGCTGGTGAATCAAGCCAAGCGGCACATTCTCGATACGTTCGGCGCGGCGCTGGCCGGGGCCGAGAGTTCGGTGGCGGTGCAGGCGCGTCAGGTGTTGGCTGTCGGCTCGGGATCCGCGCTGATCTGGGGCACGGGACTGCGCGCCAATCCCGGCCATGCCGCCATGCTCAACGGCATCGCCGCGCATGCGCTGGAGCTCGACGACACCGGCGGCTGCGATCATTCCGGCGCGGTGGTGTTGCCGGCGGTGATGGCCGCGCTGTCGATGGTCGACAGGCCGGTCAGCGGTCGCGAGTTCATCACCGCCGTGGTGATCGGCTACGAAATCGGTCGGCGGGTGCTGGAAGCCTGCGGCAGCTACTCGGCGCACAACGGCGCCGGCTGGCACTCCACCGCCACCTGCGGTGTGTTCGGCGCCGCTGCGGGCTGCGCGCGGATACTCGGGCTGAGCGTGCCGCAAACTGTCTCGGCACTGGGCATCGCCGGCAGTTTCAGCGGTGGTGTCTGGGCCTTTATCCATGACGGCTCGCTGAGCAAAAAACTGCACAGCGGTCGGGCCGCCGAGGGTGGCTTGCTCGCCGCCAGTTTCGCCCGCGAAGGCGTCAGCGGGCCGTCGATGCTGTTCGAAGATGTGTGGGGAGGGTTTCTCAAGACCCTGGCCCCCGACAGCGCGCACCCTGAAGCGCTGGACGCCGATCTGGGGCATGTGTGGAAACTTGCGCGATGCTCGATCAAGCCCTATGCCGCCTGTCGCGGCACGCATTCGGCAATCGATGCACTCGGCTTGCTGCTGGAGCAGTTGCAGGTCGAGGCCGATCAGGTTGAAGACGTTCAGGTGAGCCTGTGCGGATTTCTCCAGGACATGTGTGGCGGCCGTGACATCGGCAGTCTGGCGGCAGCGCAAATGAGCCTGCCCTACGCCCTCGCCGCCCGCCTTGTACATGGGCATTGCCGGCTGGAGGCCTACGACCAAGGGCAGCGGCAAGACCCGCGTATCGCCGAATGGCTGGCGCGCATTCACCTTGAAGTGGACGGGCAACTGTCCGAGGATGGCGAGCCGTGGGTCCGCGTGCGAACCGTGGATGGGCGCGAGGCGCGCCTGTGTGTCGAGGTGCCCCTGGGCGCTCCCGGCAATCCGCTGAGCGATGCGGCGCTGGAGGAAAAGTTTTTCAGCCTGGCGCTGCGGGCGATTTCGCGAGAGCGCGCCGAGACGCTGCTGGAAAATCTGTGGCGACTGGAACAGCTGGAATCGGTCGCGGTGCTTGAAACACCGCTACAGACTTTTAGTGAACATGCATTGAAATAAGGACATTCGCACCACCGTGGCCACTTACTCGCTCGTCATCCGCCGTCTGATGATCGTCTCGCTGACCATCGTCGTCAGCCGTGCGATCACCAGTCCCTTGCTCACCCTGTTCCTGAGCAACAAACTCGGCCTCAACCAGCAGGACGTCGGCCTGTTGCTGGGCATCGCGGTGTTCATCGCCACGCTGCTGGCGTTGTACGGCGGCTACATCATCGACCGCCTGGAGAAGCGCCGTCTGCTGATCCTGGCGATGCTCTCCAGCGCCGTCGGTTTCGTACTGCTGACGTTTGCGCAAAACCTCTACCTGACCACCGCGACCCTGGTCATCACTGAAACCGCATCGGCGTTGTTCCTGATCGGTTCGAAGGCGATCCTCAGCGAAAACCTGCCCATGAGCCAACGGGCCAAGGCGTTTTCCCTGCGCTACACCTTGACCAACATCGGCTACGCCACCGGCCCCATGCTCGGCGTGGTGATTGCCGGGGTCTACCCGATCGCGCCGTTTCTGATTGCCGCAGCCATTGCCTTCGGCAGCATTTTTTTGATGAGCGGGATACCGAAGGACACCAACCCGGTCACCCCCGTCGGTCAGCCGCAGAGTTTTCTGAAAACCCTGGTCACGTTGAAAAACGACCGCACACTGATCATGTTCACCTGCGGCTGCCTGCTCAGCACCGTGGTACATGGCCGCTTCACCCTGTACCTGTCGCAATACCTGCTGGTGGTCGAAGATTCGAAACGCGCCCTGCAAACCATGGCCGCCCTGCTCGCCTGCAACGCCATCACGGTGATCCTGCTGCAATACCAGATCGGTCGCTTCCTCAGCCGCGAGAAATTGCGCTACTGGATTGCCGCCGGCACCAGCCTGTTCATCCTCGGCCTGATCGGGTTCAGCCTGGCCGACAGCCTGCTGAGCTGGTGCGTCGCGATGTTCATCTTCACCCTCGGCGAAATGATCATTTACCCCTCGGAGTTTCTGTTCGTCGACACTCTGGCCCCGGAAGAACTGCGCGGCAGCTACTACGGCGCGCAGAACCTGGCGGCCCTGGGTGGCGCACTGAGTCCGGTGATCTGCGGCTTCCTGCTGATGCACACCCCGGCGCCGACCATGTTCTACGCCTTGGGCACGCTCACGGCGATGGGCGGGTTCCTTTGCTTCATGAGCGGGCGTCGCGTGGCAATGGATCAAAAATAATGCATTGAAAGTGCATTTATATGAATTTGTCAGCATCCAGTTTCATCGGCACACTGTGCGCGTTCCTCCCCCAATAGTTGGAACGCTTCGAGGGCTTTCCGGGTAGCCGGACAAGTCCTTTTTTTTGCCCGGAGTTTTCCGGAATGCCTTCAAGAGGATCGGTTTTTCATGCTCGCTCGCTGGTTCCCCGCCGCCATCAACACCCGCCCCACTGAATGGAGCCGCGCCGCCATTGGCATGGCGTTGGGCACCCTGGTCAGCGTCTGGGCATGCAGTCAGGTGTTCGGCATCCAGGCCGCCTATCACGTAATGGGGCCGCTCGGCGCGTCGGCGGTGCTGCTGTTCGCCGTTTCGTCCGGGGCTCTCGCCCAGCCGTGGTCGATTGTCGGCGGCTACCTGTGCGCCAGCGTGATGGGCTTGCTGGTGGCTCACGTGCTCGGCCGCACCCTCGGCAGCGCCTGCCTCGCGGCGGGCATGGCGCTGATTTTGATGTGCTGGCTGCGTTGCCTGCATCCTCCGGCCGGCGCCGTGGCGCTGACCATGGTCCTGGCCGATCCGGTAACCATCGGCATGGACTGGGCAGCGCTGGGCCCGGTAATGCTCAGTGCGGTGAGCCTGGTGGTCTGCGCACTGGCCTACAACAACCTGACCCGCATTCGCTACCCGAAAGGCCCGGTCGAGCCAGTGCCATCGATTCCCGCCGATCATCCGCCGACCGACAGCCAATCCATCACCGCCCAGGATCTGAAACTGGCCCTGGCGGATATGGAAGCGTTCTACGACGTCACGCCGGAAGATCTGGAGCAGTTGATTCAGGCCAGTGAGCGGCACGCCAAGCGACGCAGCATTGGGGAAGTGCTCAGCGGCCGGGTCTGACCACGGGTCAAGCCGCCACCCGCTGTGACACGGGAACCGCCAGGCTGACCGCGCGCACCGATGCGCCGACACTCAGCCCCAGCGCACAGGCAGTGTGTGCCTCGACGATCAAGGTGCCGGCGGCCACGCGTGCAGGGGCTGCGGTAATCCGGCAGTCGGCAAACTGGCGGTTATGGATCAGCCAGGTTTCCGCCGAATCCCCCGGCGTGCCGATGCTCAGTTGCAACACCTGACTGTCACGCACGGCGCGGATCTCGCCGGTGGCGCATTCGATCAACGGGCCACCGTCGAAGATATCAATGTAATCGCGGTGCTCGAACCCTTCAGCCTTGAGCATGCCCAGTGCCGGCTCAGTGTTCGGATGAACACGCCCGATAACCGCTCTCGCCGTCTCGGGCAACAGGCAGGTCGGCAAAGGAAACTTGGGCATCAATTCGGCAATGAACGTCTTGTTGCCCAGCCCGGTGAGGTAATCGGCATCGGCAAAATCCATTTTGAAAAAGTGCCGGCCCAGACCTTCCCAAAACGGCGATACGCCGTCCTCGTCCGAATAGCCGCGCATTTCCGCAATGACCTTGTCGCCGAACTGCTCACGGAACTCCGCCAGAAACAGAAAGCGCGCCTTG
This sequence comes from Pseudomonas sp. B2M1-30, assembly GCF_025447575.1. Taxonomy (NCBI): domain Bacteria; kingdom Pseudomonadati; phylum Pseudomonadota; class Gammaproteobacteria; order Pseudomonadales; family Pseudomonadaceae; genus Pseudomonas; species Pseudomonas sp. B2M1-30. The sequence continues at coordinate 356,292 of NZ_JAOEJT010000002.1, read as the reverse complement.
GACAGCAGGCGGCCATTGAGGCCGCTGCGATGATCGGCGTGGAGGAACAACGAGCAGAGTTCGGAATGTCCGGTCATGTCGTTGCCCAGAAACAGCGTCGGCAGTTGCTGATTGATACCGAGATTTTTCGAGGCCGCCACAAACAGCCCGAGTCGATAGTTGTACCAGGGTTCACGCATGCCGACCGCGCCAGCCAGCGCGCAGATACCAATGGCCTCGCCCTGAGCGTTTTCCAGCACAAACAGGTAGTCGGCATCGGCGCGCTGCGCGTCGCCGGCAAAGGTTTTCACCGCCCATTCAAGGCGCTGGCGCAAACGCGCGGCATCGGCCGGCAACGTGGTCAAACCGGTGCCGGCGCTGTGGGCCAGGGCCAGCAAGGCCGGGAGGTCTGCGAGTGTGGCGGGACGAACGATCATCGTGCGGACTCCTGGATTGGCTGACGCTTGGGCAAAAACACCTCGGCCAACATGCAGCGGGCGCTGCCGCCGCCGATGCGCTCGATAGTGTCGATGTTTACCGGTAGCGGTGTGGCGTGGGTTTCAATCAGGCGCCGTTGTCCGGCATCGAGCGATTGCCACGCAGTGCGCGACATCACCAGCAGCGGTTCACCCGCCGCGCCGTGGACTTCCAGCATGTTCCCGGCGAAGGATTCGAGCTGCGCCCAGTCAAGGGCGATGAGCTGTTTGCCGCTGTCTTCCAGACGCAGACGCAGGCTCTCGCGCTCCTGGATATGGGGTACGCTGTCCAGGCAGGCGATCGCCAGCCGGGTGCCCACACTCATCATCACGTTGGTGTGATAAATCGCCACGCCCTGGCGATCCACCGCATTGAAGGCACACAGTTCATAGCCAAAGTGATTGACCAGTTGATCCAGAGCCTGGGCATGGGTGCGGGTGGAAAATCCGGCGTAGCAAATCCGTTGTTCGCGATCCAGCACCATGCTGCCAGTGCCTTCGAGAAAGACCTCGTGGTGCTCGAAACCTGACAGGTCCAGCGTCTCTTCGACCCGGTATTGCTCGCGCAGCCAGTCGAGCACGCCTTTGTCGCGCTCCAGCCGTCGGTTGTGGCCCTGCATCGGGTACAACACCAGCGTGCCGTCGGGATGGCTGCTCCACCAGTTGTTGGGGAAAATCGAATCAGGGGTGTGCGGCGCTTCACGGTCGTTGTGAACCAGCACTTCGACGCCATGCCGGCGCAAGTCCGCGACGTAACCGTCGAACTCTTGCAAAGCCTTGAGCTGGACGTCTTCACTAACGCACGCCGGACGCTGGAAGCTGTTATTCGCCGCTGTGTCCTGATTGAACGAAAAGCGTGTCGGGCGAATCATCAAAACGGTATTGGTGGTTTGCATGGGCACAGATTCAATAAGGGTTGAGAGGCACTCATTGTCTGTTCCGGGACGGGAAAAACCCGGCTGAGAAGCGCGTGCGCCGTGTGGGAAACGGCTGAAATTTGCTGTCCGGCCAGCCGAATCGGCGAAGTGACGGGCATAAAAAATCGCAGCACCTGGCTGCGATTTTTCATGGGTTGGCGAGTTACTCCATCGTGGTCTTGACCATCGCCAGTTCTGGATGGCTGACCAGTTTGTCGATGTGCAGATCCGGGTCGTCGAACCAGACTTCGGTCAGCACCCGATAGTGCTCCATGTCCCGACAGCGCATGCGCAGGCTGTAATCGAAGGCACCGCTGATCAAGCGACATTCCAGCACCTGCGGACAGGCGCGGACCTTGGCCTCGAAGGCTTTTTGCGCGGCGCGACCGCTCTGGTTCGACAACGCGACCAGCACCAGCAAGGACAGCCCCGGCGTCAGCTTTTTTTCATCGAGAATCGCGCCATAGCCCCGGATCACCCCGAGCTGTTCGAGTTTGCGCACCCGTTCCAGACACGGTCTGGGGGTGAGATGCACGCGCTCGGAGAGCTTTTGATAGGTGATTCGCCCTTCGTGGCGCAGAACCTCGATGATGGCCTGATCGATACGATCAAGCACGATCGACAGATCGCGGATATCCGCCATGTAAGTCTTCCTTCACTTCAAACGACCCGATAGAAATTGCTGCAACCGTTCCGACGCCGGTCGGTCGAGGATGGTCGCATCACCCTGCTCCTCCACACGTCCCTGGTGCAAGAACAACACCTGGCTCGACACCTGCCGGGCGAACCCCATTTCGTGGGTCACCATCAACATGGTCCGGCCCTCTTCAGCCAAGGCCTGAATGACCTTGAGCACTTCGCCCACCAGTTCGGGATCGAGCGCCGAGGTCGGCTCGTCGAACAGCAGGATCTCCGGCTCCACCGCCAGCGCCCTGGCGATGGCCACCCGCTGTTGCTGGCCGCCGGAAAGAAACGCCGGATACTGAGCCGCCACCCGTTGCGGCAGACCGACCTTGTCCAGATACGCCCGGGCACTCTCTTCGGCGACCTTGCGACTCACGCCCAGAACCCGGCAAGGCGCCAGCACGATGTTTTCCAGCACAGTCAGATGGCTCCACAGATTGAAATGCTGGAACACCATCGCCAGGCGCGTGCGCAAGCGCTGCAGCTGTGCCGGATTCGCCACCCGCATACCACCGGCGCCCGGGCGGGTGATGATGCGTTCGCCGTCGAGCATAATGGCACCCTCGTCCGCCCGCTCCAGAAAATTGATGCAGCGCAGCATGGTGCTTTTTCCAGAACCACTGGCGCCGATCATGCTTACCACGTCGCCGGCCTGCGCGTTCAACGAGACGCCTTTGAGCACCTCGTTGTCACCAAAGCGCTTGAATAGATGTTCAACCGTCAATTTGTACATGCATGCGTCTCCCCAAGCGTCGTCATCGGCGGCAACGCTCTGGATGAAATTGAAATTAGTGCGCAGGGCCTTGGAAGCTCAACCAGCGCTTCTCCGCCAACCGAAAGGCACCGACCAGAGCAAACGACAGGACGAGGTACAACAGGCCGGCAATGCCGAACGCCTGGAACGTCAGGAAGGTCGCGGCGTTGGCATCCCTGGCGATCTTGAGGATGTCAGGAATGGTCGCGGTGAAGGCCACCGAGGTGGCGTGCAGCATCAGAATCACTTCATTGCTGTAGTACGGCAGCGCCCGACGCAGCGCCGACGGCAGGATCAGCCGCAGGTACAACCGCCAGCCACTCAAGCCATAGGCATGGGCTGCCTCGATTTCGCCATAGGGAATGCTGCGGATCGCACCTGCGAAAATTTCCACGGTGTAAGCGCAGGTGTTGAGGGTGAACGCGAGCAAGGTGCAATTCATCGCATCACGAAAAAACGCCTCAAGCAGCGGTTGCGAGCGCACCACGGCAATGCCGTAGAGACCGCTGTAGCAAATCAGCAACTGGATATACAGCGGCGTACCGCGAAACACATAGGTGAACAATTGCACCGGCCAGCGCAGCAGACTCCAGCGCGAGACGCGCAGGATCGCCAACGGCAGGGACAGCACGAAGCCCATGCCGATGCTCGCCACCAGCAGCCACAAGGTCATGGCCAGACCGGTCAGGTTGTAACCGTCGCTGAACAGAAAGGCTTTCCAGTATTCAGAAATCAACTCGATCATCGCGCCATCCCCCGCACGCCCTGGTTGTAACGACGCTCAAGCCAGCGCAACACGTAGTTCGACGCGCTGGTGATCAGCAGGTACAAAGCGGCCGCCAGGAGCAGGAAATCGAGCATGTTGAACGTGCTTTTGCCCGCCTCCTGGGCCACCTTGACCAAGTCCGACAACCCGATGATCGACACCAGCGCCGTCGCCTTGAGCAACACCAGCCAGTTGTTGCCCAGGCTGGGCAGCGCGAAGCGCATCATTTGCGGGAACACCACGAAACGAAAACGCTGCCAGCGGTTCAGGCCAAAACAGGCAGCGGCCTCCTGCTGGCCGCGCGGCACACTGAGAATCGCGCCGCGAAAGGTTTCGGTGAAATACGCGCCGTAGATAAAACCGAGGGTGACGATGCCGGCCACGAACGGGTCGATTTCCATGTAGGGCCAGCCCATCCACTCGGTCAGGCTGCTCAGCCAGCCTTGCAGGCTGTAGAAGATCAGCAGCATCAGGACCAGATCCGGTACGCCGCGAATCAGCGTGGTGTAAAACGTCGCCGGCAGGTTCAACAACCTGAGCGGTGATAGCTTGGCCGCCGCGCCGAGCAGGCCCAGCGCCATGCTCACCAGCAGCGAGAGGGCCGAGAGTTTGAGGGTGATCCAGGTGCCGTGCAGCAGCAATGGACCGTAGCCTTGCAGGCTCGACAGATCGAGCCCAATCAGAGTCAGGAAAGAGTTCACGCCAGTCACCTGTCTGTCAGGCGCCCGGGATCAGGCGCCACGCTCCGTCACGGAACGCGGCTCCGGGCGCGTGAATCAGTTGTTGTAGAGATCCAGATCGCCGAAATGCTTGCGCTGGATCTGTGCGTAGATGCCCTTCTCGTGAAGAGCCTTGATGGCGGCATTGAGCATGTCTTTGAGTTCGTCGTTGCCCTTGCGAACACCAATGGCGATGTCCGAGGGCACCAGCGGGTCGCTGATGCCTTCACTGTTCTGGAATGGCGCCCCTTGTGGCGAAGTCAGGAAGCTCATCTGTGCTTGCAGTTTGTCCTGGATCGAAGCATCCAGACGTCCGTAAACCAGATCGGCATAGACCTGATCCTGATTCTGGTAGGCGCGCAGCTTCACACCGCCAGGAGCGAGTTTGGCCTTGGCGTAGGTTTCCTGAATGGTGCCCTGCATGTAGCCGATGGTCTTGCCCTGCAACGATTCGGCGGTCGGCGCCAGGCCGGAGTCCTTGCGGGTGACGATGGCGGTCGGGCCGGCGTACAGGCGATCGGTGAAATCGATCTGCTTCTTGCGGGCGTCGGTGACGGTCATTGAGGATTCGATGGCGTCGAACTTGCCGGCCTTGAGCGCCGGGATCAGGCCGTCGAAATCGTTGCTGACCCACACGCAGGTCAGTTTCAGCTCGGCACAGATCGCATTGCCCAGATCCACGCCGAATCCCTGTACCCCGCCATCGGCGGTGGTGGACTCAAACGGCGGGTAACTGGGGTTGACGCCGAATCGCAGCTCTTTCCACTCCTTGGCGACAGCACCGGTGGAGCACAGCAGCGCCAGTACGGACACGCTCAGCCATCTTGTTTTCATCTTCTTGAGTCCCGATTTGTTTGGAATTATCGCGGCTGCACAGCGCGCCGCTTTTTATGGGCAGGAACAGAGATTGATGCGGCTCTCACCGCAGCAGCGTTCTTATTGTTTTGCACAGAATGCGTCGGGCAATTACCGACCTCGGGCCTGAAACCCTTGACCTGGCTGGCTTCAAACCCGGCAGCCAGAATGCCAACCCACGCCTGGGGGCAGGTGTCGTATGGGCGGATGCCCGCCCCCCTATTGTGCTGATAAGGTGGTTCGCACAGCCGATTCTGTCGTGAGCACCTGCGAACGGGATTTGCACAGGCCGCGTCGATCCATGACCTTGCAAAAATGCACGCTGCCCCTGCATATATCCCGGTTGTACCCGACAAATTTGCACTGGTACGATCCAGCAACGCTCGCGCGCGAGCTTCTCGAATAAAGACAATAAAAGCAGGGAGTTAGAGATGACTGCTCAGGCTTCATCCCCGCGGACTTCGTCCATGGATGCCACGCCACACGACGTGCTGGCCGAGGTTCGCAATCACATCGGTCACCTGACCCTCAACCGCCCCGCCGGTCTCAATGCCCTCACTCTGGACATGGTTCGCCAACTGCAACGGCATCTGGATGCCTGGGCAAGCGATGCCCAGGTACACGCGGTGGTCTTGCGCGGTGCCGGCGAAAAGGCCTTTTGTGCCGGTGGCGACATCCGTTCGCTCTACGACAGCTTCAAGAGCGGCGACACGCTGCACGAAGATTTCTTCGTCGAGGAATACGCCCTCGACCTGACCATTCACCACTACCGCAAACCGGTGCTGGCGCTGATGGACGGTTTTGTCCTCGGCGGCGGCATGGGCCTGGTGCAAGGCGCTGATCTGCGGGTGGTCACCGAGAAAAGCCGTCTGGCGATGCCGGAAGTGGCGATCGGGTACTTCCCGGATGTCGGCGGCAGTTACTTCCTGTCCCGGATTCCCGGCGAGCTGGGCATTTACCTGGGCGTCAGCGGCGTGCAGATTCGCGCGGCAGATGCCTTGTATTGCGGGCTGGCCGACTGGTTTGTCGACAGCAGCAAACTCGGCCAGCTCGATGAACAACTCGATCATCTGGTGTGGCACGACACGCCGCTCAAGGATCTGCAAAACCTGCTCGCCGGCCTTGGCGTACAAACCCTCGCGGACGCACCGCTCGCGACCTTGCGTCCGGCCATCGACCACTTCTTCGCTTTGCCGGATGTGCCGAGCATGGTCGAGCAACTGCGCGCGGTGACCGTCGCCGACAGCCATGAATGGGCGACTGCCACCGCCGATCTGCTGCAAACCCGTTCGCCGCTGGCGATGGGCGTGACCCTGGAAATGCTGCGGCGCGGCCGGCACCTGAGCCTGGAACACTGCTTCGCCCTCGAACTGCATCTGGATCGCCAGTGGTTCGAACACGGCGACCTGATCGAAGGCGTGCGCGCCTTGCTGATCGATAAAGACAAATCACCCCACTGGAACCCGCCGACCCTCGCTGCGCTGGACGCCGAGCATGTCGCGAGTTTCTTTCACGGTTTCGCTGAGAGCGGGAGCTGAGCCATGCACGATCTCGAATTGACTGAAGAACAAGTAATGATCCGCGACATGGCCCGGGACTTCGCCCGTGGCGAAATCGCCCCCCACGCCCAGGCCTGGGAAAAGGCCGGCTGGATCGATGACGGTCTGGTGGCGAAGATGGGAGAGCTGGGCCTGCTGGGCATGGTCGTGCCCGAGGAATGGGGTGGCACCTATCTCGACTACGTGGCCTACGCCCTGGCGGTGGAAGAGATTTCCGCCGGCGACGGCGCCACCGGTGCCTTCATGAGCATTCACAACTCGGTGGGTTGCGGCCCGGTGCTCAACTACGGCAGCGAAGAACAGAAACAGACCTGGCTGGCGGATCTGGCCAGCGGTCAGGTGATCGGCTGCTTCTGCCTGACCGAACCCCAGGCCGGCTCCGAAGCGCACAACCTGCGCACCCGCGCCGAATTGCGTGACGGCCAGTGGGTAATCAACGGCGCCAAGCAGTTCGTCAGCAACGGCAAGCGCGCCAAACTGGCAATCGTGTTTGCCGTCACAGATCCCGACCTTGGCAAGCGCGGTATTTCCGCGTTTCTGGTGCCGACCGACACCCCGGGCTTCATTGTCGATCGCACCGAACACAAGATGGGCATCCGCGCCTCCGACACCTGCGCCGTGACCCTGAACAATTGCAGCATCCCCGAAGCCAATCTGCTGGGTGAACGCGGCAAGGGCCTGGCCATTGCCCTGTCCAACCTCGAAGGCGGACGCATCGGCATCGCCGCCCAGGCCCTGGGCATCGCCCGCGCGGCATTCGAAGCGGCGCTGACTTACGCCAGGGAGCGGGTGCAGTTCGACAAACCGATCATCGAACACCAGAGCATCGCCAACCTGCTGGCGGACATGCACATGCAACTCAACGCCGCACGCTTGATGATCCTGCACGCGGCACGCCTGCGCACGGCGGGCAAACCCTGTCTGTCGGAGGCTTCGCAAGCCAAGCTGTTTGCTTCGGAAATGGCCGAGAAGGTGTGTTCTTCGGCAATCCAGATTCACGGCGGGTATGGGTATCTGGAGGATTATCCGGTCGAGAAGTACTACCGCGATGCGCGGATTACCCAGATTTATGAAGGGTCGAGCGAGATTCAGCGGATGGTGATTGCGCGGGAGTTGAAGAACTATCAATTGTAACCCGTAACGCCTTCCCCCCAGCCCTCTCCCCCAGGAGAGGGAGCCGACCGAGGTGATCGCACGAAATACGTCGACCTGAAAGACCGAGTCGATTATGGATCGCGGACTACATGTTTTTCATAACCTGAGTTCGACTCGGTAGTTCAGGTCGGTGCAACTCTCGAAAGCAACTCAGTCAGCCCCCTCTCCCTCAAGGTGAGGGGGCTCTTGATTTTGCCGCGTTATTTGCCTTGGAACTCGGCAGGCCGCTTGGCAATGAACGCCGCCATCCCTTCCTTCTGATCCTGCGTGGCAAACGCCGCATGGAACACCCGGCGTTCAAAACGCACGCCTTCAGTCAGGTTGACTTCAAAAGCACGGTTGACGCTTTCCTTGACCATCATCGCAATCGGCAGCGACTTGCTGGCGATCACCGCCGCGACCTTCAGCGCTTCATCAAGCAATTCATCACTCGGCACGATCCGCGCCACGATGCCGCAACGCTCGGCTTCTTCGGCACCGATCAGGCGCCCGCTCAGGCACATTTCCATGGCCTTGGCTTTGCCCACGGCGCGGGTCAGGCGCTGGGTGCCGCCCATGCCCGGCAGCACGCCGAGGTTGATTTCCGGCTGGCCGAATTTCGCGTTGTCACCGGCCAGGATGAAGTCGCACATCAATGCCAGTTCACAACCGCCACCCAGGGCGAAACCATTGACCGCCGCGATGATCGGCTTGCGGCGGTTGGCAACGCGGTCGCTGTCGCTGAACAGATCGTCGAGGTAAATCTGCGGGTAGGTCAGCTCGGCCATTTCCTTGATGTCGGCACCGGCGGCGAAGGCTTTTTTCGAACCGGTGATGACGATGCAACCGATGTTCGCGTCGGCCTCGAACCCGTCGAGGGCCTGGTTCACTTCGCTGACCAGTTGCGCATTCAGGGCGTTCAGCGCCTGCGGACGGTTGAGAGTGATCAGGCCAACGCGACCGTGGGTTTCCAACAAAATCGTTTCGTAATTCATGAGCAGAATCCTTGGTTAAAGATTGCGCGAAATGACCATGCGCTGAATGTCGCTGGTGCCTTCGTAGATCTGGCAGACCCGCACGTCGCGGTAGATGCGCTCCAGCGGGAAGTCGTTGAGATAACCGTAACCGCCCAGGGTCTGCAACGCCATGGAACAGACCTTCTCGGCCATTTCCGAGGCGAACAGTTTGGCCATCGACGCTTCGACCAACGCTGGCTGACCGTTGTCACGCAGGGCGGCGGCATAATGCACCATTTGCCGCGCCACGGCGATCTGCGTGGCCATGTCCGCCAGGCGGAAGGCCACGGCCTGGTGCTCGATGATCGGCTTGCCGAAGGTGTCCCGTTCACGGGCGTAATCACGCGCCGCTTCGAACGCGGCGCGGGCCATGCCCACCGATTGCGACGCAATGCCGACGCGCCCGCCTTCAAGGTTGGCGAGCGCGATCTTGTAGCCCTCGCCCTCCTCGCCCAGACGGTTGGCGACCGGCACCTTCACGTCTTCGAACAGAATCTGGCAGGTGTCGGACGCATGCTGGCCGAGCTTGTCCTCGACCCGCGCGACTGTGTAGCCCGGCGAATCGGTCGGCACGATGAACGCACTGATCCCGCGCTTGCCGGCGCTCGGGTCGGTCACCGCAAACACGATCACGATCCCGGCGTTCTGCCCGGAAGTGATGAACTGTTTGCTGCCGTTGAGGATGTAGTGATCGCCTTCCAGCCGCGCGCGGGTTTTCAGGCTGCTGGCATCGGAACCGGCCTGCGGTTCGGTCAGGGCGAACGCGCCGAGCATCGCGCCGCTGGCCAGCGGCTTGAGGAAGCGCTCGCGCTGATCGTCATTGCCGAACTTGAGGATCGGCACGCAACCCACCGAGTTATGCACGCTCATGATGGTCGAGCAGGCACCGTCGCCAGCGGCGATTTCTTCCAGGGCCATGGCGTAGGCCAGGTAGCCGGTGTCGCAGCCGCCCCATTGTTCCGGCACCAGCATGCCGAAGAAGCCCAGCCCGGCCATTTCACCAATGGCTTCCTTGGGGAAGCGATGTTCGCGATCCCACTCGGCGGCGAACGGCTTCAACCGTTCCTCGGCGAACTGCCGGGCCATGTCGCGGATCTGTTGTTGGTCTTCGTTGGGAATCATGGTGAGTCCTTAAATCCGGGGTACAGCACAAAACCCTGTGGGAGCGGACAAGCCCGCTCCCACAGAGGAAGTCAACATCAATAGAGGCATTCCACGGCCATCGCCGTTGCTTCGCCGCCACCGATGCAGATCGCCGCCACGCCGCGTTTGAGGTTCTTCTGGCGCAGGGTCGCGAGCAAGGTCACCAGAATCCGCGCACCGGACGCGCCGATCGGGTGGCCCAGCGCACAGGCGCCGCCATGCACGTTGAGCTTATCGTGGGGGATTTCCAGGTGTTTCATGGCGGCCATGCCGACCACGGCGAAGGCTTCGTTGACTTCGAACAGATCGACCGAATCCAGCGACCAGTCGGTCTTTTTCAGCAGCTTCTTGATCGCACCGATCGGCGCCACCGGGAACAGGCCCGGGGTGTCGGCAAACGCCGCGTGACCGTGGATCACCGCCAGCGGTTTCAGCCCCTGTTGCTGCGCCTGGGAGCGACGCATCAGCACCAGCGCCGCCGCGCCGTCGGAAATCGAGCTGGAGTTGGCGGCGGTCACCGTGCCGCCCTCGCGGAACGCGGGTTTCAGCGAAGCGATCTTGTCCAGTTTGGCTTTCGGCGGTTGTTCGTCATTGCTGATCAGCACCTGTTCCTTGCCGACCGTCACGGTCAGCGGGACGATCTCGTCCTTGAAACTGCCGTCCTTGATCGCCTGCTGGGCGCGGGTGGTCGAGGCGATGGCAAAGGCATCCTGATCCTCGCGGCTGAAACCGTTGGTTTCGGCGCAATCCTCGGCAAAGGTGCCCATCAGGCGACCCTTGTCGTAGGCATCTTCGAGGCCGTCGAGGAACATCGAATCCAGCACCCGGCCGTGGCCCATGCGGTAACCGCTGCGGGCGCGGTCCAGCAGGTACGGCGCGTTGGACATGCTTTCCATGCCGCCGGAGATCACCACGTCAGCGCTGCCGGCGAGCAGCATGTCGTGGGCGAGGATGGTGGTTTCCATCCCGGAACCGCACATCTTGTTGACGGTGGTGCAACGGGTCGACTTGTCCAGCCCGGCACCCAATGCAGCCTGGCGCGCAGGCGCCTGGCCGAGGCCGGCGGGCAGTACGCAACCGAACAGCACTTCGTCGACCTTGTCGGCGGCGACACCGGCGCGTTCAACCGCAGCCTTGATCGCAGCGGCACCGAGTTGCGGTGCGGTCAGGCTTTTCAATTCACCCTGGAAGCCGCCCATCGGGGTGCGGACGGCGCTGACGATGACAATCGGATCGTTGGCAATGGTCATGGGAAATCCTCCTTACTTGGCGGCCATACGCAAGGCACCGTCGAGACGGATCACCTCGCCGTTGAGCATGCTGTTTTCAATGATATACCCGACCAGCGCGGCGTACTCGGCTGGTTTGCCCAGGCGCGGCGGGAACGGCACGCCGGCCGCCAGGGAGTCGCGCACTTCCGGGGTCATGCCGGCCATCATCGGCGTTTCGAAAATGCCTGGGGCGATGGTCATCACGCGGATGCCGAAACGCGCCAGTTCACGGGCGGCGGGCAAGGTCAGGCTGGCAATCGCGCCTTTGGAGGCCGAATACGCCGCCTGGCCGATCTGGCCATCGAACGCCGCCACCGAAGCGGTGTTGATGATGACGCCGCGCTCGCCGTCGGCATTGGCTTCGGCTTCGGCAATTGCCGCCGCTGCCAGACGCAGCATGTTGAAGCTGCCGATCAGGTTGACGTTGATCACCTGGCTGAAACTCGCCAGCGCATGGGGGCCGTTCTTGCCGAGGATCTTCTCGCCGCGCACGATGCCGGCGCAGTTGACCAGGCCATTGACGCTGCCGAAGGCCTTGACCGTCGCCTGCACCGCCGCTTCGGCGGCAGCCTCGTTGCTGATGTCCGCCACCACGCTCTGCGCGCCGAGGCGCTGGGCCTGGGCGGCGACGGCCTCGGCGTTCATGTCCACCAGCATCACTTTGCCGCCGGCTTTCACCAGCAATTCAGCGGTGGCCGCACCCAGGCCGGACGCGCCGCCGGTGACGATAAAAACCTTGTTCTCGATCTGCATGACTGTTTCCTTGGATTCAAGCTGAAACGTTGTGCGCCGCGGCCTCTTGAGCCTTGGCGATTTCCTGGTTGCGCAAGATAAAGCGCTGCAATTTGCCGCTCGGGGTCTTGGGCAATTCGCTGACAAATTCGATTTCACGGGGGTACGAATGCGCGGCCAGCCGCTTGCGCACATGCTGGCGCAGCTCTTCGGCCAGCGCCGGTTCGGCGCGGTATTGCGGGTTGAGCACGACGAACGCCTTGACCAGCTCGGTGCGCTCCGGATCAGGCTTGCCGACCACGGCGGCTTCGACCACCGCCGGGTGTTCGATCAGTGCACTTTCCACGTCGAACGGACCGACCCGGTAGCCGGAAGTGGTGATCACGTCATCGCTGCGGCCGACGAAGCTGATGCTGCCGTCCGGGTTCCACTCTACGGTATCGCCGCTCAGGTAATAGTGGCCGACGAAGGCTTTGGTCGGCGCACCTGCGTAACCGGCGAACCAGCACATCGGCGACTGGGTGCGGTCAATGGCCAGAATGCCCGGCTGACCGACGCCCAGTTCGTTGTTCTGCTCGTCGAGCACGACGATGCGATGACCCGGAGAAGCGAAACCGGCGGCGCCGAGGTGGATCGGATGGTCGAGGCCATGGTGGTTGCACAACACCATGCCTAACTCGGTCTGGCCATAGTGATCGTGGATCGCCACGCCGAGATTGTCGGCGAACCAGCGGATCACTTCCGGGTTCAGCGGCTCGCCGGCGCTGCTGACGATGCGCAGCCTGCCCTTGATCGACCTGGCGAACTCATCACCGCCCGCGATCAGCAGACGGTACGCGGTCGGCGAGCCGGTGAGGTTGGTGATGCCATATTTGTTGATCACCCGGCAGGTGCTTTCGAGGGTAAACGGGCCATCGTAGAAGGTGATCGGGTGCCCCATCGACAGCGGGCCGGTGACGCCGAAGTAGATGCCGTAGGCCCAGCCCGGATCGGCGACGTTCCAGAACGCGTCTTCCGGGCGCAGATCCACGGCGTCGCGGGTGTAGCTCTGGAACGCGACGATGGCCTTGAGCGGCACCGACAGGGCTTTCGACGGGCCGGTGGTGCCCGAGGTGAACATCAGCAGGAACGGGTCTTCGCCGCTCAGCAGCAGCGGCTCGCAGACATTGGAATGATTGGGCAACTCGGCCCAGAAACTGAAATCGCCACGGACAATGCCCTGGCCTTTGGCGCCGCCAACGGTAACCACGGTCGGGCAATCGGCGACCTCGCTGAGCTTCGGCCGGTTGACCGCGTCGGTCACCACCACTTTGGCGCCGGAGCTGTTCAGGCGATGCTCGAGGGCCTTGGGGCCGAAGGCGGTAAACAGCGGTTGATACACCGCGCCGATGCGCCAGGTGGCGAACACGGTGATCAGCAATTCGATATTGCGCGGCAGCAGGCCGGCAACCTTGTCGCCCTTCTGCACGCCCTGGGCGAGAAGGAAATTGGCGAAACGCGCGGCTTTGTCTTGCAGGTCGCTGAAGGTGTACGTGGCGCTGGAGCCATCGCGCCCTTCCCAGAACAGCGCGATGCGCCCCGGCAAAGCGTGCCGGTCGCAGCATTCGACACAGGCGTTGAGCGCTTCGAGCGTGCCGCTGAGCGCCGCGTGGACGGTGTGCTGATAGTTGAACTGTTCGATGGCAGACAAGTAATCGCGCATTGCCAGAATCCCTCTGTGTTTTTTATTAGGTTGGGGAACCGTGAATAACAGAGGAATACTCGCGCCGCCCGGGGTGCGGGGCAATGGTCAAAGCCATCAAGATGGATGACTGGTTTGGCCAAGACTCGGGATATGACGGGTGGTCAGGACGCCTCGTTGAGAATCAGGCTGCGGTAATGCCCCGGATTGGACCCCGACCACTTGCGAAACGCCTTGTAGAACGAACTCGCATCGGCAAATCCCAGGCGAGTGGCGATCTCGGTGAAACTGATCGACGGCTCCGCCAGCCAGGTGATCGCCAGCTCCTTGCGCACGCTGTCCTTGAGGCCCTGGTAGGTCTGGCCCTCCTCCGCCAGCCGGCGGCGCAGGGTCGAGGCCGACATGCACAACTGCTGGGCCAGAGGTTCGGTTTCCGGCCACTGATCGGCGGGCAATTGCCGCAGATCCTGCTTGATCCGGCTGGCCAGGCTTTGCGGGTCGCGGTATTTCACCAGAATGTTCGCGGGGGCGTGGGCGAGGAAGCGTTTCAATTCCTCGGCGCTGCGCTTGAGCGGCAGGTCCAGCACATCGGCGGCGAAGATCATCCGCGTGCGCGGGCGGTCGAAACGCAGGTTTTCCGAGAACATCACCCGGTAATCGGCGCTGAAGTCCGGTGCCGGGCAGCGCAATTCGATGGCGAGGATCGGAATCCGTCGCCCGGCCAGCCAGCACGCGACGCCGTGGACGATCATCCAGTAGGTGAAATAGGTGAAGGCCCGGCGCGGCTGCGGATCGTCTTCCAGCAGGACAATTTCCGCCAGGCTTTGCTGATGCACCAGTTGTGCGGGCATCCGTTCGAGCATCAGCGACAGGAAATTGAGCCCGGTGTCCAGACCGGCCGCCAGCGTCGGCTGGGCCATGGCGCTGCGACAGAGGAACGCCAGACTGCCGGACTTGAGCTTGCGCGGGTCCATGCCAAAGAACTCGTCATCGCCACGCCGGGCCAGCAAGCGCCACAACCGCGCGTATTGACTGGCCGGAACCCGGGCGTCGTCGGTCTGCAACAGCGCCGGCTCGATGCCGACCTTGCTCAGGACTTCATCCGTGGCCACGCCCGGCGCGCAACTCTGCAACAGCGCTTCACGCACCAGTTGAATGGCGATGGTGTCTTTTTCCGACATGGAACGGGGCAAATCCTGTGCTTGTGCGAATGGCAGGCATCTTAACGCAGCCGCTCAAAATCAACACAAAACCCTGTCGGAGCGGGTTGGCATCACGGCCCTCCCGCAGATTCGGCCCCGTCTGAGAATCATTGATATTCAGGGTTGTTCAGCTACGGTTCAGGTACATGTCAATGAATGTCATGTGAGAATGAAAGTCATTATGTTACAACTTGTAACCTCTTCGATTGACTTGATGGATGCCGAATGCTCGTTCCCTTTTTGATCATGCTGCGTGAAGGCATTGAAGCCGCGCTGATCGTTGGCATTATCGCCAGCTACTTGCAACAGACCGGTCGCGGCCAGTGGATGCCGGCCGTGTGGATTGGCGTGTTTCTCGCCGCAGCCCTGGCATTGCTGGTGGGCGGTGGCCTGGAACTGGTCAGCGCCGAGTTCCCGCAGAAGCAGCAAGAGCTGTTCGAGGGTGTGGTCGGGCTGGTGGCCGTGGGCATTCTCAGTTCCATGGTGTTCTGGATGCGCAAGGTCGCGCGGTCGATCAAACATTCGCTGCAAGCCTCTCTCGATCATGCGCTGACCGCGTCCAGACACCAGGTCATCGCACTGATCGCCATGGTGTTTTTCGCCGTCGCCCGGGAGGGCCTGGAAACCGTGTTCTTCCTGCTCGCGGTGTTCCAGCAGAGCGAAGGCCCGGCCGCGCCCATCGGTGCCCTGCTCGGCCTGATCCTGGCAATCATCGTCGGCTTCCTGATCTACACCGGCAGCATGCGCCTGAACCTCTCGGCGTTCTTCCGCTGGACCGGGCTGTTCATTCTGGTGGTGGCCGCCGGGATTCTCGCCAATTCGGTGCAGGCCCTGCATGAAGCCGGGGTGTGGAATCACCTGCAAACCGTGCTCTTCGACTTCAGCGCGACGCTGCCGATGGATGGCCCGCTGGGCTCGGTGCTGGCCGGCATGTTCGGTTACCAGGATGCGCCGACCGTCAGCACCCTCGGTGCCTACCTGATTTATCTGCTGGTGGCGCTGGTGATGTTTTTCCTCCCGGCTCCCGCGCCCAAACCCGCTGCGCAATCTTCCGTTTCCAACCAGTAAGGGCATTCATGTCAAAGCCTACGTCTCCCCAGGCCTCCCCTCCCCGCGCCTTGCGCTGGGCGGTGGCCGGTTCGGTGGTGGTGATGATCGCCGCCGGAGGCCTGTTCTACTACGCCTCGAAAATGGCCGCCGCCAAGCGTCAGCACAATCGCGACGAAGTGGTGGTCAACATTCACGACCACAGCTGTGAACCCAACGCCCTGACGGTGCCGGCCGGCCGCGCCAGTTTCCGCATCGTCAACCGCTCCGACCGCGCCGTGGAATGGGAAATCCTCGATGGCGTGCTGGTGATCGAAGAACGCGAGAACATCGCGCCGGGCCTCAGCCAAGTGATCAACGCCAACCTGCAACCCGGCGACTACGCGATCACCTGCGGCCTGTTGAGCAACCCGCGCGGCACCCTGCATGTGACGCCGACCGCCGCTTCGGATGCCGCCGCCAAGGCCAAGCCGTCGATGGTCGCGTTTGTCGGGCCGTTGTCGGAATTCCGCGTGTACCTCGCCAGCCAGGGCAGCGCGCTGATCAAAGCCGTGACGGCACTGAACCAGGCCATCGCCAGCGGCGACCTGGCCCAGGCCCAGGCGCTGTACCTGCCGGCCCGCGCCGCCTACCAGCGCCTGGCCCCGGCCGCACAACGCCTGGGCGAACTGGACAACGGCATCAATGCCCGCGCCGATTACTTCGAAAAGCGCGAGCAGGACCCGGGCTTCGTCGGCTTCCATCGCCTCGAATACGCGCTGTTCCAGCAACGCAATCTCGAGGGGTTAGCCCCGGTTGCCCAGCGTTTGCTCGACGATGTCACCTCGCTCAAACAGCAACTGCTGGCCCAATCGCTGCCGCCGGAGCAACTGGTGAGCATCGTGGTGCGCAATCTCAACACCCTGGCCGACGTGCGCGCCGCCAGCGGTGAAGAGGAACGCTACAGCCACAGCGACCTCAACGGTTTTGCGGCCAACCAGCAGACCGCGCACAAGGTCGTCGACCTGTTGCGTCCGCTGCTGAGCAAATCCGCCGCCGAGCTGCTGCCGAAGATCGACCGTGCACTGGCAGATTTCGACACCACGCTCAACGGCTTCAAGGTCAAGGACGGCTACGCCAGTTACGACACCGTCAACGGTGAGCAACGCAAACAGATCGCCGACAAGGCCCAGGCCCTGGCCGACGCCCTCGATGCCATTGATCCCGCCCTCGGCCTCTCCGGCCTGTAAGCAGAAGACGAATAGCAATGAATGACTCCGAAAACCTCAACCTGCAACGCCGCCGTGTACTGATGGGCATGGGCGCCGCCGGTGTCGCACTGGCCGGCTCCGCGCTGAGCTGCCCTGCCATGGCCGCCGCGCCCGCGCAAGTCACCGAAGCGCCGAGCAGCGACAAGACCGAAGATCGCCACGATTTCCATGGCACCCACCAGACCGGCATCGTCACCCCACGCCCGGCGTCCGGCATGCTGGTGTCGTTCGATGTGCTGGCCACTGACCGCGAAGACCTCGAGCGGCTGTTCCGCACCCTCAACGAGCGCATCGCCTTCCTGATGAAGGGCGGCCCGGTGGCACAGATCGATCCCAAGTTGCCGCCAGTCGATTCCGGCATCCTCGGCCCGGTGGTGACACCGGACAACCTGACCATCACCGTGTCCGTGGGGGAGTCGCTGTTCGACGAGCGTTTCGGCCTCGCCGCCGCCAAGCCCAAGCGGCTGATCCGCATGGTCGGTTTCCCCAACGATGCGCTGGAAGCCGATTGCTGCCACGGCGACCTGAGCCTGCAATTTTGCTCGAACACCGCCGACACCAACATCCACGCCCTGCGTGACATCGTGAAGAACCTGCCGGACCTGCTGCTGGTGCGCTGGAAACAGGAAGGCAGCGTACCGCCGCAAGCCCCGGCCAAACCGGGGGTGCCGGCGCAATCGGCGCGCAACTTCCTCGGTTTCCGCGACGGCTCGGCCAACCCCGACTCCAACGACGGCAAGGCCATGGATCGCATCGTCTGGGTACAACCGGGCAGCGACGAGCCGGCCTGGGCCGCCCACGGCAGCTATCAGGCGGTGCGGATCATCCGCAACTTCGTCGAGCGCTGGGACCGCACGCCGCTGCAAGAGCAGGAAAGCATCCTCGGCCGGGTCAAGGCCACCGGCGCGCCCATGGGCGGCCAGCATGAAACCGAAGTCCCGGACTACAGCAAGGACCCGGAAGGCAAGCTGACCAAGCTCGATGCGCACATCCGCCTGGCCAATCCGCGCACCGCCGCGACCCAGGCGAACCTGATCCTGCGCCGGCCGTTCAACTACTCCAACGGGGTGAACAAGAACGGCCAGCTCGACATGGGCCTGCTGTTCATCTGCTACCAGGCCGACCTGGAAAAAGGCTTCATCACCGTGCAGACCCGCCTCAACGGTGAGCCGCTGGAGGAATACCTCAAGCCGGTCGGCGGCGGCTATTTCTTCACCCTGCCGGGTGTCACGGGCGATCAGGACTTCATCGGTCGCTCGCTGCTCAATGCCACACAACCAAAAACAACTGCATAACAATCGCCACAGGAGCCGCCTCATGAAAAAGACGCCACTCGCGTTATTGCTGACCCTCGGTTTGCTCAACACCCCGCTGTCGGTGTTCGCCGCGACCGCGCCACTGGACCTCGTCGGGCCGGTTTCGGACTACAAGATCTACGTCACCGAGCAACTGGATGAGCTCGCCAGCCACACCCAGCAATTCACCGACGCCGTGAAGAAAGGCGACCTGGCGACCGCGCAGAAGCTCTACGCGCCGACCCGCGTCTACTACGAGTCGATCGAGCCGATCGCCGAGCTGTTCAGCGACCTTGACGCGTCGATCGACTCCCGGGTCGACGACCACGAAAAAGGCGTGAAAGCCGAAGACTTCACCGGCTTCCACCGCATCGAATATTCGCTGTTCTCCGAGAAAACCACGCAAGGCCTCGACGCGCTGGCCGATGGCCTGGACAAAGACGTCAAGGACCTGCAAACCCGCGTGGCCGGCCTGACCTTCCCGCCAGAGAAAGTCGTGGGCGGCGCCGCTGCGCTGCTGGAAGAAGTCGCCGCCACCAAGATCTCCGGTGAGGAAGACCGCTACAGCCACACCGACCTGTATGACTTCCAGGGCAACATCGACGGCGCGAAGAAAATCGTCGACCTGTTCCGTCCGCAGATCGAGAAGCAAGACAAGGCGTTTGTCGCGAAAGTCGACAAGAACTTCGCCACCGTCGACAAGATCCTCGCCAAGTACAAGACCAAGGACGGTGGTTTCGAGACCTATGACAAGGTCAAGGACAACGACCGCAAGGCGCTGGTCGGGCCGGTCAATACCCTGGCTGAAGACCTGTCCACATTGCGTGGCAAACTGGGTCTGAACTGAGTTTTATAGCGTCTGGTTGACCCCTTCGCGAGCAAGCCCGCTTCTACACTGTAGAAGCGGGCTTGCTCGCGAAGGCATTTGAAGATCCCGAATCCTTACAGAATCCGGTAGAGCAACCGCTCGATCCGCACCCGACTCACCCGCTTGAGAAACTTGGCTACGCCTGCCGGGTAATTGGGCAGCGTTTCCAGGTCCTGGAAATGCTTGATCCGTGCGGTGTGTTCAAAGATGTTTTCCAGCTCCAGGCGTCGCGGTTCCAGCCACTCTCCTTTCGGGTCATCGATCAACAGCGCGTTTTCCAGATCCAGGCGGAACGCCCGTGGATTGAGGTTGTTGCCGGTCAGCAAGGTGTAACGCTGATCGACCCACATGCCCTTGAGGTGATAGCTGTTGTCGCCCTCACGCCACAGGTGCAGGTTCAACTGGCCGCTGTCGATATTGCGCTGATGGCGCTTGGCGAAACGGCGCAGGCTGATTTCGTACAGGTACGGCAACGCGGCGATCACCTTGAACGGCTCGCTGGGCGGAATGAAGAAGTCGTTGGCGGTCTTGTCGCCGACCACGATGTCGATCTTCACCCCACGGGCCAGCGCCCGGTTGATCTCGCGGATGATCCCCAACGGCAGGTTGAAATACGGCGTGCAGATGGTCAGTTGCTTCTGCGCACTGGCGATCAACTCCAGAATCACCCGGTTCAACGGATTGTTCTTGCCCACGCCCAGCAAGGGACTGACCGACAGACCGCTATGGTCGACGCTGCCGGCGGTGGTGTCGTAAGCCGCGTGTTTGAGCCGGCTGCGCAGATCGCCGATGTCGTTGCGCAGGCTGCGGGTGGTCGGCAGGTTCGGCAGGTCGAGGCGATGCACAGCCTTGGACTCGATCAGACCGTGCTTGACCAGGTGATGCATCGAGTCCGCCAGTTCATGGCTGTGCAAGACGTGATAACGGTCGAAGCGGTACTTGTCGAACTTGTGCAGGTAGACGTTGTTCAGGCTCGCGCCGCTGTACACCACGCAATCGTCAATCACGAAACCCTTCAGGTGCAGCACGCCGAACAGCTCGCGGGTCTGCACCGGCACGCCATACACCGGCACTTCGCTCTGATGGGTACGGGTCATTTCCTGATACCAGGCGGCATTGCCCGGCTGCTTGCCGGCACCGATCAGCCCGCGCTGGGCACGCAGCCAGTCGACCACCACCGCGATTTCAAGCTCCGGGCGCTTGAGTTTGGCGGCGTGCAAGGCATCGAGGATTTCCTGACCGGCCTCATCGTTTTGCAGATAAAGCGCGACGAGGTAGATGCGCTGGGTCGCCTGGGCGATTTTCTCCAGCAGGCAACGACGGAACTCGGCGGCGCCGGACAAAATGGTCACGGCCTCGGCGGTCAGCGGAAAGCTGCGCAGTTTGGGCAGCAGGGAGCGTTTGAAAAGCAACGGCATAGGGCTCGCAATGGGTCGAATCCGAAGAGTCCGAGAGCTTACACCATCAACCCGTTCGGGTCTTGTGAGTGTCTGTAATGTCGCCTTCGCGGGCGTGTCCGTCACCCCGGCAAAACACATTCCGGATGGGCAAGCGGGCTCGTCCGCGAATGCTTTTTCGCAGGCCAATAAAATCTCCACTTGACCAAGGAGAACGATCGTTCTACCGTTCGCCACATGAACGAAATCACAAGCAACGACTCGACCCGCGACATCATTCTGGATGTCACCGAAAAGTTGATCTACAAGAGTGGCATCGCCGCCACTGGCATGGATCTTCTGGTGAAAACCGCCGGTGTCTCCCGAAAAAGCATTTACCGCTACTTCGCCAGCAAGGAGGAGCTGACCGTCGCCGCCCTGCAACGCCGCGACATCCGCTGGATGCACTGGTATCGAAGCGCGGTCGATCAGGCCGAAACCCCGGCCGACCGGCTGCTCAACCTGTTTACCGTGCTCAAGGGCTGGTTCGCCTCGGAAGGCTTCCGGGGCTGCGCCTTCATCAACACCAGCGGCGAAACCGGGGATCCACAGGACCCGGTACGGCTGGTCGCCAAAGACCACAAACAAAAGCTGCTCGACTACGTGTGCGAGCTGTGTACCGAACATGGTGCCGAGGACCCGCAACTGTTGGCCAAACAGCTGCTGATTCTGATTGACGGTGCCATTACCGTAGCGCTTGTGATGGGTGATCACAGTGCCGCCGATAATGCGCAATGCATGGCGCGAAAGTTATTGGACCTGTAACGCCTTAATAAGCCTGACAAGTTGTTAAATCGTTAATTTGACCGGGAGACAAATATGTCTACTGCAGCCGAAGTTCGTCCGCCATTACCGCCCTTCAACCGTGAATCGGCCATTGAAAAAGTTCGCCTGGCCGAAGATGGCTGGAACTCTCGCGATCCGCAGCGCGTGTCATTGGCCTATACCCTGGACACTAAATGGCGCAATCGCGCCGAATTCGCCAACAACCGCGAAGAAGCCAAGGCGTTCTTGACCCGCAAATGGGCCAAGGAACTGGATTACCGCCTGATCAAGGAACTCTGGGCCTACTCCGATACGCGCATCGCCGTGCGTTATGCCTATGAATGGCACGACGACTCGGGCAACTGGTTCCGTTCCTACGGCAACGAAAACTGGGAATTCGATGAAAACGGCCTGATGTTCCAGCGTTACGCCTGCATCAACGACATGCCGATCAAGGAAAGCGAACGCAAGTTCCACTGGCCGCTGGGCCGGCGTCCGGACGATCATCCGGGGCTGTCTGACCTGGGTCTGTAATCTGCCTTGACTCAGTACTGATCGTGCCCACGCCCAGCGAGGGCACGATCACGCCCGGCTTGCCCGCGAAGGCATCAGACGGGTCGCAGCAACATCTGGAAATGAGTAACATGGCTGCCCTCTCCCGCAGCCCCGCGCTGCGCCCTGCCGAAATAAGCCGATTCCATGCCTTTCGAACTCAGCGTTGACCTCACCACCCTGGCCATTCTGGCCGCTGTTGCTTTCCTTGCCGGATTCATCGACGCCATCGCCGGCGGCGGCGGACTGTTGACCACCCCGGCACTGCTCACCGCCGGCCTGCCGCCACATCTGGTGCTGGGCACCAACAAACTCAGTTCGACCTTCGGTTCGGCCACCGCCAGTTTCACCTTCTACCGTCGCAAGCTGTTCCACCCTCGGCAGTGGACACACGCCATCGTCGGTACATTGGTCGGCGCCCTGAGCGGCGCCATCGTCGCCCACTACCTGCCAGCGGAATGGCTGAACAAGATGCTGCCGGTGATCGTGTTCGCCTGCGGTGTGTACCTGCTGTTTGGCGGGACGCCGAAAGCGCCACTGGACAGCGACGCGCCAATCAAGAAGAAGTGGCAATCGACTCAGGGCTTCAGCCTCGGCTTCTATGACGGTGTCGCCGGCCCAGGTACGGGCGCGTTCTGGACCGTCAGCAGCCTGCTGCTCTACCCGATCGACCTGGTCAAGGCCAGCGGTGTGGCGCGCAGCATGAACTTCGTCAGCAACATCGCGGCGCTGTCGGTGTTCGTGTTTTCCGGGCAGGTGGACTGGATCATCGGCCTGGCCATGGGCCTGTCGGTGATGGTCGGCGCGTTCTTCGGCGCGCGCACCGCGATCAGCGGCGGCGCCAAGTTCATTCGTCCGGTGTTCATCACCGTGGTGCTGGGATTGACCGTGCGTCTAGCCTGGCAGCACTGGTTCAGCGTGGCCTAAGCGCCGCGCCACGTAGACGTCGATCAGATAACGGGCAATCGAGCGTGACGCCGGCAACGGCGGCAGCTCGTGCACGTTGAACCACTGGGCGTCTTCGATCTCGTCTTCCTGACAGACAATCTCGCCCCCGGCATATTCGGCATGGAAACCCAGCATCATCGAATGCGGGAACGGCCAGCACTGGCTACCCATGTACTGGATGTTCTGCACCTCGATGCTGACTTCCTCGCGCACTTCGCGGATCAGGCAATCCTCGGCCGACTCCCCCGGCTCGGCGAAACCGGCCAGAGTGCTGTAGACCCCGCTGACAAAACGCGGGGAACGCGCCAGCAGCACTTCGTCGCCTCGGGTCACCAGCACGATCATGCTCGGCGAAATCCGTGGATAACTGCGCAGATCGCAGGGCTGGCAATACATCGCCCGCTCCCGTGGCACCTGGGTCATGGCCTGACCGCAATTGCCGCAGAACCGGTGCTCCCGCGCCCATGTGCCAATCTGCGCGGCATACCCCAGAACCTTGTAGACGGTGTGATCGCCTTCGAGCATGAACGCGCGCAGGCCTTTCCAGTTGCAACCCGGCACCTCGCTGTGACTGCGCAGCTCCAGCAGATACACCGGCTCGCCGTCGAGATGGCCGATGCCATGCTCGGCGAGGATCGACAAGTCCTGACGCTTGAGCCATTCCCGGGGGAACAGCGCGCCGTTGTCATCGAACAGAAAACCTTCGGGGCTGCGCGCCACGGCCCAGCCGCCCGGTTGATCAGTGTCCAGTACTGCAGTGGTCCAGCGAGATGTCATGGTTTCTCAATCCAGAAATTCGGGTTTCTGTTTGCTCATGTGGGCAGCGATTGCCACGCGCAAGTCGGTGGATTGCAGCATGGCGGCGTTCCAGGTGGCAACGTACTCCAGACCGTCGTCGATACGATGGTCACGCATGTAGCTGATCATTTCCTTGGTGCCGGTGACCGCGATCGGCGACTTGCCGGCGATGTCCCGGGCGATGTCCATCACGCCTTCGAGCAGGCTGTCCTTGTCGCTGTAGACGCGATTGACCAGGCCGATGCTGCGCGCCTCTTCGGCACCAAAGGTGCGACCGGTGTAGGCCAGCTCACGCAGCATGCCGTCACCGATGATCCGTGGCAACCGTTGCAGGGTGCCGACGTCGGCGGCCATGCCGATATCGATTTCCTTGATCGAGAATTGTGCGTCGTCGGCGGCGTAACGCATGTCGCAGGCGGCGATCAGGTCGATGGCGCCGCCCAGGCAGTAACCCTGGATCGCCGCCAGCACTGGCTTGCGGCAATTGTCGACCGCATTGAACGAGGCTTGCAGGGTCAGGATCTTGCGCCGCAGCAGGCGCGCGTTGCGCCCGACGTCTTTGCCCAGCTCATTGGCGACGCCGGCCAGCATCATCAGGTCGATGCCGGAGGAAAAGTGTTTGCCGGCACCGCTGAGTACCACCACCCGCACTTCATCGGTGTCTTCGATCCACTGGAACACCTCGACAATTTCACTCCAGAACGCGGCGTTCATCGAGTTGATCTTTTCCGGGCGATTGATCTGCACATGGGCGATGTTGTCGGCCAGTTCGACGCTGAAGGCGGTGTATTGAGTCATGGCAGAAATCCTTTACCGGGCTGAAAATGAGGCCCGAACTATAACAAGGCAACGTGGCGGCGGTTCGGCCAAAGACAGGACTCATCCGCCCCGCTGAAGGTGTGGAACTAACCGCCCTTCACCACTACAAACGCCGCTGTCTCGTAAGGCACCGTGACCACGTCCCTGCCCTGCAACTCCGGCTCTTCGGCAATCAGCCCGCGAATCTGCTCGTCGATCTTTGCCCGCTGCGCCTGAGGCAGCGCCGCGATGAAACTGGTGGAGCGTACCCGATTGAAAATCACATCCTCCGGCGAGCCGGTGTGCCCATGGTGAAACTGCTGCACCTGCAACGCGCCGAACGCCGGATGCGGAAACGCCTTGCGCCACGCCCCGGTGTAATAACGCGGCGTATCGCCTTCCAGTGCATTGACGATGGCGTCGAGCTTCGGCACCCAACTGACCTGGGTGTCACGCAGGTTCCAGATCAGCCCGAGCTTGCCACCGGGCTTGAGCACCCGGGCAATCTCGTCCAGTGCCTCGCGACTGGCGAACCAATGGAAGGCCTGGGCACAGAACACTGCGTCTACCGAGGCGTCCGGCAACGGCAGATCGCTTGCCGTGCCGCTTACCGCCAGCACATCCGGCCAGGTGTCGGCGAGTTTTTCCAGCATCTGCGCGACCGGTTCCACGGCGATCACCTGCGCGCCGGTCGCCACCAGCCGTCCGGTGAACTTGCCGGTTCCGGCGCCAAGATCGATCACGGTTTTATGCCCGTCCAGCCCGAGCGTGCGGGTAAGCCATTCGCTGACCTGGGGTGGATAGTCCGGCCGTCCCTTGATGTAGGTATCGGCGGCGGTTTTGTAGCCAGTGGCGGCTGAATGATGAACCTGATCTTTCATGGCAGAACTCCGGATCGACGACGGACGCCAACGAGCATAGCCCTCGAATTTGAGCTTTCCTTGAACGGCGACTGACAAAGCAATGAATAAATTTTCACGCTGAGGTGTTCAAAGTAAAACGTAACCCACTGTGGAGCCTTGCCCATGACTATCCGTTCCGTTATGTTCGCCGCCCCGTTGCTGATGGCCGCGGTTTTGACCAGTCCGCTGGCCTTCGCTCATGGCGATGAAGACGAGCCGGTACAGAAACCCAGCTGCCCCAAGGGCCAGGTTTATGACAGCAAGACGCAGAAATGCGTGATGCAGACCAGCAGCCTGGTCCCGGATGCCGACCGCACCGACTATGCCTATCGTCTGGCGAAGGACGGTCGCTACGAAGAGGCCTTGGCATTGCTTGATACCCTCAAGCAGCCGAATACCGCCAAGGCCTTGAACTATCGCGGTTACGCCACACGCAAACTGGGCCGGACCGACGAAGGCATCGGCTATTACCTGCAATCGGTGAAGCTCGATCCGCACTACGCGCAAGTGCGCGAATACCTGGGTGAAGCCTATGTGATCAAGGGACGTGTCGACCTCGCGCAGGAACAGTTGCAGCAAATCAAGTCGATCTGCGGCACCAACTGCGAGGAATACCGGGACCTGGCCGAAGCCATCGACGACTCATCGAAAACCTGAAACGAACACAAGCGGTGACCATCATTTTCAGCGATCAGGCCTTCAGGGCCGAACTCGGGCAGCACCTGGCGCGCCTTTGGCGCTACGGCCTGCTGCTGTCGCGCAACAAGCATGTGGCCGAAGATCTGGTGCAGGCCACTTGCGTGCGCGCGCTGGAACGCGCGAACCAGTACGTGGCCGGGACGCGCATGGATCGCTGGCTGCTGAGCATCCTGCATTCGATCTGGCTCAACGAAGTGCGCGCCCGCCGGGTGCGCCAGGGCCAGGGCGTCAGCGATGCCGACGGGCAACTGGCGTTCGACGGTGAATACGCGGCCCAGACCCACGTCATGGCCGCGCAGGTCATCCGCCGCGTCGATGCCTTGCCCGAAGCCCAGCGCGAAACGGTTTATCTGGCCTACGTCGAAGGTTTTTCCTACCGCGAAGTCGCCGACATCCTGCAAGTGCCGATCGGCACGGTGATGAGTCGCCTGGCCACCGCACGCCTGAAACTGGCCGAGTACCCGCCGCTGCAAGCGGTGCCGAAAACCACCGGAGGAGACCGGCCATGAACACGCCTTCGGACGAACTGCTGGTGGCGTACCTGGACGGTGAAATCGACCGCGAACAACGCACCCTGCTCGACAGCGCCATCGCCGACGACCCGTTGCTCAGCCTACGCGTGCAATGGCTGAGCCGCAGCAACCTGCCCTTCAAAAACGCCTACAACGAACTGGCGCTGCAAGCACCGCTGGATCGCCTGCAAGCCCGGCTCGACGCCGCGCCCTCGCCGGCCCGACCCGGTTTCAGTCGGCGCTGGTTCATCGGCGCCGCCGCTGCGGGCCTGCTGGCCGTTGGCGTGACAGCCGACCGCTTGTTCCTTGCCTGGCAGAGCGGGCAATCGCACAACTGGCGCGGGTTGGTCGGCGACTACATGGCACTGTACGTGCCGCAAACCCTCGATCATTTGCCGACCGACGAAGCGTCGCAACGGGCGCAGTTGCGCACCGTCGATGCGCGGCTGGGGCTGAATCTGTCGACGGCCACGCTCAAATTACCCGGCGCCGAGCTGAAACGCTCGCAAATGCTCGAGTACGACGGCGTGCCCATCGCCCAGATGACCTTCCTTGATGCCCGGCACGGGGCGCTGGCGCTGTGCGTCACACGCTCGAACAAAGGCAGCCAGCCACTGGCCCACGAACGCCGGCATGACATGAACGTGGTGTACTGGAGCGAACGCGAACACGCCTGGATGCTGATCGGCCATAACCCGCCGGCGCAGCTGGAAGAGCTGGCGCAACTGTTGCGTGAGCGGTTGAACGCCTGAGAAAAGCTATGCTTGGCCAGTGATTACCCAACGAGGAACCCTGATGCAGATTTCAACCCGCGCGGCGCTGCTGGTCATCGACGTGCAGAACGACTTCACCCCCGGCGGCCAACTGGCGGTGCCCGAGGGCGATCTGATCATCCCGTTGATCAACCGACTGAGTGGCCTGTTCAAGCAAGTCATCATCACCCAGGACTGGCACCCGGCCGGACATGCGTCGTTCGCTTCCAGTCATCCGGGGCGCAAACCCTACGATGTGATTCAGTTGCCCTACGGCGAACAGACCCTGTGGCCGGATCATTGCGTACAAGCCACGCCCGGCGCCGGGTTTCACCCTGCGCTGCAACTGCCCCACGCGCAACTGGTGATCCGCAAGGGCTGCAACCCTGACATCGACAGCTATTCGGCGTTTCTGGAAGCCGACCGCGCCACGCCCACGGGGCTGACCGGATACCTCAAGGAGCGCGGCATCGACACACTGTATATGGTCGGCCTGGCGCTGGACTTCTGCGTGATGTTTTCCGCGCTGGATGCGCGGGCGGCGGGATTCAATGCGTTTGTGGTGACCGATGCCTGCCGGGCGATCGACCTGAATGGCTCGCTGGCGGTGGCGATCGAACGGATGCAGACGGCCGGGGTTGGCTTGATCCGGTCGAGCGAACTGATCTGACCCTTCAAGGCTGAGATCGCAGCCCCTCACTCTGGCCCTCTCCCAAGGGAGAGGGAACTGATTGGGGGATGTTCGAGAAATCCGCCGTCCTGAAAATACGTCGCCGAATCCAGAATCGGCGACGTCCTCAAACCGGCGTCGGCAGCCACAACCGGAACCGTGCCCCACCCAGCGGAGAACTCTCGACAGTCAGCGTCCCGCCCTGCGCTTCCAGCGCCCGCCGGCTGATCGCCAGCCCCAGTCCAAATCCGCCCGTGGCCCGGTCGCGACTGCGATCCAGGCGATAGAACGGTTCGAAAATCCGGTCCCGCTCATCCTCCGGAATACCGATGCCGTCATCGTCGACCCAGATTTCACAGCCCTTCGGGCACACCTGCACGCCGATCTGAATGCGCTTTTCGCAATAACGCATGGCGTTGCGCAGCAGGTTCTGGATGGCCCGCGCGGTCAGGCGCGGATCGAGGGTGAAACGTTCCAACTGCCCGTGCAGCAGCACATCGATAACGATTTCCGGCGACTCCAGCGACTCATCGACGCTGCCCAGAATGCTGTCGATGAACTCGTCCAGCGACACCTCGACCTGTTCCGGCAACCGCGATGGATTCTGCAAGCGGCTGAACGACAACAATTCCAGCACCAGCTCATCCAGTTCACGAATGTGCGCCACCAGCCCTTGCAGGCGTTCGCGACTGGTGGCCGGCAGGTCATCGGACAGCGCCAGCGCCAGGCCGAAATCCAGCCGGGTCAGCGGCGTGCGCAACTCGTGGGACACGGCGTTGAGCAGGTCGCGCTGTTGATTGAGCAGGTTTTCGATATCGCCCGCCATGGTGTCGAACACGTTGGCCAGACTGCCGATGTTCGAACTCTGGGCGATTTGCGTACGCTCGCTGAGATGGCCCTTGCCGAAACGCTCGGCCGTGCCTTTGAGGCGTTCCAGATCGCGCCAGTGCGGACGCAACCACAACAGCAGACACGCGAGCAGCGCCGCGCCGACCAGCACGTTGATGCTCCAGTACAGCAGACTCACGTCCATCGGGTCCGGCGGCACCACCATCTGCACTGCTGTTTCGCTGTTCAGCGGCGTCACCGCCAGGGTACGCCAGCCCCAGTCGCCGATGCGCACCACGTTTTCGCCACGGCGCAGACGTTCGCGCTCGGGCTCGGTGAATTCGGCATCTTCGATTTTCGCCAGGATGATATGCAACGGCTGGAAATCCTTGTCCATCGACGCCGCCAGCGCCGGCCATTGTTCCTGCGGCACGGCGCGAAACTGCTTGGTGATCAGCGATTGCAGGCCACGGGAGTAATCCAGGTTGTAGGTGACGAAGCGCTCGCGAAAGCCCATCACCACCAGATCTGGCACCAGGTACATCGCTGCGCTATAGGAGACGATCGTCACCAGATACAGGCGAAAAAGGATTCTGAACATCAGCTCAGCATTCCCACTCGGAACGGCTGAACAGGTAACCCTTGCCCCACACGGTCTTGATCTTGCGCGCCTCGCCGGCATGGTCGTCGAACTTGCGCCGCAGCTTGGAAATCGCCACGTCCACCGAGCGATCGGTGCCGTTGAACTCGATGCCACGCAGGCGTTGCAGGATCTGGTCGCGGCTCAGCACTTCACCGGCATGCCGGGCCAGCACCACCAGCAGGTTGTATTCGCCGCTGGACAACTCCACCGGTTGCCCGCGCCAGGTGACCGTGCGCTCGGACAGGTCGATGCACAGGTTGCCCATCAGAATCTGGTCGTTGGCGGTCTGTGGTTCGCCGAGGCTGCTGCGCCGCAGCAAGGTGCGCACCCGGGCCAGCAGCACACGCGGCTCGCAGGGTTTGGTGACGTAGTCGTCGGCGCCCATTTCCAGGCCCAGCACCTGATCGTGGCTGTCGTCGCGGGCGGTGAGCATCAGGATCGGCAGCGTTGCCGAATCGGCGCGCAGCAGGCGACAGACCTGCAAGCCGTCGAGGCCCGGCAGCATCAGGTCGAGAATCACCAGATCCGGCGGATTGAGTCGCGCCCGCTCGCGCACATGATCGCCTCGGCCAATCACGCAGACGGAGTAACCGTTGCGCTCCAGATAGCTGGAAATCAGTTCGGCGAGTGCCGTGTCGTCTTCGACCAGGAGAATATTGGGCATCGGGGGGTGTTCCAGAAAGTGCTGTGGCGACTGATCGGCCGCCTTCGCGGGCAAGCCCGCTCCCACGTACTCACCAGAACCCTGTGGGAGCGGGCTTGCCCGCGAAAGCGCTATCTGTGTCGCAATAAATTTCGATGCATAAAGGATATACGGCCTCACCCGTCCATGAGTAAAACCCTTACACAATTTCACACAGCAGCTACAAAGCTTCACCGCTACCCTCGGCGTCTGTCCGTAGGATACGGACATCAATATCGGGGGTTGTACATGTCGAAGAATCTGCTGGCCGGGCTCGGTCTGTTCACATTGGCGCTGACGCTCGGCGGCTGTGGCTCGTCCTCGGATACCGAGGAGCAGGCACCGCCGGCCACCGTGCGGATCGAGACCCTGCAAGCCCAGCCCCTGGCGATCAGCAGCGAACTGAGCGGACGCATCGCCGCCCCACGGATCGCCGAGGTTCGTGCACGGGTGGCGGGTGTCGTGCTGCAACGCACCTACCGCGAAGGCAGCGACGTGAAAAAGGGCGATGTGCTGTTCCGCATCGATCCGGCCCCCTTCAAGGCAGACCTGGACAGCGCCGAAGCCGCGCTGCGCAAGGCCGAAGCCAATGCCTTCCAGGCGAAATTGCAGGAACAACGCTACGCCCAGTTGATCGACGACAAGGCCATCAGCGCCCAGGATTACGACAACGCGCGGGCCAACGCCCGGCAGACCGCCGCCGACGTGGCCGCCAACAAGGCCGCCGTAGAGCGGGCAAAACTGAATCTGGGCTACGCCACCGTCACCGCGCCGATTTCCGGGCGCATCGGCCGCGCGCTGGTGACCGAAGGCGCCCTGGTCGGGCAGAACGAAACCACGCCACTGGCGCTGATCCAGCAACTGAACCCGATCCACGCCGACGTGACCCAGTCGACCCGTGAACTCAACGAACTGCGCCGCGCCTTCCGCTCCGGACAGTTGCAGCAGATCGGCCAGGACCAGGTCAAAGCCACGCTGATTCAGGACGACGGCAGCCTTTATCCGTTGCCGGGCAAGTTGCTGTTCAGCGATATCACTGTCGACCCGGGCACCGGGCAGATCACCCTGCGCAGCGAATTCCCCAACCCGGATCTGGACTTACTGCCCGGCAGCTTCATTCGCGTACGCCTCGAACAAGCGGTGATCCAGCATGGCCTCACCGTGCCACAGCGCGCGGTGCAGCGAGACAGCGCCGGTGTCGCGCAGGTGCTGACGGTCGACGAGCAGATGCGCATCGCCCAGCAACCGGTTCAGCTCGGCGCGGTGCAGAACGATCGCTGGATCGTCATCGGCGGCCTCAAGCCCGGCGACCGCATCGTCACCGAAGGCCTGCAACACGCCCGGCCCGGCGAAACCGTGCAGATCGACGACACCCCTCTTCCACTTGCCCAGACCTCTGGTCAGTAAGCAGGACGCTTTTATATGCCGCAGTTCTTTATCGACCGCCCGGTGTTCGCCTGGGTGGTCGCGCTGTTCATCCTGTTGGCCGGTGCGCTGGCCATCCCGCAATTGCCGGTGGCGCAGTACCCTGACGTCGCGCCGCCGCAGATCGAAATCAACGCCACCTACCCCGGTGCTTCGGCGCAGACCATCGACGAAAGTGTGGTCAGCCTGATCGAGGAAGAGCTCAACGGCGCCGATCACCTGCTGTATTTCGAATCCCAGAGCAGCCTCGGCAGCGCCACCATCAAGGCCACGTTCCAGCCGGGCACCAACCCGGAACTGGCCCAGGTCGACGTGCAAAACCGCCTCAAAGTGGTGGAGTCGCGCCTGCCGCAAGCAGTGAACCAGCAAGGCTTGCAGGTCGAGAAGGTGTCTTCGGGCTTCCTGCTGCTGATCACCCTGACCTCCAGCGACGGCAAACTCGACGACGTGGCGCTCAGCGACTACCTGGCGCGCAACGTGATGAACGAAATCAAGCGTCTGGACGGCGTCGGCAAGGCCCAGCTGTATGGCGCCGAGCGGGCGATGCGGATCTGGATCGATCCGCAGAAACTCATCGCTTTCAATTTGACTCCGGCAGACGTCAACGCCGCGATCGCCGCGCAGAACGTGCAGGTTCCGGCCGGCAGCATCGGCGACTTGCCGGCGCCCTCCAGCCAGGAAATCACCGCGACCATTCTGGTCAAGGGCCAGCTCTCGACGCCGGAAGATTTCGCCGACATCGTGCTCAAAGCCCGCCCGGACGGCTCCACCGTGCGTATCAAGGATGTCGCCCGGGTCGAAATCGGCAGCCAGGAATACCAGTTCGGCACCCGTCTGAACGGCAAACCGTCCACCGCCGTGGGCGTGCAGTTGTCGCCGGGGGCCAATGCCCTGAATACCGCCACCCTGATCCGCGCGAAGATGGATGAGCTGTCGCGTTACTTCCCGGCCGGGGTGGAGTACAAGATCCCGTACGACACCTCGCCGTTCGTCAAAGTGTCGATCACCAAAGTGGTCTACACCCTCGGCGAAGCGATGTTGCTGGTGTTCGCGGTGATGTTCCTGTTCCTGCAGAACATCCGCTACACGCTGATTCCGACTCTGGTGGTGCCAGTGGCGCTGATGGGCACCTTCGCCACCATGCTTGCGCTGGGTTTCTCGATCAACGTGCTGACCATGTTCGGCATGGTGCTGGCGATCGGTATTCTGGTGGACGACGCGATCGTGGTGGTGGAGAACGTCGAGCGGATCATGGCCACCGAAGGCCTGTCGCCCAAGGAAGCGACGCGCAAGGCGATGCAGCAGATCACCGGGGCGATCATCGGGATCACTCTGGTGCTGGTGGCGGTGTTCATTCCGATGGCGTTCATGCAAGGTTCGGTGGGCGTGATCTATCAGCAGTTCTCGCTGTCGATGGCGACCTCGATCCTGTTTTCGGCATTCCTCGCCCTGACGTTGACCCCGGCGCTGTGCGCAACGCTGCTCAAGCCGATCGCCAAGGGCGAGCATCACGAAAAAACCGGCTTCTTCGGCTGGTTCAACCGCCGCTTCGAACGCCTGACCGTGCGTTATCAGGGTTGGGTCGGCTATGCGCTGAAACGCACCGGCCGCTACTTGCTGATCTACGTGGTGTTGCTGGTGGGCCTGGGCTGGTGCTTCGCGCGTCTGCCCTCCTCGTTCCTGCCGGTGGAGGATCAGGGTTACACCATCACTGACATTCAATTGCCGCCCGGCGCGAGCAAGAACCGCACGGTGAAGGTGGTCGAGCAGATCGAAGCGCACAACGCCGGCGAACCGGGCGTGGGTGACAGCACGGTGATTCTCGGTTTCAGTTTTTCCGGCAGCGGACAGAACGCGGCACTGGCATTCACCACCCTCAAGGACTGGTCGCAACGCAGCAGCGATGACTCGGCAAGTTCGATCGCCGACCGCGCCAACGCCGCCCTGAGCCAGATCAAGGACGCCATGGTGTTCGCGGTGCTGCCGCCGCCGGTGGATGGCCTGGGGACTTCCAGTGGTTTCGAGTTCCGCTTGCAGGATCGCGGCGGCCTCGGCCATGCAACGCTGATGCAGGCGCGCACCGAGTTGCTGGCGGCGGCCGAGAAAAGCCCGATTCTGATGAACGTCCGCGAAAGTGCCCTGGCCGAAGCGCCACAGGTGCAACTGGAGGTGGATCGCAAGCAGGCCGAAGCCCTGGGCGTGTCGTTTGCCGACATCGCCAATGTGCTGGCCGCAGCCGTCGGTTCGACCTACGTCAACGACTTCCCCAACCAAGGCCGCATGCAGCGTGTGGTGGTGCAGGCCGAAGGCGACCGCCGCAGCCAGGTCGACGATCTGCTGAAAATGCATGTGCGCAACACGGGTGGCAGCATGGTGCCGTTGTCGGCGTTTGTTTCCGCCAAATGGACCCAAGGCCCTGCGCAACTGACGCGCTACAACGGCTATCCGGCGATTTCGATCTCGGGCGAACCTTCACCCGGTCACAGCACCGGTGAAGCCATGGCCGAAATCGAGCGCCTGGTCGCCCAGGGGCCGGCCGGACTCGGTCAGGAATGGACCGGCCTGTCGTTGCAGGAACGCTTGTCCGGCAGTCAGGCGCCAATTCTGCTCGGCCTGTCGTTGCTGATTGTGTTCCTGTGTCTGGCGGCACTGTACGAGAGCTGGTCGATTCCGACTTCGGTGCTGCTGGTAGTGCCGCTGGGCGTGCTCGGCGCGGTGCTGGCGGTGACCTTGCGCGGCATGCCCAACGATGTGTTCTTCAAAGTGGGCCTGATCACCATCATCGGTCTGTCGGCGAAGAACGCGATCCTGATCATCGAGTTTGCCAAGAGTCTGTATGACGAAGGCCACGACCTGATCGACGCCACGCTGCAAGCGGCTCGCCTGCGCCTGCGCCCGATCGTCATGACGTCCCTGGCGTTCATCCTGGGCGTGGTGCCGCTGGCAATCGCCACCGGTGCCAGCTCGGCGAGCCAGCAAGCCATCGGTACGGGCGTGATCGGCGGCATGATCACCGCGACCCTGGCCGTGATCTTTGTGCCGGTGTTCTTTGTGGTGGTCATGAAACTGGTGCGCAAATCCACGAAGCATCCTTAAAACCATGGGGGCCTGGGCTGGTCGCGAAATCGGCGTGTCATCTGGCAGTGATGTCGACTGACACGGCCTCTTCGCGGACAAGCCCGGTCCCCCAGTGGTCACACAACGTCACGCTGGGCTAAGGTGTCAGCACACCCTGGCCCATCGAGTTCCCATGCGCTTCCTTGCCCGTACTCACCCTCGCCTGTCCGCCGCCGCATTGCTAGGCCTCGCCACGGGGCTGCTGGTTCCCGCCGGTTCGCTCACCAGCAAAATCCTCATCGGCTGGAATGCCGGGGTGTGGACGTACCTGATCCTGATGCTCTGGCTCACCGCCCGGGCCAAGGCGCCGGACGTGCGGCGGATCGCCGAAATCGAAGATGAAAACGCCGGCCTCGTGCTGCTGCTGGTGTGCATCGCCGCACTGGCGAGCCTGGCCACCATCACCCTGGAACTGGCCGGCAGCAAGGATCTGGACGCTACCCAAAAGCTGCTGCACTACGGCTTCACCGCGCTGACCGTGATCGGTTCGTGGCTGTTGATCGGGGTGATTTTCAGCGTGCATTACGCCCGCCTGTTCTACACCTGGGACGGCAAGGAGCCGGCCCTGCGGTTCGCCGAAGGCCTGACCACGCCCAATTACTGGGACTTCCTGTACTTCTCGTTCACCATCGGCGTGGCGGTGCAGACGGCGGACGTCGGTGTCGCCAGTCGCGATTTGCGCAAGATCGTCCTGGCGCAGTCGCTGCTTGGATTCGTCTTCAACACCGCGATTCTGGGGTTTTCGATCAATATCGCGGCAGGGCTGTTCGGCTGACGGCTGCACAAATCTTCTAGGCATCGCCCGTGGTGCGGCGCTAGATTGGCCGAACCCTCGACTGACAGGTGCCCAATGAGCGCTCGTAACTGGATCGATCTGGCCCAGGACGCCGATACCGGCATCGAGACTCTGCGCGCGCATTTCGAAGGCCATGCCTATGATCCGCACTGGCATGACAGCTATCTGGTGGGCGTTACCGAGCAAGGCGTGCAGCAATTCAACTGCCGCCGTACCCGGCACCAGAGCACGCCAGGCAAGGTCTTTCTGCTCGAACCCGGCGACATTCATGACGGCGAAGCCCCCACCGAGGGCGGTTTCACCTACCGCATGCTCTACCTCGACCCGCAGTGGCTGGAACGGGAACTGGCCTCGCTGTTCGAAAACGCACCGCTCAACAGCCAGTTGAGTTTCACCCGGACCCTCGCCACCGATCCGTTTCTGGCGCAGGCCACCGGCCAGGCGTTTCAGGCGCTGCACGGTGGCGAGCTGAAAATCGTCCGTCAGACCGCGCTGGACGGCCTGCTCGAACGCCTCACGCACCATCTGCACTGGCGCCAGCGTTATTCCGAAGATCCGCGCCTGCCGTTGGTGGCGCAAAAGGCTCGCGAATATCTGCACGCCCATGCGCAACAAGACATCGGTTTGCAGCAACTGGCCGAGGCCATCGGCGTTGATCGCTTTCGCCTGACCCGCGCATTCAAGGCCGCTTACGGTCTGGCGCCCCACGCCTATCTGGTGCAACTGCGCCTGTCGATTGCCCGGCGTCTGCTGGCAGGCGGTGAGCATCCGGTCACCGTCGCCACTCAAGTGGGTTTCGCCGACCAGAGCCACCTCGGTCGCTGGTTCGTCCGCGCCTATGGCCTGACGCCGGCGATGTACCGCAAGCGCTGCTCAAATCTTCCAGACAGGCCCGCCCACGACCGTTGAAGATCGAGGTCATTGATCCTCAACGGAGTTGCCTGCGATGTTGTCCACCCTCCCGACGTTATTGCCCTTCCTGCTGTTCGCGTTCGTCGCGTCGATCACGCCCGGCCCGACCAATATTCTGGTGTTCAGCAACAGCGCGCGTTACGGCCTGACGGCGGCGTTGCCGATCATTCTGGGTGCCTGCGCGGCCGCTGCGCTGTTGGTACTGGCGGTGGGCAGCGGTGCCGGTCCGCTGCTGACGCAATTGCCCGGTGTACAACACGCCATGCAAGCGTTTGGCGTGGCCTGGCTGAGTTACCTGGCGTGGCAGATTTACCGGGCGCCTGCGGTTGAACTCGGCGCACAGGAAGGCCGTGGCCGACTCGGCCTGACCGGTGCCGCCGGCCTGCAACTGGTCAATCCGAAAACCTGGATGATGGCGCTGGCGGTGGTCAGCGTATTCGCGGGGGACAGTGAAGGCCGCGTGACGCGCGTGCTGATCCTGTCACTGGCGTTTTTCCTGGTGTCCCTGCCCTGCCTTGGCGTGTGGGCGTTGCTCGGCGCCGGCTCCACACGCTGGCTGCGATCACCGCGTGCCTTGCAGCGGCTGAATCGGGTCATGGCGGTTTTATTGCTGGTTTCGGCGTGGTCGAGCATCTGGGCTTGAATGCCGTTGGTCGGCGCTTCTGCGCTTCGGGCCGATCATTTACTTGACGGCAGATTGGCTTCTGGTGTTTCCTGAAACCGGTTTCAGCTCTCGCGTCTCAGGGAGCCGACCCGACAAATCCAATAATAAGGTTTCACACCGTGAACGACTTTTCCGCCGCCCAGCGCAGCCGCGTGACCATGCTCGACGTTGCCGAACATGCCGGTGTTTCCAAGGCCAGCGTCTCGCGCTTCATTGGCGACGACCGCGCCCTGCTCTCCGACGCCATTGCCCTGCGCATCGAACAGTCCATCGCCGAACTGGGTTATCGCCCCAACCAGATGGCCCGTGGTCTGAAACGCGGCCGCACGCGCCTGATCGGCATGCTGGTGGCCGATATCCGCAACCCTTATTCGATTGCCGTGATGCATGGCGTGGAAACCGCCTGCCGTCAGCACGGCTACAGCCTGGTGGTGTGCAACACCGACCGCGATGACGAGCAGGAACGCCAACACCTGGCGCTGTTGCGCTCGTACAACATCGAAGGCCTGATCGTGAACACCCTCGGCCATCACCGCGACGAACTGCATGAGCTGCAACGGGAAATGCCGCTGGTGCTGGTGGATCGCAAGGTCGACGGGCTCGACAGCGACATGGTCGGGCTGAACAACCCGCAAGCCGTACAGATGGCCCTCGATCACCTGCAACACCAAGGATTTCGCGACGTGCTGCTGGTGACCGAACCCTTCGACGGAACCAGTTCGCGGATCGAACGGGTCAACAGTTTTCACCGACACATCGCCGAGCGCGGGCACCTGACCGGGGCGGTGCAGGAAACCGGTGATTCGCTGGCCGCCAGCCTGCAAACCTTTCTCAACAGTCCGTCCACCGGACCCAAAGCGCTGTTCTGCGCCAACGGCGTGGCGGCGCTGGCCTGCACCCGTGCGTTGCGCGA
The DNA here is from genome assembly GCF_025447575.1 of Pseudomonas sp. B2M1-30. Classification (NCBI taxonomy): domain Bacteria; kingdom Pseudomonadati; phylum Pseudomonadota; class Gammaproteobacteria; order Pseudomonadales; family Pseudomonadaceae; genus Pseudomonas; species Pseudomonas sp. B2M1-30. Next base: position 318,132 of record NZ_JAOEJT010000002.1, on the reverse strand, counting down.
TATCGGATGCCGGTTGTTCGAGGACGTCGGGCTGATTGCCTTGGATGACCTGGATTGGTATCCGCTGGTGGGCAGCGGCATCACGGCCCTCGCCCAACCGACCGCCGAGATCGGCGCGCAGGCGTTCGAGTGCCTGCTCAGGCGCTTGCGCGGGGATGACACGGCGGCGCGATTACTGGATTTTGCGCCGGTGCTGATTGAGCGGGGATCGACCCGAAAGGTTGGCGGCGCTTGAACTGATACTTTCGCAGGCGAGCCCGCTCCCAAGAGGGGCGGAGAAGCCGCGATATTTTTTTGAACAAAAATGAAACCGGTTTCAGAGGTCAATAACAATGAATAAACCTGCCATTTCCATCAGCCTGTCCAGCTACGGCGCCGACCTTGTGCGCCAGCGTGGCCAAGGCTCGTTCATCGAGACGCTGGCACTGGCCGGCGCCAATCGCATCGAGTGGCGCGAGGAACTGCTGACCAACGAAGTCCCCGAACAACTGGCGGCCGCCACCCATGAGGCCGGGCTGCAAAGCATCTATTCCTCGCCCATCGAACTGTGGCTGGCCGGGCAGGCGCGGCCCAATCCCGAACTCGTCACCGCTTTGCAACGGGCGCAGGCGTTCGGTGCGAAGTGGCTGAAGGTTTCCCTCGGTTTCTTCACCGACAACAACGATCTCCAGGCCTTGGAACACCTGATCAAACACAGCCCGGTGCAACTGCTGGTGGAAAACGACCAGACTCTGCATGGCGGGCGGATCGAGCCGTTCCAGCGTTTCTTCGCCGCTGTCGAGCAGCACGACCTGCCGATCAAAATGACTTTCGACATCGGCAACTGGCAATGGCAAGACCAGTCCGCCACCAGCGCCGCGCGCCTGTTGGGCCGGCATGTCGGTTATGTGCATTGCAAGGCCGTGGCCCGTCGCGCCGACGGCAAACTGGTCGCCGTGCCGCCCGCCGTGAGTGACCTGCATCTGTGGGAACAACTGCTGCGGCACATGGCCCAAGGCGTTATGCGCGCCGCCGAATACCCGCTGCAAGGCGACGATCTGCTGCAACTGACCCACGAACACGTCGCCGCCCTCGCCCGCCTCGGCCAATCCCGCCTGGAGCCTGCCCATGTCTGAGATCGATATCCTGTCGTTCGGCGAAACCATGGCGATGTTCGTCGCCGAACAGAGTGGCGATCTGGCGGCGGTCGCGCAGTTTCACAAACGCATTGCCGGGGCCGACAGCAACGTCGCCATCGGCCTGTCGCGACTCGGTTTCAATGTCGCCTGGCTGAGCCGGGTCGGCGCCGATTCCCTCGGACGCTTCGTGGTCGAAACGCTGGCTAAAGAAGGCCTCGATTGCAGTCATGTCGCGGTGGACGCAACACACCCGACCGGGTTCCAGCTCAAGTCGCGCAGCGACGATGGCAGCGACCCGACGGTCGAGTACTTCCGTCGTGGCTCGGCGGCCAGTCACCTGTCGCCCGAATCGATCACCCCGGCCCTGCTCGGTGCCCTTCACCTGCACGCCACCGGGATTCCGGCCGCGCTGTCGGCCAGCAGTCGGGCCATGTCGTTCGAGCTGATGACCCGCATGCGTGACGCCGGCCGCAGTGTCTCCTTCGACCCCAACCTGCGCCCAAGCCTGTGGGCCAGCGAGCGGGAAATGATCACCCAGACCAACCGCCTCGCCGCCCTCGCCCATTGGGTGTTGCCGGGACTGAGTGAAGGTCGTCTGCTCACCGGTTTTGAAGATCCGGCAGACATCGCCGGGTTTTACCTGGATCAGGGCGCCGAAGCCGTCGCGATCAAACTTGGCCCGCAGGGTGCGTATTTCCGCACCCACCTGGACGAAGGATTCGTCGCCGGGGTGCCGGTGGAAACCGTGGTCGACACCGTGGGCGCCGGGGATGGCTTTGCCGTCGGCATGATCAGCGCCCTGCTCGAGCACCAGAGTTTTGCCGACGCGGTCAGACGCGCCAACTGGATCGGCAGCCGCGCGGTGCAGAGTCGCGGAGACATGGAAGGCCTGCCGACACGCGCCGAACTCACTGCCGAATTCGAAGCCACCCTCCGCGAACCGCTGACAACCCCATGACCCGTGAGAGCGGGCCTGCCCGCGAAGACAACCGTTAATTGAACCTGCTGCGACAAAAACAACAAGCTCAGGAGCAACAACCATGAAAACCGCAACCCTTGCCACCCGCCGCTGGTGGTACATCATGCCCATCGTGTTCATCACCTACAGCCTGGCGTATCTGGATCGCGCCAACTACGGCTTCGCCGCCGCGTCGGGCATGGCCGCCGACCTGATGATCACGCCGGGCCTTTCCTCGTTGCTCGGTGCGCTGTTCTTCCTCGGTTACTTTTTCTTCCAGGTGCCGGGCGCGATCTACGCGCAAAAGCACAGCGTCAAGAAACTGATCTTCGTCAGCCTGATTCTCTGGGGCGGCCTCGCCACCCTGACCGGCGTGGTCTCCAACGCCTATTGGCTGATTGTCATCCGCTTCATGCTCGGCGTGGTCGAGGCAGCGGTGATGCCGGCGATGCTGGTCTACCTCTGCCACTGGTTCACCCGTGCCGAACGCTCGCGGGCCAACACGTTCCTGATCCTCGGCAACCCGGTGACGATGCTGTGGATGTCGGTGGTCTCGGGGTATCTGGTGCAGCATTTCAGCTGGCGCTGGATGTTCATCATCGAAGGCCTGCCGGCCGTGTTCTGGGCATTTATCTGGTGGCGTCTGGCGGATGATCGTCCGGCCCAGGCCAAGTGGCTCAACGACCAGGAAAAGCACGATCTGGAAAGCGCGCTGGCCGCCGAACAGGTCGGGATCAAAGCGGTGAAGAACTATGCCGAAGCCTTCCGTTCGCCGAAGGTGATCATCCTCGCGCTGCAATTCTTCTGCTGGAGCATCGGTGTCTACGGTTTCGTGCTGTGGCTGCCGTCGATCCTCAAGTCCGGCGCGCAGATGGACATGGTCGAGGCCGGCTGGCTGTCGGCGCTGCCGTATCTGGCGGCGGTGATCGGCATGCTGCTGGTGTCGTGGGGTTCGGACAAACTGCAAAAGCGCAAACGCTTCGTCTGGCCACCGCTGCTGATCGCATCGATCGCGTTCTACGGCTCCTACGCCCTGGGCGCGGAGCATTTCTGGTGGTCGTACACCTTGCTGGTGATTGCCGGCGCCTGTATGTACGCCCCATACGGACCGTTTTTCGCGATTGTCCCGGAAATCCTTCCGGCCAACGTAGCCGGCGGGGCCATGGCGCTGATCAACAGCATGGGCGCACTCGGCTCGTTCGGCGGCTCCTATCTGGTCGGTTACCTCAACAGCTCCACCGGCTCGCCCGGCGCTTCGTATCTGTTGATGAGCGGCGCGTTGCTGCTGTCGGTAGTGCTGACGATTTTTCTCAAGCCCGGCGCCAGTGACCGGGTGATCGCCCCGCGTGTCGCACCGCGTCCGCTGCCGGCCCATTCCTGAATTGCCCAAGAGATGACTGCGATGAAAAAGCAGGTTGTGCTGTACAAGAAACTCTCACCGCTGTTGATGGCGCGCCTGCATCAGCAGGTGGACGTCACGCTGATCGACAGCCTCGACACCGATGGCCTGATGAAACTGCGCGACGCCCTGCCCGGCGCTCACGGTTTGCTCGGTGCCAGCCTGAAACTGGACGCGCCGTTGCTCGATCTGGCACCGCAGCTGCAAGCGGTTTCCAGTGTTTCGGTGGGCGTCGACAACTACGACATCGATTACCTGACCCGCCGCCGTATCCTGCTGACCAACACCCCGGACGTGCTCACCGAAACCACCGCCGACACCGGTTTCGCGCTGATTCTGGCGACAGCCCGGCGGGTGGTGGAACTGGCGAACCTGGTGCGCGGCGGTCAGTGGCATCGCAGCATCGGCCCGGCGCACTTCGGCACCGATGTGCATGGCAAGACCCTGGGCATCATCGGCCTGGGCCGGATCGGCGAGGCGCTGGCCCAGCGCGGGCATTTCGGTTTCGGCATGCCGGTGATCTATCACAGCCAGTCGCGCAAACCGACGGTCGAGGCACGCTTCGATGCGCATTACCGCAGCCTCGAAGCGTTGTTGCAGGAAGCGGATTTCGTTTGCCTGACCTTGCCGCTGACTGCGCAGACCGAAGGCCTGATCGGTGCCGAACAGTTCGCATTGATGCGTCCCGAGAGCATTTTCATCAACATTTCACGGGGCAAAGTGGTGGACGAAGCGGCGCTGATCGACACCTTGCGTCACCAGCGCATTCGCGCTGCGGGCCTGGACGTGTTCGAGCACGAACCGCTGAACCATGACTCACCGTTGCTGCAATTGAGCAACGTGGTCGCCACGCCGCACATGGGGTCAGCCACCCATGAAACGCGGGAAGCGATGGCGCGGTGCGCGGTGGAGAATCTGCTGACGGCGTTGAGTGGGGAAAAACCTGCGAATCTGGTGAATCCAGCGGCCTGGCAGGGTTGAGATTATCGCCGCCTGCCAGGCCGCTTTCGGGGGCAAGCCCGCGAAAGCGGCCGGCACAGGCACCACAGGAACCTCAGGCCGTACGCGCCTGCAACAGTTGCGCCGCGCACAAGGCAATCCGCGAACAGGCGTCGGCCAGTTTCACCCGATCCACCACCAGGCCGATGCGGATGTGTCCCGCCGCACTCGGCCCGAAGGCTTCGCCGGCCAGCACCGAAACCCCGTAGCCCTCAAGCAGGCGCTCGGCAAAGTCCTGGGCGCCAAGGCCGGTCTGGCGCACATCGACCATCACAAACATCCCGCCATCCGGAACGATCGGGTACAGCCCCGGGCAGCCGCGCAGACGCTCGCACACCAGATCCCGGCGCAAGCGATACTCCTCGCGCATCTGCGTCACTTCCGGGAGATCCTTTTCCAGCGCCACCTGCGCGGCTTTCTGCACAAAGTCAGGCAGGCCGAACAACATGCTCAGCGACAGGTTCACCAGATGTTCGGCCAACTCCCTGGGGCCGATCATCCAGCCGATCCGCCAACCGGTCATGGCGTGGGATTTCGACAGGCTGTTGATGGTCGCCGTGCGCTCGGCCATGCCCGGCAGACTCGCCGGGCTGACGTGTTCGCCCTCGTACAACAGATCGCTGTAGACCTCATCGCTGATCAGCCACAAGTCATGGCCCACGCACAGCGCCGCCAGTGCCTGCCAGATCGGCAGCGACAGACTGGCGCCCGAGGGGTTATTGGGGCTGTTGAGCAACATGGCCCGGGTCTTCGGGGTAATTCGCACCGCAACGTCCGCCGGGTCGACGCGAAAGCCGTTGTCCGGGCGAACCGGCACGGGCACCACGGTCGCGCCGCACGCGCCGAACACACCTTCATAGGTCACGTACATCGGCTCGGCGACGATCACTTCATCGCCCGGGTCCAGCAGGCATTGCGCCACTGAATACACCGCACATTGTGCGCCCGGCAGCACAATCACCTGCTCGGCATCGACGATTTGCCCGCAGTGCCGCTGATGGCGCTCGGCGATCAGGTTGCGCAGCTCCAGCCGGCCGCGCACCTCCGAATAATGTGTATCGCCGGCCAACAGGCTGTCGATGGCGCCATGGATGATCGGCAGCGGCGTGTCGAAGTCCGGATCGCCCACCGACAGCAGCAACACATCGACGCCTTGCGCGCGTAACTCCAGCGCTCGGTCATGAATCCGCCAGGCTGCTGCTCCTTCCCCGGCGATTCGTTGGGTCAAGGCTGAATAGCGCATTTACCTCTCCTGTTTGCGCGGTCTCCAGCCTTCACCCTATCTCAAATCACGAAACGCGCCACCATGGCATTCAAATCCACCGCAAGACGCGACAATTCGTGGGTCGCGGCGCTGGTCTGGTTGGCCCCGGCGGCCGATTGCGTGGCCAGATCGCGAATATTCACCAGGTTGCGGTCGACCTCGCGCGACACCTGGGCCTGTTCTTCGGAGGCGCTGGCGATCACCAGATTGCGCTCGTTGATCAGGTTGATCGACTGAGTGATCTGTTCCAGCGCGACGCCGGCGGCGCGAGCCATTTCCAGGGTCGACTGGGTGCGCTGGTTGCTCTGCTGCATCGACTCGACCGCTTCGCCGGTGCCGTTCTGGATGCCGGCGACCATTTTTTCGATTTCCTGAGTCGATTGCGCAGTGCGATGGGCCAAGGCACGCACTTCGTCCGCCACCACCGCAAAGCCACGTCCGGCCTCACCGGCGCGGGCCGCTTCGATCGCTGCGTTGAGCGCCAGCAGGTTGGTCTGCTCGGCGATGGCGCGGATCACGTCCAGCACCTTGCCGATGTCGCGGCCCTGCGCGGCCAGGCCCTCGATCATTTGTGCGGTGTTCTGCACGTCACGGGTCATGGTCTGGATCGCGTCGACGGTTTTCACCACTTGGTCGCGGCCTTCGCGGGCAGCGTGGTTCGACTGGTTCGACGCCTCGGAAGTCGACACGGCGTTGCGCGCGACCTCTTCCACCGCCGCGGTCATTTCATTCACGGCGGTGGCGGCCTGCTCGATTTCGTCGTTCTGCTGCTGCACGCCACGGGCGGCCTCTTCCGTCACCGCGCTGAGTTCTTCGGCCGCTGCGCCCAACTGGGTTGCGGAGCCGGCGATCTGCTCGATGGTCTTGCGCAGGTTGGTCTGCATCGCCGCCAGGGCTTCGAGCAGACGGGCCGGTTCATCCTTGCCGTCGACCTCGATGGTTTTGCTCAGATTGCCACCGGCAATGGTTTGCGCGGCCTGCACCGCGCGGTTCAGCGGGTTGACGATGCTGCGGGTCAGCAGCAGGGCCAGCAGGACGGTCGCCAACGCGGCAATTACCGCGACGATAATGATGCCGGTGATTGCGCTATCGAAATGCTCGCCGGCCTGCGCCGACGCGGTTTTCGCATCGGCGGTGTTGATCGCAATCAGCTTGTTGAGCTGCTCACCCATCTGATCGGTGCCCTCTTTGATCCGGGTGTTGATCAGGGTGCGCATCTCTTCGACCTTGTCCTGGCGCGACAACTCCAGCATCTGGCTCTGCGCTTGCAGGTAGTTCTCAAGTGTCGCAGCGAAAGCCTTGTATTGTGCGGCCTCCTCGCCACCGGCGGGCAGCGCGGCATAACTGGCCTGAGCACCACGCACCTTGTCCACCAGCACACCGATGCGAGTCTGGGCCTCTTGCAGGCTGGCCGGCTCACGATTGACCAAGACCCGGAACGACAGAATCCGCATGCGCAGAACGTTTTCCGTGACGACCCCAAGGTAGCCAACGCTGGGCAGTTGATTGGTTTCCATGTCGATGGATGCCTGGCGGATGATCGACATGCGGTTGACGGCAAACACGCCGAGCACGATCACCAACAGGGCAATAAAGGCAAAACCGAGGAAGGCACGGGGCGCGATATTCAGATTACGCAAGGACATAGGAGGACTCTCGGATGATGGAAACAACGAGCGTCCTTGCCGTAATCACTGGCCCGTGGAACGGGTGTCAGTCCGGCGTCACTGTTTTACGAGGTCTTGTGCGCGCCTGTTCTCTGTATCGGCCAGGCTTGAGGAAGTTTGCAGGGGAAGAAGAAATATTTTTCAAGGTGTTACACGAATGAAACACTTGTGCATGATGGCTGTTTGATTGTTCCCACGGGCCACGTGGGAACAATCAGCAATGAGATTCAAGGCTTGGCCGCAATCCGCCAGACGCGAGCAATATCAGTGGCGCGTTCGCGCAACAGGCGCGGCGCTTCGGCGCAGGCCTGTTCAAGGCTCATCGGGCCGCTGGTGACGGCGAACGCCGCATCAATGCCATGGCCGTAGAGTTCCTGATAACCCTCACCCAGGGTCCCGGCAATGACGATCACCGGCACCCCGTTTTGCTTGGCGATCCGCGCCACGCCGAACGGCGTCTTGCCGCGCAGGGTCTGGGCATCGAAGCGCCCTTCCCCGGTGATCAGCAGATCCGCGCCCTTGACTGCATCGGCCAGGCCCACCAGTTCGGCGACCACTTCCACCCCGGCCTGGAACCGTGCGCCGAGAAAGGCCTTCGCCGCAAAACCCAGGCCACCCGCCGCCCCGCTGCCCGGCTCGTCGCGCACGTCCTTGCCCAGTGCCTGGGCGCAGACTTCAGCGAAATGACCCAAGGCCTGATCCAGTTGTTGCACCTGCGCCGGTGATGCGCCCTTTTGCGGGCCGAAAATCGCCGAGGCGCCATGGGGGCCGCACAACGGATTGTTCACGTCGGCGGCAATGTCGAAACGCACGTGGGCCAGACGCGGATCGAGATCGGTCAGATCCAGCCGCGCCAGCTGTGACAGCGCCAGGCCACCCGGCACCAGTGTCTGGCCCTGAGCATCCAGCAACTTGACTCCCAGCGCCTGCATCGCCCCGGCACCGGCGTCGTTGGTGGCACTGCCGCCGATAGCGAGGATCACCCGTTGCGCGCCGGCATCCAGCGCCGCACGGATCAACTCGCCCGTGCCGAACGTGCTGCTGATGCACGCATCGCGCTGCCCCGGCGGCACCAATTGCAGGCCGCTGGCTTCGGCCATTTCGATGATCGCGGTGTGGTTGTGCGGTAACCAGCCCCACGCGGCTTCGACCGGAGCGCCCAGCGGGCCACGCACGCGAGTGCGGCGCAACTGGCCTTCGCAAGCGTCAAGAATCGACTCCACCGTGCCTTCACCGCCATCGGCCATCGGGCACTTGACCAGCGTGGCCTGCGGCCAGACCTGCGCCAGCCCCAACGCAATGGCCTCGGCCACGCCTTGGGCACTCAGGCTGTCCTTGAACGAATCGGGGGCGATGACGATCTTCATGCGAATTCTCCAGTTCCAATGGCCCTCATGCTGCCAGTCGTCTCGATCCTTGACGCCTGTCCGCTGCACAATGGGTGCAGGCGTTTATTGTTCATTTCGACAAATCGTCGGTCTGCGGCAGCAATTGCACACCCAGGTACAACGCCAGCATGCCGTCCAGCCGCAACGGATCGACTCCGCTGAGTTCGGCAATCCGCTCCATCCGATAACGCAGACTGTTGCGATGAATCCCCAGCGCATCGGCACAGGCCTGACTCTGTCCGTCGTGATCGCACCAACTTCGCAGGGTCGCGAGCAACTGGCCGTTGTTGTCTTTGGCGATCACTTTGCGCAGCGGTTTGAGCAATTCATCGAGGGCGTCATCGTTGCGATGGCGCCAGAGCATCACTGGCAACCGATAGCGATTGAGCGTCAGCAGCCGTGAGCGCGGCAACACTTCACGGCCGTAAGCGAGCAAGTCGCCGACTCGCCGATAGCAGCGGCGCAACCCCGCCAGACCATCAGCCTGCCCGCCCACGGCGATACGCAGAATCTTCCAGCCCAGGCCATCAAGTTTCTCCAGCAGGCGATCATGCTCGACCGTCTGACTGGCCGGCCGACACCAGAGCAGCGACGACTTCGCCGAACTCACACACCAACTGTCCGGATAGCGCGACATCAGCCAGGCACTCAGCGCATCGACGGTCTGCCCCGGCCCGTGTTCCAGGCCCAGTTCGAACAGATACGGCACTCGCGTCAGTTGCGGCTTGAGCCCCAGTTGCTGCGCTTCGTCCACCAGACGCGGCGAATCCCCGGCCTCGCTCAACAGCAGCGCCAGCAGGTCATCGCAACGCTGACGCCGCCATTGTTGTTCGGCCTGCTGGTTGCGCTGGCCGACCAGCATCTCGGCGGTCATCCGCACCAGTTCGGCGTAGGTGCGCAACTGCTCCGGCTCGCCGGTGATGCCCAGCACGCCGATCAAGCGCTGATCGAGCAACAGCGGCAGGTTGATCCCCGGTTGCACGCCTTTCAGATGCGCGGCGGTCTGGGCGTCGATCTCCACCACCCGACTGTTGGCCAGCACCAGTTGCGCGCCTTCATGGCGGGTGTTGATCCGCTCAGGCTCGCCGCTGCCGAGGATCAGGCCCTGGCTGTCCATGACGTTGACGTTGTACGGCAAAATGGCCATCGCCCGGTCGACGATGTCCTGGGCCAGATCGTGATCGAGTTCAAACATGACAGCGGGAATCCTTGTAAACAGGCGCGGACGGTTGTTCACCCGCACAGGGTCTGGCGGCAAACCCTGTGCTCAGGCACAAAGACAATCCGGCCACAGGTGACCGAGACTCTCAGGGCGATCAACGTTACCCTTGCATCGCAAAAAATCATAATAAAGAGAGAGCCGCCATGTCCCAGAGCGCCGCAGCCGTCCAGGCCATCGCTGACGACAAAAACGCCGTATACAAGCGCATTACCCTGCGTTTGATCCCCTTCATTTTCATCTGCTACCTGTTCAACTACCTCGACCGGGTGAACGTTGGCTTCGCCAAACTGCAGATGCTCGACGCACTGAAATTCAGCGAAACCGTCTACGGCCTCGGCGCCGGGATCTTCTTCATCGGCTACGTGCTGTGCGGCGTACCGAGCAACCTGGCCCTGACCAAATTCGGTCCTCGGCGCTGGATTGCACTGATGATGATTACCTGGGGCACGCTGTCGACCTGCCTGCTGTTCGTGACCACTCCGACCGGGTTCTACACCCTGCGCCTGTTCACCGGCGCGGCTGAAGCCGGGTTCTTCCCCGGCGTGGTGCTTTACCTCTCGCAATGGTTCCCGACCTTCCGCCGTGGCCGGATCATGGCGCTGTTCATGTCGGCGATCCCGGTGTCCGGCCTGCTCGGCAGCCCGTTTTCCGGGTGGATCCTCAATCATTTTGCTGCCGGTCAAGGAGGCCTGGCCGGTTGGCAGTGGATGTTCCTGCTGCAAGGCATTCCGACCGTGGTGCTTGGGGCGCTGGCGTATTTCCTGTTGAGCGACAACTTCGCCAACGCCAAATGGCTGAGCCCCCATGAGCGTGCGGTGCTGGAAGCGGATCAGGCCGAAGATCTGGCGAACAAGCCGAAAACCACCACCGACTCGTTGCTCGCGGTGTTCAAGAACCCAGCGATCTGGGCATTCGGTCTGATCTATTTCTGCATCCAGAGCGGTGTGTACGCGATCAACTTCTGGCTGCCGTCGATCATCAAGAATCTGGGGTTCAGCGATAACCTGGTGATCGGCTGGCTGAGCGCGATTCCGTATCTGCTGGCAGCGGTATTCATGCTGGTGGTCGGGCGCTCGGCGGACCTGCGCAAGGAGCGCCGCTGGCACCTGGTGGTGCCGATGCTGATGGGCGCCATCGGTCTGGTGATCGCGGTGAATTTCGCCGGCAATCCGACCATCGCCATTCTCGGCCTGAGCATGGCCACCATGGGTGCCCTCACCGGCCTGCCGATGTTCTGGCCGGTGCCGACCGCCATGCTCAGCGCCGGTGCGGCAGCGGGTGGTCTGGCGCTGATCAACTCCATGGGACAGATGGCCGGGTTCCTCAGCCCGTACCTGGTGGGTTGGGTCAAGGACAGCACCGGCTCGACCGACGCGGCGTTGTATCTGCTGGCGGCGGTGATTGTCGGCGGGAGTCTGCTGGCGTTGCGGATGACGCGAGCGCTGCGGGCTTAAGGGTTGGTAGCGACGAGAAACGGCCCTTTTTATGGGCCGTTTTTTTTGCGGGGTGTTTGATCAGGGATCGGTGTGCGGTTCAAAATTCGCGTCCAGTTCCACCACCAGCCCACCGGGCATCTGCACAAAAATCTGCCAGATTCCGTCCTCCGGCACCTGCGCCACCTGATACGGCAAGCCACTGGCCTGTACCCGCTGCAATACCGTCGCCGCGTCATCATCGGTACGAAAGGCGATATGACTCAACGCCGTCTCGTCGAGCGTCGGCTGCTCGATTACATGCACCAGCGCCTGCGTATCTTGATACAGCCAGCGACCGGGGAATGGAAATGGCGGCCGCCGCCCCGGCGTCAGCCCCAGCAAGGCACCGAAGGCCTCCTGCAACGGTTGACCGTCCGGCGTGTTGAACGCCAGGTGATCGAAGTGCCAGGTCATAACAATCCCCCTCCATCGACGTCGATGATGCTGCCGCTGATAAAGCCGTTCTCCATCACCAGCATAAACGCCGCCGCCAGGTCTTGCGGCGTGCCCACCCGACCCACCGGCAACGCCGCCGATGTGCGAGCGAACATCGCCGTGCGCAGGCTTTCATCCATTCCGGCGTAGGCCTCGGTATCGGTCACGCCGGGGCTGATCACGTTGACCCGACGCGGCGCAAGCTCCTTCGCCAATTGCTTGGCAAGGGCTTCCAGCGCGGCATTGAGAGTGGTCTTGATAAATTGCCCGGCGACGAATTTGCGCGACAGCAGACCGGAGGTCAGGGTGACACTACCCCGCTCGCTCAGGTGCGGCAGCACCGTTTGGATCGCCCGCAACGCGCCCCAGAATTTCACCTCGAACGCCTGCTGCGCCTGGAACAGATCGCTGTCCGCCAGTGGTCTGGCGGCGACGCTCGGGCCGGCGGTGATGACCAGATGATCGACGCTGCCGATACGCTCGAACAAGGCGCGAAGCGACGTCTCATCCGTCAAATCGACGGACTCATGGCGGATACCATGCGGATCATCGGACGTTTCGGCACGACGACCCACCGCATAAACATGAGCGCCACGTCCGGCAGCCTCCAAAGCGACAGCGGCACCAATACCGCTGCTGCCGCCAATCACGACGACGGTCTGGTTGCGCAAGATGGATTCGAGCTGTTTCATGGGAAATCTCCGCTGGGCTTAAGGAGATTCCATCTTCCAAGGTTGCCAATCGAAGAAAAATCCCGCCAAATCGAAAGGATCTTTAAAGGATTTTTATCAATGAGCTCGATTCTCGATCTGGAGATCTTCGTTCGCGTGGCCGACTCCGGCAGCATTTCCGCCGCCGCCCGAGCACTGGAACTCACCCCGGCGGCGGCCAGCATTGCGTTGAAACGTCTGGAAACCCGACTCGGCATCCGTCTGTTCGCGCGCTCCACCCGCAGCATGCGTCTGACCGAAGAAGGCCGGCATTATCTGGAAAGTGTGCGCCTGGCCCTGGCGACCCTGGCCGAGGGCGAACAGGCGCTCAAGCAACAGGCCCAAGGCTTGAGCGGCGTGCTGCAACTGGCAGCGCCGTCGGACTTCGGGCGCAATGTGTTGTTGCCATGGCTGGATGATTTCAAGCGCGAGCATCCACACATTCAACTGCAATTGCTGCTCAACGACCGGCATGCCGATCTGTTCCGCGAGACGGTGGACGTGGCGCTGCGCTTTGGCGTGCCGAGCGATTCGACACTGGTGGCGCTGCCGATTCTGCCGAACCATCGCCGCGTCGCCTGCGCCAGTCCTGACTATCTGGCACGCCACGGCACGCCGCAAAACCCCGCCGAATTGAGTGAGCACAGCGCCCTGCTCTACCTGCGCAACGGCCGACCGTACAACACCTGGCGTTTCCATCGCGAAGACGAAACAGTCGAGGTTGAAGTTCGCGGCGACTACATCAGTGATGACGGTGAAGTTGCCCGCCGCTGGGCGCTCGCCGGACACGGCATCGCCTACAAAGCATGGCTCGACGTGGCCGAAGACGTGCGCGCCGGGCGGCTGGTGATGCTGTTCGATGACTGGCACGGCGAGAGCGTACCGTTCAATCTGCTGTGCCCGCACCGGGTGCAGGTATCGGAGCGGGTCAAGGTGTTGCAGGCGTTTTTGCGCGAGCGCTGCACGGCGCTGAGCCAATAAATTCACTTTGCCGCGCCAGGCGCTTCTGGTATTTGATGGAAGCTTTCCCACCGACAAAAGGATTTCGGCATGAGCTATCGCACACTCGGTCACTCGGGGTTGAAAGTCTCCACCCTCACCCTGGGCACGATGATGTTCGGCGAACAGACCAGCGCAGAGGACTCACTGCGCATCATCGACAAGGCCTGGGATCAAGGCATCAATTTCATCGATACCGCTGACGTCTACACCAACGGTCGCTCGGAAGAAATCGTCGGCGAGGCCATCGCCAGCCGTCGTCACGAGTGGGTGCTGGCGACCAAGGTGGGGTTCGGTCCGGTGGACGGCGTGCCGAATCGCAGCGGCTTGAGCCGCAAGCATCTGTTCAACGGTCTGGAGGCCAGCCTGGGCAGGCTCGGCACTGATTACCTCGACATCTATTACCTGCATCGCGAAGACCACGACACGCCGCTGGAAGTGACGATTTCGGCGATTGGCGATCTGATTCGCCAGGGCAAGATCCGTTATTGGGGCCTGTCGAATTATCGTGGTTGGCGCATCGCCGAGGTGATTCGCATCGCTGACAGACTGGGGGTCGATCGCCCGGTCATCAGTCAGCCGCTGTACAACATCGTCAACCGCCAGGCCGAGACCGAGCAGATCACCGCCGCCCAGACTTACGGCCTCGGTGTGGTGCCTTACAGCCCGCTGGCCCGTGGCGTGCTCAGCGGCAAGTACGCGCCGGACGTGACGCCGGACGCCAACAGCCGTGCCGGGCGCCAGGACAAACGCATTCTGGAAACCGAATGGCGCGTTGAGTCCCTGCGCATTGCCCAGCAGATCCAGCAATACACCCGTGAGCGCGGGGTCGGGATTGTCGAGTTTGCGATTGCCTGGGTACTGAACAACAGCGCGGTGACGTCGGCGATAGTCGGGCCTCGGACTGAAGAACAATGGGACGCCTACACCAAGGCGCAGGCAGTGAAGATCACGGCGCAGGATGAAGCATTCATCGATTCGCTGGTGACACCGGGGCATGCCTCGACGCCGGGGTTCAATGACGTGAGCCATTTTGTGTCGGGACGTAAACCGCGTCTGGCGTGAGATGCCCCCTCACCCTAGCCCGCTCCCAAAGGGAGAGGGAACCGATTGGGGGATGTTCGGACTATGCTTTTTATCTGAGCGCCTTGAATTGAATCCACAATCGGCATGCCTTTTCAGGTCGACGGATTTACTGAGACACCTCGGTCGCCCCTCTCCCTCCGGGGAGAGGGCTGGGGTGAGGGGCTTTTTGGCGGATGTAGAAAATATTGACCACCCCGACCAATATTCAGCACAAAAACCACGTATCCTGCGCGCCCCGTTCGACCTTCAACCCGCGAGGACAGTTTGTCTAAAGGTATCGCTCTCTCGGTGACAGCTTCGACGCTGTTTGCCGTCATGTATTACTACACCTCTCTGCTCACCCCTTTGAGCGGCGTGGAAATCTTTGGCTGGCGGATGCTGTTGACCCTGCCCTGCATGACCCTGTTCATGCTGCTGTCCGGCGAATGGCGGCGTGTGGTTACGCTGTTGCGCCGGATGGCCGAATATCCCAAGTTGATTGCCGGCCTGGTGGTTTCGGCGGCGCTGCTCGGCGTGCAGCTGTGGCTGTTCATGTGGGCACCGCTCAACGGCTACAGTCTCGATGTGTCGCTGGGCTACTTCCTGCTGCCGTTGGCGATGGTGCTCACCGGGCGTATTGCCTACGGTGAAAGCCTGTCGTACCTGCAGAAAGTCGCGGTGTTCTTCGCCAGTCTCGGCGTGCTGAACGAGTTGTATCAGGTCGGCGGGTTCTCCTGGGCGACGCTGGTGGTGGTCGTGGGTTATCCGCTGTACTTCGTGCTACGCAAGTACCTCAAATCCGACAACCTTGGCGGTTTGTGGGTCGACATGGCCCTGATGCTGCCGGTGGCGTACTGGTTCGTGCGCGGTGGCGACCAAGGGTTTGGCGTATTCGATCAGTACCCGGCGCTGGCGTGGCTGATCCCGTTGCTCGGCCTGATCAGCGCTTCGGCGCTGGTGGTGTACATCATTGCCAGCCGCTTGCTGCCATTCAGTCTGTTCGGTCTGCTCAGTTACGTCGAGCCGGTGCTGTTGCTCGGTGTGGCGCTGCTGCTGGGCGAGAGTATCAAGCCCGGCGAATGGCTGACTTACATCCCGATCTGGCTGGCGGTTGTCGTGCTGGTGTTCGAAGGGTTCAAGCATATGATGCGTCAGCGCCGCCCTTGAAAAAATCCTGAAAAAAAGCCCGGCCTGCATGTCTGCAGACCGGGCTTTTTTATATCGGGCAAGGCTTACTCGGTAGCCAGCACGCCACGGCGAACCTGATCACGCTCGATCGATTCGAACAGCGCCTTGAAGTTGCCTTCGCCGAAACCATCGTCGCCTTTACGCTGGATGAATTCGAAGAACACTGGCCCCATCAGGGTTTCCGAGAAAATCTGCAGCAGCAGACGCTTGTCGTCTTTGTCCGAAGCGCCATCGAGCAGGATGCCGCGCGATTGCAGTTGATCCACCGGCTCACCGTGGTTCGGCAAGCGGCCTTCGAGCATTTCGTAGTACGTGTCCGGCGGCGCGGTCATGAAGCGCATGCCGATTTTCTTCAGCGAATCCCAGGTCTTGATCAGGTCGTCGGTGAGGAATGCGACGTGCTGGATGCCCTCGCCGTTGAACTGCATCAGGAACTCTTCGATCTGCCCGGCGCCTTTCGACGACTCTTCGTTGAGCGGGATGCGGATCATGCCGTCCGGCGCGGTCATCGCCTTCGAAGTCAGGCCGGTGTATTCGCCCTTGATGTCGAAGTAACGGATTTCGCGGAAGTTGAACAGCGTCTCGTAGAACTTGGCCCAGTAGGCCATGCGCCCGCGATACACGTTGTGGGTCAGGTGGTCGATGATCTTCAGGCCGGCACCCACCGGGTTACGGTCGACACCGTCGATGAACACGAAGTCGATGTCATAGATCGAACTGCCTTCGCCGAAACGGTCGATCAGGTACAGCGGCGCGCCGCCAATGCCTTTGATCGCCGGCAGGTTCAGTTCCATCGGACCGGTTTCGATATGGATCGGCTGGGCGCCGAGTTCCAGCGCGCGGTTGTAGGCCTTCTGCGAATCCTTGACCCGGAATGCCATGCCGCAAACCGACGGGCCGTGCTCGGCAGCGAAGTACGAGGCGACGCTGTGCGGTTCGTTGTTGAGGATCAGGTTGATCGCGCCCTGACGATACAGGTGCACGTTCTTGGAACGGTGGGTCGCGACCTTGGTGAAGCCCATGATCTCGAAGATCGGCTCCAGGGTGCCGGGTGTCGGCGATGCGAACTCGATGAACTCGAAGCCCATCAGGCCCATTGGGTTTTCGTATAAATCTGCCATGGTTGGCGCCTCATCATTCTTATCAATTAACCAGAGTTATTTGTCAGTAATGCTGAGACCGGTGGGTGGCGCACAGGAGATGCCACGCACACTGCGGGCGAGGAAGTCACCGTAGATCAGTTGAAACCCGAATATCTTCATTGTCGACCCAAGGCTCTTGCGGGCGAGGCTTCTGCTGCCAGAAGACGATTATTATTGTATGCGTAACCCGATTCTACACAGCGTAAATAGGGTTGTCTGCCCTCTCTATAAAATCCGCTTTTTTGCCGTGGGTGCAAAGGGTTTGTTGCACAGGTAGATGCCGCCCAGAATCAACCCGCCGCCCAGGCACATGGGCAGCGTCAGTCGTTCGCCCAGCAGAAACGCGCCGAGAATGACCGCCGTCAGCGGATTCAACGCAATGAACACCCCGGAACGTGTCGCGCCGATTTTGCGGATACCGTGGTAATACCCGATATAGGCCAGCGCGGAACCGAGCACGCCCAGATAGAGCAGGCTCAACCACTGGGGCGCGCCGAGTTCGACCAGCGCCGCAACACTCACCTCCCCGCGCAGCACCGCCAGCGCCCACAGCATCAGCGTGCCGAGCAAAATCGAAAACGTTACGGTCTGCACCGGGCCGAGGCTCTGGTTGAGGCCACGGGAAAACAGCGAGTAGACACCCCAGCCCAGCACGCAGCCGAAGATCAGCAGATCACCGATCCACGCGTCCGCCGTCGCCGCGAGCCACTGCGGATTGCGACTGACGATCACCAGGCTCGCCCCCGCAATACAGATCGCAATGCCCATTACCCTGGCCCGGCCCAGACGTTCCTTGAACAGCCCCCAGGAGGCCAGACCGATGACCGCCGGGTTCAACGCAACGATCAACGAGGCGCGCGAGGCATTGATGTAATGCAGCCCATAAAAGAAGCACAGGTTGTAAAAGAAAATCCCGAAGAACCCCAGCAGCGCCAGTTGCAGCCATTGCCGAGGGCTGGGCCTGGCCAGCGGAATCCGCGCGAGCCACAGAAACATCAGCAACGCCAGGCTCGCCAGCAGAAAGCGCAGGCTGGCGGCGAATATCGGGCTCAGGCTACCCGCCAGGAACCGCCCGGCAACAAAGGTTCCGCCCCAGATCATGGTCACGGCGCAGAGGGTCAGGTAAACCGGCAGATCCGACGCGCCCCCACGGGTTTGCTCACAACTGCTCATAACACTCCAAACGATTGAATTGACGGATGGCGTATCATTCAGCCGATTCTCCATCATCGTAAAATGAGTAAAAACTCATGACCCTGACTCAACTGGAAATCTTTTCGCTGGTGGCCGAGTTACGCGGTTTCACCCTCGCCGCCCATCGCCTGGGGATTTCGCAATCGGCGGTGTCGCACGCGCTGAAGTCTCTGGAGCAGGAGTTGGGTGTCGAACTGTTGCGCCGCCATCAATCCCAAGTGGAACTCAGCGACATCGGCGAACAACTGCTGCTGCGGGCACGGGCGATGCTGGGACTGGCCAACACCTTGCGCCAGGAAGCCGCCGATGCCCGAGGCATGAAGCGCGGCACCCTGCGCATCGGCTCGTTCGGCCCGACGTCGTCGATCAAGTTGTTGCCGAAGATCCTGCGACGCTTTCGCGAAGTACATCCGGGTATCGAAGTCCACATGGATGAAGGGCCGGATCGTCAGGTGATTCAGTGGCTGGAGGAGCGGCGGATCGACATCGGTTTTGTCGTGCTGCCCGAAGAGCGTTTCGACACCTTTGCCCTGATTGAGGACCAGATGGTGGCCCTGCTCCCCTTGAATCATCGACTGGCGGCACGTTCCGACGTGAGCCTCAAGGAATTGTGTGACGACCCCTTCGTGCTGACCGAAGCCGGCTCCAGCGAGCTGGTTTCACGGTTGTTCAATGCTGCGCGTCTGCAACCGAACATTCGTTACCGCTGCTCGC
The DNA here is from genome assembly GCF_025447575.1 of Pseudomonas sp. B2M1-30. Classification (NCBI taxonomy): domain Bacteria; kingdom Pseudomonadati; phylum Pseudomonadota; class Gammaproteobacteria; order Pseudomonadales; family Pseudomonadaceae; genus Pseudomonas; species Pseudomonas sp. B2M1-30. Next base: position 299,195 of record NZ_JAOEJT010000002.1, on the reverse strand, counting down.
AATTGATCAGCACCCTCGACGCCGTCAGCCGGGGCGATGCGATCACCCTTGTGGCCGAAGGCTCGCTGCCCGACATGGAAAACCCACGCTACGTGAGCAAACCGCTGTCGCCGGCCGTGCGGCGTCAGGTCGGGTTGGCCGTGCTCGATCAGCGCCAGTCCTCACCCGCAACGCTGGCCTTTATCGAACTGGCGACACAGATGAATCAGCGATGAGCGGCGCAAGCATCAACCGCCAACTATCATGCCCTCACACCGGTCGCTGCGCAGGGATCGCGGCGATTTCGAGAGTTCCATTCCATCGCGACAGGATGCGCTCATGCCTCTGACCGCCAGACACCGCCGCAAGCGCAGTTCCCGGCTATTCGTGACACTGCTGTGCGGCCTGCTCCCCGTGGCGCTGGGCAGCGTGATTCTCTACATGCAAGCCGAACGCACCCTGCAACAAAGCGCACAACACACCGCCGATGAAGCCTTGCGGCAGTTCGAGCTGATGCTCGACAACACCGCGCAAGCCGCCCAGGTCTTGCTGCCGCTGGCCGGCCAGACCTGCAACGACGTCAAGCTGGCCCTGCGTGAACAAGTCACCCGCCGGCCCTTCGTGCGCTCGACCAATCTGGTGTGGGACAACAATCTGTATTGCAGCTCGTTGTTCGGTGATTATCAGGAAGCGGTCAATCCCGGCGACTACAACCAGGGCAAGTTGTGGTTGATGAACGGCAATCCGGTGACGCCCAATACCGCGCTGCTGGTGTACCGGCTCAGCGAAGGTCGGGGCGGCGCGCTGACCACTCTCGACGGTTATCACTTGAGCAACATCCTGCGCCTGATCGGTCGCCACACACTGTTGCTGCTGCAGGTCGGCAAGAACTGGCTGTCGGCGGACGGCAAGGTGCATACGGGGCCGTTGCCGGCGCTACCGGTCGCGCAAAACACGCTGGATTCCTCGCGCTATGCCTTCAGTGTGTCGGCGGGTTTCCCCAAAGGCGAAACATGGCGCTACATGACCGATGAATACCCGCCGCTGTTCAGCCTGCTGATCTTTTTCGGCGCGGTGTCGGGGGCCATCGGGCATGTCCTGCAAAAGCGCTCGACGTCGCCGAGCCACGAAATGCAACGTGCTCTGGAGGCCGGCGAGTTCATCCCCTACTTTCAGCCGGTGGTGCATGGCGACAGCCAACAATGGTCGGGCACCGAGGTGCTGATGCGCTGGAACCACCCGAAGGAAGGACTGGTGCGCCCGGATCTGTTCATTCCATTTGCCGAGCATTCCGGACTGATCGTACCGATGACCCGAGGGTTGATGCAGCAAACGGCAGCGTTGCTCGGCCCGTTGTCACCGACCTTTACCGCGCCGTTTCATATCGGCATCAACATTACCGCCAGTCATTGCCAGGATCTGGAGTTGGTCGAAGACTGCCGGATATTTCTGGACGCATTCGTTCCGGGCAGCGTGAGCCTGGTGCTCGAATTGACCGAACGCGAACTGATCGAGCCGACCGACATCACCCGGCAATTGTTCGAACAACTGCATGCCATGGGGGTGAAGATCGCTATCGACGACTTCGGCACCGGTCACTCAAGTCTTGGTTATCTGCGCCAGTTCAATGTGGACTTTCTCAAGATCGATCAGAGTTTTGTCGCCATGATCGGCGCCGACGCCCTGTCCCGGCATATTCTCGACAGCATTATCGAACTGTCGGCCAAACTCGATCTGGGCATTGTTGCCGAAGGCGTCGAGACGCAGGCGCAGTGCGATTACCTGAGAGCTCATCACGTCAACTTCCTGCAAGGTTATCTGTTTGGCAAACCAATGCCGGCCGCAGACTTCATTAACGCATTAAGTCACCGTTAACATCGTGCAATAAACCCGACGCATGCTAATTCGCGCACCAAATTGATACAAAACTGCATTGTCGTTACATGAAGAAAAAGTCAGGATTTACTCTTGGCTCATTAACTACTACAATTTTTCGTACCTGTTGCAAGATTGGCAGGTGAGCCATTATCACCGAGTCGCTTCAAGGCTTTTTGCTTATAGCTTTGTTTGCGGTTGGGATCAGCCAATCACACTATTGGAGTAAAGATATTGTCCAGACTCGCTGAATTTCGTGCCGCTGAAAAGGCCCTTCAGGAACAGCTCAAGCAGCTGGAATCGCTGAAGAACGATGCCGGGCTCAAGAAAGAAATCGAATTCGAAGAAAAGCTCCAGGGGCTGATGAAAACCTACGGCAAAGGCCTGAAAGACATCATCGCCATTCTCGATCCGGGTTCGACCAAGTCCGGCGTATCGCTGTCTGCAGCGCCTAAAACCCGTCGCGCGCGGGTGGTCAAGGTTTATCAGAACCCGCACACCGGCGAACTGATCGAGACCAAGGGCGGCAACCATCGCGGCCTGAAGGCCTGGAAGGAACAATACGGCGCTGCCACTGTTGATTCCTGGCTGCGTGGCTGATTTCAAGGCCACATAAAGAAGCCCTGCACATGCAGGGCTTTTTTTTGACAATATCTAACAATTGCAACGAATTTTGCCGAACAAGTTGGGATTCTTGACCGGTGCGCATCGCTTGTTCGCTAAATGGGCGGTGCGACATGTTGCAAATTTCGTCCATTGTTAAACTTTGTGGTTAATTCCTTCGGGCATCTAAAAGCTGCCGGCTCACCCGACACAGGATTAAAGTTTCAGACTGTTTCTCGCCGCCGCTATTTCGTCTTCGCTTGCCTTGTAGACCTCAGCCTGACCGGCATACGAAAGAACGTAAGCCTTGTCCGCCTCAACCGCCGCCACCAATGTTTGCGACAGCACATGTCGGCCATTTTCAGTAATGGTGCAAGTGGTTTCCAATGCCGCCAACGAGCCAAGCGTAGAGGGATGAACCCTGTTGCAGACACTCTGATAACCGCCCTGGAAAAAATCCTTCTGCACAGACTTGCGCATCTCCAGCAGAACGCCCTGCAAGTTGACTTGATGACCGCTTTCCACATGGGTCATGGTCAACTCCATCACCATCACCTGGTTGCCGTCCGCATCATTTTTCACCGCACGCTGACGAGAAACCTCAGGGCTTGCGTCGGGCAATGCTTCAACCTGCCAACCGGCCGGCCAGGTAATTGCAGGTTCCTGGGCTACCACAGCGGTGGCAATCAGGGTCAAGCCGAAGAAAACGAACAGCGATTTGAACGGTCGGATCATTACCAGAGGCACTCGCGAATTGAGCCGTGAAGTCTGAGCCTCGCCCGCACACAGGGCAAGCCCGCTCTTTCGGTTTGGCGATGCCGACAGCCATGCGTATCATTGCGCCCATTCACTCGCCCCATTTGTTACGGAGGGCTCATGAGCCTGCAAGAACTGAACACTTTCCCTGGCGTCACCGCCACCCCGGACAGCGCAACCCGCAACTTCGTTTTCAACCACACCATGCTGCGCGTCAAAAACATCACCCAGTCCCTGGATTTCTACACCCGCGTCCTCGGTTTCTCGCTGGTGGAGAAACGCGACTTCCCGGAAGCGGAATTCAGCCTGTACTTCCTGGCGCTGGTCGACAAGGCGCAGATCCCGGCCGACGCCGCGGCCCGCACCGAATGGATGAAGTCGATTCCCGGCATCCTGGAACTGACCCACAACCACGGCACCGAAAACGATGCCGACTTCGCTTACCACAATGGCAACACCGACCCGCGTGGTTTTGGCCACATCTGCATCTCGGTGCCGGACATCGTTGCGGCCTGCGCGCGTTTTGAAGAGCTGGGCTGCGATTTCCAGAAGCGCCTGACCGATGGGCGGATGAAGAGCCTGGCGTTCATCAAGGACCCGGATGGCTACTGGGTTGAGATTATCCAGCCGGCACCGCTGTAAAGGCTGAAAGCCCCCTCCTCCCTCGGTAGAGGCAGGAATGAGGTCAGAATCTGACGCATAACGCAAAAACCCATGATCGCTCATGGGTTTTTTCGTTTCAGCGACTGACGTTTACGCCGGAGCCGAAGTGCGGATCAGGTGATCGAACGCGCTGAGGGAAGCCTTCGCGCCCTCGCCCACTGCAATCACGATCTGCTTGTACGGCATGGTGGTCACGTCGCCGGCAGCGAAGATACCCGGAACCGAAGTCTCGCCACGGTTATCGACAATGATCTCGCCACGCGGCGACAGTTCGATGGTGCCTTTGAGCCAGTCGGTGTTGGGCAGCAGACCAATCTGTACGAAGATCCCCTCCAGTTCCACGTTACGCAGTTCGTCAGTCTGACGATCCTTGTAGCGCAGGCCGTTGACCTTCTGCCCGTCGCCGGTCACTTCAGTGGTTTGCGCACTGGTGATCACGGTGACATTCGGCAGGCTGTGCAGCTTGCGTTGCAGTACCGCGTCGGCGCGCAGTTGCACGTCGAACTCCAGCAGGGTCACGTGGGAGACGATACCGGCCAGGTCGATGGCTGCTTCGACGCCGGAGTTGCCACCGCCGATTACCGCCACTCGCTTGCCTTTGAACAGCGGGCCATCGCAGTGCGGGCAGTACGCAACACCTTTGTTGCGATATTCCTGCTCACCCGGCACATTCATTTCACGCCACCGAGCACCCGTCGCCAGAATCACGCTCTTGGCCTTGAGGGTCGCGCCGCTGGCAAAGTGAACTTCATGCAATTCGCCATTCTTGCCAGGAATCAGCTTGTCGGCGCGTTGCAGGTTCATGATGTCGACGTCGTATTGCTTGACGTGTTCTTCCAGAGCCACCGCCAGTTTCGGGCCTTCGGTTTCCTGCACGGAAATGAAGTTTTCGATGGCCATGGTGTCCAGCACCTGTCCGCCGAAGCGCTCGGCCGCGACACCGGTGCGGATGCCTTTGCGAGCGGCGTAGATCGCCGCCGAAGCACCGGCCGGGCCACCGCCGACCACCAGCACGTCAAAGGCTTGCTTGGCGCTGATTTTCTCGGCCTGACGCTCGATGGCGCCGGTGTCGAGCTTGGCGAGGATCTCTTCCAGACCCATACGGCCCTGGCCGAAGTTCTCACCATTGAGGTAGATGCTTGGCACGGCCATGATCTTGCGATCGTTGACTTCGTCCTGGAACAACGCACCGTCGATGGCGACGTGGCGGATGTTCGGGTTCAGCACCGCCATCAGGTTCAGCGCCTGGACGACGTCCGGGCAGTTCTGGCAAGACAGCGAAAAGTAAGTCTCGAAGGTGAACTCGCCCTTGAGCGAGCGAATCTGTTCAATCACTTCGACACTGGCCTTCGAAGGGTGGCCGCCGACTTGCAGCAAGGCCAGCACCAGCGAAGTGAATTCGTGGCCCATCGGGATGCCGGCGAAACGCAGGCTGATATCGGCACCGGGGCGGTTGATCGAGAACGACGGTTTGCGTGCATCGTTGCCGCTGTCGATCAGGGTAATCTGGCTGGAAAGACTGGCAACGTCTTTCAGCAGGTCGAGCATTTCCCGGGATTTCGCACCGTCGTCGAGCGAAGCAACGATCTCGATCGGTTGGGTGACCCGTTCCAGGTACGATTTCAACTGGGCTTTAAGATTGGCGTCCAACATACGGGCGATCTCCAGAATATATTTGAGGCGAAAAAAAACGCCCGAGCGAATCTCGCCCGGGCGTTTTATTGGGCGGTGCAGCTTACTTAAGTAGGTGCGGAGTTCCGCCCTGCGTTGCGTGTCACAGACTTAGATCTTGCCGACCAGGTCCAGGGACGGAGCCAGAGTGGCCTCGCCTTCTTTCCACTTGGCTGGGCAAACTTCGCCTGGGTGAGCAGCAACGTACTGAGCAGCCTTGATCTTGCGCAGCAGCTCGGAAGCGTCACGGCCAACGCCGCCATCGTTCAGTTCAACGATCTTGATCTGGCCTTCAGGGTTGATCACGAAGGTGCCACGGTCAGCCAGGCCAGCTTCTTCGATCAGCACGTCGAAGTTGCGGGAGATGACGTGGGTCGGGTCGCCGATCATGGTGTATTCGATTTTGCCGATGGCTGGCGAAGTGTTGTGCCAGGCAGCGTGGGCAAAGTGGGTGTCGGTGGAAACGCTGTAGATCTCTACGCCCAGTTTCTGGAACGCAGCGTAGTTGTCAGCCAGGTCTTCCAGCTCGGTTGGGCAAACGAAGGTGAAGTCGGCCGGGTAGAAGAACACCACGGACCATTTGCCTTTCAGGTCAGCGTCCGAGACTTGTACGAAGTCGCCGTTTTTGAAGGCGGTAGCTTTGAACGGTTTAACTTGGCTGTTGATGATAGGCATTGATGACTCTCCGTCAGGGTTGTGAATTCGATGGGTGAATCCTACCCACTCACTCGACGGATGGCTCATTGGCAAACCTGATGCTGCTGATTTGTTTTCGCTATTAGCTGACTGTATTAATAGAAGAAAACGTTATCTACGGCGACAGCGGCTTATCCGTAATCCGGGCCATCCCGTGGAAAGGGGCCGCTTCAACATAGCGCATGGCGGACTTCATATCCTTCCAGCCCACGTAATTCATCAGGGATTTGAGGTCCCAGCCGCTTTGATGCGCCCAAGTGGCGAACCCGCGTCGCAACGAGTGGCTGGTGTAATGCTCGGCGGCGACACCCGCGCGCTCCAGTGCCTGGCGCAATAACGGAATCACGCTGTTAGCGTGCAACCCCTCCTCGCTCAGATTGCCCCAGCGGTCGATGCCGCGAAACACCGGGCCACGCACCAGCGCCGCGTCACTGATCCACTGGATATACGCCTGCACCGGACACAGACGCAGCAGCGCCGGGGCCTGGTAGGTCTGACCGAGGTTTTCCCGATCTCCCTTGCTGCGCGGCAAATACAGAGTAATGCCGCTGCCGGCGTGTGCCTGCACGTGCTCGATCTGCAGACGGCAAAGCTCATCGCTGCGAAAGCCGCGCCAGAAACCCAACAGGATCAACGCCCGATCGCGGCTGGCCTTGAGTAACGAAGCCTGATCCTGCTCGGCTCTGGCGGTTTGCATTTCGTGCTCAAGCCAGTCAACAACCCGCTCGAGATCGCGCAATTGCAGAGGTTCGGCCTGTTTTTCCTGGGCGGGGTGCAGGGCGCGAATCCCCTTCAGTGCCTGGCGCACCACCGGTGCTTTGGTCGGATCGACGAAGCCTTGGCTGTTATGCCATTGCGCCAACGCTGACAATCGCAACTTCAGCGTGTTGATCGACAGCACTCCGGCATGCGCCACCAGATAACGCGCAACGCTGTCAGCGGTGGCCGGCAGGAAACCGCCCCACTTGATTTCAAAGTGTTCGATGGCCGCACGGTAACTGCGGCGGGTGTTGTCGCGGGTTGCGGCTTGCAGATAGCGATCCAGATCGCTCATGGGCTGATTTCTCACGGCTGTACTGATAAGGCGTTGGAAGAGTGATTTTCAACGCCTCACATTGGGTAATACGAGTATATCCCGCATCATGGATATCAAGCATTTAACTTCTTACTCAGCATGGTACACTGCATACTTTAGTGGCATGTACCACAGTACGTAACGGTAGGATTGATCATGGCCCGTGGCGGCGTTAATAAAGCAGTGGTTCAGATAGCGCGCTCGGCGATTCTCGCCCGAGGAGAACACCCCAGCATCGATGCCGTACGCATCGAACTGGGCAATACCGGATCGAAAACCACGATTCATCGCTATCTGAAGGAGCTCGATGACGGCAGCGAACCGGCCGATCCATCGGTAGAACCCATCGATGACGAGCTTCTGGCCCTCGTCAGCCGCCTCGCCCAGCGCTTGAAAGAACAGGCGAAGGAGCCGATCGAACAGGCTCGCGAGGAATTCGAGCAGCAACGTCAGACCCTTGAAACCGAGTTGCAGCAACTCCGCCAGGCCCACGCGCAACTTGAGCAGCAGCACGAGATTCAAGGCGCTGCACTGGCGAAGGAGTCAGAAGCGCTGGGTGAAACCCGTTCGATGCTGCAAACCGAACAGACCCGCAACGCCGGTCTGAACCAGGCGCTGGCGGATTTCGACTTGCGCCTGCAGGACAAGGACGAGCAGATTCGCTCGCTGGAAGAGAAGCACTTGCACGCCCGTGACGCGCTTGAGCATTACCGCAACGCGATCAAGGAACAGCGCGAGCAGGAGCAAAACCGCCACGAGGGACAAGTGCAGCAATTGCAGATGGAATTGCGCCAGGCCCAGCAAAGCGCACTGGTCCGTCAGGACGAAATCACCCAGTTGCACCGCGATAACGAACGCCTGCTGACCGAGAATCGCGGCACACTGCGTGAGCTGACCCTGTTGCAGGATCAACTCAAGCACAGCAACCAGCGTCAGGATCAACTGCTGGAACAAGCCACCCGCGTCGACAGCGAACGCACCCTCCTCCAGGAACGCTTGCGCGTCTCCCTGCTGGAAAGCCAGACACTGAAGCAAAACGTCGACGAGCAGACGCAGCTCAATCAATCATTGGAAAAAGAGCTGACCCAGGCTCAGACCAGCCTGCAAGACAGCTTGCGCCTGAACGCTACCGTGACGGCAGCGCCAGACGCAGCAGGGAAGAAAGACGCTTAAGCGCCGACCGGCGTACGCATGGTGACAAATTCTTCGGCGGCCGTCGGGTGAACCCCGATCGTGTCGTCGAAGTCACGCTTGGTCGCGCCGGCCTTCAAGGCGATGGCCAGGCCCTGCACGATCTCGCCGGCATCCGGCCCGACCATGTGGCAACCCAGAACCTTGTCGGTCTTGCCATCGACCACCAGTTTCATCAGCGTGCGCTCCTGACACTCGGTCAGGGTCAGCTTCATCGGACGGAAGCGGCTTTCGTAGATCACCACGTCGTGGCCCGCCTGGCGTGCCTCTTCTTCAGTCAGGCCGACGGTGCCGATGTTTGGCAAGCTGAACACCGCCGTAGGGATCATTTTGTAATCCACCGGGCGATATTGCTCAGGCTTGAACAGACGTCGGGCGACAGCCATGCCCTCAGCCAGCGCAACCGGCGTCAACTGCACGCGACCGATAACATCGCCCAGCGCGAGGATTGAAGGCTCACTGGTCTGATACTGCTCATCGACCTTGATGAAACCTTTGTCATCCAGTTGAACGTCAGTGTTTTCCAGCCCCAGATTGTCCAGCATCGGCCGCCGGCCCGTGGCGTAGAAGATGCAATCAGCTTCAAGCACGCGACCGTCCTTGAGGGTAGCCTTCAGGCTGCCGTCAGCCTGCTTGTCGATCCGGGCAATATCGGCGTTGAATTGCAGATCCATGCCGCGTTTGGTCAGCTCTTCCTGCAAATGCTTGCGCACAGAACCGTCGAAACCGCGCAGGAACAGGTCGCCGCGATACAGCAACGTGGTATCGGCACCAAGGCCATGGAAGATCCCGGCGAACTCGACCGCGATATAACCGCCGCCAACCACCAGCACACGCTTGGGCAACTCTTTCAGGAAGAATGCCTGGTTGGAACTGATGGCGTGTTCGTGCCCGGGAATTTCGGGAATCTGCGGCCAGCCACCGGTAGCGATCAGGATGTTTTTCGCGGTGAATCGCTCACCATTGACCTCGACTTCATGCGGGCCAACGATTTTGGCGTGCGCCTCATGCAGGGTCACACCGCTATTGACCAGCAGATTGCGATAAATGCCGTTCAGGCGATTGATCTCGCGGTCCTTGTTGGCGATCAGCGTCGCCCAATCGAAATCAGCTTCGCCCAGATTCCAGCCGAATCCGGAGGCTTGTTCGAAGTCTTCGGCGAAGTGCGCACCGTACACCAGCAACTTCTTCGGCACGCAGCCGACGTTGACGCAGGTGCCGCCCAGATAGCGGCTCTCGGCCACTGCCACTTTCGCGCCAAAACCGGCGGCAAAACGCGCAGCCCGCACACCGCCGGAACCGGCGCCAATCACATACAGGTCAAAATCGTAATCCATTTCTATCTCCTCGGCGGGACATCAGAATACCCGCAGCCATCCTTTGAGCAAGCACTGCCATCCATATAAGGGCGGAAAATGAAAAAACCACCCATGCAGGCGCCGGACAGACAGAAAATCGGAAAACGTCATACCCCCTTACAGCGCTGATCAGCGTTCGCCGGCAGTTTCAGTGCCCGCGAATATAGTGCTCCAACTGCTGGATCAGGTTGGCCTGCTCGACAATGGCTTCTTTAACCAGATCACCAATCGATAACAGGCCAATCAACTGATCCCCTTCCACCACCGGCAGATGACGCAAATGACTGTCGGTCATGACCGCCATGCAACGCTCGATGCTCTGCTGACTGTCAGCCGTCACCACTGGCGCGCTCATAATGGCCCGGACAGGCGTACCCACCGAAGAGCGCCCTTGAAGAACGATCTTACGCGCATAATCCCGCTCACTGATGACGCCGACCACCTGCCCGTTTTCTATGACCGGCAAGGCTCCCACGTTCTTTTCAGACATCAGCTTCAACGCTTCAAGCACCATCTGGTCTGGCGCGATGCTATGTACCCGCTGGTTTTGCGCGACCTTCAATCTCAGCAACTGTGCAGCTGTTTTCATGCGAGCCTCCAACACTGTGCGCTATGGATCATGGGCTCCGCCGGAGCCTGGTTTAATCCGGGATTGAGCAAGTGGCCTACAACCGGTCACCTTTCAAATGTCCAAAAAAAAAGACGCCTGAAACCTTTCGGTTTCAGGCGTCTTTGCCTGTTCTTTGCGGTGTTGAAACCAGACACCTATGCCTGATGCACCGATGCTGCCGCCTGATCATCGTTGACCGAGGGCTGCGTGACTGATGCGAACCATTGCAGGCTATGTGCCAATCAGCAGAATTGAGGCCTCACGACGCTTCGAACTCGCAAGAACAAGGCCTCTCCTTCGAAACACCAGAACAACGAAGTTGATATCCCCGCCCCCGAGTGATGCAGGACGCCAGGCACATCGCCCTGTAAAAGTGCATGTTGCGAACGCTCCGCTCCAAAAAAAACGCCCCGAACAAGTCGGGGCGCTTATTGGCGGTATCGCACGCGTATTTTCATACAGCGTGCGAAAAAGCCTGTTTAAAGCAGACGGATCAAGCGCTATCAGTAAGCCTTGCCAGTCTTGTAGAAGTTCTCGAAGCAGAAGTTGGTTGCTTCGATGTAGCCTTCGGCGCCACCGCAGTCGAAACGCTTGCCCTTGAACTTGTAGGCAATCACGCAACCGTTCTTGGCCTGCTTCATCAGGGCGTCGGTGATCTGGATCTCGCCACCCTTGCCCGGTTCGGTTTGCTCGATCAGTTTGAAAATATCCGGCGTCAGGATGTAGCGACCGATAATCGCCAGGTTCGACGGAGCATCTTCCGGCGCTGGTTTCTCGACCATGTTGCGCACGCGGTACAGGTCATCAGCGATCAACTCGCCGGCGATCACGCCGTACTTGTTGGTTTCGTTCGGATCGACTTCCTGAATCGCAACGATGGTGCAGCGGTACTGTTCGTACAGTTTGACCATCTGGGTCAGCACGCCGTCGCCTTCCAGGTTGACGCACAGGTCGTCCGCCAGAACCACGGCGAAAGGCTCGTCGCCAATCAGCGGGCGGCCGGTCAGGATCGCGTGGCCAAGGCCCTTCATTTCGGTCTGACGGGTGTAGGAGAACGAGCACTCGTCCAGCAGTTTGCGGATACCGACCAGGTATTTCTCTTTATCGGTGCCCTTGATCTGGTTTTCCAGCTCGTAGCTGATGTCGAAGTGGTCTTCCAGAGCGCGCTTGCCGCGACCGGTCACGATGGAGATTTCGTTCAGACCCGCGTCCAGTGCTTCTTCAACGCCGTACTGGATCAGTGGCTTGTTTACCACCGGCAGCATTTCCTTGGGCATGGCTTTAGTCGCTGGCAGGAAGCGAGTACCGTAACCGGCTGCTGGGAACAAGCATTTCTTGATCATATAAGTCCTTGAAAGGGCTGTGTGTACGAGTTTCGGCGCAGTCTAATCAGGCGGCGTGCACCTTACAATGCCCCGCACTGGCTAACCGATGCCAACATAGAGAAATATTCTCGCCGATAGTTCCATCGACGCTTCGAGCGCGCGAAAACAGAGTAGCTCAAAGCCACCGACAAACTACCCTGCCCGCGACTATCGGCAGCCGCCGCGTGCGTTTGCCGGTATCATGGCGCCTTTGAACCAGCCAACGAGGCAAGTAGATGGCCGCAGCAAAAATCATCAACGGGTACGTGGTCGACAAGGCGAAGGACGGCCAGTGGCACATCAGCGCCGCCAATGGCGAGCACATTGCCGGGCCATTCCCGAGCGAAGCGATGGCAGTTGAAGTCGCTTCGGTGTTCGAGGACACGCCTGCTGCTCCCAAGCGTCGCGGTAAAGATCGGGACTGATCGACCTGCGATGGACAAGAGCCCTGCATTGCGCAGGGCTTTTTTGTCTCTGCGCACAGAGATGTGGCCAATCGCTATAACCTTTTCCTGCCGGCGCTGTCATAGCGTCTGACCCTCTCCTTTCGAAGACGATATCGCCATGAACACCCGCATCCTCCCACTGATTGCGCTACTGGCCCTGACTGGCGGTTGCGCCACTTCGCAAACGACCTACCTCAATAATGGCGAACAGGGCCTGAGCATTGACTGTTCCGGCGAGGCCAATTCCTGGGCCTCCTGTTACGAAAAGGCTGACGCCTCCTGCGCAGGCACCGGCTATCGCATCGTCGGCACCGACGGTACGCCGGCCCCGGCCGAAAGCGACAAGACCCTGGGCGTCGACGTGGGCAACTACAAGAACCGCAGCGTGGTGGTGGTCTGCAAATAGCTTTTACATGTGGATTTCGGCGAACTTGATCCCCAGTCCGCGCACGACTTCAATCAGGTCGTCCAGCCGGGCGAAAGACTCGACTTCGTCGTTGTCGTCCACCAGGAAATAGCTGCGCCCGGCGCTCTTCTTGAAAAATACGATCCACTCCCCCGGATTCGCCGGGTTCTGGATCACATGGGTGGCAGAAATAAGGCCCTCTGCGTGCCTCTCCCGTACGTGCTCGCGCTTCATGCGTCCCTCCAGAAATGACAATGCCGCCCAGGCCAGACCTGGACGGCATCGGTGCCGATTGGCGACAGTTTATCAGCCGGATATGCAAACCGTGGCGGCGTTGCGCACATCCCGTGGACGCAAAGGCACGTTGGAAATGCGCTCATGCAACTTGATGCTACTGCCGCCGGAACGGTCGTCGATATCGAATACCGCTGCCGGTCCGGAGGAAAGCTTCCCCGGCACGATGACGCGCATGCCGTCCTTGTGCGGCTCCACTTGCAGGGCGCCGCGACTGTCTGCCAGTTTTTCGACCAGGCACTGCGCATACTCATGGGGTTTCTTGCCGGAAATGACGATCATGGTCGGCAGCGTTTCATTGATTTCCGCAACGCTCGCGCAACCACCCAATGCCAACACCGCCGACAGACACACCACACCCCATTTCATACAAAATCTCCAATAAAGACCCTCCGACAGCACGAATGCCGTTTTTCTCCGAGGCTTACCGCATTTAACCCGCTTCAAATCGCGAATAACCGTTTTAAATTGTCAAAGCAGCGCCCGACGGCCAGATAATAACCCGTCCGGGCTGATAAACTGCGCCGATCTATCCTGCTATCGTTTTGATTTTGTAGAAAAAGCCCTTCTGGAGGCGCCCATGAAATTCATTCACCAGCGCGAACACCTCAATGAAGACGACATCGTCGTCATCCAATGCTCGCAAACCTGCAACATTCGTCTGATGAACGACGCCAACTTCCGCAGCTTCAAGAACGGCGGACGCCACACCTATCACGGTGGCGCGTTCGACAAGTTCCCGGCGCGCATCACCGCTCCGAGCACCGGCTTCTGGAACATCACCATCGATACCGTCAGCCGCCGCGCCATCAGCGTAACGCGCAAGCCGAACCTGACTCACTCGATCAAGATCATCCGCCGCTCCAGCTCGAAACTCAGCTGAATCCCCCAATCAACCAATCAGGTAAGCATGACCGTGGCTCAAACGACCAAATACGTCATCAAGTACAAACTCAATGGTGAACGCCGTTTCGAGTTCGCCCAACTGGAAAACGGCACGGCGGAAGAAGCCAAGGCTGCGCTCGACGCGCTGCACGGCCAGGGCGACGACGTAATCAGCGACATCAGCGTCAGCAAGGCCCTGTAAGACCCGGGCGACCCTGATTCGACCGCAAGCATCGGAGTGTTTCGACCTGCCGGGCTGCCCAGACTGATCGCCTCGATGTGAATCAAGGAGTCAGCATGCCGAAGTCACCCAATTCCCCGCTGGACAGCCTCGACTGGAACGCGCTGGAACTGCAGCCGGATCAGGACGGTTGCGCCATCATCCGCACACTGCTGCGCCCGGAAACCTGTGAACGCCTCAGCGCGTTGTACACGCAAGACGAACCGTTCCGTTCGCAGGTCATCATGGCGCGCCACGGATTCGGTCGCGGCGAGTACAAATACTTTCGCTACCCGCTGCCGCCGCTGGTCGAACGTCTGCGCGAGGCGCTGTATCCCCGCCTCGTTCCCCTCGCCAACCGCTGGCATGAACGGATGGGACTGGCCGAACGTTTTCCGGTCACTCACAGCGAATTTCTGCAGCGTTGCCATGCCGCCGGTCAAATGCGACCCACCCCGCTATTGCTGCAATACGGACCCGAGGACTACAACTGTCTGCATCAGGACTTGTACGGCGAACACGTGTTTCCGCTGCAAGTGGCGATACTTCTGTCAGAACCGGGTCGCGATTTCAGTGGCGGGGAATTCGTCCTGACCGAACAGCGCCCGAGAATGCAGTCCCGCCCACAGGTCATGGACCTGAGACAAGGCGATGCGCTGATCTTCGCCGTCAACCAGCGCCCGGTCCAGGGCGTACGCGGTGATTATCGCGTGACCATGCGCCACGGCGTCAGTCGCCTGCACAGCGGAAAACGGCATACTCTGGGCATCATCTTTCACGACGCTTCATGACCGCCATGCAAATCACTTTCGACCTGTTTGCCGACAGCGAATCCGAACAGCCCCGACGCGCGGAACAGATCGGCGATCAATCCTGGGTGTTGCGCGGTTTCGCCCTGCCCCATATCGAGCGGCTGCTACCGGCACTGGAATCGGTTATTGCCATCGCGCCGTTGCGCCACATGATGACGCCTGGCGGCTTCAGCATGTCGGTGGCCACCAGCAGCTGCGGCGAACTCGGCTGGATCACCGACCGCAGCGGTTATCGCTACTCGGCTGTGGACCCACTCAGCAACCAGCCCTGGCCTGCCATGCCCGACGCCTTTCGCGAACTGGCACAGGCAGCAGCGACGCAGGCAGGATTTGCCGGTTTCATACCAGACTCCTGCCTGATCAACCGTTACGCCCCCGGTGCCAAGATGTCATTGCATCAGGACAAGGACGAAAGCGATTACGCCGCGCCGATCGTATCCCTGTCGCTGGGCTTGTCCGCGATGTTTCTGTTTGGCGGTTTCGCCCGCAGCGACAAGAGCCAGCGTATCGCCCTGCTGCACGGCGACATGGTGGTCTGGGGCGGCGTCGATCGCCTGCGCTATCACGGCGTGCTGCCGATCAAGCCCGGCCGGCATCGGCTGCTGGGCGAGCAACGTTTTAACCTGACCTTTCGCACCGCTGGATAATCGCGCAAAGTTTGACCGCAAGGGCCGGAGTGTTACGTCAGGCAGCGCTGGTTAACCTGAAATCCTACAGGCCAACGGACTCTCGATCATGAAAACGCTTTCGACCACACCGAACATTGAAAACGATCCACGCTGGGCCGCTGTGGTGGCGCGCGACCCGCAGGCGGACGGCCAGTTTGTCTATGCGGTAAAAACCACCGGCGTCTATTGCCGCCCTAGCAGTCTGGCGCGTCTGCCGAAACCACAGAACGTCGAATTCTTCGACACCGCGCAAGATGCCGAAGCCGCGGGATACCGTCCCAGCAAACGGGCCAGCAAGGATCAGAGCGAGGTCGCCGCACAGCATGCCGCCACCGTTGCGGCGGCGTGCCGGCAGATCGAGGCGTCGGAAACCCTGCCGGCGCTCAATGACCTGGCCGAAACCGCCGGCCTGAGCACCTTCCACTTCCACCGCGTTTTCAAAGCCGCGACCGGCCTGACCCCCAAGGGCTACGCTGCCGCACATCGCTCGCGCCGGGTGCGTCAGCGGCTTGCGGACGGCGGCTCGGTGACGGATGCGCTCTACGATGCCGGCTTCAACTCCAACAGCCGCTTCTATGAAGCCGCCGACCAGGTACTGGGGATGAAACCCGGCGACTTCCGGGCCGCCGGGCAAAACAACGACATCCGTTTCGCTGTTGGCCAATGCTCGCTCGGGGCCATTCTGGTGGCGCAAAGCGAGCGCGGGATCTGCGCGATTTTGCTGGGGGATGATCCGCACCAATTGGTCTGCGACCTGCAGGATCAATTTCGCCGGGCCAACCTGATCGGTGCCGACCGTGACTTCGAGCAACTGATCGCCCAGGTCGTCGGCTTCATCGAAACACCAGCCATCGGCCTCGATCTGCCACTGGATGTCCGCGGCACGGCGTTTCAGGAGCGGGTCTGGCAGGCGCTGCGGGAAATCCCGCCAGGCAGCACCGCCAGTTACGCCGACATTGCCCAACGCATCGGTTCGCCCAAAGCGGTGCGTGCGGTGGCTCAGGCGTGTGGCGCCAACAGCCTCGCGGTGGCGATCCCCTGCCACCGCGTGGTGCGCAGCGATGGCAACCTGTCGGGCTATCGCTGGGGCGTGGAGCGCAAGCGTGAGCTGCTCACGCGGGAAGCGCAGCCCTAGCGGACGCCGATGTAGATCGACACCGACTCGGGGCCGGTATAGGCCTCGAAGTCGGTGGCGAAGCGCCGCTGGAGGTGCGGGTTGGTCTGAAAATGGTTCCAGATGTAACCCCAGGTACTGATGACCGTGTCAGGCATCGCCCCGGACGCCGAGAACACCAGGTAATCGCCGCTCTCGATGCGGATCGTTTCGAAATCTGTCGAGGGGTCGGTGACTGCGACACCGGCCGTCACATCGAACGCGCCCGACGCATCCGATTCGTACGCCGAATAAACGCCATAAACCGGCGATTCGGTCAGCTTGCCGGGAATGACCTGCGCCAAACCTTCAGCGAAAAAACGCCCCCACATCGGACCAATTTTCGCCGTTTCGGCGTTGTGCTCGGCCGCGTTGGTGGTTCGCACCCGCAAACCCGAAACCGTGAATGGATCGACATGCTGTTGTTTTACGTCCATCGAAAGCGCCACTCCCTGTAAGCCGGATGCGGCTCGAAAGAGCCGCAATGGCGCTTACTGTGTCAGCGATTGACATCCACCACAACCCGGCCGCGCAACTGTCCGGCGAGCAGTTTTGGCGCGGCGTCGAGGGCTTCGCCAAGGCCTATTTCGTGGCTGATGAGGGGCAGCAAGGCGAAGTCCAGATCCCGGGCCAGACGCTCCCATGCTTCGAGGCGCCGAGCCTTGGGCTGCGTCACGCTATTGATCCCGGCCAGGGTCACGCCCCGCAGAATGAACGGCGCCACCGACGCCGGGAAATCCATACCCTGGGCCAGACCACATGCCGCGACCGTGCCTTCGGCGCGGGTGCTGGCGCAGGCATTGGCCAACGTGTGGCTGCCAACCGAGTCGATCACCCCGGCCCAGCGTTCTTTCGCCAGCGGCTTGCCCGGCTCGGACAGGGTCGCACGATCAATGATTTCGTCGGCACCCAACTGTTTCAGATACTCATGCTCGGAAACCCGGCCAGTGGACGCCACCACGCGGTAACCAAGATTGCTCAACAGCGCGATGGCAAAGCTGCCGACCCCGCCGTTGGCACCGGTGACCAGCACTTCGCCCTGCTGTGGCGTCAAGCCATTGCGCTCCAGCGCCAGGACGCACAGCATCGCCGTATAACCCGCCGTGCCGATGGCCATGGCTTGCGACGGGGTGAAGGCCTTGGGCAACGGAATCAGCCAATCGCCGTTTAACCGCGCCTTCTGCGCCAGGCCACCCCAATGTCCCTCACCCACGCCCCAGCCATTGAGCAGCACCTGATCGCCGGCCTGATAGTCCGGGTGCGAACTGAATTCGACGGTGCCCGCCAGATCGATCCCCGGCACCATCGGAAACTTGCGCACCACCGGACTGCTGCCGGTGATCGCCAGGCCATCCTTGAAATTCAGCGTGCTGTAGGCGACTCGCACAGTCACATCGCCTTCGGGCAGTTGCTCTTCGGTGATCTGCTGCAGGCTGGCGCGATAGCCGTTGTCGTCTTTATCGATCAGAATGCCGTTGAACATGACTGCCTCTCAGGAATGAATTTGAGTTGGTCGTGGGATTGAAATAACACAAAGCAACACATTGCCCTACCCGACTTTCCGCCAATCCGCACAGAGTTCGTGCTGATGTGTGCCGCCCGCGCTACAAATCTCGACTGGCCTTGCACACGGCTTTGCTGGTAAAAAATCCGCCTCCAGCGTCCCTGCCCTGATTTGTCCTTCGGAGAACCTTTTCCATGAGCCAATGGCCAGATACCCGCATTCTTGACCTGCTCGGCATCGAACTGCCGATCATCCAGGGCCCCATGGCCGGTGCCACCAACTCGTCGATGGTGATCGCGACGTGCAACGCCGGTGGCCTCGGATCGATGCCGGCGGCGATGCTGAGCATCGAGCAGTTGCGCGAGGAACTGAAGACCATTCGCCAGGGCACGACCAAACCGTTCAACGTCAATTTCTTCTGCCACACCCCGCCGGCCGCCGACGAGCAACGGGCGCGTGACTGGAAAAACCTGCTGGAACCTTATTACCGCGAACTGGGTGTCGATTTCGATGCGCCGACGCCGGTGTCCAACCGCGCACCGTTTGATGCCGCTGCCTGTGAAGTGCTGGAGGAATTTCGCCCCGAAGTGGTGAGCTTCCATTTCGGCCTGCCGGAAAAGTCCCTGCTGGACCGGGTCAAGGCCATTGGCGCGAAAATCCTGTCTTCGGCGACCACCGTCGATGAGGCCGTCTGGCTGGAGCAGAACGGTTGCGATGCAATTATCGCCATGGGTTATGAGGCCGGTGGCCATCGCGGGATGTTTCTCAGCAATGACCTGAGCAGCCAGGTCGGTACGTTCGCCCTGGTGCCACAAGTGGTCGATGCGGTGAGCGTGCCGGTGATCGCGGCCGGGGCGATCGCCGATGCCCGGGGTGTGGCAGCGGCGTTCATGCTGGGAGCGTCGGCGGTGCAAGTCGGCACGGCGTATCTGTTCACGCCGGAAGCCAAGGTCAGCGCCTCTCACCACAAGGCGCTGCGTACCGCCAAGGAAAGCGAGACAGCGGTCACCAACCTATTCACCGGGCGACCGGCGCGGGGGATTCTCAACCGGGTGATGCGCGAACTGGGTCCGATATCGGACAAGGCTCCGGCCTTCCCGCTGGCCGGTGGCGCCTTGATGCCGTTGCGGGCCAAGGGCGAAGCGGACTTCAGCAATTTGTGGGCAGGCCAGGCATTTACGCTGGGCAAAGAGCTCGGCAGCGCCGAATTGACCCGGCAACTGGCCGAAGGCGCACTGGCGAAACTGACGCGCCAATGACCTGAACCATGGCAGGGATATATCGTTCCTGCCATGACGCTTTCCGTTTAGCGGCATTTCGCTATATATTCCGATATATAGCGATTCACCCCTCGCAACGGCGCAGTCCACCCCCAACAACCACTGCCCACTACACTTGCCCACAACGGAGCTGTTACATGACGATTCGTGCCTCACGTTTTGCCCCTACCTGCCTGGCTTCCCTGCTGGCGGTATTCGCCATCGGCGCTGCGCAGGCCGATGAAGTGCAGGTTGCCGTCGCGGCCAACTTCACCGCACCGATCCAGGCGATCGCCGCCGATTTCGAAAAAGACACCGGGCACAAGCTGGTCGCCGCCTACGGCGCTACCGGCCAGTTCTACACCCAGATCAAAAACGGCGCGCCGTTCGAAGTGTTCCTCTCGGCAGACGACACCACCCCGGAGAAACTCGAGAAAGAAGGCGACACCGTCAAAGGCTCGCGCTTCACCTACGCCATCGGCACCCTGGCGCTGTGGTCGGCCAAAGAAGGCTACGTCGACGCCAAAGGTGACGTGCTGAAGAAAAACGAATTCCAGCACCTGTCCATCGCCAACCCGAAAGCCGCGCCATACGGCCTGGCCGCCACCCAGGTGCTGGAAAAGCTGAAACTGACTGAGGCGACCAAAGCCAAAATCGTCGAAGGCCAGAACATTACCCAGGCCTATCAATTCGTTTCCACTGGCAACGCTGAACTGGGCTTCGTCGCCCTCTCGCAGATCTACAAGGACGGCAAAGTCAGCAGCGGTTCGGCGTGGATCGTCCCGGCGAGCATGCATGACCCGATTAAACAGGATGCAGTCATCCTGAACAAAGGCAAGGACAACGCCGCCGCCAAGGCGCTGGTCGAATACCTCAAAGGTCCGAAAGCTGCTGCGGTCATCAAGTCGTTCGGTTACCAGCTCTAAATGTCGCTGACGAGTGCCGATTTCGCGGCGATCTGGCTGACCCTGAAACTGGCGTCCCTGACCACTGCGATCCTGCTGGTCGTCGGCACTCCGATTGCCCTTTGGTTGTCGCGCAGCCGTTCCTGGTTGCGCGGACCGATTGGCGCGATCGTCGCCCTGCCCCTTGTCCTGCCGCCCACGGTCATCGGTTTTTACCTGTTGCTGGTGATGGGTCCGAACGGCTTTCTCGGCCAATTTACCCAGTGGCTGGGGCTGGGCACTCTGACATTCAGCTTCACCGGACTGGTGATCGGTTCGGTGCTCTATTCCATGCCGTTTGTGGTGCAGCCGTTGCAAAACGCCTTCTCCGCCATTGGCACCCGCCCGCTGGAAGTGGCCGCGACTTTGCGTGCCAATCCCTGGGACACTTTTTTCAGCGTGATCCTGCCACTGGCGCGCCCCGGTTTTATTACAGCGGCGATCCTCGGCTTTGCCCATACCGTCGGTGAATTCGGCGTGGTGCTGATGATCGGCGGCAATATTCCCGACAAGACGAGGGTCGTCTCGGTGCAGATCTACGACCACGTCGAAGCCATGGAGTACGCGCAAGCTCACTGGCTGGCCGGGGCCATGCTGGTGTTTTCGTTCCTGGTGTTGCTGGCGCTCTACTCCAGCCGCAAGACCCGCGCGGGCTGGAGTTGATCGATGATTGATGCGCGTCTGAAACTGACTTATTCGGGCTTTGGCCTGGACGTCGACCTGCACCTGCCCGGTCGCGGCGTGACGGCGCTGCTCGGCCAATCCGGTTCGGGCAAGACCACTTGCCTGCGCTGTATTGCCGGGCTGGAGCGCGCCGAACAGGCCTTTGTCCAGATCAATGACGAGGTCTGGCAGGACAGCGACAAAGGCATTTTCGTGCCTCCGCATAAACGGGCGCTCGGCTATGTGTTCCAGGAGGCCAGCCTGTTCCCGCACCTCTCGGTGCTGGCCAACCTGCAATTCGGCCTCAAGCGCATCGCCAAGGCCCAGCGCCGGGTGGACATGGCGCAAGCCACGGAACTGCTGGGCATCGGCCATCTGCTCGAACGCCATCCGCAGCACCTGTCCGGTGGTGAACGCCAGCGTATCGGCATCGCCCGTGCGCTGCTGACCAGCCCGAAACTGCTGCTGATGGATGAGCCGCTGGCGGCCCTCGACAGCCAGCGCAAAAGCGAAATCCTGCCTTACCTGCAACGCCTGCACGACGAACTGGACATTCCGGTGCTGTACGTCAGCCACGCCCAGGATGAAGTGGCGCGTCTGGCCGATCACTTGGTACTGCTCAGCGACGGCAAGGCCCTCGCCAGCGGCCCGATCGGCGAAACCCTGGCCCGGCTCGACCTGCCGCTGGCCATGGGCGATGACGCTGGCGTGATCATCGAGGGTCTGGTCAGTGCCTACGATGCCGACTACCAATTGCTCACGCTGCAACTGCCGGATACCTTGTTGAGCATTCGCGTAACCCACGCACCGATGGCGACCGGCCAGGCCTTGCGTTGCAAGGTACAGGCCCGCGACATCAGCCTGACGCTGGAAGGGAATGAGTTCAGCAGCATCCTCAATCGTCTGCCGGTCACTGTTGTCAGCGAACAACCGGCCGATAACGCCGCCCACGTGCTGATCCGCCTGGATGCCGGTGGTACGCCGTTGCTGGCGCGCATCACCCGCTATTCGCGGGATCACCTCGGCGTGCATCCCGGCCAGCAACTCTGGGCACAGATCAAAGCGGTCGCAGTGCTGGCGTAAATCGGCGGGCACGACGGCCATGGCGCGCGGTCAATCGCTGTAACAGCTGATTGCCTGCCAAGGAAAACCGCCATGCCCGACACCGCGCTGACCGATGCTTTGCCTGCGGATCTGCATTACGTCGATGACACCCAGCCAGGCCTGACCCGCAAAAAACTGCGTGGCAAATTCTGCTACTTCGATGCGGCGGGTCAGCGCATTACCGACACAGACGAAATCAAACGCATCAACGCACTGGCGGTACCACCCGCCTACACCGACGTGTGGATCTGCGCCGACCCGCGTGGCCATCTGCAAGCCACCGGACGCGATGCCCGAGGCCGCAAGCAATACCGCTATCACCCGCGCTGGCGCGAAGTACGCGACGCCGACAAATACTCGCGTCTGCGGGAGTTCGGCCTGGCGCTGCCCAAACTGCGCAAACAATTGGAAACGCTGCTGGCGGCGCCTGGCTTCAGTCGCGACAAGGTCATGGCCACGGTGATTACGTTGCTCGATGCCACGCTGATCCGCGTCGGCAACACCCAATACGCTCGGGACAACCGCTCCTATGGCCTGACCACCCTGCGCAGCCGCCACGTCGAGGTGAACGGCAGCGCGATCCTGTTCCAGTTTCGCGGCAAAAGCGGCATCGAACACCAGATCA
Source organism: Pseudomonas sp. B2M1-30 (assembly GCF_025447575.1). Classification (NCBI taxonomy): domain Bacteria; kingdom Pseudomonadati; phylum Pseudomonadota; class Gammaproteobacteria; order Pseudomonadales; family Pseudomonadaceae; genus Pseudomonas; species Pseudomonas sp. B2M1-30. The sequence goes on along the minus strand of NZ_JAOEJT010000002.1, from coordinate 276,371 downwards.
CCGTCAGGGATCGGCGCCTGGCGCGGATCATCAAGCGCTGCCTGGAGATTCCAGGGCAGAATCTCTTTCAATATCTGGATGAAAACGGCGAACGACACACCATCAGCTCTTCTGACGTCAACGCGTACCTGCAAACCCTGACCGGCGCCGACTTCACCGCCAAGGACTACCGAACCTGGGCCGGCAGCGCCCTGGCCTTGGCGGTACTGCGCGAACTGCAATGGGAGTCGGAATCCGAGGCCAAGCGGCACGTGGTCGACATGGTGAAAGGTGTCGCACGACAGCTCGGCAACACTCCGGCAGTATGCCGCAAGTGCTACATCCACCCGGCGGTCGTCGAGAGCTTCATGCTCGGGGCGCTGGCCGAGTTGCCAAAGCCTCGGGTGCGCAAGGGCCTGCGCAAGGAGGAAGTGGCGCTGGCGCTGTTCCTCGAGCGGATGAGCGAGGTCGCCGCGCCCTGAAGTCGCCGAACGTTTTCCTTTGACACCCGCAACCGACGAACTGACCTGTCTATTTTTTGCACGATTGGTCAGGGCTTCTATAGTTGATCTGATACGAATCAGCTGCGGTGACGCCATGGAAGACATTTTCGTCGTGAAGCGCTGCAACAAGATCATCATCCACGGTCGCCGCGCCGGAGAAAGTCTCCATGAACCTGCCGAAGCCCAAGGCTGGTTCCGCATCTGCGACACGCGCACTGGTGGCTTCCTCGGCGATGGCTACGATCACGAAGAGCAGGCCCGAAGCGAATGTGACCGGCTGAACGCCGTCAGCGCCCGGGTTGTTGCCCAGGAATCCTCCGGCTGATGCCTTTCATTTGCCGGTCTATACTGAAACGAGCTGAAGGAGCAGCACCCCGACGGTAGAAAGCTCGCGCTGCGCGGGCTTTTTGCTGCCCTCAGCAGTTTCCTGACGGAGGTGTCACATGTCCGAAAGAGAGTCCATCACCACCCTCCTCACCTTGCTCGACGCTCGGGAGGCGCGCCTCGCGGCGGCTTGCAAAGAGATCGCCGACTGGGTCGATCATCAGGGCGGACACCCGACTGCCCTGCGCATCCGCGATCGCCTGAACGACATCGAGAAGGACACTCCGCTGATTCGCAGCACGCTGTCGGCGCTCAAGCCTGTTGATCGGCCGCTGCCACGTTTCAGATAATCCACGCGGAACCCGAACTGGCGGTTGAGCGACAACGCAACTGGTTGGTCGCCTCTCGCCGGTTGATGGCGCAATAGCCAGATTCGCCGAACACCCTTGGTCGTGAAAGGTCAAAGCCTTTACACGTCACCAAGGAGACGTTTTATGGTCATCCACTTTAAAGTCGACGGACACCTGGCTTGCGGTCACAAAGGTCACAACCTCTCCTCCAGCCGCGAACTCAACCGAGTGAAGTGTCGCAGCTGCCGCAGCACCGACGCCTACAAAAATGCACGAAAAGACCAGCGTAACGCAGCTCGGCGGGCAGCCCGTCGGGCAAGTACCGCGCACTCGACCGGTAACTGGCGAAGCGAATGGATTGAGCGATTGACCGAAATGGTCGGACTGCAGCGTCTGCCTCGGGGTTTCGCCGGACAGGCATTTGTCTAGGCGCAAAAAATAAGGGCTTGCATGAAGTATCTCATGCAAGCCCTTGATATTCATGGTGCCCGAAGCAGGAATCGAACCGGCACGCCCTTACGAGCGGGGATTTTAAGTCCACAATTTTCTATTTAAAAATCATGAACTTAGGCCCACTACTTTTCCGTATCATACAAATTTCCTTTCCGTTTTAAGGTAGCAAAACCAGCACCCTCAAAATAAATTGCGGAAAGAACTCAGGCTGCCTCGATCTCGCATTTCAACGGAAAACTGACGGGCTTCGGTCTGTAGAAATGGCTTTTTCTAGCGCAAGCAATTCGACTGCTTCCAGTTCAAGAAGAACACAGTGGCGAGATCACCGGTGCATTACTGGTGTGGAACCCAACCGCCTAGCTTATGTAGTCCAGCATTTTTAAGGTACGGATCCTCACTGCCGGCTACAGGTGCATTGCCGCCAATGCATCGCTCACGTTCAACTCCTTTTACAATGTCCCATTACGCAGTCGCCTGACCAGACCCCAGCTTTGCCATCAGGAACTTGATCAGTTGCTGCCGCATCAGTGGATAAGCATAAGGGCGTTCGAAGAGGCTGGAGACGACCTCAAGTATCCCACAACAGCACGGGATACCTGAGGAAGAAAAAGGAGGGATTACAGAGCACTTTCGCAGAAGCTATGAATCGCCTGGCACGCGGCACGCAGCGACTCATCATCCAGCGCATAGGCAATTCGCAGGTACCCAGACAGGCCAAACGCGCTGCCTTGCACCACGGCCACGTTGGCTTCCTCCAGCAAAGCCAGCGCTACCGCTTCGTCATCGACCAGATCACGCCCGCCTGCCGATCGCTTGCCGATCAGGCCGGTGCAGTCAGCGAATGCGTAGAACGCACCACCTGGTGTTTCGCAGCTGATGCCCGGTGCCTGGTTCAGCAATTGCACCATGAAGTCCCGACGACGCTGGAACACTTCTCGGCTATCAGCAATAAAGTCCTTGGGGCCGTCCAAGGCAGCGATGGCGGCATGCTGGGAAATCGAACATGCCCCCGACGTCTGCTGACCTTGCAGTTTTTCCATTGCTTCGAGCAGCCAGCGCGGGCCGGTCGCGAAACCGATCCGCCAGCCTGTCATGGCGTAGGCCTTGGACACACCGTTCATGGTCAGGGTCCGCTCAGCCAGACGCGGCTCGACCTGAGCAAGTGTAAGGAAATCGCGGCCATCGAAAATCAGGTGCTCATAAATGTCGTCCGCCAGAATCAGTACCTGCGGATGGGCCAGCAGCACCTCGGCCAAAGCCTTGAGTTCTTCCCGCTCATACAGCGCACCGGTTGGGTTGGATGGCGAGTTGAGAATCAACCATCGGGTGTTCGGCCCGATTGCTTCGGCCAGCGCCTGAGGGGTCAGCTTGAAGCCCGACTCCGCACCGCAAGCGACGATACGTGACTCACCTCCGCAAAGTTGCACCATCTCTGGATAGCTGACCCAATACGGAGCCGGAATGACGACTTCATCACCTTCGTTGAGGGTCGCAGCCAAGGCATTGAAAATGACCTGCTTGCCGCCGCTGCACACCAGGGTCTCCTGCCAGCTGACGTCCAGTCCATTTTCACGCTGGTACTTGCGAGCTATCGCCTCACGCAGTGCGCGAAGCCCCGCCACTTGTGTGTAGCGGGTGTGGCCGTTGTCGATTGCGCTGATTGCGGCTGCACGGATGTGTTCAGGCGTATCGAAGTCTGGCTCACCCGCGCACAACGAAATGATCCTGGCACCTTCGGCGCGGCGTGCAGCCACACGGTCGATGATCTTGTAGGTTGCCGAAGGCTTGGCAGCCTCCAGGCGACGGTTCAGGGTTTCCAGGCTCACGCGTGCTCCTCCGGATAGGCGAGACCCATCAGCTCCATTGTGGTACGCCCTTCGCGCAACTCGTTCATGAATACCGCTTCCTTGTCCGCGCGCTTTTGTCCTTCCAGCAGAGTGCGCTCGACAGCAGTGCCGGGAATGATGATGACGCCATCTTCATCCGCAACGACCAAGTCCCCAGCACTGACTACCGCGCCGTTGAAATCAAATGGTTTTCCCACCGAAGGCGTGGTTGCCTTGACCGTGCCCTTGACCGAGATACCACGTGCGAACACCGGGAAGCCATGAGCTTCGAGGGCCGCGATGTCGCGCACCCCACCATTGATAACCAGGCCGACGATGCCGGCCGCTTCTGCGGCAACGGTCAGCACCTCTCCCCAGTAACCCGCCACGAAATCAGCGGTATCGCATACCAGCACGCTGCCGCGTGGCGCACTGGCCACCGCCAGATGCAGGCCCAGGTTATCGCCTGGCGAGCATTGCACCGGATAGGCTGGCGCAGCGATGAAGGCGCCTTTCCAGACGGGGCGGATTTGACGGTCGACAGCGCACGGAAGGCCCGAGGCCTCATACAAGGTGGAGCTGCCCAGGACTTTGGAAATGTTCTGATAATCGTGTGGAAGGCTCATTGTGGTTTGCTCTGCAGGGAATGGTAACCGAGGGCGGCACGAGATTCTTTGAGGCTCTTGCCAGTGGCGATCTGATCGCGAATCTGCGCTTCGGCGTTTTCGATACGGCGCGCGGTTTCAGCGACTTCCTGGGCACGTGCGCGGGGCACGACGACCACGCCATTGGCATCGGCCACAACGATGTCGCGTGCACACACTCGAGCATTACCAACGGACACTGGCTGGTTGACGGCGACCACTTCCACCCGATCCTTGCCGGTACGCATGAAACGGCCTTTGCTGAACAGCGGATAGCCTTCACTGAGCGCCTTGTTCACGTCACGGCAGACGCCGTCGATGACCGTGCCAGCAATGCCGCGAGCCAGCGCATACTGGGTCATGATGTCGCCCCAGACTGTGCAGTCAGTGCGGCCTTCGTTGGCAATCACTACGACATCGCCCGGTGCCACGTCATCGATGAAATCGCCGACCGTGCCTGGCGGGGTGCTCGCGCTCACGTACTGCACTGTGAAGGCCGGGCCGACCACGACCTGGCTGTAATTGGCGAGTGGCGCGATACCGAATACCTGGCCTGGCAGTCCCAGTTTGTCCATCGCGTCGGAAACGCCTGGGGTATCCAAGCCTTCGAACAAGGCGATAAGGTCTTTATCGGAGAGGCTCATATCAGTGCTCCACCTTGATGGCTTCGAATTGGGTGTCGTGCATCACTTCTTCCACTGAACGGCCTGCGCGGACAGCGTCAACCATGCCGGCTTGGCGAAGGTCAATGCGTTCGGCGAGATCCAGGACTTGGTCGATGACCTTGGCCGGCACGAAGACGGTGCCGCACTCGTCGGCGATCACATAATCGCCTTCCTCGACGTCCACGCCTGCTATGCGCACTTTGACGGCGGCGTCGATTTGAATGAGCCGGTTTCGGGCACTGATCATGGTCACGCCGCGGCCAAAAACCGGGTAGCCAATGTCGGCGCTGCCGCGGATATCGCGGCTGAAACCGTCGATGATCGAGCCACGAATGCCTTTGCGTTGGGCTGCGTTGGCAAGGATGTCGCCCCAGCTGGAAATACCGTCCACGCCTCCGGCGATCACCAGCACGCGGTCATCAGTGGTGATTTGCTCTACCACTGGGGTAATCAGGTGAACGGTGGGAGCAACATCTTGCTTCGGGCCAAGCTGCACGGTGCTGGCACGACCGACAATTTTTGGGCAGTTCCACAACGGCATCAGGCCGTTGGTAGCACCGGGCAGGTTGAGGAAATCCAGTGCGTCGGAAATCGTGTTGGTATCCAGCGCAGCCAGGCGATCAAGCGGGGCTTTCAAGCTCATCGGTTGCTGACCTCTTGTAAATGAAGCCTGAGTATCAGCAAGACGATTTGATACGTATATTACTAAGAAGCTAAGCCTGTCATACCAAAAACCTATGGAAAAGCACCGTGATCAATTTCCGCTTGATACGCCATCTCTGGCTGTTTCTGGCAGTAGCCGAAGACCAGAATTTCAGCCGTGCCGCCAAACGACTGGGAATGTCGCAGCCGCCATTGACCGAACAGATCCAGGCGCTTGAACAATCGTTACGCGTTCAACTGTTCACCCGCTCGCGCCGTGGTGCGCAACTCACGTCGGCCGGAGCTGCGATCCTGCCCGCGGTGCGCAAGTTTGCCGATCAGCTTGAACGGCTCGAATTGGCGGTACATGAAGCCGTTGCCGGCCATGCGGGGGTGTTGACGATTGGCGCGATCACCTCGGCGATGATCGATGTGCTGCCGCAATTGATCGAGCGCTTCAAGCAGGACCACCCGTTGATCACAGTGTCCGTGCGGGAAATCGACAGCGCGGAAGCGATTCCGGCGCTGGAGGCCGGGGATATTGATATCGCTTTCGCACGTCTGGAGGGCAATCTGGGTCGACACCTCCAGTCGATGTCTTTGTCGGAGGATCGTCTGGCCGTCGCGATGCCCAATGACCACCCCCTCGCCGCCTGTGAGGTAATCGAACTCAAGGCGCTTGCCGATGAAACCCTGGTCATGGCTTCGCGTGATGTCAGTCCGGTGTACTTCGACTATATGGTGGGGCTATGCAAAGCCAGCGGGTTCGCGCCGCGTATCGTGCATCAGGTCCGCTCTGTATCTTCTCAGGTCGCATTCGTCAGCTGTGGTCAGGGAATCGCCTTGGTGCCAACGTCCATGGACAAGCTCGCCCCAGAAAACGTGCTCGTGCGACCGCTGCAACCGGAGATCAAAATAGTCACTGCCGCCATGGCATGGCATGACGGCCATAACAATCCGTTGGTGGATGCAATGATCGATCAGGCCAGGCAGATTTACTGATCATAGGCTGGGCATATGACAAGCTTCGCGACTTCGTATTTTACAAATTGCCGGGCGAGTTCGACATTGAGGGGAATCTGCATAAGGAGGTCCCACGGTGCCACACACTGCTCGCTTCACTCACGAGAAACTGCCGTTGAACATCGACGGTGTGCAGCTTGATCTGGCGATGATCCACCGATCCGGTCCGAAAGCTCCAATCCTGTTTTTGCACGGTTTTGGCTCGACCAAAGAAGATTACGCCGACATCACTCTGCAGTCGGCCTTCGCAGGCCACCCATTCATTGCCTACGATGCGCCAGGTTGTGGGGAAACGGAGTGCGGCGATCTATCTCGCATCAACATCCCTTTTTTGGTGAGGACTGCCCAAGCCGTGCTTGCTCATTTCGGGATCGAGCAATTCCACCTGGTAGGTCACTCCATGGGCGGGCTGACAGGGCTGTTGCTCGCTCACGCCGACCCCTTACGTGTGCTGAGCTTCGTCGACATCGAGGGCAACATCGCCCCGGAGGATTGCTTCCTCAGCCGCCAGATCCACGATCACCCGCGCGACGACGACGCACGCTTCTTCCACGACTTCATCGAGCGTGCCCGCCTGGCACCAGATCCTGCCAGCGCGCTCTATGCGGCCAGCCTTGCGCACAAGGTGCGGACCGGGGCAGTGCGTGGGATTTTCGAGTCCATGGTTGACCTGTCCGATAACGGTGACCTGATGGCCAAGTTCCTGGAACTGCCACTCCCACGCCAGTACATGTATGGCGTGACCAACTCGCACCTGTCGTATCTGAATAATATTGCTGCCCAAGGAGTGCAACTGGCTTGCATCCCGGACTGTGGCCATTTCCCGATGTATTGCAACCCTGCGCTGATGTGGCAGCACATTAAGGCGTTGCAAGACCGCGCCTGATCTACCTCCCACATCATTCCCCATACACGGCTGCTTGTGGTCGTGTGCGCTCGCATAAGCCAGTCATAACAATAATGAGGTTACGTCATGCTCGAAGCCATCAATGGCTTTCTCTCGGGAAAGCTACTCATCGTCCTGGTCGTCGGACTGGGCGCCTATTTCACCGTCAGGACACGCTTTGTGCAGCTTCGCTATTTCCTGCACATGTTCAAGGTTTTCAAGGACAGCCTTACCAGCAGCACGACTCAGATCAGCTCGTTCCAGGCCCTGATGCTCAGCCTGGCGGGCCGGGTCGGTGCAGGTAACATTGCCGGCGTCGGTGTGGCTGTAACCCTGGGTGGGCCTGGAGCGGTATTCTGGATGTGGGTTACTGCGTTGGTCGGGATGGCCACCACGCTTTTTGAATGCAGCCTGGCGCAGCTGTACAAGCGTCACAACGGTAGCGGCCAGTTCCACGGAGGGCCGTCGTTCTACATCGAGTACGGGCTGAACAAGCGCTGGCTAGGCGTGGTTATGGCGGTACTGTTAATCGTCACATTCGGCTTCTCATTCAATGGCCTGCAGTCGCACGCCGTTACCCATTCGTTGCAAAATGCCTTCGGTTTCGATCCTGCCTATTCTGGTATAGCTCTGGCCGTCGTCCTGGCTCTTGTGTTCTTGGGCGGCATCAAGCGAATTGCCAAGGTGGCCGACTTGCTGGTACCGGTCAAAACACTGGCCTATATCGCGGTGACTCTGTACGTCATTGCGTTGCAATTCGATCACGTGCCCATGATGCTCCTGACGATCATCAAAAGTGCCTTCGGGCTTGATCAAGCCTTTGGAGGCCTGATCGGTAGTGCCATCGTCATGGGAGTAAAACGTGGTGTGTTCGCCAACGAGGCGGGCCTGGGTAGCGCGCCGAACGTGGCGGCGGTAGCCGAAGTACGGCACCCAATCTCACAAGGTGTCGTGCAGGCTTTCAGCGTGTTTTTCGACACGTTCATCATCTGCACCTGTACCGCACTGCTGATCCTGCTGTCGGGCTTTTACACCCCAGGCTTTACGGGTGACGGCATCGTACTGACGCAAAACTCCCTGGCCGCGGTAGTGGGTGACTGGGGCCGCATCTTCATCAGCGTTGCCCTGGCGTTGTTCGTGTTCACCTCGATTCTCTACAACTACTATCTGGGCGAAAACAACCTCAGGTTCATCCTGGGTAAGAATCGTAAGGCGCTACTGAGCTATCGCGCCTTGGTATTGGGATTGATTCTCTGGGGATCGGTGCAGGATCTGTCGACGGTATTCGCCTTCGCCGATATCACCATGACGCTGTCCGCGCTGGTGAACCTCATAGCTCTCGTGCTGTTGTGCAAGGTCGGCCTGCGGTTGCTTGCAGACTATGACGTACAGCGAAAAGCCGGCATTGCCGAGCCCGTTCTCACAACCAGCACGTTCCATGACCTCAACATCGACCGAACCATCTGGACCAACCCCGTAGAACAGGCCGAACAGGCCCAAGCTATAGGCATCACCCGCCCCTGAGCCGCCTCAACTATTCAGCAGGACGACGCGCAGCGCTTAGAGCTGCGCGTTCGCTCCTTGCTGACGACCTGTTACAGCGACCCAGCCTATACGCAGGGCAAAGAGTTCGCAGTTCGCGCATTGCGCCGCGAATTGATCATCGTCGAGGGCGATTTTGCATGATCATCAGCCGATTTCGGTCCTTAACAACAGCCTGTAATCGTTTAAAGGCAGTCGCTCAGCACCTTCAAAACAAGGGACGATCCAGGCGTTGATTATTTCGTGAAGCGAGTTTCGAGAACTCGGCCAGATGTTTCATCTATCCGGCAGTCGAATCCAGAAAAATTTCCTACCCAAAGAGGCGTCTCGTTCGTTACACCGGTATAGGCGTCCACGGCCCCCATGCCAATACCTGGCGCTCGCCAAAGTAGATTGCCTGACGAGTCGTAGCAAAAAAAATTCTGCGCCGGAGCATTCCTATCGAAGGCCATCCAATCAAACGTCACCAGCACCCGCTCGTTGACCAATACGGCTTCAAGGGCAGGATATTCAACCTCAAAGCGTATTCCCATTCCTAAAATCCAGTAACCGCTAACTGTCAGTTGCATACGCTCTCGTCCTGCAAGTCGCCCCTGGTTTCGTAGAGGCTTGGAGTGGCCGCTTCTGGCCAAAAGCGGTCGGAGAGGTACTGCGCGAGTCCAATCCGCTGCAACTGCCGCGCCTGATCGACGGCCCAAAAGGGGTTTCACAGATGGCGGCGTCCTGATTTGACGCCGCCTCAGGTCATTACACGACCACGTTCAACAGCAACACCACAATCAAACCGACCACGGCAACGATCGATTGCACCACCGAAATAGTCTTGGTGGCTTCGCCCATCGTCATGCCGAAGGATTCCTTCACCATCCAGAAACCTGCATGGTTGGCGTAGTTGAAGAACAGCGAGCCGCAGCCAATGGACAAGGCCAGCAGCGGCAGGTTGAGGCTGGGATCAGCACCGGCAAGCGGCGCCAGCAAGCCGGCAGCCCCCACGATACCTACCGTGGCGGAACCGGTAGATACCGAAAGCAACATGGCGATCAACCAACCGAGGATCAGCGGAGGGAACGCCGACTGCTGAGTCAGATGCACAATCGCATCGCCCACCTTGGCGCTGGTCAGCAGTTCCTGAAAGGCACCGCCGCCGGCGATGATCATGATGATCGAGGCGATTGGCTTGAGGCTCTTGCCCAGCGAGTCGCGCAATTGCCCCGCATCGCCGCCGCGCGCGAGTACCAGACTGGCCCCGGCGAACAGCACGCCCAGCAGCATCGCTATCAGCGGATTGCCGAGGAAACCGGCCATTTTCAGCAGCGCATTGTCCTTGGCCAATACCATCTCGGCGACGGCATGGATCAGCATCAGGATCGCCGGCAGCAAGGCTGCCAGCACGCCAAGGTATACGCTGGGGCTTGGTTTATCGTCGGCTTTTTCAGCCAGGGTGAACTGATCCAGCAACACCTGATCGGGCCGAGTGCTCATGCGCGGGGAAATGAATGCGCCATACAGTGGGCCGCCTAAAATCATGGCCGGGATAGCCGCCAGGAAACCATAGAGCATGGTCGGCCCGACCGAGGTTTTCAGCGCGGCGATGGCCGTCAACGGGCCGGGGTGCGGCGGGACCATGCCGTGCATGGCGGCCAGTGCGGCAATCACCGGAACGCCCACATAGACATACGCTGAACCCTTGAAGCGCGCCTGACTTTCCAGCTTGCGCGCCACGCTGAAGATCAGCGGCAGCATGATCACCAGGCCGACCTCGAAAAACATCGGAATGCCTATCACAAACGCGACCATCATCATCGCCCACGGAATCATCCGATCCGGTGTGCGCTTGAGGATGACCGCAGCAATCTGCTCGGTGACGCCGGCGTCAGCAAGAATTTTGCCGAGCATCGCCCCCAGCGCGATGACCACCCCCACTGCCCCCAGTGTCTTGCCGGCGCCGGTGACCAAGTGGGAGACGATGCCATCTGGCTCCATACCGGTTGCAAAGCCTACGCCGACGGAAACTACCAGCAAAGCCAGCAGCGGGTGCATTTTCAGGCGCGAGACGATCAGCGCTACCAGCACCAGGACGCTGACCAATGCGGTCAGTAACAGATCTATATCTAAGGGAGTCATGAAAGGTTCTCGGTTGGGCTGGTGCCCAAATTCTTGTAAGTGGGTGAGATGAATGGCATCCGCAACGGCTAAGTTTCAGCGTTCGACTTTCTAAAAACCGAATAACCTTCGAGGCGCTTGCACCAGCAGCGAGTCGCTGGCTTGCGCCGAAAGTTCCAAGGCTTGCAACTGGTCGACGACGGTGGCGAAACCGATGCTTTGCTCATGCTGCGTATGCGGCCAGTCGCTGCCCCATACCAACTGATGCAGGCCGAAGCTTTGTTCCAGCAACGGTAATGCCCTTCGAGCGAAATCAATGTTTTGTTGTGGCGTACCTCCCAAACGATAGACTCCCGATACCTTGATCCAGAGCGAACCTTTCGATCCGGCCTCAAGCAACTCGCCAAACCCGGGCTGATCGAGACCCGCATTCGCGTCCGGCCGCCCAAAGTGATCGATCACCAACTTCACGCCGAACGGCGTCAATTGCTGGATCAGGCCCGGCAGATCCTTGAGTTCCCGGTGCAACTCGACATGCCAGTCGAGATCAGCGATATCGCTGAAAAACCCTTGCCAGGCACTATCACGAAAATCAGGTAGCGCCTTGCCGATCAGGTTCAAGCGCACGCCGACCACGCCCAGTCGAGCCATGTCATTCAAAGTAGAACGACTGACGCTTGGCTCCAGCACCACCACACCGCGCAACTGCTGCGGCGCTTGCTTCAACGCCGCCAACAGGTAGCTATTGTCGGTGCCAAGGAAACTTGGTTGCACCAATACACCGTGACTCAGACCATGCGTTTGCAAATGCTCAAGGTACTGGTCAAGCGTGGCGTCGTACTCAGGGGTGTAGCGCCGTGCACCGATCAGATGCAGGTCACGGTTGAACACATGAGCATGGGAGTCGATGCCGGTGATCGACTTGGGGCGGGTATCTGACATGGGTTTTATCTACTGAAGGTTAGGATCATCACGCCCGAGCACGTTGATTGCCGTTGATACCGGCCTTAACGGAGGTGGTATTGGCTTCAAGGTCCCTGCCCCGGGTTTCAGGCAGGCAAAGTGCGGCAAGCACCGCCACGCCGTAGGCGATCCCGGCATCGATACCAATCGCCGAACCCAGCGACATGGAGTCACTCATGTGCCCGACCAGGAATGGAAACACAGCGGACAGCACCCGGCCAAAGTTGTAGCAAAAGCCAACGCCGGCGCCGCGTACATCGGCAGGGTAAAGTTCGTTGAAGAGCGCTCCCAGACTGGCCGGAATACCGGCGGCGAAGAACCCCAACGGGAACCCCAGGAACAGCATCTGCGTATTGGTCAGCGGCAAAAATACGTAGCACTGCACCGTGACCACGCAGCACAAGGCAAACAGCACAATGTTTTTACGACGGCCAATGCGATCGATCAAATAGCCGCTGGCCACACAACCACACCAGAAGGCGATGATGATCACCGCCAGATAGCCGCCCGAGTTCAGCACAGACAGATTGCGCTCGGTCTTGAGGAAGGTCGGCAACCAGGTCATTACCGCGTGATAGCCACCGTGCGCGCCCAGTCCCAGCAGCCCCCCAAACAGGGTCACGCGAATCAGTTCCGGGCGAAAAATGCCGACGAGCGATTTGAAGAAACTCTGCGGGATGGCGTTGTCTTTTTGCAGACGCTGGAAGCTGTCCGGTTCCTCAACGTTACGACGCACCCAGATGATCAGGAACGACGGCAGCAACCCGACAAGGAACATCACACGCCAGGCCATGTCCTGTGGCACCCAGGTATAGATCAGCGTGAACACCCCGACCGCCAGGCCCCAACCCACCGCCCAGGCACTTTGCACAGTGCCCATGACCTTGCCGCGATAGTGCGGATTGATCGTCTCGGCCATCAGCACCGCGCCGGCCGCCCACTCCCCGCCAATCCCGAAACCCTGCAGCGCTTTGACCACCAACAGCTGATTGAAGCCCGTGACGAAGGCCGAGAGAAAGGTGAAGAACGAGAACCACAAAATCATCAACTGCAACGTGCGCACACGGCCATAGCGGTCAGACAACGTCCCACCCACCCAGCCACCGAGTGCCGAGGTGACGAGGGTAACGCCGCTGATCAATCCGGCATCGCCCTTTGTCAGCGCGAACGCGGCGATCAGCGCCGGAATCGCCAGACCGAACATTTGTACTTCCAACGCGTCGAGCGACCATCCGCCGAAGCAGGCCCAAAACGTTTTGCGCTCCCGAGGAGTGACTTGGCGATACCATCTGAACATGATTCTTATCCTTATAGGTGTTACGCAAGGCAGCCGACAGCCAACCGCACCGCGACAGGGTCAGCTTTGGCAAACAAACAGAAATCGGGCGGCGATCTAGCCGCCGCAGAACGCTCCGCTACGCAGGCAGGCGTCAGCGAATATCCACGCTGTAGCGGAAGTGCTGCGCGTGGCCGCGCGAGCGACGCCACTCCAGCGGGCTACCCGCGTAATCGCGGGCCAGACGCTCGATCACGATCACCGGACTGTTGACCGCTACCTGTAGCAATCGGGCATGCACGTCATTCACCGATTCAGCGGTCAGCGTTTCTTCGGCCGATGCAACAACCTGTCCGCACACTTCTTCGTAGATCGGATACAGCAGCGGCCCTTCGCGACTGAGGTCGATCTCCAGCAGCGCCTGAAATCGCTGGCGGGGTAACCAGATTTCTTCGGCGAGCACCGGCTTAACATCGAGCAGACGCACACGGACAATACGAATGACCGGCGCATCGGCGGGCAACCCGAGCGCTTGCGCTACGGCCGAAGGTGCGGCAATGGGCTCGATCGAGAGGATGCGACTCTCCGGGACCTGGCGCTCACCGGAAACAGTCTGGAATCGGAAGAAACGGAACAATGAGGATTGAAACTGCGCCCGGCGAATGAACGTCCCTCGCCCTTGCTGACGCTCCAGAATGCCCTCACTAACCAACGCATCAATCGCTTTGCGCACCGTGCCGGTGGACAGTTGATATTCCGCAGACAGCGCCGCTTCAGTAGGGATCGCCTCCCCCGGACGCCAGCGATTATTGGCAATCTGCTCAGCCAATTGGTCACGCAGGCGTTGGTACAGCGGCAGTCGGGCATCACTTGATAAAGAATTCATCGACTTTATTCACCTTGTTATCTAGTCATCTATATGAATCTTGCGGCGAGTATTTGCCCAGATAGCTTGCCTGTCAAGGAGGGGCTTTTCGTCCTGCTGACGAATGGCTGCCCCACTGCCCTTCTCATAGACATGCGGGTTTTCGCCGGCAATGTCAGATTCTGGCCGGTTAGCGACGGTCAGGGCTCGACCGTCGCTATGCATATTCAAACCTCGGTCTGTTCCGCCATCTCTAGGGCGTCGTCGACTTCAATTCCCAGATATCGAACTGTGCTCTCCAGCTTAGTATGGCCAAGCAGCAGTTGAACCGCTCGCAGATTCTTCGTCCTGCGATAGATCAGCGATGCCTTCGTACGCCTCATTGAGTGAGTGCCATACATGGCTGGATCAAGGCCAACTGCTTCCACCCAGCCTTTGACGATACGTGCGTATTGACGTGTTGATAGATGGTCTGAGGTATGCAGCTGGCTCGGAAATAGGCAGTCCTCGCTCCGGAGTTGGGCCTGGTGTATCCAGGCCGCGATCGCAAACCGTGTTTGTTCGGTGATCTCGAACTGCACTGGCCGCAACGTTTTCTGCTGCATCACAATGGCGCGTGGCGATACGTGCTCGCCATGGGCGACGTCGCGCACACGAAGCTCAATTAAGTCGCAGGCCCGAAGCTTGCTATCGATAACCAGATCGAAGAGCGCAAGATCACGGGTTCGCTCTGCAATTTGAAGCCTTACCCGGATGGCCCAGATATCTCTCAGGCTGAGTGGAGCTTTCTGCCCGACCAGTTTTCCTTTGTTCCAAGGCTGGCAGCTGCAGGGAGCGAAGATGTTCATGACGAGTCCTCCACGTGTCGAAGGACAAGGATGGCTGACCAGAGGAAGGGTCGCTAACCGGCCAGAAGCAGTCGCTCGTTTCCAGCTGCTTTCTATATTTGACGGACTGAATATTGCTGTCATCTCTTGGCAAAAGCCTCCCCTCCAATCTTGCTGCGGATGCCCCGAAAAGCCGTTGTGGCCACCTCATTCGCGGAGGCGACTGTATCAAAACGTAAAAAATGGATTAACGGTTGTTGACAGGGTTTATTCCAAAAAATAGTATTCGCGCACTGATGTTCTTCAGTCGTAAGCGTTTCCGTTAGCCAACGCGACAACAGTGACTACTATGTTACTGTGGGTCGCTATTGGTTAACTTTTTCCTCTCGCGCACCAACAGTTCACCTAGACGTCACTCACTTCGAGTAGATGTTCATGTCGGGCGTATCGATTAAAAAAAATCTCGGTTTTCTAATTTGGATGGCGATAGCGCTGTTTATCAGCTATCTCGCCATTGCAATGTCGATGTCAGCTTTTTCCTTATACATAACCCAGTCCAAAGGAATGGGAGATGTAGCCGCGGGCGTTGTGGTAAGTCTTCCCTTTCTGGCTACGATATTTAGTCGTGGCTGGGCAGGTAGATTCTCCGATACTTACGGGGTTCAGAAAACTGCATTTCTTGGCGCGGGAGTCTTAACGACCTCCTCAATTATTTGCTTGGCCTCTTCTCTCTTAGTGAGTATGCCAATTTTGGAATTTACTACCCTGCTTACAGGGCGAGCTCTATTAGGAGTCGGTGAAAGCCTCGCTCTTGTCGCAATTCTTTCATGGTGCATTTTATCTTCGGGCGATTCCAGAACTGGGTTAGTCATGTCCATTATTGGTGCCGGCATATATTCCTCCCTTGCTGTGGGAGCACCTGTGGGCATATGGCTTATGGACTCCTTTGGGTTTCGCTCATTAATGTTGTCATGTGCGATAGCGCCAATGGTGTCGGTGTTTATGTTGTGTTTTATTGCTGCTCCAAAAGTACTGAATAAACCTCAGTCATACACAATGTATAACGCAGTAAGAATAATCTGGAAGCATGGGGCAATTGTCGGTTTGCAAGGCGTCGGCTTTGCGGTCATAGGTGCCTTCTTCCCTCTTTATTTTCATTTCAAAGGCTGGGAGTGGGCCGGGCTAGGCATTAGTTTTTTCGGAATAGGCTTTGTATTAGTTAGAGTTCTACTAGGTGGATTACCTGATCGTATCGGCGGAAAAAAAGTTGCTCTGATTTCACTAGTCGTTGAGATATCGGGACTAGTTCTAATATGGAGCTCCTTAAACCCGATCTATGCGCTCGCCGGCGCGCTATTTACTGGCATGGGATGTTCTCTCGTTTTTCCTTCGATGGGGTCAGACGCATTGAAACGTATTCCAGCAGATATGAAGGGCGTCGCAATAGGAAGCTTTGTTGCCTTTCAAGATCTAGCGTATGGATTAACCGGACCTTTGGCTGGATGCTTGGCACAGCAATTTGGCTACGCAAGTGTATTCATGTTTGGCTTTTTATCTGCCGGTTTGGCTATCGGCATTGCGACAACGCTAAAAAACGAGAGGTGGGTAAGCAATCAGAAGCAACCAGTTTCCCTTGAAGCCTAAACACTCAAAATATTAACGAGAACTGACTTATGAAAATGCATGAAAGCACAATACTGATTGTTGGTGGGACTAGCGGCATTGGGAGAGCGCTTGCCGAATCATTCTATGATCTGGGAAATACGGTGATTGTTGCCGGCAGGAAGCTGGATTTAATAAACGAGATGAAGCTTGCCCGACCAAAAATCTTAGGACTTGAACTGGATTTGAACGATAAAAATTCGTTGGCAAAACTCTCCTCCAGTATCGAGAATAGATTTCCGGACATTGATGTGCTCATTGCAAATGCGGGAATCATGAAACCGGAGGATTTGACTGATGATTGTGATATTTCCGTGGCGGAAGATATAATTAACACCAACATACTTGGGGTTCTTCGTACTGTAAATGCTGCGCTGCCAGTATTAAAGCAAAGAAAGTCCACCATCATAATAACCACATCAAGCCTGGCCTTTGTCCCTCGGGCAAATTTTCCAAGTTACTGCGCGAGCAAAGCCTTCTTGCATTCTTGGATTCAATCACTTCGCTATCAGTTGCGAAATTTGGGGGTTGAGGTTTTAGAGCTGGCGCCTCCGTATGTCAGAACCCAATTAACTGGCCCCCATCAAAGCGAAGATCCTAGAGCCATGCCCCTTGCCGATTTTATTAGTGAAACGATGGAAGCACTAATGAAGTCTGAATCTGAGAACGGGGAAATTATCATTGAGCGTGTCCGCAATGATCGTGATGCCGAATTGCATGGAAGATATGGCGAGGTTTTTAACACTATAAATCCAAAGTAAATTGCCCGTCGTGGTGCCTTGCAATAAGCAAGGCGCTACGAGCAACTTAATTAGCGCGTGATGATCCTTGAGGTGCGCTGTTTAAACTCGTGACTTGTAAGAATGGAAAATTTTAGTGTCGATTTTTTATCTGATAAAAACCCCTCAGTCCATGCTCAAACCATCAGCGAGCGGAAGTTATATGAAAGTTAGATTTGTGATTTTTGTAAAATATCAAAAGCGTTACGCCTCAGAAGCTAGAGAGGCCGTAACATCATTTGTGCGAGACGCCAAAAATGGTGCAGGATGCGAAGTGTGTCTTTGCTTAGAACTAGCCAGGGCGTCAACTTGGAGGATCTACCTAAAATGCAATGAAGAAAGTTTTTTGTATTCATGGCTACGAGGTAATGGGCAGAAGGCGTTTACTTCTCTGCTGAGCTTTACTGGTGTGCGTTCTGTTGACGTAAAATCTCTCAGTGTCAACTGGCACCCTAGACTAACCATATCTGAAACCGATGCGAGAAAGGCACTCAACAGTTTGAGTTGCATCGTTAATAAATCATAAGGCTCTGCTGCAGCGAGTGAAGGTGTAAAAATTGTTGGTGGTCATCGTCCAAACCGCAGATTCAACAGCAACTTCCTACACCTGTTGTAGTCGCAGAATCGCTTCTGTTAGCGCTTGCGCATTTGTCCCCAATGTCTCCATCACCTTACTTGCATTGAGAGCAGCATCCTTTACGCCATTCTCTGAAAACCTTTTCGTGACCTGATGTATTTCAGCACCGATTGCATGGTAGTTGTGCAGAAGCAATGTAGGAGCATCTGTCGCAGCGATGTTGGAGGTTGAGTTATCAGGCGTGGGACGTACAACCTGCCGCCACGCCTCGTGGGTAACAAATCACTCTCCCGCCATCGTCGTCAAACCGCTAGTGCTTCAACCTTTCTGGAACGCCAGGCCAAAGCCAACACCATCAGCAACCCCAAGCCTGCCATCGCCGCTCCAGCCAGGGAAATCGCCGGATAACCCAGCCCTACGTTGATCACTGCTCCGCCCAGCGCTGCACCAATCGCGTTGCCAAAATTGAAGGCTCCGATGTTCACCGCCGAGGCCAGATTGGGCGCGTCTTTAGCGGCTTCCATGACGCGCATCTGTAGCGGCGGCACCAGGGCAAAACTGGCGATCCCCCAAATCAGGATGGCCACGGCGGCCGGCAGTGGCCAGCGCATCAGCACGGCGAACGCCAACAAGACCAGAATCAGCACGCTCAGCGAGACGATCAGGGTGCGATCTATCGAGCGGTCAGCAGCCTTGCCACCCCACATGTTGCCGAGCGTCAACCCGACACCGTAAAGCATCAGCATGGCAGTGATGTAGGCGCTAGACGCAAGGGTCTCGCTGTTTAGGATCGGTGCGATGTAGGTGAAGACGGTGAACATGGCGCTCGAGCCGACTACGGTCAGGGCCAGCGCAGCCAACACCGGGCCGCGTCCCAGCACACGAATTTCCGCCATGACACCAACGCTTTGCGACGCCCGCACGTCAGGCAGCGCGAACCACAACGCGGCCATGGTCACCAAGCCCAGGCCGGTAATCCCCCAGAACGCGGTTCGCCAACCGAACAGTTCACCAAACCAGGCGGCCAGCGGCACACCGCCAATGGTCGCCAGCGTCAGGCCCATGAACATCGCCGCAACCGCTCCGGCACGTTTTTCGGGGGCGACCACGCTGGCGGCGACGATGGAGCCGACGCCAAAAAATGCACCATGGTTCAGTGAAGTCACCACCCTTGCAACCATCAGGCTGTAGTAATCCGTGGCCAGAGCTGACATCAGATTACCTAGGGTGAAAATCGCCATCAGCCCGATCAGCAGATAGCGCCGTGGAATCCTGCCGGTAGTCAGGGTCATCAGCGGTGCACCGAGCAATACGCCCAGCGCATAAGCACTGACCAGCAAACCGGCCGCGGGAATGGAAACGCCTAGGTCCGCAGCGATACCCGGCAACATGCCCATGGGGGCGAATTCTGTTACGCCGATGCCGAAGGCACCGATGGCGAGCGCGACAAGTGGTGGATTGATACGCATGGAAGGCTCCTTATCTATGCCGCAGATGCTACGATCCTCTTTTTTCAAGCGGTAGATAGCATTTTTGGCAATCACCTTTGCGCAGGAGGCACAAGTGGATTTCAACGGCAGGTCGGGTGAAATGAGCGTGTTCACCACGGTGGCGCAGGAAGGCAGCCTGTCAGCTGCGGCGCGTGCACTGGGCCTTACACCCTCGGCAGTCAGTCGGATCATCGCGCGCACCGAACAACGTCTTGGCACCCGCTTGTTGTTGCGCACGACTCGAGCGATCACCCTCACTGCCGAAGGCGAAGCATTCCTCCGTGGCGCTCGGCGCATCCTCGCCGACATGGACGAAGTCGAAGAAGCCATCGCCGATCAGGGCGTACCCAAAGGGCGATTGCGCGTCAGTGCCGCCCTTGGCCATGGCCGGCTGGCCATCGTTCCCTTGGTCGCAGCATTCAGCGCCCGTTACCCAAACATCGTCGTCGACCTCACACTCGGCGACGAGGTGGTCGACATTCTCGGTGGACAGGCCGACGTCGCGATCCGTTTTGGCCATCTACCCGACAGCCCGCTGACCGCACGCCGGATCGGCGACACCGGCCAGGTAGTGGTGGCCTCGCCCGAGTATCTGCAGCGCCATGGCATCCCCCAGGAACCGGAAGACCTGCTAAAGCACAACTGCCTGCGCTTTAATTTCCGGCGTGCCGAACCCAACTGGCCGTTCGTTCGCGATGGAAAAGAGTTTTCCCTGAAAGTCAGCGGCAACATCGAGTGCAGCAGTGGTGAAGCACTGGCACAACTCGCGCGAGTCGGCGCCGGAATTGCACGCATCGGTGAGTTCACCGTGAGCGAAGATCTACAGCGCGGTGCCCTGGTCGCGCTGTTGGAAACCTGGAACCCCGGGGACCAGGAACCGATTCATGCGGTGTTCGTAGGTAGGGCAGCAATGCCAGCACGAGTGCGATTGTTCGTGGACTTCTTGGTGGAACATCACCGGATGTAAACGGAGGTAAAAGTTATATTTACGGTACTCGTCATGTTGAAGTGACCAAAGCCTTTGGGTGCACGATCAGTAGGTGACTTTCCTTGCTGGACCAATCGTGTTCTCTGGCAATGATGGTTCGTCTCCAAGCCTTAAATTTCTGTCCTAAAGGACAGCTTTCGAACCAAAGCGGACGCTCGGCAGCACATCTGGCAACAAGTTTTCTGACAAGCTTGTCCTGAGTCCATCGCGTAACTGAATTGAAGAGTACTTTCATCCCATGAACAAAGGTCTGAGTGATGCCAACCTTAATTACGTACTTGCGGTCATTGAAAGTGCTCCAAATACCGAGTTAGGTGTGATGTGTGAGCACCTACAGATCGACAGTCGCGATCTTTTGAATCAGTTGGCGATCTCAGTAGCAAGACTGTTTATTACAGGCTCCCGCGATTTTCATTCCTGTGATGAGGTGATGAATACTGTCATCAGCGATATCGTCGACTTGTCCATGCACGCGGATATGCCCCTGCCGGCATTCTCTATCTACCAGGCATTTGATGCAGGCGAGTATTGGCACAGCGACGACGACCGGGACGTATTTCCTTGGGAGAAGTGGACACGGCCCGAGCTCGAGAGGATTTTGCGTGAGGTCGACGACGGCGCAAACGGGCTTTCGAAGTAGGTTCGACTTGAGTCCTTAAAGGACCGCTTTTGGCCGAAAGCGGGCACTCGAAACCAGGCTAATGTCATGTCTGTTATGTCGCGCTACCGGCGAGTACCTATCTGCCGGTGCAATACAATGGAAGTCGCACACCTTCACTTTTTGCATCGCCGCTTGATGGCCAGGTTGGCGGTGCCCGCTGTACAGCGGGCACCACTTCCTATGTGGGGAAAAGGCTTACACGCCGACTTACCAGTTGTAACTCAATTTGGCGGTAATCTCGCGACCCGGATTGTAGAAGTTCGCCGTGCCGGAGCCGACCACGTGCTGCTCATCCAGCAGGTTGCTGACGTTCACCGCAAGGTCGGTGCCCTTGGCTATCTTGTAGTTGAAGGCGGCGTCGAACAGCGTGGTGCCATCGCTTTTACCGGTGTTGGCTGCATCGAAGTAATAAGCGCCGACATAGCGCGCACCCAAGCCCAGGCTCACATCAGTGCCGGGCACGTCGTAGTAGCTCCAGAGCGAAGCCGAATGCTTGGGTGCCGTGGTGAACTCATTACCCTTGAGGGAGCTGCCGTCGTACAACGAACCACGCAGGACTTCGGACTCCATGTAGGAATAGCCACCAATTAGACTGAGGTTCTGCGTCACTTGCGCCTTGGCCTCCAGGTCGAGCCCACGCGCCCGCGACTCGCCCACAGTCTGTTGCTCAATAATGCCGCTCGGCAGCACCACGGCGATGGTGACGTTTTCCTGGGTCAGGTCATAAACGGCTGCGGAGAACAGTGCGTCCATCCCCATCGGCGCGTACTTCACGCCCACTTCGTATTGCCTGCCCGTCTGCGGTGTTACACCAACCTGCGGTGGCGAGACCGATTCCACCATACTTACATAGGTGGACACCTCATCGTTGACGATATAGGTCAACGCACCTCGGTAGGAGGTTTCAGAGAAGGTGTCTTTCTCAGTGGATTGCAAGCCTTTGCTGGTCAGATCCATCGAGTCGTTGCGCACACCCGCGGTGACGATGAAACGCTCGTAGAACGACAGGTTCTGCTGAAGAAATACGGCCTTGGTGGTCGCGTCTCGCTTGTTGATGGCATACGGCGCGATTGAGCGTGAGACCCCAGTAAACACGGGGTTTACAATGTCAATCGAAGTCGTCGGGGCGTAGACCGAGCTTTCCTTGGTGGTCGAATCGAGGTACTCCACGCCCACCAGACTGCTGCTGTCGATGTTCTCGAAGCGGGCATCGTATTGCAGCATCAGATTGCCGTTGAACTGGTCGGCTTCGGTGTCCGTTCCAAACAGATAGCGGTCAACGGTAGTACCGACACGTGCGGCGCTGTCGCTGAGGTAAACGTAGCCAAAATCATCGGTCAACTTGCTGTAACGCAGATTGCTGCGCAGCACGAAGCCGTTGTCGAAGTCATGGGTGACGTTACCGCTGAGACTGGTGCGCTCAACATCGTGAAAGTTGTAGCTGGGCTCACCATAAAACTTGCTGCGGTCGTATTCCTTGTCCAGCGGATAACCGCCACTGTTGGGCGAACTTTCGGTTTTCAGGTAGTCCAGAATCATCGTAGCTGACGTGTAATCCGTCGGTGCCCAGGTGAGGCCACCCATAAACAACTGGTTATCGTCCTGCGAGTGGTCGTACTCGCGGTCACTGTTTTGCCCTTTGGCAGTAAAGCGGCCAGCCAGGGTTTTCTCGTCATTCAGCGCGTCCCCCACATCGATGCCTGTCTCGACATGGTCAAACGAACCGTAGGTCACATAGCCTTGGCCAAACTGCTCGAAGCGTGGCTGTTTGGTCACGAAGTTTACCGAGCCGCCAGGGTCCGCCGGGCCAAACAGGGTGGAGTTGGCGCCACGCAGAATCTCGATGCGCTCATAAGCGAATGGATCTTCGCGTACGCCGCGCATCGAACTCAGGGTCAAGCCGTCACGGTAGGTTGTGGCCTGGAAGCCGCGGATCTGGAAGTAGTCGTTGCGGTCATCCGTACCATAGAAGTCAGTAACCACGCCTGGCGTGTATTGCAGCGCCTCCTCTGTGGTGCTGACGCTGCGCTGTTGCATTTCCTTGTTGGTAACAACTGATACCGATGCCGGTGTGTTGAGAATGCTGGTTGCTACCTTGCCGCCGACCCAGAGTTCCTTGGCGACCACCGAGTTGGCGTCGTCGTCGGCACTGACCCTGACCTTGGCATTGATGATGAGGGGGGCAAGGCGGTAGTCCTCGACATCCGTTGCGTCGAGTTCCAGCGGGCCAGCGGTTTTTGCTTGAGGAACCAGCAGATAAGCATTCAGGCCTTGTTGTTCGATCTGCAATTGGCTCCCCTGCAGCAACGATGACAGCGCTGCCGACGTATCGAGCGAGCCATTCACGCCAGCGGTGGTGCGGTTCGCGACACTCGACGCGTCGAAGGAAAGACTGATGCCGGCCTCGCGCGCAAAGCGATCAAGCGCCGGCGCCAGTGGGCCGGGAGCGATGTCCCACTGCTTGACTTGATTGCTGTGGTCAGCGCTCGACGTTTGCGCCAGCGACGGCAATGCGTAGCTGCTCACGATCAAACCCAACATCGCACCCTGCAAGGCACGATTTAATGGATGGCGCTGTGAAACCGGGGACGAACTCATTTTCTCGCTCCAAGAAAGGACATCGGCAAACTGGCCTGTATTCCGGCCTTCCTTAGAGGTCGAACGAGAATGAGAAACCACCTCATTATTTTTTATGTGGTTTTGATGGCCTCAGGTAGCAGCGGTCACGGTCACCCAGTAACGGGTTCGGTAATCAATGTGCAAGCGCAGTGACTGCGCGATCAATGCCAGGACCTGATCGTTGTCGGCGAGCTGGAAGGTGCCGGAAACGCGGCGATCCGCGACCTCTTCGGCGCAACGCAATACCCCGGGGCGATAACGCGACAACTCCACGATGAAATCCTTGAGGCGCATATTGCGCGCACTGATCACTCCGTCACCCCAGCTCCACAGATCGAGGCCGTTGTCGCTGAACGTTCGGGCGCTACTTGATGTGAACAGCAGCTGATTTCCTGCCTGGACGGTGCGGCTCGCATCAGTTTGACTGGCACCGGGGAACACCGTGACTGATCCTTCCTGAGCCGCGACCAGCGTGCCATCGTCCAGCTCGCGTGCCAGAAAGCGGGAACTGTGAGCGCGCATGATCCCGTCACGTGATTGCACCCAGAACGGTCGTGCTTGCGGCGAGTGTTGATCGGCGCCGACATTCACGATGATTTCACCACGTCGCAGGATGATCAGGCGTCGCTGGGCGTCGAAATCGCTGTCGACGGAGCTATCGCTATTGAGCTGAATAAGGCTGCCATCATCGAGTTGGAAGCGTCGTTGCTCGCCGGTACTGCTGCGCTGCTGCGCAAGCATGGCGGGTACAGGTGTGTAATCCCGGACAAGCCAGGCTGCCGTGCCAACAGTAGCCAATATGCCCAGTAGCTTCAGGCTGTCCCGCCGCCGCATTCCCTGATGGGTGCCATTAAGGGTTTGTCGCGCCAGTTGAGCGGGTACGCCGGCAAATTCATCCCCAAGCGTTTCCACACGCAGCCACGCCAACACATGCTCTGGGTGCTGCTGCAGCCAGTGCTCAAAAGTGCGCTGTGTTTGTTCATCGGCTTGATTGAAGCGAAGGCGCACCAGCCATTGGATCGCCTGTTCAACAATGGCCGGATCCAGCGCCTGCGGCTCAGGCCTCGACATAACGCAAGCGATAGCAGTGTTGCAGGGCCGTGGTCAGGTCGCGTTCAATCGTCGCGCGGGAAACACCCAGCTTTTCGGCTATTTGCCCGCACGTTAGACCGTCTAACCGAGCAAACAAAAACGCCTGGCGAACTCTCGGTTTAAGCTTATTGAGCATGCGGTCTATGCGCTCGAGCGCATCAAGAATCATCAGCCGGCTTTCTTCCGAGGGAACCTCATGTTGAGGTAGCAACGCGACGCTTTCCAAGTAGGCACGTTCGAGCTCGCGACGACGATACTGATCAATCATCAGTCCACGGGCGATACTGCTCAGATAGGCACGGGGTTCGCGCAAGGGACTGGACTGACGGGATTTGAGCAGACGTACGAAGGTGTCTTGCGCCAGATCTGCTGCGTTATCGCGACAACCGATGCGTCGGATCAGCCAACCTTGTAACCACGAGTGGTGGGTGCGATAGAGCAGCCCTAAATCTGCAGTACCTAGTGTTTCGTCGCTGCGCATCGGCGTCCCGGCAGTACACAATTGATAATGAATCGCATTCTACCCATGCAACAGGCCTCAGGCAAATACGTGGTTCTCAGCGTCCCTTCTTCCGAAAGCTGACAGAGGTGAGCCTGTCAGCCGAATGAACTCCAATCAGCGCATTCGTTAGCACACGTCCAGTGCAAATCCAAAGTCGTCGCTGGATACTTGAGCCGCTTCATTAAGTCGCTGCCGCAATGCAGCGGTTAATTGCCGCTCCACTTCCCATGGATCAGACAGAGCAGCGAGCTGTGGTGCCAATTGCGGCGACATGCTCATCAGCGACTGGTTGAGGGAGCGGGCCGTTTCATACGCGGCCTTCTGCACAAAGCTGACTTCCACCAGCTCTCCCCTTGCGAAACTCCATCTCTGCCAGGGCAAACGCCAACCAGATCGGCATCTCTGCCAGCGCCTGTTGTTCGTTCGTCACTGCCCTGCCCCTTAAACAAAAAGACCCGGCGCTATGGCCGGGTCAGGTGGTGGGTGGCCTGCCGCGCTTGGCGGTCGCACCCATCGAAGATGGCCACTTTTTACAGGTCGATTCTGGTGGCAGCAAGACCGTTTTAATGCCATCCGGTGAATGTGTGGCTTACGCACGGTGAACGGCTGGCGAATGTCGGTGAATGCGCGAGCCACTTCATCACCCGCACGTCATCGATGTCAGCCCACTCGCCGGTGCCACCGCCATAAGGGGCTGCACGCATCGCCGTTGGGCTTGGTGGTTTTCCAGTCGTCATCGCGACAGATGATCAAAAGCCCACGCCACCCAAAAGGACAACGCGCGCGAACTGAAAAGCCGCTTCTATTCTTCAACGACTCGCCCGCGCCTCTAGAAGCTATCGAACCGAAACATGTCAGCCAGTACCTTCGCCATCGTGGCAAGACAGCACCTATTCGCGCGAATCGGGAGAAGGCATTACTCAGCTCCATCTGGAACTTTGCTCGCGAGAATGGCTATACATCCTTGGCAAATCCTTGCTCGGGCGTGAAAGGCAATAAAGAAACCGGTCGCGATATATATTGAAGACGACGTACTTGCCAGCGCCTATCAGCATGCCGATCAGCCATTGAGAGACGCTTTGGACCTGCTCTACCCAACAGGTCAGAGGATCGCAGACACATTGAAGATGGATGAGCGAGACATAAAAGACGGGAAGCTCTCCGTTCAGCAAGGCAAGACTGGGGCTAAACGAAGGATCGAGATCATTGGTGAACTCAAAGTCGTATCGATCGAATCGTGACACGAAAGGCTGGACACAAAATCAGATCAACACACCTGGTAGTAATCGACTCTGGACAGCCAATGACGACCAGCATGCTCAGAAAACGGTTTGATGACTCTAGGGAAGCAGCCGGGATTCCAAAAGCAGAATTTCAGATGCGCGACCTAAGAGCAAAAGCGGCGACGGATAAGGAGGAGTCAACAGGGAGCATCCGAGAAGCTCGGGATCAGCTAGGACATACAGCCGTCGGGATGACAGAACAGTACATCCGAATGCGCAAGGGTCTGAAGGTTACCCCTACGAAGTGACTGACGGTCACGAATTGCGGAAAAGACTTTTTGATTGCGGAAAAAAGAACTAAGGGCTTGCATGAGGTATCTCATGCAAGCCCTTGATATTCATGGTGCCCGAAGCCGGAATCGAACCGGCACGCCCTTACGAGCGGGGGATTTTAAGTCCCATGCGTCTACCAGTTTCGCCATTCGGGCGGTAGCGCGGTGTAGCGATTCTCCGCTGCTCATTCACGATCCTGACAGGATTGGCGCTCAAGCAACCGAGGGGGAAATATATACATCACTTCCCTGTGAAGCAAGTTCGCGGCGGTCGATTTAGAGACTAAATCTTGCAGCGAGATAGAAATAAAAAAGCTCCGTAAATCATGGATCTACGGAGCTTGTTTATAGTGGAGGCCGAGGTCGGAATCGAACCGGCGTAGGTGGATTTGCAATCCACTGCATAACCATTTTGCTACTCGGCCTCAAAACATTCGCTATCTAGTAGCACGACAACGAACGTGTACAAATTGGAGCGGGAAACGAGACTCGAACTCGCGACCCCGACCTTGGCAAGGTCGTGCTCTACCAACTGAGCTATTCCCGCTTGGTGTGGGGCGCATTCTATAGAATTAAGAAGCCCCGTCAACCCTTTGATTCAAAAAAGTTTTATTTCTTTTCAACATCGGTCTTCAGATGTGGCCAGGCAGCCCGAAGGTACTGGACCATCGACCACAAAGTCAGGCCTGCGGAAACCATCAGCAGCGCATAGCCGATGAAAACCCAGAAGCTGAAATCCTTCGGATTGGCCAGCAGGATCACCAGCGCGAGCATTTGCGCGGCGGTTTTCCATTTGCCGAGGTTGGACACGGCCACATGGGCTCGGGCTCCGAGTTCGGCCATCCACTCACGCAAGGCTGAAACAACGATCTCGCGACCGATGATGACCGCTGCCGGCAGCGTAAGCCAAAGATTGCCATGCTCCTGCACCAGCAGCACCAGGGCGACGGCGACCATCAGTTTGTCGGCGACCGGATCGAGAAACGCTCCAAACGGCGTACTTTGCTCCAGGCGGCGCGCCAGATAGCCATCGAGCCAGTCGGTCGCCGCAGCAAAGGCAAATACCGAAGCCGAGGCAAGGTAACTCCATTGGTAAGGCAGGTAGAACAGCAAAATGAAAATCGGGATGAGCAGGACGCGGAGAACGGTAATCAGATTAGGGATATTCATCGGCACAACTGGCTACGAGGTGAATGGGCATTCTACTCACTATGCAGGTTTGCATAAATCGACTCTGCGAGCTTTTTACTGATCCCCGGGGCTTTGGCGATCTCTTCGATGCTTGCACGAGACAGCTCCTGCAATCCACCAAAATGTTTCAGCAGATCCCGGCGACGGGTCGGACCTACTCCGGCGACCCCTTCCAGCGTTGACGTACGCCGGGTTTTACCGCGACGCGCGCGGTGGCCAGTGATTGCGAACCGGTGGGCTTCATCGCGAATCTGCTGGATCAGGTGCAAGGCAGGTGAATCACCCCGCAAAGTGAACTCGTGCGCTGCATCATTTAGATACAACGTTTCGAACCCGGCCTTGCGTGTTGCCCCCTTTGCCACGCCGAGCAGAATCAAATCCGGCACCGCCAGTTCGTTCAGTACATCGCGAGCCATCG
The DNA here is from genome assembly GCF_025447575.1 of Pseudomonas sp. B2M1-30. Lineage (NCBI taxonomy): Bacteria > Pseudomonadati > Pseudomonadota > Gammaproteobacteria > Pseudomonadales > Pseudomonadaceae > Pseudomonas > Pseudomonas sp. B2M1-30. The sequence continues at coordinate 247,966 of NZ_JAOEJT010000002.1, read as the reverse complement.
ACAACTGCCCCTTGCCACCGTCCACCAACAGAATATCCGGCAACTTGCCCTCGCCCTCCTTCAGCTTGCTGAAGCGTCGGGTCAGGGCCTGATGCATGGCGGCATAGTCGTCACCCGCTGTCACGCCCTCGATGTTATAGCGCCGGTAATCCGATTTGATCGCGCCTTCCGGGCCGAACACCACGCAGGACGCCACCGTCGCCTCACCGCTGGAGTGACTGATGTCATAGCACTCAAGACGCTGCGGCGGTTCATCCAGATTCAATACTTCGGCCAGTGCGTCGAAACGCGCCGCAACATGTTGCCGGTTGGCAAGCCTTGCTCCCAGCGCCTGTTCGGCATTGGTCACGGCCAGTTGCTGCCATCGCGCTCGAGTACCCCGCACGCGATGGCTGATGGTCAATTCGCGCCCGCGCAGTTCCTGGATTGCTTCGATCAGCGCAGGGAAGTCTTCATGAACCACGTTGACGATCAGCTCGCTCGGCAAATCGCGCTCGGGACTGCTGATGAAATACTGGCCCAAAAACGCAGCCATGACTTCGCCCACTTCCTCCTCGATCCCGACCTGAGGGAAGAAGTTCTTGCTGCCGAGCACGCGCCCGCCACGCACGCTGATCAGATGAACACACGCGCCCCCTGGATTGACGAAGGCTGCGATGACGTCGATATCGCCCGTACCGCCCTCCATGCTCTGCTGATCCTGAACCCGGCGCAGCAGCGCAACCTGATCGCGCAACTCGGCGGCGCGCTCGAATTCGAGATTGATCGCCGCCTCTTCCATCGCGGTGGAGAGTTCGTTGGTCAGCGCATGGCTGCGCCCTTCGAGGAACATGACCGAGTGACGTACATCCTCGGCGTAGACCTCAGGCTCGACCAGGCCGACACAAGGCGCCTTGCAGCGTTTGATCTGATATTGCAGACAGGGTCGGGTGCGGTTTTTGTAGTAACTGTCCTCGCACTGACGTACGAAAAAAGTCTTTTGCAGCAGGCTGAGGCTTTCGCGAATCGCTCCCGCGCTCGGATAAGGGCCGAAATACTTGCCCTTGGCCTTCTTGGCGCCGCGATGGATGCTCAGGCGCGGGAACTGTCCGTCAGACAAAAACACATAGGGATAGGATTTGTCGTCGCGCAACAGGATGTTGTACGGCGGCCGCCACTCCTTGATCAGGGTCTGTTCAAGCAGCAGCGCTTCGGTTTCGTTGGCGGTGATGGTCGTTTCGACCTGGGCGATCCGACCGACCAGCGCGGCGGTTTTCGGGGCCAGACCGGTCTTGCGAAAATAGCTGGCCAGACGCTTCTTGAGGTTCTTGGCCTTGCCCACGTACAGCAGACGCGCCTCGCCGTCGAACATGCGATATACGCCGGGGCGCCCGCTGACGGTCGACAGGAAGGCGCCGGAGTCAAATGTTTCGGTCATGGTCAGAGACTGGCATCAACCATGCCGTGGCGAACCGCCAACAACGTCAACTCGACATCGCTGCTGATCGAGAGCTTCTCGAAAATGCGGTAACGGTAAGTGTTGACGGTCTTTGGCGACAGGCACAATTTGTCGGAAATGATCTGCACCTTCTGACAGCCGACAATCATCAACGCGATCTGGATTTCCCGTTCGGACAAGGCATCGAACGGCGAATCGTTGGTTGGCTGGAAGGATTTGATCGCCAGTTGCTGGGCGATTTGCGGGCTGATATAGCGCTGACCGGCGAACACCAGGCGAATCGCCTGAACCATTTCCGGAAGTCCCGCGCCCTTGGTCAGATACCCGGCGGCGCCAGCCTGCAACAACCGTGTAGGAAAAGGATCTTCCTCACACACGGTAACGGCAACCACTTTGATGTCGGGATGGCTGCGCAGCAATTTGCGCGTGGCTTCCAGGCCGCCGATGCCAGGCATCTTGACGTCCATCAGCACTACGTCGGGCTTCAGCTCACGAGCCTTGATCAGGGATTCTTCCCCGGACTCGGCCTGGCCAACCACTTGCAGGCCATCGATATCGGCCAGCATACGTGTAATGCCTGTACGAACGAGATCATGGTCATCGACCACTAGCACCCTAATCAAGCAGACACCTCGCGATATGGTCTTATTGGGATGCCGGACACCTTAGCAAAAAGTGCCGGGCAGACCTAGCGGAAAGCCGCATATAAAAAGTTTCAATTCATCATCGAAGGCTTGCCGGCCGTGCGTTTCAGAGAACACCTGTACTGAAATCCAGCTGCATGCGCAGGAAACACTCATCCTCACCCTGCACCACCAGCCCTTTGCTCAGATACAGTTTTTGCGCCGGGTTGTTCTTGAACACCGTCAGACGCAACGCCGGACGCTTCTCATGACGAGCCACGGCAATAACCTGATCGATCGCCCAACTTCCAGCCCCCTGGCGCTGAAACGCTTCATCCATCTGCAACTCGCGGATGTACAACGCTCGTGCATCCCGACTCAGGCTGAAGAAGCCGCAAAGCGCCTCGCTGCGAAAAATCAGCCAATTGTCGCGGCCGGACCAGGCCAGATCGAACCCGTCGTCCTGCCAAAGCAGATCATAGTGAATGTAGTAGCGCAGCATGTTCCGGCAAGTGAGCTCTCGAGCGAACGGCAGGTCGGCTGGCGTTGCCCGGCGTAACTGGAATGTCATTCAAACCTTGTCCTGTTCTTGATCGTCCAGATTCGGTGCCTGCCATTACTGACAGGTTTTCCTCATGGAGCTAAGTACACTTCAGAGTGTGTCACAACCTTGCGCGCAGTCGATCGATAGATGCTCTCTTGCACATTCGATAGCATTTTCTGATTGCTGACGCGCAGTTGCCTCTAGTAAGCTCGGCGCATTCATCGGAGACAGACCATGTTCAACGCCCCTTCACAGCTTCGTACCGCCAGCGCCCTGCGCTCGGTTTCGGCTGCCCGGGCGACTGACGTTTGCGCTCCGGTCAGCTTTTATTTTGGGTATTGGTTTAGCCACTGGCGCGCCTGATACCCAAACGGCGCCCATGACAACGGGACGCCCACCAGAGAATTCTCAACCCCCGGTCGGCCTCCCCGACCGGGGGTTTTGTTTTTTCAGGCTGTACATTTTTTCAGCAACACACCAGACACTTTGAGGAATCACGACATGAACTACGCCACTTATTACCGTTACGACAGTTTTACCGCCTGGCGATTTACCAGCCTCCGCTCGGGACAGCCTGCCGCCTCCGATCGGTCACCCACAGGTGGCAAGCACACACACGTAGCCAATACGGCCAATTGTCGAACACCCCAGTAGGGCCGAGCGAGCGGGAAGCACCCGCCGCCAGCCCAGGAAGATCCTTATGAATTCGTCTGTTTCTGCTCTGCCGCTGTCCACTATTTCCCCTGCCAACGAAGCACTGACCCTGCGTCTGCCCAGCTCGTTGCAACTCAAGCAGCAATTGCCCCTGAGTCATTTGCTGACCCAGCAGATCGCGGCTCACCGCCAGGCGGTTCGCGCGATTCTCAACGGTGAAGATCAGCGCATGCTGGTGATCGTCGGCCCTTGCTCGATCCACGACCCGCAATCGGCCATCGAATACGCCGACAAACTTGCCCGACTCGCCAGAGACGTCAGCGACGAAATGTTGCTGGTGATGCGCGCCTACGTCGAAAAACCGCGTACCACGGTCGGCTGGAAAGGTCTGGCCTATGACCCGCATCTCGATGGCAGCGACGACATGGCTGGTGGCCTGACCCTGTCCCGCGAGCTAATGCTGGCCATGATCCGCCTCGGCCTGCCCGTGGCTACTGAATTGCTTCAACCCATGGCCGCCGGTTACTTCGATGATCTGCTCAGTTGGGTGGCTATCGGCGCCCGCACCACCGAATCGCAGATTCACCGCGAAATGGCGAGTGGCCTGGGCATGCCCGTCGGCTTCAAGAACGGCACCGATGGGGGTGTGGCCATTGCGGTCGACGCCATGCGCTCGGCCTCTCATCCGCACCGGCACTTCGGCGTGGACAGCCAGGGCCACCCAGCCATCATTCAGACAGCCGGCAATGCGGATACCCATCTGGTGCTGCGAGGCGGTCATCAGGGGCCGAACTACGATCGTAAGAGCGTGGCCCGGATCAACGCCGAACTCGACCGTTTGAAGATTCCGGACCGGATCATGGTCGATTGCAGCCATGCCAACAGCGGCAAGGACCCATCACGCCAACCAGCGGTGTTCAACGATGTGCTTGAACAACGCCTGCAAGGCAACCGCTCGCTGATCGGCATGATGATCGAATCGCACCTGTTCGAAGGCTGCCAGCCTTTGAACCCGCCACTGCGCTACGGCGTTTCGGTGACCGATGGCTGTCTCGGCTTCGACGCAACCGAACGCTTGCTGCGGGACGCCGCCGAACGCCTTCGCGCACAGGCTCGGGCCTGACGGCAAAACCATCCTTCCGGCGATCCGCACCCACCGGAAGGATGGACTCGCATAGAGCGTTAACGCTCGACACGCACCTCAGTGACGGCGGACTCCTGACTGACATCGTCCAGATGCTCCACGGAGTACGCCACGCGTACCGTCAGGCCTGCATGTTCACGCCAGAATCGATGAGGCACGATGAACACCAGTGGCTGCCCGGCCATATCCCGGGTGATCTCCCGGTCGTCACGGTGATTGAACAGTTCGCCATCGCACTTGAGGTACACCAACTCCCCTTCCTGCACCTGGGCATTGCCGACGACCACGGTAATTCCGTCGATCGAGTCCTCCACGTCCAGCACGCCATCCTCGGCCTCGAGGACATCGGGAGCGTCCAGAACCCCTCGATTCAATGCAGCAAACACAATGCGTGTCGGCTCGGAGTCCCGAGTCGCCCCACTTGCTTGCAGAACCCGGTAGCGCACCGTCACTTTGTCGCCGATGTGGGCCGTCACGGTCTCAGGCGCCACCCAGAACGACAGGTTCTCGCCAACGGAAAAAGATTCGACGAGCAAGGCGTCGCTGTATTCAGTGGCCGTCGTCGCACCTTGCCACGACAGCAAAATCCGGTCTCCGGCGGTCATTCGCGCGTAGGGCTGGAGGGTGACGGATACGCCGTGCGACACCCGATCCGGATCCAGCACCTCCCCCGCCGATTCCTCCACATGCGGGGCCAGCAACCGGAGCGCCGAATCACCCACGCTCAGTTGCAGCCGGGCAGAAGACAGCGGCTCAGCCCGCGCGGCGCTGATGAGCATCCAGTAAACGTCCAGCGAACCGCCGTCCAGCGCCGCGATGTGCATGCCCTTGACCACGAACACCACTTCCTTGCCCACCTGTCCCTCACTGACGAAGCGGACAATTTCATGCTGGTAGGCATATCCCTCCAAATCCAGTCCATCCCACCTCAATATCAGTTTGTCGCCGCACGCCATGCCTGGATAAGGCGCGACCCGGACAATGCCTCTCGACAGCGCCGGATCGAGCACCGCGCCATCGACCGAGTCGAGCCTTGGCGCTTCCAGCATGCCGACCGGGTCAGCACTGGCGAGCTGGCCCGGGCCATAACAAAGCTCCAGCGAGTTCTCGTCGATTTTAAGACTGAGATGGCCTGCTCCCGTCGGCGGAGCGGCACCGGTCCATTGTGATGACAGCGCGGTGGGCTGTATTGCCTGAGTAGTCATTCGTAACTCCATTCCCTGGATGTAGCGCGGTCGTCAATGACTGCGCTGGCAAGCTGAATTGAAACGCGAATCGGCAAAGGTTCGATGTCGGCACGGTACGCCGCAAGGCAGAGGCAATCACGACGGAGAAAGTAGGCAAGCGGCAGGAAATCACTTCGGCGGATGCAAAAGATGTCTAAATATTCCGACCCGGATTTCATAAAGATCCGAAAAATCTTACGGATCCTAGTCCAGTTTCCGGCAGCCCCCGAAGCCGCTTCGTACTTCGCCAGCGAGATGAGTGTTTTAGAGTTGCACGCAGATTTCACCGATGAACTTCTGCGAAAAAGGTAAGAACATGCAACGGAATGCTTCAACCCGTTATCCCATCCTGTTGGTGCACGGTCTGTTCGGATTCGAGCGCATCGGTTCTTTCGAACTGTTTCACGAGGTCAAGCAGGCCCTGAAGGCGAGCGGCAGCCGCGTATTTGTGGCCCATCTCTCGGCAACCCATGACAACGAGGTGCGAGGCGAACAATTGCTCTCGCAGATCGGCTGCGTGCTGCGAGGCACAGGCGCTGGCAAAGTCAACCTGATCGGTCACAGTCAGGGCGCACTCGCCGCTCGCTATGCGGCAGCCCTTGCCCCCGACAACGTCGCCTCGGTGACCTCGGTCAGCGGGCCGAACCATGGTTCGGAGCTGGCGGACTTCCTGCGCAAGGCGCTGATCCCGGGACGCCTGCCGGAGAACGTCGCGCAGAATGTCGCCACGCTGTTCTCCAACTTTCTGTCCCTGCTCAGCGGCAGCACCGCCCTGCCGCAGAATGCCCTCGCCGCACTGAATGCACTGACCACCGAAGGGGTCGGCGACTTCAATGACAAGTACCCACAGGGCTTGCCGCAGGTCTGGGGCGGGCACGGGGCCGAGCTGGTCAACGGTGTTCGCTACTTCTCCTGGAGTGGCGTGGTGCCGCCGGCGAACGGCCGCGACCTCGACCCGGTTCAGAACCTGTGTCAGGCGTTATCGGAGTACTTCATTACCGAACCCGCGCAAAATGACGGTTTTGTGGGCCGGTTCAGCTCGCACCTGGGCACGGTGGTACGTTCCGACTATCCGCTCGATCACTTGGGCAGCCTGCGCCGGACCGCTGGTCAGCGCACGGCTCCACTGGATCCGGTCGAGCTGTATGTTGAGCATGCCGCACGCCTGCGAGCGAAGAATCTCTGATAACAGGCATTGGACAGCCTGGCGGAACTTTGCCGAGAAATCGGCCACTGAATCCGGTAGGCTCCGCACTTTACTGAAATTGATTGGAGAGTTTCCCATGGCTAAAGCCACTGCCCGCCACATCCTGGTTTCCAGCGAAGACAAGTGCAACGAACTCAAGGCCCAGATCGAAGCCGGTGCCGATTTCGCCGAGGTGGCCAAGGCCAACTCCACCTGCCCGTCCAGCCGCCAGGGCGGTGACCTGGGTTCGTTCGGCCCGGGCCAGATGGTCAAGGAGTTCGACACCGTGGTGTTCAGCGCACCGATCAACGTCGTGCAGGGCCCGGTGAAGACCCAGTTCGGTTATCACCTGCTGGAAGTCACCAGCCGTCAGGACTGATCTGTCCGCAGACCTGCTGTGCAACGGCCCGCCCTTTGGTGGGCCGTTGTGTTTCAGACACACGATTGGGCTGGCGACCGGCGCGCCGCTCGCGTACAAATTGCGCTTATCGATCACCCGGCTCTAAGGCTGAAAATGCGACTGGCTTTCTCCACATTGATGTTCACTGCCGTAGCCCTGCTGCTGGGTTGCTCGGGGGTGAACGCCGCACCACAGCATGCGTTGACCGTTTATGGTGAAGCGCCGAAATACCCGGCCAGCTTCAGCCACTTCGCCTACACCAACCCCCAGGCGCCGAAAGGCGGAACGATGCGTCGCTCGGCCGTCGAGATCGGCCATTTCGATCACATCCTGCCTTATATAGACAAAGGCATCGGCGTCACCCAGATCGACGGCATGGTGTACTCGCCGCTGGCCCAGCGCTCGCTGGACGAACCCTACACCGTCTACGGCCTGGTGGCAGAGAAAATGGAGCGCTCGGATGATGGTCTGTCGCTGCGTTTCTTCATCAACCCAAAGGCTCGCTTCGCTGACGGCAAGCCGATCACCGCCGAAGACGTGCGCTACACCTACGATTTGCTGATGACCCAGGGCAGTCTGCGCTATCGCACCCAGTTCGCCGACGTCAAAGATGTTGAGGTCGAGGCGCCGCTGACGATCCGCTTCGACTTCAAGAGCAACGAAAACCGCACCCTGCCGCTGGACATCGCCACCCTGCCGGTCTTTCCCGAACACTGGTGGAAGACCCGCGATTTCGCCGGTGGCGGCGGTTACGAGGCGCCGCTGGGCAGCGGCCCGTATCGGGTCGGCAAGGTCGACTCCGGACGCAGCATCACCTTTGAACGCAATCCCGACTGGTGGGGCAAGGACCTGCCGGTGAGCCGTGGCCTGTACAACTTCGATCATTTCAGCATCGAATACTTCGGCGACACCGACGTCGCCCGCCAGGTGCTGCGCGGGGGGGCCTATGACTACAACCGCGAGTTCTCCGCCACGGGCTACTCCATCGGCTACGACAGCCCGGCCCTGAGCGACGGGCGCCTGCAAAAGGCGCACTTGGCCACCGAGGCGCCGCAATCGGCCCAGGGCTTTGTGTTCAACCTGCAAAAACCGATGTTCCAGGACCGCCGGGTACGACAGGCCCTGGCCATGCTCTGGGATTTCGAATGGAGCAACCGGCAGATGATGCGCAATATGTACATCCGCCAGCAGAGCTACTTTTCCAACAGTGATCTGGCCGCCAATGCAGTGCCGGATGCCGCCGAGCTGAAAATTCTCGAACCCCTGCGCGGGCGGGTTCCCGATGAAGTTTTCACCCAGGTGTTCGAAGCGCCGAAAACCGATGGCAGCGGGCTGATCCGCGACAAGCAGTTGCAGGCGCTGGAGTTGCTGGAGCAGGCCGGCTGGAAACCGGACGGCGACCAACTGGTCAACGCTCAGGGCGAGCCGTTGAGTTTCACCTTTCTGGTCAGCCAGAACGGCATGGATCGTCTGTTGCTGCCCTACAAGCGCACCCTGAAACAGATCGGCATCGACCTGAACATTCGCCGCATCGACTCCTCGCAGTACGTCAATCGCCTGATGAGCCGCGACTACGACATGATCGTCACCGGCTACCCGGTCACCACCTCGCCCGGCGGCGAACTGCTGAACTACTTTGGCTCGGCCTCGGCCAACGATCCCGGCGCCAACAACTACATGGTGCTGAAGAATCCAGCGGTCGACACCTTGATCAACGGCCTGATCCGCGCCTCGACCCAGCCCGACATGCTGCGTTACGCCCATGCGCTGGACCGGGTGCTGCAATGGAACTACTACTGGATTCCCAATTACTACCCGCCAGGCACCTCCACCGTCTGGTGGAACCGGTTCGGCATGCCCGCCGTACAAGCCAGCAATGACGAAGCGATCGAGAGCTGGTGGGAAATCAGCAGCACACCGCTGACCAACCAGCAGATGACGGCCGAGAAAATCAGCCGTGGCAGACCCGGAGGGCCGCATTGATGTGGGCTTACATACTGCGGCGCCTGCTGCTGATCATTCCGACGCTGGTGATCATCCTGCTGGTCAATTTCGTGATCATCCAGGCCGCGCCCGGCGGCCCGGTGGAACAGGCCATCGCCCATTTGCAGGGCATTGGCGGCGCCAGCGTCGGTGGCGGCTCCGGCGAAACCATGAGCGGAACCTCCCGCGCCAGCCGAGGCCTCGACCCGCAACTGATCAAGGACATCGAAAAACAGTACGGCTTCGACAAACCGGCCCACGAACGCCTGTGGCTGATGCTCAAGAATTACGCGCAGCTGGACTTCGGCAAGAGCTTCTTCCGTGGCGCGACGGTCACCGACCTGATCCTGCAGAAAATGCCGGTGACCATTTCCCTCGGGCTCTGGGCGACGCTGATTACCTACCTGGTGTCGATCCCGCTGGGCATCCGCAAGGCGGTACACCACGGCAGCCATTTCGATATCTGGAGCAGCACCGCGATCATCATCGGCTACGCGATGCCGGCGTTCCTGTTCGCGATGTTCCTGATCGTGGTGTTTGCCGGCGGCACGTCGCTGAACTGGTTCCCGGTGCGCGGACTGGTCTCGGACAACTTCGAATCGCTGTCGACCCTGGGCAAGATCGCCGACTATTTCTGGCATCTGGTATTGCCCGTCACGGCGCTGGTGATCGGCGGTTTCGCCACCCTCACCATCCTCACCAAGAACTCGTTCCTCAATGAAATCACGCGCCAGTACGTGGTCACCGCCAGGGCCAAGGGTCTGAGCGAGCGCCGGGTGCTGTACGGCCATGTATTCCGCAACGCGATGTTGCTGGTGGTGTCGGGGATTCCCCAGGCGTTCATCAGCGTGTTCTTCGCCGGTTCCCTGTTGATCGAGGTGATCTTCTCCCTCGATGGCCTCGGGCGCATGAGCTACGAAGCCGCCGTGTCCCGGGACTACCCGGTGGTGTTCGGCTCGCTGTTCATCTTCACCCTGTTCGGCCTGCTGATAAAACTGATCGGCGACCTGTGCTACACCCTCGTCGACCCGCGTATCGACTTCGCCGCGAGGAATGCCTGATGTTCAAGCTCTCGCCTCTGGGGCGTCGTCGTTTCCAGCGCTTCAAGAAAAACCGCCGGGGCTGGTGGTCGTTGTGGCTGTTTATCGGCCTGTTCCTGCTCACGCTCGGCGGTGAGCTGATCGCCAACGACAAACCGCTGATCGTCAGTTATCAGGGCCAATGGTATTTCCCGGTGTTCAAGCGTCACACCGAACAGGAGTTCGGCGGACAACTGCCGTTCCAGGCCGATTACCGCAGCGACTACGTGCAAAGCCTGATCCGCAAGGATGGCGGCTGGCTGCTGTTCCCGCCGATTCCGTTCAGTGATGACACGCCAAACTATGACCTCAACAAACCGGCGCCGAGCCCGCCATCGGCCGTCAACTGGCTGGGCACCGACGATCAGGCGCGAGACGTGTTGGCGCGGGTGATTTTCGGCGCGCGGGTGTCGATTCTGTTCGCCCTGATGCTGACCTTCGTCAGCGCGCTGATCGGTATCGCTGCCGGTGCGCTGCAAGGTTATTACGGCGGCTGGGTCGACCTGCTCGGTCAACGCCTGCTCGAGGTCTGGTCGGGATTGCCGGTGTTGTACCTGCTGATCATTCTCTCCGGGTTCGTCGAGCCGAATTTCTGGTGGCTGCTGGGAATCATGGCGCTGTTTTCCTGGCTGGCGCTGGTGGACGTGGTGCGGGCCGAGTTTCTGCGCGGGCGCAATCTGGAATACGTCAAAGCCGCACGGGCGTTGGGCCTGACCGACCGCAAGGTGATCTTCCGGCACATTCTGCCCAACGCGATGAACGCGACATTGAGTTATCTGCCGTTCATTCTGACCGGCGCGATTTCCACCCTCACGGCCCTCGATTTTCTCGGTTTCGGCATGCCGGCCGGCAGTGCGTCGCTGGGTGAGCTGATCGGCCAGGGCAAACAGAACCTGCAGGCGCCATGGCTGGGGCTGACGGCGTTCTTCACCCTGGCGCTGATTCTTTCTTTATTGGTATTCATCGGCGAAGCGTTGCGTGACGCCTTCGATCCACGTTCCTGAGGCGGAGGCCGACATGAGTGAAAACCTGATCGAAATCCGCGAACTGAGCGTCGCCTTCCACGGCCAGACCGTCGTGCGCGACCTGTGCCTGGACATCCGCCCCGGCGAGTGTCTGGCGCTGGTTGGCGAGTCGGGTTCGGGCAAATCGGTGACTGCCCACTCGATCCTGCAACTGCTTCCCGAAACCGAGGCCCTGACCACCGGCAGCATCCGCTATCGCGGTCAGGAACTGGTCGGCGCCGACGCCAAGACCCTGCGTGACCTGCGCGGCAACCGCATCGCCATGATCTTCCAGGAGCCGATGACCTCGCTCAATCCGCTGCACACCATCGAGAAGCAGATCGGTGAAACCCTGCTGTTGCACCGGGGCCTGGGTGGCAAGGCTGCGCAGCGACGCATTCTCGAACTGCTTGAGCTGGTGGGCATCCAGAAACCCCAGGAACGCCTCAAGGCCTACCCGCATCAACTGTCCGGTGGCCAGCGGCAACGGGTGATGATCGCCATGGCCCTGGCCTGCGAACCGGAACTGTTGATCGCCGACGAGCCGACCACCGCCCTCGATGTCACCGTGCAACGCAAGATTCTGCTGCTGCTCAAATCCCTGCAACAGCGCCTGGGCATGTCGCTGCTGCTGATCAGCCACGACCTCAATCTGGTGCGCAGCATCGCGCAACGGGTGTGCGTGATGAAGGCCGGGCAAATCGTCGAGCAGGCGCCGTGCGAAACCCTGTTTACCGCACCGCAGCATCCTTACAGCTGCGTGCTGCTCAACGCCGAGCCGGAAGGCGAAGCGCTGCCTCGGGACGAGCGCGAGAATGTGCTGGAAGTCGATGATCTGCGAGTCGACTTCCCGGTCGGCGGCGGCTTGTTCCAGCGCAAGAAATACCTGCGTGCGGTGGACGGCATCAGTCTGAATATCCAGCGCGGCAAGACGCTGGGCATCGTCGGCGAGTCGGGTTCCGGCAAGTCGACGCTGGGTCAGGCGATTCTGCGGCTGCTCGATTCCGAGGGCGGCATCCGCTTTCAGGGCGAAGCCCTCGATGGCCTCAACCAGAAGCAGCTGCGGCCATGGCGGCGGCAGATGCAGGTGGTGTTTCAGGACCCGTTCGGCAGCCTCAGCCCGAGAATGTCGGTGGCGCAGATCATCAGCGAAGGCATGGAGGTGCATTGCCAGACCAGCGCTGGCGAGTGCGACGCCGAGGTGATCCGGGTCCTCAAGGAAGTCGGTCTCGACCCGGAAAGCCGCCACCGCTACCCCCACGAGTTCTCCGGTGGCCAGCGCCAGCGCATCGCCATCGCCCGGGCACTGGTGCTGAAACCGGCGCTGATCCTGCTCGACGAACCGACCTCGGCACTGGATCGCACGGTGCAAAAGCAAGTCGTCGCCCTGCTCCGCCAGCTTCAGGAAAAACATGGCCTGACTTACCTTTTCATCAGCCACGACCTCGCCGTGGTGCGCGCGCTGGCCCATGACATGATCGTGATCAAGGACGGCAAAGTGGTCGAACGCGGCGCCAGTCACGACGTATTCGACTCGCCCCAGCATCCGTACACCAAAGAGCTGTTGGCAGCGGCACATCCGGGCTAGACCCTCCCAGACAACTAAAAACCTGGATTCCCCCGCCCATGAACACCACCGAAAACCTCAAGGACTACCAACGGGTTCGCACCCTGGCGATCCGCTCGCTGTTCGAGATCATCGAGCAATCGAGCGAGGGCACGGTGATCGTCGACCGCGACGCCAACATCGTCTGGATGAACGAGCGTTACGCCCGGCGTTTCGGCCTGGAGTCGGCGGCCGGCGCCATCGGCAAGCCCTGCGAAAGCGTGATCCCCGGCAGCCTGCTACGCGAAGTGGTACGCACCGGACGGCCGATCCTGCTGGACATGCAGGACACGCCCAAGGAGCCGCTGGTGGTGATGCGCCTGCCGATCCACGACAACGCGGGCGCGGTGATCGGCGCCATCGGCTTTGCCCTGTTCGACGAATTGCGCACGCTGTCGCCGATGCTCAAGCGTTACCTGAGCATGCAGGAAGAACTGGCCTCGACCCGCTCGCTGCTACGGGCGCGGCAGACCAAATACAATTTCGCGCACTTCATCGGCACCAGTGCCGCGAGCCTCGAAGTCAAACGCCGCGCCCGTCGCAGTGCCAGCGCCGATTCGCCGGTGCTGCTGCTCGGCGAGACCGGCTCCGGCAAGGAATTGCTGGCCCAGGCCATTCATGGTGCTTCGCCACGGGCGCACAAGGCTTTCGTCAGCATCAACAGCGCGGCGATTCCTGAAGCCCTGCTCGAAGCGGAGTTCTTCGGCACCGCCCCCGGCGCGTTCACCGGCGCCGACCGCAAGGGCCGCACCGGCAAATTGCAGATCGCCCAGGGCGGTACGCTGTTTCTCGACGAAATCGGCGACATGCCATTGCCGCTGCAAAGCAAGCTGCTGCGGGTGTTGCAGGAGAAGGAGTTCGAACCGGTCGGCTCCAACGAAGTGATCCAGAGTGATGTGCGGGTGATCGCGGCGACTTCGACGGATCTGCAGGCGGCAATCAAGCGCGGCGAGTTCCGCGCCGACCTGTATTACCGCCTCAACGTCCTGCCGATCCATGTCCCGCCCCTGCGCGAACGACTGGACGACCTGCCCGCCCTCAGCGAAGCGATCCTTGAGGAATTGCGCAGCCAGCATGAATTGAACCGCGAGGCGCTGGAACTGCTCGGGCAGCATGCCTGGCCGGGCAATATCCGCGAGCTGCGCAACGTGCTGGAGCGCGCGGCGTTGCTCAGCGATGACCTGATGCTCACCCAGGCTGACATCCGTGCGGCGATCGGGACTTTCACGCCGGTGGAGCGCCCCGCCGAACCCGTGCTAGAGCCGGTTACCGGGGAAACATTCAGCCAGGCCCGAGAGCGCTTCGACCGACAATTGATTCAGGCCACTCTGGCGCAATGCGGGGGGAAAGTGATCGAAGCGGCGGCGCGTCTGGGGCTGGGGCGCTCGACGCTGTACAAGAAAATGGTCGCCCTGGGAATTGCTGAGTCTCAATAAAGAGACTTGAGTCTCCGAATAAAGAAATATCAAAACTTCGCGGGCAAGCCCACTCCCATGGCTTGATCCGGGTCTTCCTTTGAGAGCGGGCTTGCCCGCGGAGAGGCCCTCAGCGCCAACAAAGTCTCAGAATAGAGACAAAACCCTCAAAGACCCTGCAGTAGAAACAACGAATTTCCTTATATTTCAATAACTTGAGCTTATGGCACAAATCTGGCTATAGCCTCTTCCTACAACGTTTCACCCCACAAAAATAACAATCGGAAGGAGCACTCAATGAGTGTGATCATCGCCCTGGCAGCGCTCGCGCTGCTGATGCTCGCCGCCTATCGTGGCTACAGCGTTATCCTCTTTGCCCCCATCGCCGCCCTCGGCGCTGTCCTGCTGACCGATCCTTCCGCCGTGGCGCCTGCGTTTACCGGGGTGTTCATGGAGAAAATGGTTGGCTTCATCAAACTGTACTTTCCGGTGTTCCTGCTCGGCGCGGTGTTCGGCAAGCTGATCGAGCTGTCGGGTTTCTCGCGCTCGATCGTTGCCGCCGCGATTCGCCTGCTTGGCACCCGTCAGGCGATGCTGGTGATCGTGCTGGTCTGCGCCTTGCTGACCTACGGCGGCGTATCGCTGTTCGTTGTGGTATTCGCGGTGTATCCGTTCGCTGCCGAAATGTTCCGCCAGAGCAACATTCCCAAGCGCCTGATCCCGGCGACCATCGCCCTCGGCGCGTTCTCCTTCACCATGGACGCCCTGCCCGGCACCCCGCAGATCCAGAACATCATTCCCAGCACGTTTTTCAACACCACCGCATGGGCCGCGCCATGGCTCGGCGTGATCGGCACGATTTTCGTGTTCTGCGCCGGGATGCTGTTCCTTCAGCGTCAGCGCAACAAGGCGCAGCGCGCGGGCGAAGGGTATGGCACCGAACTGCGCAACGAGCCGGAAACCGCTGCTGACCTGAAACTGCCGAACCCGTGGATCGCCCTTTCGCCGTTGCTGGCGGTGGGCATCATGAACCTGTTGTTCACCCAATGGATTCCGCAGTGGTACGGCAAGACCCACAGCCTCGCGCTGCCAGGCATGGCCACACCGGTCACCACTGAAATCGCCAAGCTCACGGCAATCTGGGCGGTGCAGGCAGCACTGTTGGTGGGCATCCTGATGGTGCTGGTGTTCGGCTTCCAGGCGATTCGCAGCAAGCTTGCCGAAGGCAGCAAAAGTGCGGTCAGCGGCGCGTTGCTGGCGGCGATGAACACCGCCTCGGAATACGGCTTCGGTGCGGTCATCGCCTCGCTGCCGGGGTTTCTGGTGCTGGCCGACTGGCTCAAGAGCATTCCCAATCCGCTGGTCAATGAAGCGATCACCGTCACCCTGCTGGCCGGCATCACCGGTTCGGCCTCGGGCGGCATGAGCATTGCCCTGGCGGCGATGTCCGAGCAATTCATCCACGCCGCCAACGCCGCGAACATTCCTCTGGAAGTCCTGCACCGGGTCGCCGCGATGGCCAGTGGCGGTATGGATACTCTGCCGCACAACGGCGCGGTGATCACCCTGCTGGCAGTCACCGGCCTGACTCACCGCGAGGCCTACAAGGACATTTTCTGTATTACGCTGATCAAGACCCTGGCGGTTTTCGTGGTGATCGGCACTTTCTACGCCACTGGCATTGTGTGAGGTATTCATGACGACTCTTTCGGGCAAGACCGCACTGGTCACCGGTTCCACCAGCGGCATCGGCCTGGGCATCGCGCTGACACTGGCAAAAGCCGGGGCCAACCTGATCCTCAACGGTTTCGGCGACGCGTCCAAAGTCATCGCCGAAGTCGCGCAGTTCGGTGGCAAGGTCGGCCACCATCCGGCCGACGTCAGCGACCCGGCGCAGATCGCCGACATGATCGCTTACGCCGAACGTGAGTTCGGCGGCGTGGACATTCTGGTCAACAACGCCGGGATTCAGCACGTGGCCGCAGTGGAAGAGTTTCCGGTGGAGCGCTGGGACTCGATCATCGCGATCAACCTGTCCTCGGTGTTCCACAGCACGCGCCTGAGCCTGCCGGGCATGCGCGACAAGGGTTGGGGGCGGATCGTCAACATTGCCTCGGTGCATGGCCAGGTCGGTTCGACCGGCAAGGCTGCCTACGTTGCGGCCAAGCATGGGGTGATCGGCCTGACCAAAGTGGTCGGCCTGGAAACCGCCACCAGCAACGTCACCTGCAACGCCATCTGCCCGGGCTGGGTGCTGACGCCGCTGGTGCAGAAACAGATCGATGATCGCGCAGCCAACGGCGTCGATCCGCAGCAGGCGCAACACGATCTGCTGGCCGAGAAGCAGCCGTCGCTGGAGTTCGTGACCCCGGCGCATCTGGGCGAACTGGTGCTGTTCCTGTGCAGCGAGGCCGGCAGCCAGGTGCGTGGCGCGGCGTGGAATATTGATGGTGGGTGGCTGGCCCAGTAATCCGGGTCGTGCTGCCCTCTGGTGGGAGTGGGCTTGCCCAGGACAGTCGCTCCCGCCAGGAATACTGCTTTCATGCATCAAACCGATAAGAAGAGGCAAACCATGTCCGACATCCTCTGGCAACCCGATGCCAACCGTATCGCCCGATCCCGCATGGACACCTTTCGGCGCTTCGTCAATGAACGGCATTCGCTGAATCTGACCGACTACGCGTCCCTGCACCAATGGAGTGTCGAGCAGCGTCCGGACTTCTGGCAGGCCATAGTCGATTTCTTCGACATCCAGTTTCACGCCCAACCCGAAGCCGTCCTGCGTGAAGGCGCGCAAATGCCCAGCGCCGAATGGTTTCCCGGCGCGACCCTGAACTTTGCCGAGCACCTGTTGCGTCGGCGTGACGACGCGATCGCGGTGATCGCCATCGCGGAAAATGGCCAGCGTGAACTGCTGACCTGGGCCGATCTGGCCCATCACGTCGCCGGACTCCAGGCCAGCCTGCAAGCGGCCGGCGTAGGTCTTGGTGACCGTGTGGCAGCGTGCATGCCCAACACCTGGCAAACCCTGGTGGCGATGCTCGCCACCACCAGTCTGGGCGCCGTCTGGTCGTGTTCGTCACCAGACTTCGGCACCCACGGGGTGATCGACCGCTTCGGCCAGATCGAGCCGAAAGTGCTGATTACCTGCGCCGGTTATCGTTACGCCGGCAAGGAGATCGACCAACGCACCAAGATCAACGAAATCCTCGAACAACTGCCGTCGCTGCAACAGTTGATCGTCGTGCCCTACGCCCAGCCGTCGACCAGCGTGGAGGACTATCACACCGAAGCCGACGTGGCGCTGTGGGACGAATTCTACCAGCCGGGCGGTGAGCCCCGTTTTGTCGCCGTACCCTTCAATCATCCGCTGTACGTGCTGTATTCCAGCGGCACCACCGGCGTGCCCAAGTGCATCGTCCACAGTGCTGGCGGCGCGTTGTTGCAGCACGCCAAGGAACACGGGCTGCACGTCGACCTGGGTCCCGGCGATCGCTTGTTCTACTACACCACGTGCGGCTGGATGATGTGGAACTGGCTGGTGTCGGCGCTGGCGGTGGGCAGCGCGGTGGTGCTGTACGACGGTTCGCCGTTTCACCCGGATAACCAGCGCCTGCTGGAGTTGCTCGAAGACGAGCGGGTCAGCGTGTTCGGCACCAGCCCGAAATTTCTCGCGACCCTGGAAAGCAGCGGCATCAAGCCCCGGCAAAGCCATGACCTGAGCAGCCTGAAAACCCTGCTCTGCACCGGCTCGGCTTTGTCGCCGCAGAGCTACGACTTCGTTTATCGCGACTTCAAGCCCGACGTTTGCCTGGCGTCGATGTCTGGCGGCACCGACATCATTTCCTGTTTCGTCAACGGCAACCCGATGTTGCCGGTGCGCCGTGGCGAAATGATGGGCAAGAGCCTGGGGATGGCGGTCGAGGTGTGGAACGACGCGGGCCAACCGGTGATCGGCGAGAAAGGTGAGCTGGTGTGTACCCGGCACTTTCCGGCCATGCCGATCGGTTTGTGGAACGATGCGGACGGCGAAAAACTGCGCAAATCCTATTTCAGTCTGTTCCCCGGCGTCTGGGCGCAGGGTGATTACGCCGAACAATTGCCCCACGGTGGCATGCTGATCCATGGGCGCTCCGACGCCGTCCTCAACCCCGGCGGCGTGCGCATCGGCACGGCGGAAATCTATCGTCAGGTGGAAAAAGTCCCGCAGGTGCTGGACAGCGTCGCCATCGGCCAGCAATGGCAGGACGACGTGCGTGTGGTGCTGTTCGTGCGCCTCAAGGACGGCGTGACGCTGGATCAGGCACTCGAACAGCAGATCCGCCAGGTGATCCGGGCCAACACCACGCCACGCCATGTGCCGGCGAAAATCGTTGCGGTCACCGACATCCCGCGCACCATCAGCGGCAAAGTGGTGGAGCTGGCGGTGCGCAACGTGGTGCATGGCGATCCGGTGAAAAACACCGACGCCCTGGCCAATCCCGAAGCGCTGGAGCAGTTTCGCGACCGGCCAGAGCTGGCGGACTGAACCGCGATGCCCGGCCACCAATGGCCGGGCATCGTGGTCAACCCAAGGCTCAAGCCTTGTTCAGTTTCACCAGCACCGGTTGCGTGATCGGGCCGTCGCCCTGCGCTTGAACAGCGGCCGTCATGACCGACATGTTCTCCAGATACGTTGCCTTGTCGGCATACAACTGGCCCAGCAGCGACGCCGTCAGTGCCAGGGAATCGGCGTTTTCAAAAGCCTTCGAGACCGCATGATAGCCAGCCTCGCGATCTTCATCGGAAACCGGCAGACAACCGCGCGCCAGATTCAGCAGCGGCGCGACATCCAGCACTTGCCCGGTCGCGCTCAGAGCGGTTTCTCGCGCGTAACTCACATCGACGGTACTCGCCGCGCCATGGAACATCTCGTGGATCAGGTCGTCGGCAATCACCTCATGATTGAAGCCACTCTTGACGAAATGCCGGTTCAGATTCTGTGAGTGGATCTCGATGAATGGCGTATCCGCTGCGCCGCTGTCTTTCCAGATCTTGTAAGCCGTCATGTCGAAGACCGCGAGGTTGTCGCTGTCCTTGTACGGGTCGAGGACGTAATTACTGAGCGAGCTGCCGGCAAAATCGGTGCGCACCGCTTTCAGGTATTTCAGCATGCGATCCAGCGCGTCCACCGGCGCCTTACCCAGCAACATCCGGAACACCAACGCCCGCTCGTTGGCGAAGTCACGGAGCGTCAGAGCGTGGATCGCATTCTCGATCTTCAGTTGCGCTCGCGGCAGGCTTCGGGAAATGAAATGGCGGGTGTAGCTCTCGGGCAGGGTCTTGAACGACTGGCTGCGCTGCGCCGGCCGCTGATAACTGAAGCCGCTGAGTTTCTGCCCCCACGGCCTGCCGCGTCGGTCCAGGGCATACCACTGGAAATCCTGGCGCGCGGCGACCACCGACAGCGTATCGCCCACAGCGCCCTGCGGTCGCCAGCTCCCCTGCCCGACCTTGACGTCCGCGCTCGCCCGTAGCGCGCTCTGCGACGCCTGCCCCGCCCGCGTCTTGCCCAACTGGGTTTTCGCCTGGGCAATCAGTTGCTGGGCCTGCTTGCCGAGCCGCAGCCCGCTCTTTTGCAGGAGTTTTGCGAAACCGCTCAACACCGCAGGCACGTCATCCAGCGGATTGAACAGGGAAAGGCTGGTGCCCACCATGACCGCCGCCACGCGCGCGCCCTTGGCGCCCAGTGATATCGACTTGCTCGAAATACTCGCAGTCTTGGCGGCGGCCCCGGCGAACGTGCCCACCAGCGCAATCGTGTCCATGGCACAGCCGTAGACGCCATCGATGACCCGGTTGTACTCGCCGGAACCAATGTCCTCGATGCATTTCTTGAACGGTACGGCCAGGTCCACCAGATACGTCGCAGTAAGCTCGCCCTTCTGTCGCTCGATTTCCAGGACGGTAGGCTGCAGGGCGATGGCTTCAAGTTCATCGAAAGTGACCAGCGAGCGCCACTTACCAATGAACTCCGCGAGCTGCACCACCTGCGGATCGGAGAAATTGCGATAGACGCTCTGCGCAAGCCGCGAGAACGCCGCCGGGGCCGGCAACACCGCGAGTTTCTCGATGATTGCCATGCTGCTGGTGGCTTCACCGATACCCTGGGTGTAACGCTTGAGATCGAGCGGCACGCGCTCCTTGGGCGTCGCCCGGCGCTGGGCCTTGAGGTCACCCTTGAACTCCATTCTGGAGGCGGCCTTCATCTTTCCACTGTCGACGATGAATTTGCCCAGTGCCGGGTTCAGCCGCACCTCGCCGCGCAAGGTGAACACTTCATAACAGATGAGTCGATCGCGGGAGGAAAAACACATCACCACGCCGTAACGCCCCGTCGCGGCATCCCGGCCCTCCTGGTTTTCCACTTTGTCATTGAGGGTGATCGGGCCTACCGGCGTCTTGCGAATGAACTCAGCCGTATCGCGCACGGTGAACAGGCTGATTTCGCTTTTCAGCAATGACTCCAGATCGGCTTTCGGCAATTGCGCAAGGGCCAGACGCAATTGAACGATCAAGGAACGGTCGAGCTTTTCCAGATACTCAGCCAGTTGGCGCCGAAACTCGAGGCTGACCGGCTTCAACTCAAGCAATCGAGGGAAGCGCTCATAAACACTCACGACCGAAGGATCGCGATTCGGGCGTGGCTGATGGGTGACGGAGCCGAGCAGATCCGTGGGGCGGTTGAACGGGTGTACATCGCGAAAGTCCCATTCCCCGCCAGCCAGGTCCCCCGACACGTGCAGATCGAGCATGGACATCGCGGTTGGCGAGGCATACAGCCCCGGTCGCTGGAACAGCAGCGCATCCTCGACAAAATCACAGCCCGGCGCGAGCCGCTGCAAAGCCGCGCGCGCAATGACTCTGCGATCGGGCAGCGGCGTGGCGAAGGCATGCGTGATACCGGCGTAGCTGTCGGTGTAGTGCTGATAGGCGGAAATCGCGCGCTCGGTGGCGGCTTTTTTGTCCTGCTGCAACTCTTCTGCGGTGATCACGGCGTTCATCAGCGCCCAGTCGACGATCGGGTCGATCAGCGCCAGTGCGTGCAATCGCTCCTGCGCCGGTGACACCGGTTCCAGCGCCGCGTAGGCCATGACTTGCGAATACGTCATGGCACTGGCGGCACCCCGGCTGGCGGCATCCACCAACGCGACCCCACGGCACAATGCGACCCAGTCGAGCGAGCCCATCAGCACGGAGGACGGTATTTGCCTGACCAGAAATTCCGGCGCGATATCGGCCAGCAACAGATGTGCCGCCAGCGGCTGGGCCGGCGACGACACCCACCGATTGTTCAGCAGATGGCTCTGCAGGCCTTCAAGGGCAATGAACGACGGTCGCTCGACGAAAGCCGGAGCATACAAGGCAAAGCTGCCGATGGCTTTTCGGTCGGTGTTTTTGCCAATGAACGGATTCAGATCCAGCAGAATCGCCGTCAGCAGGACCTGCCCCAAATCCTGCCCGGACAGGTTTTGCCCGGCCTCCACGCCATACCAGTTCAATAACTCGATGTATTTCCAGGCGTAGCCCTGCGACACCGGATGACGCAGCAACTTGCCAATCTGCTCGGCGGCATTGTCATGGGTGGCCGATGACAACCCGACCTGCTCGTACAGTACATCCAGCAGACGTTGGTCGGACGCAACCAGTTGCGCCGTTACTTGCCGAACCGCCTGATATTGCGCGGTCGTCAATACAACTTGCGAAGCATCATCGGCAACCAGTTGCGCCCAGTAATGACTCAACGAATCCGCCACCGGAATATCAAAGTCGAGAAAGTCGATGAGATTCTTTATTTGTACCGAATTTTTCGGAACATCCAGATCATGAAATGTCAGCCACTGTTCAACCGAAACGAAATCTTCATAGTGAATATATCCGCCCGCCTGTTTTGCTATATCTCCGATTCTCGCCTGTGAGTCGGCCAGTTCAGGGATGAAGCGGAATCTGTCCCGGTCTTCCACCACGCGCCAATCCAGAGTTTCCTGATCGAGCATTTCGATTTTCGCCTCCCCCGTGATTCGGATGTAATCGAGGGACTTGGGCTTGTGGTCGCGGATTGTTTCAAACACCAGCGTGTGCTTGAGCATCTGGTTCCAGATGACCCGACCGGGCATGAAGACTTCGTGCAGCGACGAGGTTTCCTGCAACTTCACTTCATAACCCTGCCAACTGACACTGTCCGCCCCCTCCTGCTCGACAAGGGCATCCTTCAGTTGCTGCAATATCTGTAACCGTTCGGCTATATCGGCCTGTTCCCGAGTGGATTGTTCCTGATGAGCGATTGAAGCTATTCGATAAAACCTGTTTGTTATTTCGGAGTACATAAAACCAACCTGTCAATTGAATTTGCCAAACTATTCAGCGGCGGCCAGATTACTTCCCAAAACCGAACTGGCCAGCAGAATTCAATGAGCTGGTTTTTCCATCAATTTGAAATAAACAAAACAACTAATCCATCAAGCCCCATTTACCGGAAGATGAATCCGGTACTGCATCGGTCTCGCCCGTCAGTTTCATGCGCAACTTCAGGTTATTGACCGAGTCGGCATGTTTCAGCGCTTCGTCTTCGCTGATGACGCCCTCGGCCACCAACTCGAACAACGCCGTATCAAAGGTCTTCATGCCCAACTGCGCGGACTTTTCCATGATGCCCTTGAGTTCGCCCAACTCATTGCGCCGGATCAGGTCACCGATGGTCGGCGTCCCGAGCATCACTTCCACTGCCGCACGCCGCTGACCATCGAGGGTCCGCACCAGGCGCTGCGAGACAATCGCCTTCAGATGATTGCCAAGCGCTTGCAGCAGTTGTGGCCGCCGCTCTTCGGGAAACAGATTGATGACCCGATCCAGGGCTTGATTGGCGTTGTTGGCGTGCAGGCTGGACAGCACCAGATGCCCGGTTTCGGCGAAGGCCAACGCATGCTCCATGGTTTCGCGGTCGCGGATCTCGCCGATCAGCACCACGTCCGGCGCCTGGCGCAGGGTGTTTTTCAGGGCGGCGTGGAAACTGCGGGTGTCCACCCCCACTTCCCGTTGATTGATGATCGATTTCTTGTGCCGGTGAATGTATTCCACCGGGTCTTCAATGGTGATGATGTGCCCGCTGCTATGGCGGTTGCGATGATCGATCAACGCCGCCAGCGAGGTCGATTTGCCGGAGTCGGTGGCGCCGACGAACAGGATCAGCCCCTGCTTGAGCATGACCGTCTCCAGCAGCACCGCCGGCAATTTGAGGTCTTCGAAACGTGGAATGTCGAGTTTGACGTTGCGAATCACCATCGACACATCGTTGCGCTGTTTGAAGATGTTCAGGCGGAAGCGACCGATGCCCGTACGCGAAATGGCCAGGTTCATTTCCAGATCCCGGTCGAACTCTCGGCGCTGCTCGGCGTCCATCAGGGAGTTTGCAATCGCGGCCACTTCGCCGGGTTTGAAGGGCCGCTCGCTCAAGGGTGTCAGCACGCCATCGATCCGCGCACAGGGCGGCGCACCGGTGGACAGGAACAGATCGGAGCCATGCTGGCTGGACAGGCGTACCAATAACGCATCGATTTCCATGGCAAAAAGCACCCACGAGGTTTTCAATGAACAGAATCGGCCCGGTGCAGTGACGCAATGGGCCATGCAGCGTCTACCGCCTTGTAACCATAGTAGACGCCGCCTCACCGACCGATGCCCAGGACTGACGTGATGAATGCTGTACCGATGACTGACGACGCCCAGGCGCTGATCGCCCGCACCGACTGGAGCCGCAGCCCGCTGGGCGCTGCCGGAACCTGGCCGCAAAGTCTGCGCACCGCCGTGGACATCGTGATTCACTCACCGATGCCGATGTTGCTGCTGTGGGGGCCGGAGCTGACGCAGATCTACAACAACGGCTTCGCCCTGCTGGCTGGCAACAAGCATCCGCACGCTTTCGGACAACCTGCGCACCAGATATGGCCGGAACTTCGAGACTTTACCGACCCGATTTACAGCGCCGTCCTACAAGGCCAGGTGCGCACCTACAGCGAACGGCGCTTCACCCTGCAACGGGACGGCAAGGATTCCGACTTCTGGCTGGACCTGACCTACAGCCCGATCCGTGATGAAAGCGCCCGGGTCGCGGGGATTCTGGTCACTGCCATTGAAACCAACGAACGCCGACGCATCGCCCTTGAGCTGCAACAGCGTTCCGAGGAAAGCCTCAAGGCCCAGCAGCAGACCGAGGAACGCCTGCAACTGGCCCTGGCGGCCACCGATGCCGTCGGCACCTGGGACTGGGACATCGGCGAAGACCGCTTTATCGCCGACGCTCATTTTGCCCAGTTGCACGGCGTCGACCCGGCGCTGTCCAGGCAACTGCCCATCAGTGAATACCTGCATGGCGTGCACCCCGAGGATCGCGCGTTCATTGCCCGCAGCATCCGCCACTGCATCACCCACGGCACCGAGTATGCCGAGGAGTATCGGCTGTTGCAGGCCAACGGCGAGCTGCGCTGGGTATTCGCGCGCGGGCGCTGCTACAAGGATCATCACGGTCGTCCCATGCGTTTTCTCGGCGCGGCGCTGGACCTGACCGAGCGCAAACACACCGAGCAGGCGCTGCGCCAGAGTCAGACCGAGTTGCAGTTGATCATTAACGCGATGCCGATTCTGATCAGCTACGTCGACCACGAACAACGCTTTCGCCTGAACAACGCTGCCTACCTCGACTGGTACGGCCTGACACCGCAAGAACTGTACGGCCGGACCATTCGCGAAGTGCTCGGCGATGAAGGCTACTTCCAGCGCGCGCCCTTCATCGACGAAGCGCTCGCCGGCCGCCCTTGCTCGTTCACGCTGTACACGACCCATCGCGATGGCAGTCAGCGCCACGCCTTGATGAACTACCTGCCGCGCCTCGGCCCGGACGGTGCGGTGAACGGTTTCTACATCTTCGTGATCGACGAAACCGAGCGCAAAAAGACCGAAGAAGCGCTGCGCAACCTCAATGAAACGCTGGAAGAACGGGTCAGCGCCCGCACTGAACAACTGGCCCAGGCCAACCAGCGTCTGCAGAACGAGATGTTCGAACGCGAACGCGCCGAAGACGCCCTGCGCCACGCGCAGAAAATGGAAGCGGTCGGCCAGCTCACCGGCGGCATCGCCCACGACTTCAACAACATGCTCACCGGGATCATCGGCAGCCTGGATCTGATGCAGCGTTACATCGACAGCGGCCGCACCGATGAAATCGGCCGTTTCACCGAAGCGGCGGTGTCTTCAGCCAACCGCGCGGCCGCCCTGACCCACCGTCTGCTGGCGTTCTCCCGTCGTCAGTCGCTGGACCGCAAGACCCTGAACGTCAACGAACTGATTCATTCCCTGGAAGACCTGATTCGCCGCACCAAGGGCGATCCGATCGAACTCAGCCTGCGCCTGGCCGAGGATCTGTGGCCGGTCAGCACCGATGTCAGCCAACTGGAAAACGCCCTGCTCAATCTGGTCATCAACGCCCGCGACGCGATGCCCGACGGTGGCGAACTGCTGATCGAAACCGCCAACGTCTACCTCGACGGCAACGACATCACCACCCTGGAACCGGTCAAGGCCGGCGACTACCTGATGCTCGCGGTCAGCGACAACGGCACCGGCATGACGCCCTCGGTGCGCTCCAAAGCGTTCGACCCGTTCTTCACCACCAAACCCATCGGCCAGGGCACCGGGCTCGGGTTGTCGATGATTTACGGTTTCGCCCAGCAGTCCGGCGGGCATGTCAGCCTCGACAGCCTGCCCGGTCAGGGCACTTGCGTGCGTTTGTATCTGCCGCGCCTGCAATCACTGGAAACGCATTACGCGCAGGAAGAACCGCGCAGCGAAGCGCCCACCGCCGCTGCCGGGGAAACCGTGGTGGTGGTCGAGGACGATCCGGCGGTGCGCATGCTGGTGGTCGATCTGCTCAAGGAACTGGGCTACCGCGCCCATGAAGCCGAAGACGCAAAAAGCGCCCTGCCGTTGCTGGAATCGGACATGCGCGTGGACCTGTTGGTGACCGATGTCGGTCTGCCGGGGATGAACGGCCGCCAACTGGCCGAGATTGCCCGGCAGCACCGGCCACGGCTCAAAGTGTTGTTCATGACCGGTTACGCGCAGAACGCCGCCGAACGCCAGGGCTTTCTCGAGGACGGCATGGACATGGTCGCCAAGCCGTTTTCCATTGATCTGCTGGCCGGCAAGATCCGCACGATGATCAGCCAAACGCCTTGAGTTGAGGCATAATCCGCGCCCCGCCGTCACCCCGCTATCAGGTATTGCACGATGAAAGCCCAAGCCCGCCACATTCTGGTGAAAACCGCCGAAGAGGCCGAACAACTCAAGCAACGCATCGCCAAGGGTGAGGCGTTCGATGTGCTGGCGAAAAAATACTCGACCTGCCCGTCCGGCAAACGCGGTGGTGATCTGGGTGAGGTGCGGCCAGGACAGATGGTTGGTGCAATCGACGCAGTGATCTTCAAGAAACCGCTGCGCACCGTACATGGACCGATCAAAAGCAAGTTCGGTTATCACCTGGTGCAGGTGTTTTTCCGCGACTGAGTGGTTGCCTTGCAGGCCTCTTCGCGGGCGAGCCCGCTCCCACAGGTGCTGTGCCGGGCACAACAGTGTGGGAGCGGGCCATCCAGCGCTTATCTGGGAATCAACGCCCCCGGCACCTGAATCACCCGGCTCGCCAAGCGATGCCCCGCCTCGGCGGCCTCGGCAGGACTGCCACCCATCAGGCGATTCGCCAGATACGCCGCACTGAACGAATCCCCTGCCGCCGTGGTGTCGACAACCTTCTCGACCTTCTGCGCCGGCACCGCAAAATGCTCCCCGTCGCAGTGAATCAGGCACGCCTCGGCGCCACGCTTGAGCACCACTTCCGGCGTGCCGATTTGCGCGTACGCCTCGAACACTGCGTCACAATCGGCAAAACCGAACAACGCCTGTTCGTCATCCACCGTCAGCAACGCCAGGTCGACATGCGGCAACACGCTGCGATACGCAGCCTGCGCGTCTTCCCGCGAAGCCCACAGTCGTGGCCGGTAGTTGTTGTCGAAGACAATCCGCGCATCGCGCTGGCGCGCGTCGATCAAGACTTCGATCAACTTCTCCCGTCCCAACGCGCCGAGTACCGCCAGGGTGATTCCGCTGAAATACAGCACGTCGTAATCCGGCAAGGCCGCCAGAATCGGCGCGGCGGCCGGCGTGGTGAAGCAGTCGCGCACGGCGGCCTCGTTGCGCCAGTAGAGAAAACGCCGCTCACCGGCGGCGTCAGTCTGGATGCAATACAGGCCCGGCAAGCGGCCCGGCAGGCGCTGGACTTGCTCGAGGCCGATATTTTCAGCGGCCCAGATCTGGCACATCGCATCGCTGAAACTGTCATCGCCCAACGCGGTGACGTAATCGACCCGGGCCTTGTCGCCCATGGCGCGGGACAGATAGACCGCCGCGTTGAGGGTGTCGCCGCCGAAGCTCTGTTGCAGGCTGCCGTCGGCGCGCTGCTGAAGTTCGATCATGCATTCGCCGATCAGGGCGATGCGCGGGGTGTTCGGGCCTAGAGGGCTGAGCGTGTTCATCAGAAACAGGTTTCCATCGATTCGATCACCGACAACTGTTCATCCACCAGCAACCCGACCCGCCACTTGTCGAACGTCAGGCATGGGTGCGAGGTGCCGAACGAAATGATGTCACCCACGCGCAATTCGACACCCGGCGCCACGGTCATGAACGCATGTTGATCCATCACCGCGGTCACCTTGCACGCACCGACATCATCGCCCACCGCCGGCAGCACGCCGGCCTTGTAGCGCAGCAGCGGCACCGGCAGACCGGCATCGAACGCCACGTCGCGCTTGCCCAGGGCGATCACCGCGAAACCCGGCTCCGGCAGCGACTGCACGTGCGCCCAGACTTCCAGCGCCGGGCGCAGTCCTTCGTGCAAATCACTGCGTCGGTCGAGCACGCAGCATTGCGCTTCTTTGTAAATGCCGTGGTCGTGGGCCACGTAACTGCCGGGCCGCAGCACGCTGAGGAAGCGTCCGCCGGCATTCTGTGCCTCGAACGACTCGGCGATCAGGTCGTACCAGGCCGAACCCGACGCCGTGATGATCGGTTTCGCGATGGCGAACGCGCCGCTGTCCTGCAACTGCACCGCCAACCGCACCAGCGACGCGGCGAACTCACGAATGCCACTGACCGCGTGATCGCCGTGGATCACCCCTTCGTAACCTTCGATGCCGGTAAGCGCCAGCGCCGGTTGGGCGCCGATGGCCTTCGCCAGTTCGATGACTTCCTGCTCGCTGCGGCAACCGCAACGGCCGCCGACCACGCCGTACTCGATCATCACGTTCAGACGCACGCCGCGCGAGGCGAAGTAGGCGCCCAGGTCGGCGACGTTGTCCGGGTGATCGACCATGCAATAGAAGTCGAAAGCCGGATCGGCCAGCAGATCGGCAATCAGCGCCATGTTCGGCGTGCCGACCAACTGGTTCGCCATCAGCACCCGGCGCACGCCGTGGGCGTAAGCCGCGCGGGTCTGGGTCGCGCTGGCGAGGGTGATGCCCCAGGCACCGGCGTCGAGCTGACGGCGAAACAGCGCCGGGGTCATGCTGGTCTTGCCGTGGGGCGCGAGCTGCGCGCCGCTGTCGCTGACGAATTTCTGCATCCAGCGGATGTTGTGCTCCAGCGCCTCACGGTGCAGCACCAGCGCCGGCAGACTGATGTCGCGCACCAGTTGTGCGCCGATGGCGGCGTCGCCCTTTTCCACGGCAGCAGTGTTGTTGGCAGTCGTCATGGTCGAACTCCTCGCATTCGCGTCCGCTGGCGGTCGCGTTTATTCGTTGATCCGCCGGGCGAGGCTGTTGGCGCTCTCGATCAAGACCCGGCGGTAGTCGTTGTAATTGTTCTTCGCATCGGCGCGCGGTGCGACGATGCACAGGGTACAAATGGCAATGCCGCCGGGGTCTTTGACCGGCGCGGCGAAGCAATGGGTGAAGGTGTCGGCGACGCTGTCGAAGGAGAAGAAACCGTCGAGCCCGGCCTGACGGATTTCCTTGAGAAACGTCTCCATCGGCAAGCGTTCGCCGTCGGGCAGGATGAAATCGTCGGGGTCGATCAGGTCGCTGATCTGCTGGTCGCTCAGGTGCGCCAGCAACAGGCGTCCGGACGCGGTCCAGGGGATCGGCGCATTCTCGCCGATGTCAGAAGAAATACGGAAATGCCGCTCCCCTTCCTTCATCAGCGCCACCGTGTATTTGCGCCCGTTGAGCAGGCACATCTGCGCGGTTTCCCGGGTCTGGCTGACGATTTCCTGCAAGGCGTGATCGGCCTCGCGACTGAGATCGAAATGCCGCAGGTGCGCCTGTCCGAGGAAGTAGAGCTGGCGACCGAGATAGACGTGACCCTCCTTGCCCACCGGTTCGAGAATCCGTCGTTCGAGCAACGAGGCGACCAGTTCGTAGACCGTGGATTTCGGGCTGCCGATGCCGTTGGCGATGTCGTTCGGGCGCAATGGCTGGCCGATTTCCTTGAGAAAATCGAGGATGTCGAACGCCCGGTCCAGACCGCGTGCCCGGCGCTTGATGGTGTCTTCGGTCATGTCATTGGATTCCCATTCAAAGTGCCGGGATGGTAACTGGCCCTTGGCGTTGTGTCAGTTGGGTCGCAGCCCTCACCCCTCGCCCAAACCAGTCCCCTCTCCCTCGGGAGAGGGTCAGGGTGAGGGGCTACGCCCGGTCAGCCGACGCCGCGCTCAAGCCTTCTTCTTGTATGCAATGCAATCAATCTCGACCTTGCAGTCGACCATCATGCTCGCCTGCACACAGGCCCGGGCCGGTGCATGCTCAGGCTTGAAGTACTCGCCAAACACCTTGTTGAAGCTGCTGAAATCCCGTGGATCGTCCAGCCACACCCCGGCCCGCACCACATCTTCCAGGCCATAACCGGCCTCTTCGAGAATCGCGATCAGGTTCTTCATGGTCTGGTGAGTCTGCTCGACGATGCCGCCAACAATGATCTCGCCATCCACCGCCGGCACCTGGCCGGAAACGTGCAGCCAGCCATCGGCTTCAACTGCGCGCGCGAATGGACGTGGCTGGCCGCCGGCGGCGGTGCTGCCGGTGCCGTATCGAGTAATGCTCATGGATGTTTCTCCTGATTGAAAAAGTGAAAAGTCAGAACCGCGTGCTTTTGAGAAACTCAGCCAGACGCGGCGATTGCGGGCGTTCGAACAGTTCCTTGGGAGGTCCCTGCTCTTCGATACGCCCCTGATTCATGAAAACGATCTTGTCCGAGACCTCGAAGGCAAAACGCATTTCGTGGGTCACCAGCAACATGGTCATGCCGTCCTCGGCCAGGCCCTTGATCACGTTCAGCACCTCGCCGACCAGCTCCGGGTCAAGGGCCGAGGTGACTTCGTCGAACAGCATCAGGCTCGGGTTCATCGCAATGGCCCGGGCAATCGCCACGCGCTGCTGCTGGCCGCCGGACAACTGACCGGGAAAGTGATCACGCCGCGTCAACAGGCCTACCCGCTCCAGCCACTTTTCGGCCAGCGCAACGGCCTCGTCCTTGTGCATCTTCTTCACCTTTAACAAGCCGAGGGTGACGTTCTGCAACGCGGTGAGGTGCGGAAACAGGTTGAATTGCTGGAATGCCATGCCGGTCATCGCGCGATGGCGGGCGATGACTTTTTCCGCGTGACGCACGCGTTTGCCGTTGAGTTCGTCATAGCCGATGGATTCGCCGTCGAGCAGGATCTGCCCGCCCTGGAACTCTTCGAGCATGTTCACGCAACGCAGCAGCGTGGTCTTGCCCGAACCGCTGGAGCCGATCAGCGTCACCACATTGCCGCGCTGCATGCTCAGGTCGACACCCTTGAGCACTTCCACCGCGCCGTATTGTTTGTGCAGGCCACGGATGTCCAGCAGCGGTTGAGTCTGTGAAGCAACTTGAGCTTGAGTCATGGCAAGGCCACCCGCTTTTCAATGTGCCGGCCGAGTAATTCGATGCCGTAGTTGATGACGAAGAACAGAAAACCGGCGAACAGATAGAACTCCAGGGTCATGAACGTCCGCGCGATGATCTGCTGGGTGCTGAGCAGCAGTTCGGCCACACCGATCACCGAGAGCAGCGTCGACGCCTTGACGATTTCGGTGGACGAGTTGACCCAGGTCGGCAGGATTTGCCGCAACGCCTGGGGCAACAGCACATAGCCGAGGGACTGATAAAACGTCAGGCCGATGGCCTTGCTCGCTTCCATCTGCCCGCGAGGCAAGGCCTGCAACGCACCGCGCACGATCTCAGCCACGTGGGAGCCGCAGAACAGCGTCAGGCCCAGGGCGCCGGCCTGAAACGCGCTGATCTGCCAGCCCAGCGCCGGCGCCATGTAGAAGCAGGCCAGCACCAGCACGAACACGGGCGTGCCGCGAATCAGGTCAACGTAAAAGCGGAACGGCGCGCGCATCCAGAACTTGCCGTAGGTCAGCACCAGGCCGGCGAACACACCGACCAGCGTGCCGAACAGAATCGCCAGCGCCGACACCTGCACGCTGGTCAGAAAGCCTTGCCACAAGGCTTCGCGGGCGATCCACAACTCATGCAACCAACTGGGGGATTCGTACATCGCAGCCTCCTAGCGGCGGATCGCCAGACGCTGCTCGAGAAACCGCAGCAGCATGGCAATGAGGTAACAGGCCGCGACATACAACGCCGTGGTCACCAGCCAGGTTTCGATCACCCGGTAGCTCTCGACGTTGATCTTGCGCGCGTAATAGGTCAGCTCCGGCACCGCGATTGCGGCGGCCAGCGACGTGTCCTTGAACAGCGAAATGAAGTTGTTCGACAGCGCCGGCAACACGTTGCGCAGCATCACTGGCACGGTGACGTAGGCTTTCACCTGCCACTCACCCAGGCCGATGGCCAGCCCCGCTTCGCGCTGCCCTTTCGGAATGCTCAACAAGCCGCCACGGAACACTTCGGTCAGGTACGCCCCGGCATACAGCGACAGGGTGATGATGAACGAGGGAATCTTGTCCAGACGGATGCCCAGGCTCGGCAATGCAAAGTAGATCAACAGAATCAACACCAGAATCGGCGTGTTACGGATCACCGTCACGTACACCGATGCCAGCACCCGCAGGGCGCGATGCTTCGACAGCAAGGCAAACGCCATCAGCAGGCCGATCACGCAGCCGATGGCGATCGACACCAATGCCAGTTCCAGGCCCAGACCGAGCCCCGCCAGCAAGGTGTCGAAATCGCGCCACACGGCGGCAAAGTTCAACTGATAGTTCATGGTCGGCAGTACCTTGAGCGGAGCGCGCAGCGGCGCCCCACTCTCACGGGATCATTTGAATTCAACAGGGAAACCGATTTCCGGGCTTGGGAGATCCACGCCGAACCACTGTTTGAACGAGGCCGCGTAGGTCGGGAACTCAACGCCGGTCATGGCTTCATGCAGGGTGGTGTTGACGAAGTTCAGCCAGTCCTGATCGCCGCGCTTGACCGCGCACGCATAGGTCTGCGGGCTCCAGGCGTAAGCCGGGCTGCGGTAGCGGCCAGGGTTCTGCACCATCAGGTATTTGACCGAGGACTGGTCGGTGGCGGCGGCATCGGCGCGACCGGAGTTCACGGCTTGATACATCAAGTCGACGCTGTCGTACTGGTCGACCTTGGCCTTGGGCAGCGCCTGATGCACCAGTTCCTCGGCGTATACGTTCTGCAGCACGGCCACCGTCACGCTGTCACCGGCGGCTTTGAGGTCTTCGATTTCCTTGTACTTGCTGTTGGCCGGCAGCAGCAGACCGACGCCTTCGCGGTAGTAAGGCAAGGTGAACGCCACTTGTTGCGCGCGACTGGCGGTGACGGTGATGAACTGGCAGCTCATGTCGACCTTGTCGGTCAGCAGATTGGGAATCCGTGCATCAGACGACTGCACCACGAATTCGACCTTGCTCGGATCATTGAACAATCCCTTGGCCACCATCCTGGCGATATCAATATCGAAGCCCTGCAACTTGCCGTCCGCACCCTGGAAGTGCCACGGCGCATTGGTGCTGCCGGTGCCCACAATCAGTTTTCCACGGGCCAGAACGCTGTCGAGCTTACTGTCGGCTGCCTGGGCCATGCCCATGACAGCGGACGAAGCCGCGAAAACAAAAACACATGCTTTTAACAAGGAAGGTCGGCGATGCATGGCAAGCACTCCAGGAGAATGTTTATTCCGCTATACCGGAACATGGTTTGTAACAACGGAATAGACAGCAGAAAGTGTGCCACAGGATTCGCGAGGAATCTGTAGAGGTTTGAAATGTTTTTGGAATCAAGGGGATGCGGAGAATTGGGTGATGTGTGTTACGCGAGGTGTCATTCTCGCTGCGCTACCGTTGGCTACATCGGTCGAGTAGCAGGTTCCCAATTGGGTTCGGTTGAACTGGTTCGGTGCAGCATTGCCAGGGAACCGGAAAGACGTTCAGTTTTGAGCTTTCACCATCAACGCTTGGCCGCGTCTTTGTAAACGTCGTCCCGCTCTCTTTTTCCTATCGCGATTACAGTGACGATCAATGCTTCATCCCTGACGCGATAAACCATTCGATACCCCGCCCCCCGAAGTTTGATCTTGTATGCATTCCCCAAACCTCGAAGTCGATCAGCGGAAACATGCGGATTGACCAGTCGCTCCTGAAGTTTCTTCTTGAACTGTGCCCTCAGATCCGCTGCGAGTTTCTTCCATTCCTTCCAGGCCTTCTCAGAAAACTCCAACTCATAGGTCATCAATCGAGACCTTCACAGTAGGATCGTTCTCTCGCTCTTTACAAAGAGCGATCAGTTCGAGATCTTCCAGGCGCGCCATCATTGCCTCATACGCCTTGGCAGGGACGCAGTAAAACGCCGGCTCATTCCGGTTCAGGATAGCCACGGAGAGCCCGCCCCCGGCGGCTACTGTGCCCATAGGGTTTCTTTTTAGTTCAGAAATGCTGGCCACCACCTGCGAAAGAACGATATGCGTCATGAGATTGCTCCTAAGAGTGCTTTGAAAGGTGCTAAAAGTAGCACTCCAAGGCGCACCCGACCTATACCTCTTGGATGTAAAAGCTACATCAGGATCCGTGTTCATAACCCTCAATTTCCCATTCAAGCCGCATATGATTGCATTAGAAAAAACGACTTAAAACCTACCACGGCTCACGATTCTGCATTTCTCTATCAGTTGTCAGATTTTTCCTGCTCTTCGGAGAGATAGGTTTCTGATGCGCCCGTTAACACCTGTAATTTCTGACAGTAGACCGGTTTGTCTTCTGACCTTAAGGTCGAGAGATCGCTGACGATCACTCACAAGGAGACACCGATGAGCAGGAACTCCAAGCAGCCAAGCCTGCCTCCGGTCTATCGCAAAGCCCTCCACACCTGGCG
The DNA here is from genome assembly GCF_025447575.1 of Pseudomonas sp. B2M1-30. NCBI lineage: Bacteria > Pseudomonadati > Pseudomonadota > Gammaproteobacteria > Pseudomonadales > Pseudomonadaceae > Pseudomonas > Pseudomonas sp. B2M1-30. The sequence continues at coordinate 213,210 of NZ_JAOEJT010000002.1, read as the reverse complement.
CCCGGTCATCCTGTATTTCGCCAATCAGCATTGCTTTGCCTGCGAAATCGCCGGGCCGATCTTTCGCCGGGTTGCCGAGCCGTATCGGCATCGGGCCAGCATCTACATGCTCAATACCAGCGAGTGCCCGCGCCATCCGAAGGTCACCGGGACGCCGACAATGCTGTTCTACAAGGACGGCAAACTGTTGAAACACCTTAAAGGCATCCGTGACGAGGGCACCTTGGTTCGGGTCTTCGCCGAGCACATCGGCAAGGTCAAACCACCGGCCCCACGGCGCAAGCGGCTGCACGATCTCGCCTGGCTGCGCCGCACTCTTTGCACCCTGCGCACCATTCCCGATGTACGTCGACGGAGCTTCGCCTGAAAGTGCCCCACCCAGAGCCATAAAAGCAGTGGACTCTCAATCAGGCTTCAATGGTTTTACCCGGATGCCCGCCCATGGATAATGGCGTGTTGCTATCACTTTCATCAAAAGGGAATTGAGCCTTGAGCGGATCCACATCAAAAAACAGGTTTCCATGGGAGGACACACTGATCCTCGCGTTCAGGGACCTTCAATGGCAGAAAACCGTGGCGCAGTTCATGGACTCCCTGACGATTGACAATTCAGTGGCCAGCTTCCTCCAGCGCAAACTGTGTTCTCCGGCTCCACCGCTGCTCGCAAAGCTGGACGGGGCTGCGGAAAATGCCACTGGAGATGTACTGACCTCGGCGCAACAGCGTTACTTTTTACTGGAATTCAAATCCGGCCTTTCCAAATCGTCCACGGAATCGGGCAAGTTCATCTTTGATCTGATGTCGCTGGTGGATCCAGGCAAGCAGGAACACGAAAAATTCGTGACGCTGTCGAAGGCCGGTCACTTTCTGGTGGTCGGAAAAAGAGCCGATGCCAAGGCACAGAGCAAGGGTGTCAACGCCTTTGGCGAAGGACGAGCGCTGGCTCTGACGGCTCACCCGTACTTGAATATCTTCGGTAGCACCGTCGACAAGACTGGCGAGATTTCGGTTGAAAAACTATTGCGGGGGCAGGTCGGCTGGGAATTCACTGAAATGCTCGCCTACCTTCAGCTATTGGGTCGCCTGCACGAAGCAACCGAAGGGGGTGCCGGGCACCCGATGAAAGTTGCCATCGCCACCCAAGACGGCATTTTCTGGCCGTTTAGTGATTTGCTCGACGTGCTGAGCATGTCACGTCTGTTCCGGCAATCCCTCGAACACGATGGAAAAGAACTTCTGAATGCATATTTAAACAATTTCAAGAAACTGGGGCCGCTCTTGAAGGATGTGTTACCAACACTGAAGTCTATTCGGCCGAAACCTGACTCGACAAAGGGTAGCGAAAACGATCGCTTCTCCAACCCGAGCGGTTTGAGTGCTAAACGCTAAACCTTTCGAATAACGCCGGATAACCTGGACCGGCAACAAGCACGGTGTTCCAGGCAAACGCCCGGAACACCGCGCATCGATCATCAATCCGCCTCGCGCACCAGCAATACCCTTGTCACCCTGCGCTCCTCGACCGCCATCACGGTCATGCCCCAGCCGTCATGCACCAGGCGGTCGCCCTTGATCGGCAAGCGATCCAGCAGACTCATCACCAACCCGGCCAGGGTCTGGTAGTCCTCGGTCGGCTCGGCACCGAAACCGGTGTGCTGGCGGATCCGCGCCAGGTTCAAGGCACCGTTGACCACAAATCCGCCCTGCTCCTCGACCACGTCCGGACCGGCGATTTCGCTGGCGTCCGGCAGTTCACCGGCGATCGACTCAAGAATGTCGGTCATGGTCAGGACGCCGACAAAGTCGCCGAACTCGTTGACCACGAACGCAATGTGGGTCGACGCCGCGCGCATCTGCTCCAGCGCATTGAGGATCGAGTAGCTGTCGAGCAGGTTGATGGTCTTGCGCGCCAAGTGTTCCAGGTTCGGCTCATTGCCGGCCAGGTATTCCTTGAGCAATTCCTTCTTGTGCACGAAGCCCAGCGGTTCATCCACCGCGCCGTTACGAATCAGCGGCAGGCGCGAGTAGGACGAGTGCATCAATCGTGTACGAATCGTCTCGGTATCGTCGGCCAAATCAACGTGATCGACATCGGCTCGCGCGGTCATCAAGGTCCGGATCGGGCGCTCGGCCAGTTGCAGCACGCCGCTGATCATCACCCGTTCACGGCGGTCGAACAGCTCCGCATTCGGCGCTTCACCGTCGTCGAGCAAGTCGGAAATTTCCTCGCCGACCTCCTCGACCGCCAGCTTGCGTCCGCCCAACAAACGCATGACCGCATGCGCCGTGCGCTCACGGATCGGACGCAGGCCCTGCATCGAACGCTTGCGTCGGGCCCGGGCGATCTGGTTGAAGACCTCGATCAGGATCGAGAAACCAATTGCCGCGTAGAGGTAGCCTTTCGGGATGTGGAAGCCCAGACCTTCGGCGGTCAGGGCAAAACCGATCATCATCAGGAAGCCCAGACACAGCATGATCACCGTCGGGTGCGCGTTGACGAAGCGAGTCAGCGGCTTGCTGGCGACGATCATCAGGCCGATGGAAATGATCACCGCGATCATCATCACCGCCAGTTCATCGACCATGCCCACAGCGGTAATCACCGCATCCAGCGAGAACACCGCGTCAAGGACCACGATCTGCGCCACGATCGGCCAGAACAATGCATAAGCGGTGTTGCTGGTGCGCTGGCCGACATGGCCCTCCAGCCGTTCGTGCAACTCCATGGTGGCCTTGAACAACAGGAACACACCACCGAACAGCATGATCAGGTCACGGCCGGAGAAGCTCTTGCCGAACACTTCGAACAACGGCTGCGTAAGGGTGACCAGCCAGGAAATACTCGCCAACAGGCCCAGGCGCATGATTAACGCCAGGCTCAGGCCGATAATTCGCGCGCGGTCGCGCTGATGGGGCGGCAACTTGTCCGCCAGAATCGCGATGAACACCAGGTTGTCGATGCCCAGCACCAACTCCAGCACGATCAATGTCAACAAGCCCAACCAGGCCGTGGGATCCGCTAACCATTCCATAAAATGTCTCGATCTCTCTTCAGTGAATTCAGGCTGCCGGACACGGCAAAGCGCGGCGCGAAAGCTCGAAGGCTGCGCTGTCAACGATAGTCGGAAGTCGGAAGACCGGATGCTGCGAGTGCGTCAAGACCGCGCCATGGCGCGAGGTGAAGGGGTAACTGGGGGGCTCCGTGAGGGTGTTCATGCAAGTCCTGAAAGGAAAAAAGGACTCGCAGAGTACAGGCTGAGGTAACTTTTCCCACAGCCGGAAATCATTTCAAAATCTGTACAGCCTTCAAAAACTTCGCGGGCAAGTCCGCTCCCACGAGGGATCTGTGGCGCTTATGAATTCTCTGACGATCCGTCCCGCAGCTTGAGTTTTTCCAGCATCCGGTCGGCGTTCGCGCCACAACTCATGCCCTCGGGCCGGGAGCGAACGTTTTCGATCGTTGCCAACAGATGGGCCTTGCTCTGCGCAAGGTGCGCCTGCATCGCTTCGATCTGTTCGACTTTGCGCGTCAAGGCAGTCACCAGTTCCTCTTCCTTGAACTCGCCGGTGGCGCTGTCCGGCAACAGCGCCTTGAGTTCTTCAAGGCTGAATCCGGCCTGCTGCGCGAGTTGGATGATGTGGAGCGATTGCAGCACTTGCGGCGGATAACGCCGATAACCATTGCCCAGACGCTCGACCTTGGGGATCAGTCCCTGAGCTTCATAGAAACGGATTCGCGAAGCGCTCAGGCCACTCTGTTGCGCCAGTTCTCCAATCTTCATTTTCACCCTCGATTTACACGCTTGACATTAAAGTTAACTTTAAGCTTAGCCTCTCCCCATCACTGATGAGGAGTCAAGCATGTCGCCCTTCCAAACTCTGCAACTGCCCAACGGTCAGAACGTCGGCAATCGTATCGCCAAAGCCGCCATGGAAGAAAACCTCGCCGATCGCGAGCAGGCACCTTCCGAAGCGCTGTTCAATCTGTATCAAGCCTGGGCGGACGGCGGCAGCGGGCTGTTGCTGACCGGCAACGTGATGATCGACCGTCGCGCGATGACCGGCCCCGGCGGCGTGGTACTGGAAGACGAGAGGCATCTGCGTCGTTTCGAACAGTGGGCGAAGATTGGTCGCAGCGGCGGCGCGCAGTTCTGGATGCAGCTCAATCATCCCGGCCGCCAGACCTTCGCCAAACTCGGCCAGCAAGCCCTGGCGCCGTCGGCGGTCGCATTGGAAATGGGTTCGTTCTCGAAGATGTTCGCCCAACCCAAACCCATGACCGAAGACGACATCGAAGAGGTCATCCAGCGTTTCGCCACCAGTGCCGCCCTCGCCGAGAAAGCAGGTTTCAGCGGTGTGCAGATTCATGCCGCGCACGGTTATCTGTTGAGCCAATTCCTTTCGCCGCTGAGCAATCGCCGCACCGACCGCTGGGGCGGCTCCCTGGAAAACCGCGCGCGCCTGCTGCTGTCGGTGGTCGAAGCGGTGCGTCAGGCGGTTTCGCCGCAGTTCTGCGTGGCGGTGAAGCTCAATTCGGCGGATTTTCAACGCGGCGGCTTCGACACCCACGACGCGCATCAGGTGATCGAGTGGCTCAACGAATTACCGATCGACCTGCTCGAACTCTCCGGCGGCAGCTACGAAGCTCCGGCCATGCAGGGCGAAGCGCGCGACGGACGGACTCTGGCCCGTGAGGCGTACTTTCTGGAAATGGCCGGTGAACTCGCCAGCGTGGCGCGGATGCCGGTGATGGTCACGGGCGGGATTCGCCGTCTGCCGATTGTCGAGCAAGTGCTGGACAGTGGTGTCGCCATGGCCGGGATCGCCACGGCGCTGGCCATCGAGCCACATCTGGTCAAGCACTGGCGCGAAGGCCGTGACAGCCAGCCGCAATTGCCACCGATCCGCTGGAAACGCAAAGCGCTGGCATCGTTGGCGAACATGGCCGTGGTGCGGTTTCAGATGGATCGTTTGAGCCGTGGACGCACACCGCGTCCTGGGGTGTCGGCGCTGTGGGCGCTGATTCGTGACCAGATCTATCTGGGTCGTCGGACCCGGCAGTATCGGCAGGCGATGGAGGTGTGAGGGCTGAGGCTCACTGACTCAGCCGCCGCTGATTCCTGTGACCGAATCCAACCCATCGATATGCCGATAATCCGCGCCCAACGCCTGCGCCAGCTCTTTGGCCCGGCCCAGGCGGATCGGCCCGCGCTCGATATCGATCAACAACCCCGGACACGCCAGCACCGGCAGTCCGGACAAGGCTTTCAAGCGCCCATCAGTCACCACCAACAAGCGCTGCTGCTCGGCGGGAAAGCGCTTGCGCCGCACCGTCAACCATTGCTCGGCCTGCACCAGCGCCGCGCGCAACGGTGTGCCGCCGCCCGCACCCAGACCATCGAGCCACAGGCGCAATCCGCTGGAGGCCTTCAACCCCTGGACTTGCCATTGCGGCACGCTACCGCTGGCGGTCAGCAAGGCCAGTCGCGCGCGCTGTCGGTAGGCGTCATCGAACAACTGCGCGAGCAAGCCCTTGGCATCGCTCAACGCTTGATGACGTCGGGTCGAGGCCGACGCATCGACGATCACCAGCCACAACTCGTGAGGCGTACGGGTACGCAGTTGGAACAGCAGATCGGCACGGCTCCGGGGGCGTCCGTTGAGCAGCGTTGCCGGCCAGTTGACCGAACCGCTGCGCGCGGCGTGACGCTTGCCCTGGCGGCCATTGTCCAGCCGACCGGCGCGGGGTCTGGCATTCGCCCCCGCGTCGGATCGGGGGCGAATGCCTAAGGCTTTTTTGGCCAGCCCGGCACTTCACGGCGCGCGCCGGTGGCGAGTGCCGGCGCCGGCAAATCGCCCCACTGGCCCTGCCCTTCACTCGGATTGGCCGGGTGGGTGGCCGGCGATTGCGGCGGTTGTTGCGGACTCGGCGCGGCCTGTTCACGGCGGCGATGACGCAGGGCGAATTCGGCCACAGCGTCGATGTCCTGCTCGGCAATCTGCGCAGCGCCACGCCAGGCCGCGTGCGCCCTCGCTGCCCGTAACCAAACCAGATCGGCGCGCAAACCGTCGACGCCAGCAGCAAAGCAACGCTCGGTAATCTGCGCCAACGCGGCGTCATCCAAAGGAATGCCCGGCAACGCCTTGCGGGCGTTTTCGCAGCGCGCGCGCAGCGCCTTTTGCTCGGTTTCCCACTGCGCGCAGAACCCTTGGGGGTCACTGTCGAAATCCAGACGACGGCGGATGATCTGCCCGCGTTCGGTCGGCGCGGTATGACCGCCAAGGGCCACGTTCAAGCCGAAACGATCCAGCAATTGCGGGCGCAGCTCGCCCTCTTCCGGGTTCATCGTGCCGATCAGGACGAACTTTGCCGAATGCCGATGGGAAATGCCGTCGCGCTCGATCAGGTTGGTGCCGCTGGCCGCGACATCGAGCAGCAGATCCACCAGATGGTCCGGCAGCAGGTTCACTTCATCGACGTACAACACACCGCCATCAGCCTTCGCCAGCACGCCGGGAGAAAACTGCGCGCGACCGTCACTCAGTGCAGCGTCGAGGTCGAGGGTGCCGACCAGCCGCTCTTCGGTGGCGCCCAGCGGCAAGGTGACGAACTGACCGCTGGCGAGCAGATCCGCCAGGCCTCGGGCCAGGGTCGACTTGGCCATGCCACGCGGGCCTTCGATCAGCACGCCGCCGATTTTCGGGTCGATGGCGGTGAGGTACAGGGCGAGCTTGAGGTCATCGGCGCCGACCACGGCGGAGAGCGGGAAATGGGGGGTGTCGGTCATCTGGATTTTCTCTGTCGTGGTCTTCGGTGTGCGTTGGAACTACAGGGTGAGGGGCTTTGAAACTGTCACCCCTCTTCCTCAATATCCAGCAGCAGATTCTCCAGCGCCTCGCGGTAATCCCCGGGCGCCTTCCACATCCCGCGCTGCTGCGCCTCGAGCATCCGCTCAGTCATGTCCCGAAGTGCATGGGGATTGTGCTCGCGGACGAAATCCCGGGTCGCCGGGTCCAGCAAATAGGCATCGGCCAGCAACGCGTACTGGTGATCGTCGATCAACTGCGTGGTCGCATCGAAGGCAAACAGGTTATCGACCGTCGCCGCCAGTTCGAACGCGCCTTTATAGCCGTGACGCTTGACCCCGTCGATCCATTTCGGATTGGCCGCCCGGGCGCGGATCACCCGGTTCAGTTCTTCCTTCAAGGTGCGGATCTTCGGCAGGTCCGGTTGGCTGTGATCGCCGTGATAACTCGCCGCCGCTTCGCCGCGCAGGCTCTCCACCGCCGCGAGCATGCCGCCCTGGAACTGGTAATAGTCGTTGGAGTCGAGCAGGTCATGCTCGCGATTGTCCTGGTTCTGCAACACGGCTTGCACCTGGCTCAGGCGCTGGACGAACTGTTCGCGGGCCGCAGTGCCTTCGTCGGAACCGCCGTAAGCGTAGGCGCCCCAGTTCAGGTAGACCTCGGCCAGATCCTCGCGACTCTGCCACAGGCGACCGTCGATGGCGCCCTGCACGCCCGCGCCGTAGGCACCGGGTTTGGCGCCGAAGATCCGCCAGCCGGCCTGACGCCGCGCTGCGTCTTCGTCCAGCCCGGATTGCAACAAGGCTTCGCGCTCGGCTCGGACCCTGGCGGCGAGCGGATTGAGGTCGTCCGGCTCATCCAGCTCCGCCACGGCTTGTACCGCCGCATCGAACAGCCGGATCAGATTGGCAAAGGCGTCGCGGAAAAATCCGGAAACCCGCAACGTCACATCGACCCGAGGCCGGTCGAGCAGGCTCAACGGCAGAATCTCGAAATCATCGACCCGCTGACTGCCGGTGGCCCACACCGGACGCACACCCATCAACGCCATCGCCTGGGCAATGTCATCGCCGCCGGTACGCATGGTCGCCGTGCCCCAGACCGACAGACCGAGCTGGCGCAAATGATCGCCGTGATCCTGCAAATGCCGCTCGAGAATCAGGGTGGCCGACTGGAAACCGATGCGCCACGCGGTGGTGGTCGGCAGGTTGCGCACGTCCACCGAGTAGAAGTTGCGCCCGGTCGGCAATACATCGAGGCGTCCGCGACTCGGTGCACCGCTCGGGCCGGCGGGGACGAAACGTCCGCTCAGGGCATCGAGCAAACCACGCATTTCGGCGGGGCCGCAGGCGTCGAGGCGTGGGGCGACGACTTCGCGCAGGTGGCTGAGTATTGTGTTGACTTCAGACCATTGCGTTTCGTGCGGAACCGAGTGGGTCAGCGCCTGCGTAATCAGTTGCGCGGCGAACAACTCAAGACGTTCGCGAGTGTCCCCGGCGGAGCGCCAGATATCATCGCTCACGGCTTGCAATTCATCTGGACGAAGGCCAACCCAAGGCTCGGCGAGTGCGCAATCCAGTGGATCGAAGCCCAGTGCAAACGCCTTCGCCAACGCCCGCAACAAACTCGACTGCGCGCCCTTGCCATCCCCACGCGGAATACGCAGCAACGCGAGCAACGTGTCGATGCGCAACTGCCCGGCCGGCGATTCACCGAAGATGTGCAGACCATCGCGGATCTGCGATTCCTTCAGATCACACAAATAAGTGTCCAGCCGTGGCAGCCAGATCGCGGCATCGGCGTCGCTGTCGAGACTGGCGTCGAGTTGCAATTCGCGGTCGATCTGCGCCTCGCGCACCAGCTGCAGAATGTCGCGCTGCAATTCCCGGGCACGCCGGGGATCGAGCAGTTGCGCCTCGTAATACTCGTCGGCCAGCAGTTCCAGGTTGCGCAACGGGCCGTAGGTTTCGGCGCGGGTCAGCGGCGGCATCAGGTGGTCGATGATGACCGCCTGGGTACGGCGCTTGGCCTGGGCGCCCTCGCCCGGATCGTTGACGATAAACGGATAGATATTCGGCAGCGGCCCGAGCAGCGCATCCGGCCAGCAGTTTTCGGACAGCCCCACGCCCTTGCCCGGCAACCATTCGAGGTTGCCGTGCTTGCCGACGTGGATCACGCCATGGGCGCCGTAGGTGTGGCGCAGCCAGAAATAAAACGCCAGATAAGCGTGGGGCGGAACCAGATCCGGGTCGTGATACACCGCGCTCGGATCGACCTGATACCCCCGCGCCGGCTGAATGCCGACGAAAGTCAGGCCCAGGCGCAGGCCGGCAATCATCATCCGCCCCTGGCGACACATCGGATCGTTTTGCGGCGTGCCCCAGCGCTCCAGCACCGCCGCGCGATTGGCTTCGGGCAAGCGGTTGAACATCGCCAGATAGTCATCCATCGCCAGGCTTTGCATGCACGGCCGCTGATCCAGCGTGTCGAGGTCGTTGCTGACGCCGCCAAGCAATTGGCGAATCAATTCGCTGCCGCTGTCCGGCAACTGCGCCGTCAGCGGATACCCCTCGGCCTGCAATGCACGCAGGATATTCAACGCCGCCGCCGGCGTGTCGAGTCCGACACCGTTGCCGATGCGCCCGTCACGGGTCGGGTAATTGGCGAGGATCAACGCGATGCGTTTATCGCCGTTCGGCACCCGCGCCAGATCGCTCCAGCGCCGCGCCAGTTCGGCAACAAAATCCATCCGCTCGGGCGCCGCCCGGTAGCAGACCACATCGGACTGACTGCGCTCGCTGCGCCAGGCCAGGTCCTTGAAACTGATGGGGCGGCTGATGATCCGCCCGTCGAGCTCCGGTAATGCAATGTGCATCGCCAGGTCTCGCGGGCCGAGGCCCTGCTCGCTTTCGCGCCAGCCCGGTTCGTTGTCCTGGGCGCAAATCGCCTGGATCACCGGGATATCGCGGCGAAACGGCCGCAGATGTGGCGCCTCGGGGCTCGACTGGGCAAATCCCGTGGTGTTGAGAATCACCGAGGCCGAGACTTCATCCAGCCAGTCCTCGACCACCGACAGGCAACCCGGCTCCTTGAGGCTTGCCACGGCAATCGGCAACGGATTAAGCCCCGCCGCCTGCAGCCGCTGGCAGAAAACATCGATGAACGCGGTGTTCGCCGCCTGTAAATGCGAGCGATAAAACAACACCGCCGCCACCGGGCGTTCGGGCAACCAATCGGCTTGCCAGTCGCTCAGTGCGGCGGTGTTTTTATCGGGATGGTAAATCGCCGTGCGCGGCAGGGTTTGCGGTTCGCCCCAGGTGTAATCGCGCGCCAGCCAACGGTTGGCCAGACAACGGAAAAAATCCAGCGCATTGCCCATGCCGCCCTGGCGCAGGAACTGCCAGAGCCGGTCGCGATCCTCGGCGCCGACGGTGCTCAGGTCGCTGAGCTCCGGATCGGGACGGTCATCGCCCGGCACCAGAATCACCTGCACACCGCGCTCGGCCAGTTCGACCAGACGCTCGACCCCGTAACGCCAATAGGCGATGCCGCCGTGCAGGGAAATCAGAATGACCCTGGCGTGGCGCAGCACTTCGTCGACGTACAGATCCACCGACGCGTGATTCTGCACCTGCATCGGGTTGGCCAGACGCAGGCTCGGGTAATCCTCGGGCAACTGCTGCGCCGCTTCGGCGAGCAGCGCCAGGCTGGAATCGCCGCTGCACAGGATCACCAGTTCGGCGGGGGTTTGTCCAAGGTCGGCGATGTTGTCATCCGACACGAAACCGCCGGGCTGGGTCCTGAGCAGGTGCATGGTTTAAACGCTGAGCGCGGCGCGCAGTTGCGCTTCAAGTCGGGCGGCGTCCAGTTCCTGGCCGATCAGCACCAGCCGGGTGACGCGCGCTTCATCGGCACCCCACTGACGGTCGAAGTGCTTGTCGAAACGCGTGCCCACGCCCTGGATCAGCAGGCGCATCGGCTTGTTCGGGATCGCCGCGAAACCCTTCACCCGCAGGATGCCGTGCTGAACCACCAGTTGCGTCAGGGCGTCGAGCAGCAGGCTCTCGTCGGCTTGCGGCAGCTCGATGGAGATCGAGTCGAAGGCGTCGTGATCGTGATCGTCGTGGTCATCATCACCGTCGTGGTGGTGATCGTGATGGCTGTGGCGGCTGTCGATGTGCTCTTCGGAACCGGCGCCCAGACCAATCAACACATCCAGCGGCAGACGACCGTTGCTGGCTTCGATGATTTTTACCGCTGGCGGCAGTTCTTCGGCGACTTCCAGGCGCACACGGGCCAGATCTTCCGGACTGGTCTGGTCAGCCTTGTTGAGGATCACCAGGTCAGCGCTCGCCAGTTGATCGGCGAACAGCTCGTGCAGCGGCGACTCGTGGTCCAGGTTCGGGTCGAGTTTGCGCTGGGCGTCGACCTGATCCGGGAACGCAGCGAAGGTGCCAGCGGCCACGGCCGGGCTGTCGACCACGGTGATCACCGCGTCGACGGTGCAGGCGCTGCGGATTTCCGGCCACTGGAAGGCTTGCACCAGTGGTTTTGGCAGGGCCAGGCCCGAGGTTTCGATGAGGATGTGGTCGAGATCGCCGCGACGGGCGACCAGTTCACGCATCACCGGGAAGAACTCTTCCTGCACGGTGCAGCACAGGCAACCGTTGGCCAGTTCGTAGACGCGGCCGGTGGCTTCTTCTTCGGTGCAGCCGATGGTGCATTGCTTGAGGATTTCACCGTCGATGCCCAGCTCGCCGAACTCGTTGACGATCACCGCGATACGACGACCCTGGGCGTTGTCGAGCATGTGCCGCAGCAGGGTGGTTTTACCCGAGCCGAGAAAACCGGTGACGATGGTGACGGGAAGTTTGGCCAATGTTTTCATCGGATGCCCTTTGGCAAGGTGGCGGGCATACGGGACGAGAACCGGCCACGCAGACACGCGCCGGAAGCGTTCGCCACCGGATCACCCCGCCCGGTTGTAGTGAGAATCTGTATCGAGGCAGGTCTCCTGGCTGACGGCGTTCGGGACTTGGCCCGGCATTCGCTGCGCCTTCCCGCGAGCTCCGTAGGGGGAGCCTGCAGTGGCGTGGCAGCGAACAGCACCGTTCACAGTTGCGGGGGCAGCCGCGGCTTGGACCGCGTTCCCTTCTTAGCTTCGGCACGCGCCGAAGAACCTCGAAAGCGCAAGGCTACGCAGGGTATGGGGATGGGTCAATGCTTGGTGGATTTTGAGATTGGGGGCATATCCGTTGCTTCGGGTGCTCAAAAAACGGATATGCCCCCATTCAATTGACTCAAACCCTCCCCCATGCTCTCCTACACACCTTGTTACGGGTGCCCTGCAAAGGGTGAAACGGGAAACCGGTGAATCATGTGCTTTACTCAAAAGCCATGTCAGTCCGGTGCTGCCCCCGCAACGGTAAGCGAGAGAAGCGTCAGATCCACTGTGCCATGGCATGGGAAGGTGATGCTTGCAGGTCGGCCAGACGCCACCCCTCGCGAGCCCGGAGACCGGCCCGCAACACACAGCGCGTACCTTGCGTCGCTGAACATAACAAACCCGCGGTGGGCGGGCGCTGTTCGAACCTCTGCGTGCCTGACCCGCAGGGGTTTTCATGCGCTCCGTTCACCCGCTGACACTCCAGAGGGAAGCGCCATGTCGATCATCAGCAGCACCGGCAGCAATTCGGACAAGATCTCCAGCACCAACACCCTGAGCCAACGCCTGACCGCCGCCGTCTGCGCGTCGATCCTCGGTGCCTGCCTGGTCTACTTCGCCGGTTTCTCGCACATCGAAGCGGTACACAACGCCGCCCACGATACCCGCCACAGCGCCGCGTTCCCGTGCCACTGAGACCTGACGACATGATCAAGCGCATTGCCCAAACCGCAGGCTTCACCGGCCTGCTGGCCGCCCTGCTGCTGACCCTGCTGCAAAGCTTCTGGGTGTCGCCGCTGATTCTCCAGGCGGAAACCTTCGAGAAATCCGAGCCAGTGGCTGAAGTTCACGAACACGCCGCCGGCACCGCCGCGCACACGCACGACGCCGAAGCCTGGGAGCCGGAAGATGGCTGGCAGCGCGTGGTTTCGACCACCGGCGGCAACCTCGTCGTCGCTGTCGGTTTCGCCCTGATGCTGGCCGGTCTGTACACCCTGCGTGCGCCGACCAAAACCTCGCAAGGCCTGCTTTGGGGCCTCGCCGGTTATGCGACCTTCGTGCTCGCGCCGACCATGGGCCTGCCGCCGGAACTGCCGGGCACCGCTGCCGCCGATCTGGCCTCGCGGCAGATGTGGTGGATCGGCACCGCCGCGTCCACCGCTGTGGGTCTGTCGCTGATCGCGTTCAGCCGCAACTGGCTAATGAAGATCCTTGGCGTGGCGATCATCGCCGTGCCGCATGTGATCGGCGCGCCGCAACCGGAAGTGCATTCGATGCTCGCTCCGGAAGTGCTGGAAGCTCAGTTCAAGATCGCTTCGCAGTTGACCAACGTGGCGTTCTGGCTGGCCCTGGGCCTGATCAGCGCCTGGTTGTTCCGCCGCAAGAACGACGGTCAATACAACGCATGACCGATGCTGGCGCAGCGCCGACCCTGGTGGTCGGCCTGGGCTGCCAGCGCGGCTGCCCGGCCAGCACCCTGCGTGCGCTGCTTGACCAGGCCTTGCAGGCTCATCGCATTGAACTGCGGGCAGTCAAGGCGTTGGCCAGCATCGACCTCAAACGTGACGAACCGGGCCTGCAAGAACTTGCCGCGCAACTCGCGCTGCCCCTGCTCTACTTCAGCCGCGAGGAACTGGCCGGTTACCAGCCGCGATTGAGTCACCGTTCGCAAATCGCCTATGAGCGCACCGGCTGCTACGGCGTGGCCGAAAGTGCCGCCCTGGCCCTTGCCGAACAGCTGATCCAGGCCCCTGCAAAACTGCTGATTTCACGGCAGAAATACGCCCAGGCGACTTTGGCATTGGCCGGCGCCGCCTGAAATCCCGATAATCCCCGCCATCGATCATGAGCATTCTTCATCTGAAGCGCTCTGATACCGCCTCACCCTGCCCTTTTTCACAGGATTCAGCGATGACCGTCTACTTCATCGGCGCCGGCCCCGGCGACCCGGAACTGATCACCGTCAAAGGCCAGCGGCTGATCCGCACCTGCCCGGTCATCATCTACGCAGGCTCATTGGTACCGGCGGCGGTGCTGCAAGGTCATCAAGCCGAAACGGTGGTCAACAGCGCCGAATTGCATCTGGAACAAATCATCGAACTGATCAAATCCGCCCACGCCCGGGGACAGGACGTGGCGCGGGTGCATTCCGGCGATCCGAGTCTGTATGGTGCGATCGGCGAGCAGATCCGCTATTTGCGTGAGCTGGACATCCCGTTCGAAATCATCCCCGGCGTCACCGCCACCGCCGCCTGCGCCGCGTTGTTGGGCGCCGAACTGACCCTGCCGGATATCTCGCAAAGCGTGATCCTGACCCGTTACGCGGACAAAACCGCGATGCCCGCCGGGGAAGAACTGGGCAGTCTGGCGCAGCACGGGGCGACCATGGCGATTCATCTGGGGGTCAATCATCTGGAAAAGATCCTCGCCGAGCTGCTGCCACACTACGGCGCCGATTGCCCGATTGCGGTGATTCACCGCGCGACCTGGCCGGATCAGGATTGGGTCGTGGGAACGCTGGCGGATATCGCCGGGAAAGTCGCCGCCAAGGGTTTTCGACGCACGGCGTTGATTCTGGTGGGCCGGGTGTTGGGCAGCGACCATTTCAGTGAGTCGTCGCTGTATCGCGCGGGGCATGCGCATTTGTATCGGCCGTAGCGGCCACTTGGCGGACAAGTCCTGAGTTTCAGGCATAAAAAAACGGCGCTCACGGTGCGCCGTTTTTTATGTTCGCAGCGAACGCCTTAGTAGTAAGCGTTTTCTTTCTGCGTGTGGTCGGTCACGTCGCGAACGCCCTTGAGCTCCGGAATGCGCTCGAGCAAGGTGCGCTCGATGCCTTCCTTCAGGGTCACGTCGGCCTGGCCGCAGCCCTGGCAACCGCCGCCGAACTGCAGAACGGCGATGCCGTCCTCGACCACATCGATCAGGCTGACCTGACCGCCGTGGCTCGCCAGCCCAGGGTTGATTTCGGTTTGCAGGTAGTAGTTGATGCGCTCGTTGATCGGGCTGTCGGCGTTGACCATCGGGACTTTGGCGTTTGGCGCCTTGATGGTCAATTGGCCGCCCATGCGGTCAGTGGCGTAATCGACGACGGCATCCTCAAGGAACGCCTCGCTGAACGAGTCGATGTAAGCGGTGAAGCTAGGCAGCCCCAGCGCGGTATCTTCAGGTTTTTCTTCCCCTGGCTTGCAGTAGGCAATGCAGGTTTCTGCGTACTGGGTGCCAGGCTGGGTGATGAAGACGCGGATGCCGATGCCCGGGGTGTTCTGCTTGGAGAGCAGATCGGCCAGGTAATCATGGGCGGCGTCGGTGATGGTAATAGCGGTCATGGAAACTCCTCGCAGGCTTGTGGCGGAGTTTACGCCAATCGGTGCGCCGGACAAAGTCCTAGTATTTTTGTCGGGAAAGTTTCTCGAACACTTCACCTTCAAATCGCGCTTTAAGCCATTGATAACTGGCCTTTTCAACCCATTGATAACTCAGCCATGAACCGGCGGCGATTGCGATTACACAAAGGATGAACATCATATACGGGTCGATGCCGTAACGATGGGCAAGGAATCCACCCATCGAAAGTACCAGTACGTGCATCAGGTAAACCGAGTAGGAACAGTCGCCCAGCAGCTTGAGTAGCCGGTTATGCTCGAAGCGAGACTCCAGCGACATGCAGGAAATCACCAGCACAGCACTCGGCACGCCCCAGGCGAGTAACCGTGGAGCTGGCGGCAATAGATAAATCGCCATAAGCGCGGCGCCGATTCCCAGCAACGGCCGGTAAAAACCGCTGCGAAACCAGCCCCGACGATAGAGCATGCCAATGCCGATCCCCAGCAGAAACTCGTAAACGATGTCCGAGCGATAGAACTCGCTGATCCAGCCCAAACCGGTCCATGTCTGGCAAACCGCAAACAACAACGCTGCAACCACCCACAGACGCAGCTGCAAGCGAAACAGCAGCGCCCAGGCGAACAGCACGTAGAACAGCATTTCGTAATTCAGCGTCCAGCCGACATTCAGGGTCGGATAGAAGCCGTAGCCACCGGGGTTTTGTGTGGGGATGAATAGCAATGACAGCAACAAGTGGTTCCAGTCCAGGGTTTGATCCGGCAACAGCGGTCGGGCAAACACCACCAGCAACGCCATCAACACGGTGTACAGCCAATACGCCGGCACGATGCGAAACAGCCGATACAGCAGAAACCGCGCCGGCGGCAACGCCTTGCCTTCGGTGGACAGGAAGATCACCAGACCGCTGATGACGAAGAAAATATCGACACCCACCGCGCCTTTGTCGATGAACAGCTGGCCCAGCGGGCCACGGGCCTGGAAGCCGAAGAAGATCTGCATGAAGTGATGGCCGACCACTGCCCACGCCGCGAAGGCACGCAGGGCCTGGACTGAAATCAGCATTGAGCGCTCCCGGTCACAACCTCAACTCACCACCGCCCGCCACATCCCGTGGGCGGTGCGGTGTCCTTGAGGTTGGGACAGCAGGGCTTCACCAAACGATCAAAGATTCTCGTAGCGGTTCATGTCCAGCACGCCCTCTTCCACCGGATCGGTTTCGTGGATGTATTGGCTCAGGTCGTGGAAATAGAACCAGAATTGCGGATGACTGCGGCGGATACCCCAGCGTTCGACGACTTTCTCGAACTGCGGTGCATCCTTGGCCGCTTCCATGGCATCGACAAACGCTGGCACTTCGTCCGCCGGGATGTTGAACATGAAGTTCGGGTAACTGCTGAGCACGCCCGGATAAATGGTCACGGTGTCGAGGCCCGGCTGATAGCGCAGCGACTCACCGAGCAGGAACGCCACGTTGCTGTGGGCGCGGTTGCGCAGCAGGCTGTAGACCTCGCGTTTGCCGCTGCGGGTTTCGATGCGCAGCATGGTCGCTTCCGGCAACTGATCGATCACCTTGAGACCTGCCGCCGGGCGTGAGGTCAGACGGCTCAGGGCCTGTTCGGCGTTTTGCAGCGCCGGGTCAATGTTCGGCCGTGAGCAATAGGCATCTTCACAGCGGTTGATCGGGTCCGGCCGCGCATTGAGGTCGCCGTAACGCGAGAGCAATTGCATGGCGAAATCACGTTTCGGGTCCTTTTCGTCGAGCTTCAGCCCGGTCGGCTTGTCGTCGTCGATGGCTTCGTAATCCAGCCACATCTTGAACTGGCCGCTGCTCTGATACCAATCGTCGAGATAGTCCTCGCGGGAGTCGGCCGGCATCAGGCGCAGGAAGTTCTGCTCGGCGCCGTTACGGATCAGGTCAAAATACAGACGGGTCTGCGCCTGATGGGAAACGTTGCCGAACACGTCGAAGTTGACCGCCAATTGGTAATACGTGCGCTCCAGCAGCGGGTAGTCGAACAGCCACAGGGTTTGCGGCACTTCGCCGATCAGGCCTTTGGTCACCGAGGCGCTGTCGAAGTGGCGGAAGATGCTCAGCAGCGCATTGTCGTTGCCGGCCCACAGGGTCGACCAGCTCGGCGCCGGCAGGTCGGCGTAGCTGTCGCGGCGCAGCGCTTCGTACTTGTTCCGCTTGTCGCGGTAGTTGTGCCACAGGCTCAGTACACTGCCGACGTCGTCGTTCTGCCCCGGCATCGCCAGCAGCGGCGTGGCCTGGCCACGGTAGTTGGGGTCGGTGATGTAAAGGTCGTGTTCCGGCGCCTGGAACAACGCCCAGAAGTTGTCGCGGATCACGTCGGTCGCGATCTGCCCCCGGCACACCGGCCCGCGAATGAAGGTGCGCACGAAGTATTCGGCGTTATCGAGCATGAACTGATACCGCGCCTGGGCCGGAATCGCCTCGAAGGTGGCGAACGGATTGGCCCGGCTCTGCGGCCCGTAGCCCGGCAAGGCGTTGACCTGCCAGTTGCCGTTGTAGAACAGGCTCTTGACCCGCGCCATCTTCGCCGCGCTCAGCGGATAGGTGATGTGGGTCTTGTGAACGATCACACCCTGCACCGGCCACAGGCGGTAATACACCTGGGTGCCCGGATCGTCGTTGGGGCGACGGGTGGCGATCAGGTCGATCGGCTGCCCCGTCGGCGTGCGCGAGCGCACCCACTGGAAGTAATGCCCCGGCTCGCCGTCCTTGAAATAGATGTGCGCCAGGAACCAGTGTTCGAACAGCCAGCGACCGACCAGGCTCTGCCGGGCGCCGGGGGTGTTGAGCAGGTTTTCCCACTGCACGATCTGCATCGCTTCCTTGGCGCTCGGGGCCAGGCCCTGTTCGTCGATAGGCGCGCCGGACGCCAGCCAGCGTTGCAACGTCTGGTATTGCTGGTTGGTCAGGCCGGTCACCGCCAGCGGCATGCCTTCTTTCGGGTGGGCGCCGGCGTAACCGTCGAACTCGGCGGGCATTGCGCACAGGTTTTCGCGGTTGAGACCGAGAACGATGTCTTCGGGCAGCTTGGCGTTGGGCTGCAACGGAGTCTTGTGCCCCAGCTCAAGCATGCGTGCCATCAATGCCGCCTGACTGCCTTGGGCGTCGAGCACCGAATAGAAGCCTTTCTGCTGCCAGGCGCGTTTGCCGAAGGCGTCGTAGAACAATCGGGTGGTCGGCGCCGCCTGACTGCGGTCGCCATCGTAGACCGGCATTTTGCTCGCGCCCCGGCTCGCACCTTCGCCGCTGCCCAGGTTCAACTGGCAGGCGGAGTCGTAGCACGCGTGGCAGGCCACGCACTTCTCGGTGAAGATCGGCTGGATATCGCGGGTGTAAGAAATAGAGGAAGAAACCGCAGATGAGACAGCAGGATCCTGGGCAAACGCGCCCCAGCTGAAAAGCAGCAACGCAATGCTGATGACGCGATACGACATGTCCCTGATCCCGATCCTGAAAAAACGCCGCGATTCTACCGTTATGACGGCCGTACCAACATGAGCGATATTCATGCAAAAGCGCCGCATGCTCCAAAACCATACAGGTTTGTTATGATTCCGGCCCTTCGTCATGGTCTTTTCGAGTAGTCCCAATGTCCGATCGCAGCGTCCGCCTTCAAGCTCTCAAGCAAGCTCTCAAAGAGCGCATCCTGATTCTCGATGGCGGCATGGGCACGATGATCCAGAGCTACAAGCTCGAAGAGCAAGATTATCGCGGCAAACGCTTCGCCGACTGGCCGAGTGACGTCAAGGGCAACAACGACCTCTTGGTCATCACCCGTCCGGACGTGATCGGCGGCATCGAGAAGGCCTACCTGGATGCCGGCGCCGACATCCTCGAAACCAACACTTTCAACGCCACCCGGATTTCCATGGCCGACTACGGCATGGAAGAACTGGCCTACGAACTCAACGTAGAAGGCGCACGCCTGGCACGCAAGATCGCGGACGCCAAGACGGCCGAGAACCCGGCCAAACCGCGTTTCGTCGCCGGCGTCCTCGGCCCGACCAGCCGCACTTGCTCGCTGTCGCCCGACGTCAACAACCCCGGCTACCGCAACGTCACCTTCGATGAGCTGGTGGAGAACTACACCGAGGCCACCAAAGGCCTGATCGAGGGCGGTGCTGACCTGATCCTGATCGAAACCATCTTCGACACCCTCAACGCCAAGGCCGCGATTTTCGCCGTGCAGGGCGTGTTCGAAGAACTGCACGTCGAACTGCCGATCATGATTTCCGGCACCATTACCGACGCCTCCGGCCGTACCCTGTCCGGCCAGACCACCGAAGCGTTCTGGAACTCCGTGGCCCACGCCAAGCCCATCTCGGTCGGCCTGAACTGCGCCCTCGGCGCCCGCGAGCTGCGGCCGTATCTGGAAGAACTCTCGGACAAGGCCAGCACCCACGTTTCCGCGCACCCGAACGCCGGCCTGCCGAACGAATTCGGCGAGTACGACGAACTGCCGTCGGAAACCGCCAAGGTCATCGAAGAGTTCGCCCAGAGCGGTTTCCTCAACATCGTCGGCGGTTGCTGCGGCACCACTCCCGGCCATATCGAAGCCATCGCCAAGGCTGTGGCCGGTTATGCGCCACGGCAGATTCCGGACATCGCCAAGGCCTGCCGCCTGTCGGGTCTGGAGCCGTTCACCATCGATCGCAACTCGCTGTTCGTCAACGTCGGTGAGCGGACCAACATCACCGGTTCCGCCAAGTTCGCCCGCCTGATCCGTGAAGACAACTACACCGAAGCCCTGGAAGTCGCCCTGCAACAGGTCGAGGCCGGCGCCCAGGTGATCGACATCAACATGGACGAAGGGATGCTCGATTCGAAGAAGGCCATGGTGACCTTCCTCAATCTGATTGCCGGTGAGCCGGACATCTCCCGCGTACCGATCATGATCGACTCCTCGAAATGGGAAGTGATCGAAGCCGGCCTCAAGTGCATCCAGGGCAAAGGCATCGTCAACTCGATCAGCATGAAAGAAGGCGTCGAGCAGTTCATCCACCACGCCAAACTGTGCAAGCGCTACGGCGCCGCCGTGGTGGTGATGGCGTTCGACGAAGTCGGCCAGGCCGACACCGAGGCGCGCAAAAAGGAAATCTGCAAACGCTCCTACGACATTCTGGTCAACGAAGTCGGCTTCCCGCCGGAAGACATCATCTTCGACCCGAACATCTTCGCCGTGGCCACCGGCATCGAAGAACACAACAACTACGCTGTGGACTTCATCAACGCCTGCGCCTACATCCGTGACGAACTGCCGTATGCCCTGAGCTCCGGCGGCGTGTCCAACGTGTCGTTCTCGTTCCGTGGCAACAACCCGGTGCGCGAGGCGATCCACTCGGTATTCCTGCTGTACGCGATCCGCAATGGGCTGACCATGGGTATCGTCAACGCCGGCCAACTGGAGATCTACGACCAGATCCCGCAGGAGCTGCGCGACGCCGTCGAGGACGTGATCCTCAACCGCACCCCGGAAGGCACCGACGCCCTCCTCGCCATCGCCGACAAGTACAAGGGCGACGGCAGCGTCAAGGAAGCCGAAACCGAAGAATGGCGTAGCTGGGAGGTCAACAAGCGTCTGGAACACGCGTTGGTCAAGGGCATCACCACCCATATCGTCGAGGACACCGAGGAGTCGCGTCTGTCGTTCGCGCGGCCGATCGAGGTCATCGAAGGCCCGCTGATGGCGGGCATGAACATCGTGGGCGACCTGTTCGGCGCCGGCAAAATGTTCCTGCCGCAGGTGGTTAAATCCGCCCGCGTGATGAAGCAGGCCGTGGCCCACCTGATTCCGTTCATCGAACTGGAAAAAGGCGACAAGCCGGAAGCCAAGGGCAAGATCCTCATGGCCACCGTGAAAGGCGACGTGCACGACATCGGCAAGAACATTGTCGGCGTGGTACTGGGTTGCAACGGCTATGACATCGTCGACCTCGGCGTGATGGTGCCCGCGGAGAAGATCCTGCAAGTGGCGCGCGAAGAGAAATGCGACATCATCGGCCTGTCCGGCCTGATTACGCCGTCGCTGGACGAGATGGTGCATGTGGCCCGCGAGATGCAGCGCCAGGACTTCCACCTGCCGTTGATGATCGGCGGCGCGACCACCTCCAAAGCACACACGGCGGTGAAGATCGAACCGAAGTACAGCAACGACGCCGTGGTCTACGTCACCGACGCCTCCCGCGCGGTCGGCGTGGCCACACAGTTGCTGTCCAAGGAACTGAAGGCCGGTTTCGTCGAGAAGACCCGCGCCGAGTACGTTGATGTGCGTGAGCGCACCGCCAACCGCAGCGCCCGCACCGAGCGTCTGAGCTACGCGGCGTCCATCGCCAAGAAACCGCAGTTCGACTGGGCGACTTACCAGCCGGTCAAACCGACGTTCACCGGCACTCGTGTGCTGGACAACATCGACCTCAACGTCCTGGCCGCGTACATCGACTGGACACCGTTCTTCATCTCCTGGGACCTGGCCGGCAAGTTCCCGCGCATCCTCGAAGACGAAGTGGTCGGTGAAGCCGCGACCGCGCTGTACAAGGACGCTCGCGAGATGCTGACCAAGCTGATCGACGAGAAGCTGATCAGCGCCCGCGCGGTCTTCGGTTTCTGGCCGGCCAACCAGGTGCATGACGACGACATCGAGTTGTACGGCGATGACGGCAAGCCAATGGCGCGCCTGCATCACCTGCGCCAGCAGACCATCAAGACCGACGGCAAGCCGAACTTCTCCCTGGCCGACTTCGTCGCGCCGAAGGACAGCGAAGTGACCGACTACGTCGGCGGCTTCATCACCACCGCCGGGATCGGCGCCGAAGAAGTGGCCAAGGCCTATCAGGACGCTGGCGACGACTACAACTCGATCATGGTCAAAGCCCTGGCCGACCGTCTGGCCGAAGCCTGCGCCGAATGGCTGCACGAACAGGTGCGTAAAGAGCACTGGGGTTACGCCAAGGACGAAGCTCTCGACAACGAGGCGCTGATCAAGGAGCAATACTCCGGCATCCGCCCTGCGCCAGGCTACCCGGCGTGCCCGGATCACACCGAGAAGGCCACGCTGTTCAAACTGCTCGATCCTGAAGCGCAAGAACTGCGCGCCGGTCGCAGCGGCGTGTTCCTCACCGAGCACTACGCGATGTTCCCGGCGGCGGCGGTCAGCGGCTGGTACTTCGCCCACCCACAGGCGCAATACTTCGCCGTGGGCAAGGTCGACAAGGATCAGGTGGCAAGCTACACCTCGCGCAAAGGCCAGGAGTTGAGCGTCACCGAGCGCTGGCTCGCGCCAAATCTGGGTTACGACGAGTAAGCCTTGCACAGGCCCTTGTGTCCGCTGCGGCGACACAAGGGCCGGCCGGCTATTTTTCCAGATCCTCGACCGATGAACTTTCAGACCCGGCATCCGCCGCCCCCCACTCGCTGTCGGCGAGCCATTTCTCCAGGGTATCGCGCGTAATCCCCAGTGCCCTGTGAGCGCGCACCCTGTCCATGTAAGCCTTGATCCGCAGCAGACTGTCCTTCGACAGAAAACGGAAATTGGCGGACATCCGCGTTCCCGCCAGCAACAGATCATGGCTGCCATCGAACATCTCGGGCGGAAGTTCACTGATCGGGTTGCCGGTCAGGCTGAGTTTTTCCAGGTTCCGCGCTTGCAGAACACCGTCCGGCCAATAACGCAGATTGTTGCCGTTCAGATACAGCTTTTGCAGCCCATCAGGCACCGGCCCGCTGAACAGGCTGATCTGGTTGTAGTTCAGCTCCAGCCTCTGCAATCCGGGCAAGGCTTGCAGGGCCTCGCCATTGAACGCGCGCACACGGTTGTAGTTCAGCCTCAGGTAAGTGAGACGTTGCAGGCGACTCAGTTCCTGGGCGATGGCCGCAAGATCGCCCAGGCGATTGCCGGACAGCCCCAGTTCCTCCAGATGCTCCATGCCGGCGATGGCTCGCGGCAGGCGACGCAGCTTGTTAAGACCCAGCTCGATCCAGCGCAATCGCGTGAAGGCCGGCAGGAAATCCGCCAGATCCGCTTCTTTCAGGGCCAACCCGCGAAGGTTCAACGCGTCGATATGCTCGAATTCGGCGGGCAGTCGGGGCAGCGCCCCCAATCCGTGGATGTTCGACAGGTCCAGCACCCAGGAGCCGCCACCGACTTCCTCCACCAGACCTTTTTTCCAGTGTTCGATCATCCGCATCGCGGCTTCGCGGCGACCCTGCGAAGAACGCCAGCGTCCACCAAACAGTGCGCTGCCGGTACGTCGGGTGAAGATCCAGCCGTTCAACTGCCGGGTGATCGACTCGAAGCGCTGGCCCCAATCGACAATCCGCGCGTTGACCTGTGCGTCGGTGGCGCCATTGCGCAAACTGCGGACGACGTCCGCTGCGCTCTCCTCGGTCAGGGAGGGGTCAATCCTGCGCAGGCGCTGGATGAATGACGGCTGGTCTGCAACCGCCGCTAGCTCCGGCGGCAACGGCAGCAAGCGGCTGGCGAGCAGCGAACCGTTTTCGAACGGCTGGGTGTCGTAGTAAGAGACGTCCTCACGAAAAAACCGCGCCAGCGCGCCGTCGGGCAGGCCCAGGGCGAATTCGCAGCGTTGGTGAGCCAGTTCCAGTTGCAGGCGCGCCTGCTCCGTCAGCGGTACGCCCGTCAAATTGGTATTGAGCAGCAGTTCGTTGCGCGACAGTAACTCGGCGGGCAACTGGCGGATGCGGCTGTCGCGCAAGTCCAGCCAGCTCAGGTGCCGAAGGCTTTCTGCGCCACGGGGCCACTCCTGCAAGTGTGTGCGGTTCAGATTCAGGCTTTCCAGGCGATGCATCGCGCTGACATCCAGCCGATACAGCAGGTTGTCGGACAGATCGAGTTGGCGCAGCCGCGCCGCGTTGTGCGGGGAAAGCGGATCGCTCGTCAGCCGGTTGCCGCTCAGGTCGAGGTGTTCCAGTTCGGGAAAGTTGCGCAGCAACGCGCGGATCTGCTGATCCGTCGAACCGGGCACACGCAGATGCAAGGTGGAAATGTGCGAGAAATCCGCCGACAGCGCAGGCAACGGCTCGTCGCTGACCAGATCCAGCTGAGCATAGGCCGGATGCTCATCCACGAAAGGTCTTCGGCGCCAGGCATTTTTCAGGTTGTTGGCAATCGCGTTTTTCTGCTGCCAGTTGCCGCCGTGGCTGACCCAGCCGTCCAGCGCCTGCTCGAACGCCAACCATTGCTGCCCGAGTTCTTCGAGCATTTGCAGAATCTGCGCTTCGCTTTTCCCGGCCCTCAGCAACTTGAGCAGAAAGCCGTTGGCCCTGGCGATCTTCAACGGCGGATAGAGCCCCTGCAGGCGCGTCACCAGCGCCATGTTCAAGCCTGAAGAACCGACCATGCCCGCCCCGCTGGCGGGATAACCCAGCAGACGCTCCCTGATCCGCTGCGGCGGCTTGAACCGACGTTTTGCCTTGCCCGTTGGCACCAGAATCGCGGCGGTGTCGTTGATATGCGCCGTGGCGTGGGCGCTGATGGCGCGGCGCAGCATGGCGCCCTGTGTGACACGAGGGACACCCAGCGCCTGGCGGGCCTCAACCGGCAAGGCGTGCATGAGCGCGGCATAGAAACTGTCTGTGGACGCAGCGGGCTCATTCAGCGCTTCGCCCCGCGCATTGATCGCCTGAAACACCGGGCCTTTCTTCACCACCCGGCAATGCTGCCCGGCCGTTCGATTGCCGATGCTGTCGAGCAACCGCCCGTCGAGATGACCCTCGCGGATTTCCAGGTACAGATCATCCGGCCAGCCCGGCAGCCGGCTCAGGGTATGCAAGGCGACGCGCCGGGTGTCGGCCGATGGCAGGTTTTCCATGTGCAATCCAGCCAGTGCGCGAGTCAAGCGGCCGCGTCGCGCATGCCAGCGGGCTTCCTCGAGCATCTTGCCCGGCACCCGCGCCGTGGTTTTCAGGGCCGCCATGGCCTCGGCGTCGGCATGGGCCAGAATGTCCTGCGCGGCGGCATCGCTGAGTCCCGGATAGACCCGCCGCAATTTGTCGACCCCAGGATCGGCCAGTGTGGCGCTGCGATAAAACCCGTCGAACAGTCCCCGCCGTCGGCTCCGGGCGAAGGCGCCGATCCGGTCCCGCAGCGCTTGCGGTCGCCAGCCCCGGTTCTGCGCGGCTTCGGCGCCCAGCAACGTGCTGATTTCGGATTCGTCCAGCGCCGCGAGAATGCGCATCGGCAATTCGCCGCTCAGCACATCGAACCGGCTCATGCGGATCGGGGTTCTGCGTGGGGTATCGGCCGACAGGCGCTCGTGTCCGTATTCGGCACGCACGCCCGTCATGCGCGGGTTTTCAAAGACCTGCAAAATCCGCCCGGCCGGCCAGTGCTCCAGTCGGGTCACCAGCGGCACCGCGTACAGGTAACGCTCGTCGATGGCGTGTCCGCTGACCACTTGCTCGATCACCTGGGTGACATCCCGATCGGCTTCGAACAATCGCAGCGCATCAAGCAATTCCGGCGGCGGCAGCCGATTGTCCATGTGCATCTTGCGCAACGCGTTGTCGCTGACGCCGCAAATATCGGCGACCTTGAGCAATTGCTCGTCGGAGCAGGCGTCGGTGACATGGCCCATGCGCCGCAACAGTTTCAGACGGCTCCAGCCCAGCGGATTCTCCAGGGTATGGCGCCAGGCACCGGCCGCGTTGTGGGTCAGGATCGGTCGATAAGCCTGCGGTTCGACGGGATGCCTGACTCGCCAACGGTCGAGGGACGGGTCATAAACCTGCTCGTAAACCCGCCCATCGATGCGGATGTACGAGCGGTCATCCAGCTCATATCGGCCCTGGGCGTCAGGCCCGGCATCGGCCATGAACTCGCCAGTGACCTCATAACCCGCCAGGTCGGCCTTGTGCAGACGGCTGCTGCCATCGGCCCGCGTCACCGAATGCAGGTCTTCGATCACCGGTTCCGCCGGCACCGCCAGCCATTTGGAGACGCCTTTGCCGATGCCCGCCGTGACGCCGGCCAGCAACAGATTCTCGGCAACATCGAGCAGGTGCGCCTTGGCCGCTTGCCGGTCGCCCTCGCTCCACTCGATCACCCCCTCGATCGACTCTCCCAGCAACTGACAGACCATCACCGCCATCATCACTTCACCCAGCACCGGCACGAACATTGAAACGGTATTCAGCACCAGCATGCCGATGTCGAGCAGCCTGGCGAACAGTTCCTTGCGCACCTTGGCATCGATGTCCGCCGACGGCACGGCATAGCGGCGCGCATCCTCGATCATCTGTTCGCGATGGCGCTCGAACAGGTAATCCCACAGGTCGATGTTGTCGTCCCAGTACGACTGCGCCTTGAACGGCAGGTGGCTCACGCCGAGAAACGGGTCATCGTTTGGCACCTGCCTCGGCGTCGGCGCTGGCGGAAAGTGATTGATAAACAGGTTTGGCACCGGGCTGAGGCCGTTGATCAGGTTATTGATCGTGAGCAACCACGGCTCCAGTCTGCTCTTGAGCGAGGCGTCCGGCGCATCCTGGGTGAACTGGCTGAAATAGTGCGGACGATCGGCATACGCCACGAAGCGACTGAAAAACCGCTGATAGGCCGTGGGGCTGCCGTCGGTGACCGCTCCGTCGCGCGCGGTAAAGCGCTGTCTGAACATCGGCTCTACCTGATCGGCCCGGTAGCGCTTCAACGGATGCTGGGGGTCATCGGGAATGTACAGAATCAGCTCATCCAGACGTTTGAACGGCTCGCCGATCGCGAACCAGACACACCCCGTCAACCGGTGCCGCATCAGATTGAGATCGCAGAACCAGATGTGTTTGCTGCCCTGCCGGGGTTGCCGTTCACCCGCAATGATCGTCAGGATCGAAGCGTAATCCTCAGGCTCGATGTCCTTTTGCAGCAGCGCCTGCTCGGCCGCCGCACGCAACGCGGTTTTTTGCGCGGTGATGAATTGCTCGCGGTGGTTTTGCCGGGTTTGCGGATCTTGCGGGTACAGGAAGTTTTTCAGGTACTGCTGATACAGCGCGCCGATGTCCAGCACCCGGCAGGTCTTGAGGAACTGGCTAACCGTCATTGCCGGGCTGATCGCCTCCGGCTGGCCCGACTGCGCCGACTTTACCGAGAACCCGGACGCCCGATGGAACGCGTCCGGCTCACATTCAGCCTCTTCAACGTTATGCAGCGCGGCCTGCAACAACGACATTCTCGACACTTCAAAAGCGCCGATTTCGATTTTCCAGATCCCTGCGTCGACTGACTGGATCAGATGCAGGAAGGTGTTATTGACGTCCAGCTCCACATTGAACAGGTTCTTCAGGGTTCTGGTCAGCAACGGTTCGGCGAAGGCGTGGATATCCTGCAACCCGGCCATGGTCTTGCCGAGCCGGCTCTGGGCGCTGAAGCTGGCCGCCAGACTGTCATCGAACGCCTTGCGTTGCGCTCGGGTGGTTTTTCGATACCAGTCCGGCAGTGGCGCCCTGGCCTTTTTCAACGCCGCGCGCTGCGATGGCGCGGCCTCCGTCAGCCAGGGGGGAATGGACTGTTCGAGGCGCGCAGCGTGGATGCTGCGGGTCAGGCGCCGGGGTTCGGTGCCTGGCGGCTCAGGCAGAAGTGTTTCAGACATGCTCTCGCTCCGGTAAATGGGAGCGTCAGCACATCATTCGGCGCGGACCGGATTGCGGTAGATAGTTATCGGCGCGGCGGCGAACGCTTTACAAGGCTTTTCCGCGCCGGGCGCAGGATTGGCTATGCTCAATGGGCCAACTTCAAGACGAGGGATTTATGGACGATCCAGTCGACAACAAGCCCCCAACCTTCTGGCAGATGCTGCACAGCGTCATGGCGGCGGCGTTCGGGGTACAAAGCGGCAAGAACCGGGCAAGGGATTTCACCCACGGCAAGCCCAGCCATTTCGTGATCCTGGGAATTGCCTTCACGGCGGTGTTCGCCCTGACGCTGTTCGGCATCGTCCAACTGGTGGTGCATCTGGCAGGGGTCTGAGACGCGTCAGTGCATCAGGGTCTGCAGGGTGAACGGATAACGGTACGAAGCCGGTCGTCCCTTGGCCGAAAGCTTGTGAAAGTGCACGCCGTAATCCGGGGACTCGCCCATGGCGAGCATCCGGCGCGCCTGCTCCTTGCCGATCAGTTGCAACAGCGGAATCTGCCGGTCACGCCCGCCATACCGGCTCAGGTCGACACCCTGCGCATAGTCATGCAACTCCACCAGCGCCCAGCCACCCAGGGTGAAATGGCCACCGAGCAATGCGCTCAAACGGCCATCGACCAGCGCCTGCAACGCCGCCGAAGAAGTGTTGACCGCACTGAACAGCACATCCTTGCCCGGCACCCGGCCCGCTTCGGAAAACGCCCGCATCGCGCCGAACGCCATCTCGTCGTTGGCCGACCACACCAGTGAAACGTCCGGATAGCGCCCCAGCAGTTGCCGGGCCTGCTCATAGGCGCGTTCCCGGGTCCAGCCGCTGTAGACCAATTGCCGCAGACGCACCTCGGGATGCTCGGCGAGCGCCCGTTGCATGCCTTTCTCGCGCAATTGCGCCGACGGGGTGATTTTCAATCCGGAGAAGGCCAGCAGCTCGATCCGCTCACCGGACGCGACCGGCCGGTGCAGACGGATCAGCTCCTTCATCATCAAGTAGCCGCCCTCCTCGTCATTGGGCACCAGGCTGCCGATCCGGTCCGCACGCTCGCCCACCAGGTTTTGCTGGTTGGGCGTCAGCGCGGCGTTGACGATGAACAGCTTCACCCCGCTCCGGTTCGCCATACGCATGATCTGCGGCGCCACGTATTGCTCGTTGACGAACACCAGGTAGTCGGGACGCTTCGACCCCTGCAAGGCGATTCGCGCCTGGGCCAGGGTCTGCTCCGGCTGACGCTGCGCGTAGAGGATTTGCAGATCGATCCCCAGATCCCGGGCAGCCGCCTGCATGAACTGCGAGTAACTGACCCAGAACGCTTCATCGCTCGAGCCTGGATTCAGAAACAGCACGGATTCGGCCCGCGCACCGGTTCCCAGAACCGCGCCGAGTAGCAGAACAGCGATGTGGAGGAACTTGAGCATGAATCGTCCGGGCCCAGGGAAAAAATGGCGGCGCATTATAGCCATCGAAACAGCGGCTTTCTGCGTCTGATCCCCCTTTTCGTCCGACAGATGTCGGAAGTGGACCCGGACAGGTCGTTTACTGATGACTGACCCAGAACACTGCCGTTCCAACAACCAGAATGATCAGGAACAGAATCGCCCAGGCATCGACGCTGCTATCGCTTTTCCTTGCTTTGGTCGGGTTGCTCATTGCATCGCCTCTTGTCGGTTTTATCGGTGATTGCAGAAAGACTCGACCACAGTTAAGACGATGATTGTCCGCACGACAAATGTGGGTTAGTTGACAGTGATTCTCGTTAGGCGATTTGGTTCTTTACATATACTCAAACATCACTTTTGCGCATAACTGCAAACGGGTATATTGCCCCGGCTCCGTTGGGAGTGCGCGGCCGTGCGCGCAGAATTGCAGAGGCATATCGGACTCCGGCAAAGCGAAAACGCGAGTGCCCACCCGAGTGACCCAAGCCTGAGAACAGGACTTATATGTACGTATACGACGAGTACGATCAGCGGATCATCGAGGACCGCGTCAAGCAGTTCCGTGATCAGACCCGACGCTATCTGGCAGGTGAGCTGAGCGAAGAAGAATTCCGCCCCCTGCGCCTGCAAAATGGCCTGTACATCCAGCGTTTCGCGCCGATGTTGCGGGTGGCGGTGCCTTACGGCCAACTGACCTCGCGTCAGATGCGCATGATGGCCAAGATCGCCCGCGACTACGACAAGGGCTACGCCCACATCAGTACCCGGCAGAACGTGCAGTTCAACTGGCCGGCGCTGGAAGACATCCCGGACATCCTCGCCGAACTGGCCACCGTGCAGATGCACGCGATCCAGACCAGCGGCAACTGCCTGCGCAACGTCACCACCGACCAGTTCGCCGGTGTCGCCTCCGATGAGCTGATCGACCCGCGTCCATGGTGCGAAATCGTTCGTCAATGGACTACGTTCCACCCGGAATTCGCCTACCTGCCGCGCAAGTTCAAGATCGCCATCAACGGTGCGAGCTCCGACCGCGCGGCCATCGAAGTCCACGACATCGGTCTTGAGCCGGTACACAACGCCGCTGGCGAGCTGGGTTTCCGCGTGCTGGTCGGCGGTGGCCTGGGCCGTACCCCGGTGGTGGGTGCCTTCATCAACGAATTCCTGCCGTGGCAGGACCTGTTGAGCTACCTCGACGCCATCCTGCGGGTCTACAACCGCTATGGCCGTCGCGACAACAAATACAAGGCGCGGATCAAGATCCTCGTCAAGGCACTGACTCCGGAAGTCTTCGCCCAGAAAGTCGACGCCGAAATGGAACACCTGCGCGGCGGCCAGACCACCCTGACCGAAGCCGAAGTGCATCGCGTCGCCAAGCACTTCGTCGACCCGGACTACCGCGCGCTGGACAACCAGACCGCCGCGCTGGCCGATCTCGACAAAGAGCATCCGGGCTTCGCCCGCTGGCGTGTGCGTAACACCCTGGCGCACAAGAAGCCGGGTTACGTGGCCGTGACCCTGTCCCTGAAGCCGACCGGCGTTGCGCCGGGCGACATCACCGACAAGCAGCTCGACGCCGTGGCCGATCTGGCCGACCGCTACAGCTTCGGTCAACTGCGCACCTCCCACGAGCAGAACATCATTCTTGCCGACGTCGAGCAGAGCCAGTTGTTCACCCTGTGGGGCGAGCTGCGCGAGCAAGGTTTCGCCACGCCGAACATCGGCCTGCTGACCGACATCATCTGCTGCCCTGGCGGTGATTTCTGCTCCCTGGCCAACGCCAAATCGATCCCGATCGCCGAATCGATCCAGCGCCGTTTCGACGACCTGGACTACCTGTTCGACATCGGCGAGCTGGACCTGAACATCTCCGGCTGCATGAACGCCTGTGGTCACCACCACGTCGGCCACATCGGCATCCTCGGGGTGGACAAGAAAGGCGAAGAGTTCTATCAGGTGTCCCTCGGCGGCAGCGCCAGCCGTGACGCGAGCCTGGGCAAGATCCTCGGCCCGTCCTTCGCCCAGGACGACATGCCGGATGTGATCTCCAAGCTGATCGACGTGTACGTTGAACAACGCACCGAAGACGAGCGTTTCATCGACACCTACCAGCGTATTGGCATCGACCTCTTCAAGGAACGCGTCTATGCAGCGAATCATTAAGAACAACGAGGTCATCGACGAAACCTGGCACCTGCTGCCCAAGGATTTCAATATCGATGAGATCAGCAACTGCGACGACTACATCGTCCCGTTGCAGCTGTGGCGCGAACACGGGCGCATGCTCAAGGCCCGTGATGGTGGCCTGGGTGTGTGGCTGGACGCCGATGAAGAAGCCGAGGAAATCGGTGACGACGTCGCACAGTTCCAGGTCATTGCCCTGAACTTCCCGGCGTTCACCGATGGCCGCAGCTACTCCAACGCGCGCCTGCTGCGTGACCGCTACGGTTTCAAAGGTGAATTGCGGGCGATTGGCGACGTGCTGCGCGACCAGCTGTTCTACATGCGCCGTTGCGGTTTCGATGCCTTCGCCCTGCGCGCCGACAAAGACCCGTACGACGCACTGGAAAGCCTCAAGGACTTCTCGGTGACCTACCAGGCCGCCACCGACGAACCGCTGCCGCTGTTCCGTCGCCGCTGATACAAAAAAACCTGAGTCCGGTTGCCCGGACTCAGGTTTTTTTTCGCCTTCACCTCAGCCCTTCGTCAGCCGCCCCGGCGTCGGTGCAGCGGGCATCGCCAGGCCCGGATGGCGCGCCAGCGCCTGTTGCGTCAACTGTTTGCGCAACTGCAGGTTCTCGTTCCGATAGTTTTCAAAAATCGCCATCATCCGCTGCGTCGCCGCTGCGCGCGACAAATCAGCCTGTGCCTCCAGCTCAGCCAGCGCATCGGCAGAACGCGCCAGCACGGCCACAAATTGCCCGCGATAGGTCGTATTCAGGTAATCGGACCAGAACGACTGCGCATTGATCGACTCCAGCAACGCAGGTGAGTTTTCCGCCTTCGCCACTTCCTTGTAAGCCTTGTCCAACTGTTGCTCGGTGACCTCGACATCCAGTTGCACGTTGATCGCCCGGGGCTGGGCCGGCAGATCCAGGCGTTGCGCCAGCCTGACCCGGTAACTCAGGCTCAGCTCCAGCGCCTGTTGGCGGGTGATCGAGTCGTCGAGCACGCGAATGCCGATGTCGATCATCGCTTGTTTCTGCACCTCCTGCAGACGGAACAGCCCACGCAGCAGTCGCACCAGTTCTCCCTCCAGGGACTGGACGCCGGTACGCGCCGCTTCTGTGGCCCGATAGCACAGCACCCTGACTTCCAGATCACTAAACAATCCCGATGGCTCATTGGCACTGACCCGGCCGATCCGGGCCATGCGAAACAGTGCGCTGCGCAAGCTGTCGTCTTCTGCAGCTGCCTGCAACACATTCCACACTCGCGCGGCCAATAGCCTGTGCTGGCGGGTGTAATCGGCGGTATTGCGCAACTGTTCAAGGACCAGAAAGAAATCCCGGGAATTCGGATAGGCCGACAGCGATGCCCAGGTTGCCTGCATTTGCACCACGTCATCGAGCGACAGACCGGACACCCAATGGGCGCCGCGTGCGTCGGAACCCGACGCAGCGACAGGCGGATCGATGTAGTCGGCGGTGATCACGCCAAGGCTGGCGCCCTCGGCCTGCTGGTAATCGGCAATCGCCGCCAGACTGGTGGCAGACAGCGGGTTGCCATCGACGTTAGTGCCATGATTCAGCGCCTGTCGAGCCTTGAAGACGGCCTCTGGAAGGGTCTCGATCAGGTTGTCGCGCAAGTCCAGGGTTTGCAGCTCCAGCAGTTCGTCGAGCCCTTCGGGCCACTCGCTGATACCGGTGCCGCGCAGGGCAAGGTGCTGCAGCTTGCGCATCGCCGAGACCGTCGGCATCCGCCCCAGCGAAGGATTGAAGCTCAGATTGAGCCATTGCAGATGATCCTTGGCACCCAGCGACACCGCCGCCTCGGCCGTAAGGAAAATCTGGTTGTTGCTCAGGTCCAGATGGGTCAGGCGCGACATCGCGTCGATCGCCTGGGGCACACGGGTCAGGCCGTTGCCGGTCAGGCTCAGCGAGTGCAGGTTGGGAAAGTTGTGCAAAAACGTGTTCAGCCCGGCGCTGGCGCCGACGTTGTCCATCTCCAGCACGCCAATGTGTCGGAAGTCACCGACGAGCGCCGGCAGTTCACCCAGCGGCTGTGCGTCGAAGGTCAGGTTGTCGAGCATTTCCGAAGGGTGCCCGGCGGTTCCCGACTCCCTGCGCCAGGCCCGCAGGATGGCCTGGGCTGCCCGCGCCTTGTTGTGCGCGGGCACCGTTAGGCGTGGGCCGTCCCCTGTCTGGTAGTGGGTTTCACGGTGCACCCAGCGCTCCAGTGTGTTGCGTATCGTCAGGTATTGCTGCCTGAGGCCTTCAAGGGTGCGGATTGCCACCACGTCATCGCTGCCCAGGGACGTCAGAAAGCTTTCAATCTGCGCAGGCGACTGCAAGGGGTAAAGCTCCCGCGCCCGTCGAGCCAGCGCCGCTGACCGCGCCACTTGGGCAACCGGTGCCGATTGGCTCAGACTCACCAGACGCACGACTCGTGGATCAGCCAGGCCCATGGGCGAGCGGTAGCCTACGCGCAGAGACGCCTTACTCACCAGTCGCGCAACGAGCTCACGTCGTTGCAGGGCCAGTGCAGTGATCTTCTCGCGCAAACCGACACCCGCGTCGTCCGCCTCGACGCCCAGCGCCTTTCGCGCATGTTCAGGCAGGCTTTGCCACAGGGTCTGAAAATAATTCGCGCGGGTGCGTGAGGAGTGTTTCGCCAGCACCTTCTCGTCGGCATCGACCGCTTGATAACGATCCTCGAACGCCTCGATGAACACTTTGTAGCGGGCATCGGCCGGGCCAAGTCTGGCCTTGTCCTCGGACGGCACTGCCCACTCGGTGATTTCGATAAACACATCCTGCGGCCATCCTGGCAGATTACCCAGGGTATCGAGCACCACCATATCGGTGCTCAGGTCACTGGCCCCATCCAGGTACAGGCCTTCGTAGACACGGTTCAGGTTCACCACTTGCTGATAGCGTCGCGCCTCTTCGGCAAGGCGCAGCGGCAGCTTGTCGTCCTCAAGCTCCAGCCACTCGCTGGCATCGGCATTGAGTGCCAGTTCGTCGACCACCGCACCCGGCAACCCGGCAAACGCCTTGCGCACCGGGGCGGCCATCGACTGCCTGGCAATGTCGGTACGCAGGTCCAGTCGGTTGAACAGCGCCAGACGCGAGCGCCCGGCCTGCCTGGCGAGCAATTGCGTGAGACGGGAAATCTGGCTGGCCTGTTCATTCGACGCCGTACCCAGTAGCAGCGTGCGCTGCGGGTTATCAAGGCCCGCCAGGAGCACCGGATAGAACTGCCCCTTGTGCAAAAGATCCTGAGCAATCTTCAAAGGCCGCGAAGCCTTGGCCGGACCGTAGCGGGTGATCTCGTTACCCAGGGCGCTGACGACGCTCACGGCAAGATCTTTCGGCCAGTTGCTGGCGGAAGTCAGCAAAAACAACTGCAGATCGGCATCGGCCATGGGGGCGGATGTGGTTTCACCCAGCGCTTGCATGAACTGCTCGACGGCAGCATCGGCGCGAAATCGCCGGACCGTGTCGACCAGAGTTGCCATCGGTTTTCGCCGGTCGACAAACAGACGATGCAACTGGTTTTCATCGACACCGATGGCGGCCAACACCTGCAAGGCCTGCCCATCCGACACCTCTTCCTCGCGATAGCCCAGACGTCGGAACAAGGTCAGCAGATTCCATTCCTGGGGCAACTCGGAATCATGTCGCCATGCCCCGGCGCCGTTGGTTTCGAGTACCGGCAAATAGCTGCCAGTCTGTTGCGGAGGCTGGACTTCCCACACATCGGTTTGCTGTCTGGGTTGCACGGCAAAGTTGTCCGCGCCGATGCGCAGGTAGCGATTGTTTTTCTGTGAGACCAGCCCCTGCTCGTCCACCCGGATCCCACGGGGGATGATTTGAGGCTCACGATAAGCCGAGAGGTCGCTTTTCCATAAACGCATCGCCCCGGGTGAAATCGGCACCTCACGCAAGCGCAGGACAAAATCGCTCGCCATGATCGCCTTGTAGGTGCCGCTGGCCGCTTTGCCGGTGACTCCCAGCGCCGCCATCAGGACCAGGTTTTCGAGCGTATCGAACAAATAGTCCGTGGCCTGTTCCTGCTCCCCCGCGGCCCAACTGGCGATACCCTCATACACCGTCGAGAGCAATTGGATACCGGCCACGGCGAACATGATTTCGCCCACCACCGGAACGAATGAAGCAAAGAACAGCACCGCGTTGAAGCCGATGGTCTGGTAGGTTTCGAGCCTCGCCAGTCGGCTTTTTTCGTCCTCATCGTCAGTCGGCACCACCAGCAAACGCGCGTTGGCCAGCACCTGCTCGGCGTGATGCTGAAACATCGCCAGAAACACATCGTATTTGTTCTCGGTGTCCAGATCGAAGCCACTGATCTGCACATACACCGACTCCTTGTGCAGGCTGGGGTGTCTGACGGTTATCAGGCGTTGGTCAAGATTGGAGAGAAACGTGGCCCGGTCCTTCAGTTTGATGTACCGCATGAAAAACGTGCGGAACTCAGGCGTTCGCAGGCGTCTGCTCAGTTCCACCTCGAACTGGGAGAACGAGGCGTACTCCTTCAATGGATGCAGCGGATCGCCCGGCAGGTAGACGACGCAACGGAAGTCACCATCCTTGTGTTCGGTGACAGGGCCGACGAACATCGGGCCGTGGAGTTTGATATCGAGCATTTCCAGACGCTGATAACCCAGCGAGTTTTTACCCAGGGTTATCGACGACTTGTTCTCGCTGACGGACTTCAACATCTTGTAAACATCTTCGCTTATATGCTTCTGCATGTAGGCGAGATGCCTTTCAACTTCAAACTGATCTTTCGCACAGGCAATGGATTTCTCCCGCAAACTTCCAACCTGGCTTTTACTGCCAAACAGTGCAGCGAGGTGATTCTGGTAACTTTTCCCCAGATCCAGTGCGCGGCACAATTGCGCAAACTCATGGGGTTCGATCGGGAGAAGTTTATTGCCACGACCCGTAATACGATCCGGAATGTATATCAGCGATCGTTCGTGATAGTTGCCGGCGCCAGTCTCGCTGGCTTCAAAGTTTTCACAGGCCGCCGTCAACAGATCCCTGGCGATCGGCAACACCAGTTTCTTGCGCAGCCCGAGCAGGCTGGAGGCCGAACGCACATGCTGGAAAACCACGCCTTCAACCTGCACAGACTCAACCAACTTGGCTGACAAGGCCTGGGCCAGCAACGGCGCACAGAATTTTTCTGGTGACTTGAAGGCGCGCAACTCATCAAGCACGGTGCTTCGCGATTGATAACTGGACTTCAGGCTTTTATACAGCGCGGTACGCACATCTTCTGGTGCCTGGAGCATCCACGCGGGTATCTGCTTTTTCAGCAGATCGAAAAATACACCTTGCTGGGCCGGTGTCATTCCAAGCACGGCGGTATTGTTTTTTTCAACTTCCATGTAAAAACAACCTTCTTGCTGTTAAGAACACACAGCTTAAGGTTGAAATTTTTCCGAAAAAAGCGCGAATAGCTGATCGTTACTTAAATTCAGATATCAACAATATGAAACGTTGAAGTATCTATTTACCGCACTTTTTAAAGTGCATGGAGTTCTGTTTGCGGTATTGCAAACAGAACTCCTGACAGGACTTACCAGAAACGCTGTTGGGTCAGGCGACTCCACCAGTTCAACAGCACGCGATCCACCGAACCGCTGGCGGCCATGCCGATACGTTCCTGCAGGCTCTTACGTTCGGCGTAATGCACGTGATAAAGCTCGGACTGTTTGGCGCGCTCGGCCAGGTACTCGTCGCTGGTCTTGAGTTCGTCCACCAGCTGCTTGTCCAGCGCGGCGATGCCGAGCCAGACCTCGCCGGTCGCCACTTCATCTATCGCCAGTTGCGGGCGATAGCGGGCCACGAAGTTCTTGAACAGTTGGTGAGTGATATCCAGGTCTTCCTGGAACTTCTCCCGGCCTTTCTCGGTGTTTTCGCCGAACACGGTCAGGGTGCGCTTGTACTCGCCGGCGGTCAGCACTTCGAAATCGATGTCGTGTTTTTTCAGCAGGCGGTTGACGTTGGGCAACTGCGCGACCACGCCGATGGAGCCGAGAATCGCGAAGGGGGCGCTGATGATCTTCTCGCCGATGCACGCCATCATGTAGCCGCCGCTGGCCGCGACCTTGTCGATGCAAATGGTCAACGGCACGCCCGCTTCACGGATACGCGCCAGTTGCGACGACGCCAGGCCATAGCTGTGAACCATGCCTCCGCCGCTCTCCAGACGCAGCACCACTTCGTCCTTCGGCGTGGCGAGGGTCAGCAGCGCGGTGATTTCATGACGCAGGCTTTCGGTGGCCGAGGCCTTGATGTCGCCGTCGAAGTCCAGCACGAACACTCGTGGTTTGGTCTCGGGTTGCTTCTTCTGTTTCTTCTCGGATTTGGCCTGGCCCTTGCGCAGGGCCTTGAGCTGGTCCTTGTCGAGCAAGGTCTGCTCCAGGCGCTCACGCAAGCCTTTATAGAAATCATTGAGCTTGCTGACCTGCAACTGGCCGGCCGACTTGCGGCGGCCCTTGCTGCGCAACGCAGCAAAACTGGCCAGCACCACCAGGATGGCGATGACCAGTGTCACGGTCTTGGCCAGGAAGCTGGCGTATTCAGTCAAAAACTCCACGAGGACTCCTTCAATCGATGCGCCGATGTGTAACACGCGCGGGATAACGTCCAGCATACCCATGCGCTGCTTCATCGGCCAGCCGTGAAACCTCTGGAAACAGGCCTGTAACGGGCATTTCAAACAAGCGTATGTTTTTTCATTGACAGCTCACCTGCATCCCCATAACCTCGCCTCAACCTTCAACGTACCGGGATGACGCGGACGTGGGCAGCATCTACTTGATTCGACATGGCCAGGCCTCCTTCGGTGCAGACGACTACGACGTCCTGTCCCCCACCGGTGTGCGTCAGGCGGAAATCCTTGGTCGGCACCTCGCCGAGCTGGGAATCAGCTTCGATCGCTGCCTGTCCGGTGATCTGCGTCGCCAGCAGCACACCGCCAACAGCGCGCTGGAGCAGTTCGCCGCCGTCGGCCTGCCGGTGCCACCCCTGGAAATCGATTCCGCCTTCAACGAGTTCGACGCCGACGCGGTGATCCGCGCCCTGCTCCCGGCCATGCTCCCGGACGAACCCGAAGCCCTCGAGATCCTGCGCAACGCCGCACAGAACCGTGGCGAGTTCCAGCGTATTTTCGCCCTGATCATCGAGCGCTGGCTGGCCGGCACCTACGACACACCGGGCCTGGAGAGCTGGCTGGGGTTCGTCGAACGAGTCCAGGGCGGACTGCAACGCATCCTCGAACAAGCCGACAACACCCAGAAAATCGCGGTATTCACCTCTGGCGGCACCATCACCGCCCTGCTCCACCTGATTACCCAAGTGCCTGCCCGACAGGCTTTTGAACTGAACTGGCAAATCGTCAACACCTCGCTCAACCAGCTGAAGTTTCGCGGTCGCGAGGTGGCTCTGGCTTCCTTCAACAGTCATGCGCATCTGCAACTGCTGAAGGCCCCGGAACTCATCACCTTCCGCTGAGTCCGGATTACTGTGACCCTGCTGCAATCAACCAAAAAGGATCGAACCATGACCTCCGTAGCTGATGCCGTACAAGCAATGAAAGCCAAGTTCAACCCAGCCGCTGCTGCCGGTCTGGATCTGGTCTTCGGTTTCCGCATCGACGACACCAAGAACTTCTCGCTGATCGTCAAGGACAGCACCTGCGAACTGAAAGAAGGCGAGAACCCGGACGCCCAGGTCACTCTGGTGATGGACGGCGAAACCCTGGAAGGCATCGTCGACGGTTCGACCGACGGCATGCAGGCATTCATGGGCGGCAAACTGCGCGCTGAAGGCGACATGATGCTGGCCATGAAACTGTCCGAGCTGTTCCCTTCGTAAGACTCCGGTCAGCGAAAAACAAATCCCGCCCCCGTGGCGGGATTTGTCGTTTCAGGAGCAGATCAAGCTTTAGCGGTGCGCAGGTGATGCAGGAAACCATTGGGACCGATCAGGCCAATGCCAGTTCTTTCAGCAACCGCGTGTCCAAGCCGAAGCGCTCTTGCGACACCAGCCTGAACTGTCCCTCCGCCAGTTCGCAGCTCACCAGCAAATTCCACGAATGGCGGGTTGCCGCCGAAGGAACGAGCACAAACGGATGCTCGGCCAGCAACGCATCGGCAAAATGTTGCTGATTGGGCGACGGTTGCGCGGGGATCAGCCAGTTCGGGTTCGGCATCTCTTCCGGCTGGACGATCTTGACCTGAGCGGCGTTGGTCACCTCAAAGCACGTCAGCACATGGGGCTCTCTATCCAGTGCATCAAAACTGCCATGCGCCGCAACCTCCAGTATGGCCGTGGACGGATCGACCGACGCATAAACGACGCGCCGGCCAGGTCGGTTCCATCGCCCACCCATGAGTTCCGAACCGATACCGCTGTCCCAGGGTACACCGATACACCTCGGGGTCCAGCCGCCACGCGTACCAGCGCTCATCCCAGGGCAGCGGGTTCATTGATAAACCCCGTATTTGATCCGGTTCAGACACTCATCCACCATTTTATATCCGAGCGGATTCTCGATCAGTTCCACCGGCCTGTAGCCATTCAGCCACTTGGTCGCCTTGTTCAACCATGCCTCGGCCCGCTCCTGATCGTGAAGTACGTGGACGGCCAGCTCCAGCGCCTGTGCGTACTGGAAAGCGATCATGCTCTGTTGCCGGCTGAGGCGAGTCGGCTTCACCTCCTTGAGCAGACGCCGCACGGTGGGGACGGACTTGCCGGTGATGAGCTGGACAAGCTCGTTTTCCCGGTACAGCTCGGAGGTCGAAATCATGTTGGCCACGTCCCGCAGGTCAAAGCCCTGCTGCGTGTAGTGAACGATATACATCGGGTCCTCGTCCCATTGCCGGCCGTGCAGCAGTACCTCGACAGGTTTGCCTTCGACCCTCTTCAGCCCCGAGAGCCGGGGCGCTTTTGCTGGTGGCATCGCATCGCCCTCCATGGGA
Organism: Pseudomonas sp. B2M1-30; assembly: GCF_025447575.1. Taxonomy (NCBI): domain Bacteria; kingdom Pseudomonadati; phylum Pseudomonadota; class Gammaproteobacteria; order Pseudomonadales; family Pseudomonadaceae; genus Pseudomonas; species Pseudomonas sp. B2M1-30. The sequence continues at coordinate 172,607 of NZ_JAOEJT010000002.1, read as the reverse complement.
CATCTGGCACGGTCATCGCGCCAGGATTGGCGAGGAGAATAAAAGGTCGTTTCGTTCTCGATAGGTAGGGTTCGCATAATCCATCCGTTGTCAGGGCTCCGAGCGCTTACGCCGCTCAGTGACTTCATGTCACGACCGATGCTATCGACCGCACTTCCGACGGCCAACCCTAAAATGTCGTCGGAAATATCCCGCCCCAGGAGCAAAAATCTCCACTTTCCGTAGGACGCCCATGGGTTTTCCGAACAAAAAAGCCGCAAAAAAGCCCCTTGGTCGCCGCAGAAACATTGGCTGACACAACGTTGATCTCGGTCACTGGCACGGTCGACGACACTCTCTACCCTTGCGCTTCCATCGAAAGCCACGGACGGCTCCCCGGGAGCCTGCGGCTGTCCCCATCAAGGAAAAGCACCTCAAGGAAGAGCAAGCATGCGACCACTCAACATCATTCTGCTGGCATCGGCGTTCAACGGCCTGACGCAACGCGCCTGGCTGGAGCTGCGCGAGGCCGGGCATTCGCCCAGCGTGGTGCTGTTCACCGACGAAACCGCCGTGTGCGAACAGATCGAAAACAGCGGCGCGGATCTGGTGATCTGCCCGTTCCTCAAGGATCGCGTACCCGAGGCGCTGTGGCGCCATCCGCAACGCCCGGTGGTGATCATCCACCCCGGCATCGTTGGTGATCGCGGCGCCAGCGCACTGGATTGGGCGATCACCCGTGAGCTGCCGTCGTGGGGCGTCACCGCCCTGCAAGCGGTGGAAGAAATGGACGCCGGCCCGGTGTGGGCCACCTGCGAATTCAATCTGCCGGCGGGGCTGCGCAAGTCCGAGCTGTACAACGGCCGGGTCAGCGATGCGGCGATTCGCTGCATCCGCGAAGTGGTGGAGAAATTCATCGACGGTTTCGTCCCGGTAGCGCTCGATTACAACGATCCGAAAGTACGCGGGCGCTTGCAGCCGAACATGAAGCAGGACGATCGCAGTTTCAGCTGGCATGACTGCTCACGCTTCATCAAGCGCTGCATCGATGCGGCGGACGGTCAGCCCGGCGTCCTTGCGAGTCTGGCCGGCGGGCAGTACTACGTGTACGACGCACACCCGGACGAGCGCACCGGCAGGCCGGGGGAAATCCTCGCCGTGCATGACGATGCGATTCTGGTAGCGACCGGCGATCACAGCCTGTGGATCGGCTCGCTACGGCGCAAACCGCAGCCCGGCGAGGAAACCTTCAAACGCCCGGCGCGGCATGTGCTTGCCGGGCAACTGGCGGGGCTGCCGGTGCTGGACTGGTCGCTCGCCCGTACGCCGTTCTGCGAGGAGGCCTATCAACCGATCCGTTACCGCGAATCCGGGCATGTCGGTGAACTGACCTTCGAGTTCTACAACGGCGCCATGAGCACCGAGCAATGCGGGCGAATGGTCGAAGCCCTGCGTTGGGCCAAGGCCCGCGACACTCAGGTGCTGCTGATCAAGGGCGGACGCGGGAGTTTTTCCAACGGCGTGCATCTGAACGTGATTCAGGCCGCCGAGGATCCGGGCGCCGAAGCCTGGGCCAATATCCAGGCCATCGACGACGTCTGCACAGAACTGCTCAGTGCCCGGCAACTGGTCGTCAGCGGTATCACCGGCAATGCCGGTGCCGGCGGGGTGATGCTGGCGCTGGCGGCCGACATTGTGTTTGCCCGGGCCGACGTGGTGCTCAATCCACATTACAAAAGCATGGGGCTGTACGGTTCGGAATACTGGACCTACAGCCTGCCCCGGGCGGTCGGCCCGGCCATGGCCGAGCAATTGACCCAGGCCTGCCTGCCGGTCAGCGCCCGCCAGGCGTTGCAACTGGGCATGGTTCAGGAGCTCGGGCCACGCTGCCCGGACGAGTTCGCCCTGTGGCTGCTGCAACGGGCCAACGGTGTTCTGGGCGACCCGACCTACGCCGCCGTGCGCGAGCGCAAGTTGCGGGTCGATCATGTGCTGATCGGGCAATGCCGGGACACCGAGTTGCAGGAGATGCAGGAGGACATGCTGTACAACCGCAATCAGTTTGCCGAGAAGTGCCGCCATTTCGTGTACAAGCGCAAGGTTTGCGGGACTCCGGCACGGTTGATCGCGGAATGGGCGCGGGTGCGTGACGTCGAACTGGCGGGCTGATCGGTGGTGTCTGCCCTTCCCCTCTCCCTCCGGGAGAAAGGAAGGGTGCGGGGCTTTTTGAACGATGACGTGATCCCGAAGCTGCCCTTACAATGCGCGCACCTCAAGCAGTGGCCCGCCCATGGACATCGACCTCGCCCGTACCTTTCTGGAAATCGTTCGCCACGGCAGCCTCGCGGCGGCGGCGCAGAAGTTGTTCGTCACGCAAACTGCCATCACCGCGCGGGTACAGAAGCTCGAGAGCCAATTGGGCAGCACCCTGTTCGTGCGCAATCGCGCCGGCGCCAAGCTGACACCCAATGGCGAAGCGTTCGTGGTCTATGCCAACCAACTGGTGCAGACCTGGGAGGCCGCCCGCCGCGACCTGCCGCTGCCCGAGGGGTATCGCGATGTGCTGCACATCGGCGGCGAAGTCAGTCTGTGCAACCCGTTGATGCTGCGCTGGGCCGCCAAACTCAGTGAAGCCATCCCCAGTCATGCCCTGCGCATGGAGGTGCGCGACAGCGAAAATCTGCTGCGCCAGCTTGAACTCGGCGTGCTTGACGCCGCGCTGGTCTATCAACCGGAATACTGGCCGGGGTTGCAGGTCGAGCAAGTCCTCGAAGAGAAGCTGATTCTGGTCAGAACGCCCGGACAACCCGATCCCTATGTCTACATCGACTGGGGTTCGGATTTCCGTCGCCAGCACGACGCCGCCCTGCCGGCGAAAGCCAAGGCTGCCTTGAGCTTCAACCTCGGCCCGCTGGCCCTGCAATACATTCTGGAAAACGGCGGCAGCGGCTATTTCCGCACCCGTGTCGTTCGCACCTATCTTGAAAGCGGCGCTCTGGAAACCGTGACCAAGGCCCCGGAATTCGGCTACCCGACTTACCTCGTCTACTCCCGGGATCGCGACTCGGCCACCCTGCAGCACGCATTCGACCTGCTGCGCGACGTGATCAAGGACGATGACGACTGGTCGCAACGCTGGAATCCGTTGAGCTGAGCCTCAACGCCCCGGTCGCTTTACACCGGATCATGGCATTTGTGACATCAAGCCTGAGCGGCGGGATCGGCTAATCTGCTGGAATAACAACAATTCCACAGGTGACCGCAGTGAGGCAGACCACCGAGGCATTCCGCAGCCGCTATCGCGCGGCGATTCATCCGCTGTACAACCCGTGGCTGCACGGTGCGTTTGTGCTGCTGTTCGGCGTGCTGGCGATCGGTGCGTTCTGGAGCGGCGTGCATCAGGTGCAGGCGCTGGAATGGCTGACGGTGCCGCTGACGCTGCTGTTCTTCAACTTCGCCGTGTACGTGGTGCACCGGCATCTGGGGCATCACAAGAAAAGCTTCGCGAAAATGTTCTACGCCCGCCATGCCGGCGACCATCACAGCTTTTTCACCCCCGGCCACATGACCTACGACAGCGCCCGCGACTGGCGCGTGATCCTGTTCCCGGCGTGGCTGATCGTCCTGCATACGCTGGTCATCACCCTGCCGCTGTGGTGGCTGGTCGCGCAGATCAATGCCAACGTCGCCGGGCTGTTCGGTGGCTGCATGGTCCTGGGTTACCTGACCTATGAAGTGTTTCACGCCATGGAGCATCTGCCGCCGGCCAACCCGCTGACCCGTCTGCCATGGATCAGCCAGATGCGCCGCCTGCACGAGTTGCATCATCGCCGCGAGCGCATGCAGGAACGCAATTTCAATATCGTCCTGCCGTTGATGGACTACCTGTTCGGCACCCTTTATTGGGAACCGCAGCCCACGCCCCTGAGCCATTCGAGAACGCCCATGACCCGCATGCAGCACCAGATCGACATCGCTGGCGACCCGATTGCCATCCTCGCCTACGCCGCCAGCGTCAGCCGCTGGCCGCAGTGGCATCCGTCGTCGCTGAAGATCGACGGCCCCGCCGGCCCGTTGCATGCCGGGTCGCGCTTCGAGGAGGACATTCGTGTCGGCGGCCGTGACGGTCATCTGAGCTGGGAGGTCAGCGAATACCTGCCGGGGCGGCGCTGGTGCGCGCGGGCTCAGGGTGATCATGGCCTGTCGCTGCTGTTGACCTACGAATGCTCGGCCGAGGGCAATGGCACGCGTTTCGTTCGTACCCTGGATTACCGTTTCGACAGTCTGGGCATGCGCCTGGCCAATCAACTGCTGCTCAAGCGGCGTATCGACCGGGAGTCAGCGGCGTCGATGCTGGCCCTGCGTGACCGGGCCATCGAACATCTGACGCTCGCGCGGGCCAGCGCATGAAGCTGCGCCACGGGGTTTTGCTGCTGGTGATCGTACTGGGATTTCTGTTGCTGATGCCGACCCGGGTCGAGCCGGTTGCCTGGACGCCGCAACCGGCGCCGTCGCTGAGCGAGGGCGTCTACGCAGACAATCAACGGCTCAAGGCAGCGGTCAAGGTGGGGCCAAGCGACATCGAAGGCCCCGAAGCGCTGCTGCTGGAAAACGATTTGCTGATCACCGGTTTGCATGACGGGCGCCTGATCCAGAGCAGCCTCGACGGCCAGCAGCGCAAGGTGCTGGCCGATACTGGCGGGCGTCCGCTGGGACTGGCGCGGCATCCGAACGGTTTGCTGGTGATTGCCGATGGGGTGAAAGGGCTGCTGTCTCTCGATGCCCAGGGACGGCTGATTCCGCTGACCACCGAAGCCAACGGTTTGCCGTTCGGTTTCACCGATGATGTCGCCATCGACAAATCCGGGCATTACGCCTACTTCAGCGATGCGTCGAGCCGCTGGGGTTACGGCCATGATTTTGAGGCGATCGTCGAACATGGTGGCGACGGGCGTCTGTTGCGCTACGACTTTCAGACCGGGAAAACCACGGTGCTGCTGGATCACCTGCAATTCGCCAACGGCGTGACCCTCGGGCCTGATGACACTTACGTGCTGGTCAACGAAACCGGCGCCTACCGCATCAGTCGTTATTGGCTGAGCGGGCCGAAGGCCGGCACCCACGACCTGTTCATCGACAACCTGCCGGGCATGCCTGACAACCTCGCGTTCAACGGTCGCGAGCGGTTCTGGATCGCGCTGTACACGCCGCGCAATCCCATCCTTGATCGCACCGCCGGACACCCCTTCGTACGCAAGATGCTGGTACGGGCGATGACCGTACTGCCCAAGCCGATCGAGCGGCGTGGCTTTGTGCTCGGCCTGGATACGGACGGCAAAGTCGTCGCCAATCTGCAGGATTCCAGTGAAGGCAATTACTCGCCGATCACCACGGCTCGCGAGTACGGCGACTGGCTGTACCTGGGCTCACTGAAGGCGACACACATGGCGCGGTTGCCGTTGGCGGCGGCGCTGAAGTAAGCCTGTCGGCTGTGTACTGGATTCCCTGGCCTCTTCGTGGGGCAAGCCACTCCCACACTCGATTGTGTTGCTTTTGTGGGAGCGGGCTTGCCCGCGAAGACGGACTATCAGGCCCCGGACGAATCGAACGTGTCCGGATCCTCATCCTCAGGCACATCCTTCAGCCCCGGTTCCTTTTCAGGATGGGCCGTGGTGTGCGCCGGGCTGTTGGGTTCGGGATGGGTGGGCACGGGGTCGAATGCGCCCTGCTCTTCACTGGGGAATCTGGGGTCGGTCATGAGGCACCTCGCAAGGAGTCGATGGGTTCGGACTCTGTACATTCGAGGTGCCGGTCGCGGCGGGCGTTCCAATTGATCCGCCACCGGAGATCATGCAATCGACGGTCGGCGGATCAACCGCAGGTCAGAGGTGCTGCTGCAAGTTCGCGACAATCTGATCTTTGACGAATACCCGGACTTCTTTCAGCTTGCGCAACACGTCATCGCTGGGAGCGTCGGAGGTGGCAGTTTCAGCCTCGACCACTTCCTTGTCCGCCTGGAGATATTTATTGATCAGTGCGTCCAGATGCGGGTCCTGGGAGCGTATTTGCTGGATCTTTTCCTTGGTGATACTCAAATCCTGATACAGATCGTGGGGAACCGGCATGAAACACCTCCGTAATTGATCGACGGCCAGCGCCACTGATTGCGCCGCCGGTATGCAGAATGGCCCGCCTCGGCCCCTTCTGTCGACCCCCCTGTCAGAACCGCGATGTCCGTTCGTCGCCCTTTCGCAAATACGATCAAACCTTTGTCCGCCGCGCTCCCTCCATTGGATAACGCTCACAAAAACCTGCGTGGAGAAATACCAATGGACGGATTCAACCTGCGTCACCTCGCCCTGGCTGTCGCTTTGAGCACCGGCATGGGCAGTGCCTTCGCCGCCACCTCCAACGATTTTGTCGATAACGCCGCTGCCGGCGGCATCGCCGAGATCGAAACCAGTCGCCTGGCCCTGGAAAAAAGCGCGTCGGCCGACATCAAGGCCTTCGCCGAACAGATGATTACCGATCACGGCAAGGCCAACGATGAATTGGCGACCATCGCCAAAGCCAACGACATCGAAGTGCCGGACACCACGACCCTGGTCAAGCAGGCCAAGGAAAAGATCCTCGACATGCGCGATGAATCCTTCGACGCGGCCTACGCCAACAATCAGGTCAAGGCCCACGAAGAAACCATCGAGCTGTTCAAGAAAGAAGCCAACACCGTCACCGACGACAAAACCAAGGGCGCCACCGAACTGAAGGCCTTTGCACAGAAAATGCTCCCGGCGCTGGAAAAACACCTGGCGCATGCCAAAGAGCTGCAAGCCAAACATCCAAGCAAATAAACCCGGCATAAAAAGAGGCCGCATCCACTGGATGCGGCCTCTTTGCATTTCAGCGCCTAGCCACCATCGGTATCGATATCGTGGTCGGTCTGGTCACCGGGTTGCGGGCGATCAGGATCGGGCTTGAAGCCGGGACTGAATTCGTTGTCGTTATCGGTGTGGCGGTTTTTCTGATCCACCGCCGGATCGCCGCCGTGGGCCTGCCCCGGCTCGGTCGGTTGTATGGTCGGTGCAGGTTGCCCCGGCACTTGCGGGTCGATGGCCGGATCATTGCGATTGATCGGCTCCCCGGAGGGGGGTTGCTGTTGCGTCGATTGTTCGTTCATACGCACCTCGTGGTTCGACAGCGCGACTTGAAATCGTCGGGCCTTGAAGTTTCGAAGCCTGGTGCTGACTAAACGTTCAAAACATCGTCACGCTGCACCACGCCGGCTAGAGTTACCGAGGCGTTCCTGCGACATCAGCAAAATTTTCCTGGCGAATCGAACAACTATTCAGAACCGCCAGGGTCAGTCATTTCGCGCCGGTCATTTCCTGTCGAACCGGCCCCCCATTCGCTACGGAGCAACACGCACATGGCAGCACTGCAGAAAGGCACACTCGATGCGTTGAAGAACAAGCAGGAACAACTGCTGAGCGATTGGTACAACGGTCTGGAGGCCAGCGGCGCCACCCGCAACCTCAAGGAGCATGAAGTCCAGCAGCAGACCCGCGAATTCCTGCAACTGGTGCAGGCAGGGCTGGAGAATCAAAACGGCAACAATATTGCCGCTGCCGGCTGGGAAGCCACCCGCCAGTTCCTCGAAAAACTCTCCCAGAGCCGTGCCCTGCTCGGCCAGGATTCGCAACAGACCGCCGCCTTCATTTTTGCCTTCAAAGGCCCGCTGTTCGCCGTGCTGCAAGAGCGTTACAAAGACGATCCCGCGCTGCTCGCCGAGCAGCTCTGGGAAATCTCCGAACTGCTCGACGCATTCGCCATGCACACCATCAAGACCTACCAGAAAACCCGTGAAGCGGTGATCAAGCGGCAGCAGGAAGAACTGCTGGAACTGTCGACCCCGGTGGTCAAGCTGTGGGACGGCGTACTGGCCCTGCCGATGATCGGCACCCTCGACTCGCAGCGCAGCCAGGTGGTGATGGAATCGCTGCTGCAACGCATCGTCGACACCGGCGCCGAAATCGCCATCATCGATATCACCGGCGTGCCGACCGTCGACACGCTGGTCGCGCAGCACTTGCTGAAAACCGTCACCGCCATTCGGCTGATGGGCGCCGAGTGCATCATCAGCGGCGTACGTCCGCAAATTGCCCAGACCATCGTCCACCTCGGCCTCGACCTGCAAGGCGTGATCACCAAGGCCAATCTGGCCGATGCGCTGAAACTGGCGCTGACCCGTCTGGGCGTCAACCTGACCAAGACGTCCTGAGCCATGGAACGCATACCGATTCTCCAGATGGGCGACTTCCTGCTGGTGACCATTCAGGTCGACATGCATGACCAGCTCGCCCTGACCTTGCAGGACGACCTGTCCGAGCGCATCAGCCGCACCTCGGCGCGCGGGGTGCTGATCGACATCTCGGCGCTGGACATGGTCGATTCGTTCATCGGGCGGATGATCAGCACGATTGCCGGTCTTTCGAAAATCATGGATGCCGAAACAATGCTGGTCGGCATGCAACCGGCGGTGGCGATCACCCTGGTGGAACTGGGCCTGACCCTGCCCGGTGTCAGCACCGCGCTGAATGTCGAGCGCGGCATGAAACTGTTGCAGGAACGAGTACGCCAGAAATGACCGTGCGCAGCAGTGGTACTCAGCCGATTCACATCGAACAGGACGTTGTGCTGGCCCGCCAGACCGCGCGCAAACTCGCCACCGAATGCGGCATGCGCCTGATCGATCTGACCAAACTGGTCACCGCCGTCAGCGAGCTGGCGCGCAACACCATGGTCTATGGCGGTGGCGGTGACATGGACTGGCAGATTCTCGACGACCAGCACAAGGTCGGCCTGCGCCTGATCTTTCGCGACGAAGGCCCCGGCATTGCCGACGTCAAACTGGCGATGACCGATGGCTGGACCTCCGGCAGTGGTCTGGGCCTGGGGCTGACCGGCGCCAAGCGGTTGGTGGATGAGTTCGAACTGGACACCGCTCCCGGCCAGGGCACCCGCATCACGATTACCCGATGGACATGAATATCGCCGGGGCAATGACCCGGGTTCTGCCGATCGAAGACAGCAGCCAGATCGGACACGCCCGGCGTACCGCGCAGAGGCTTGCCGAACAACACGGTTTCGACGACGGCGATGCCGGCCGAGTCGCGTTGGTGACAACCGAGCTGGCGAGCAATCTGCTCAAGCATGCCAGCCACGGCGAATTGCACCTGCGGGTGCTGCCCCGCGAGGCGGGTTTCGGCATCGAAATAATCGCGGTCGATCGGGCTCAGGGGTTTGATCTGCACGCCTGTCTGGCCGACGGGTTTTCCACCGGTGGCACCCAGGGTATCGGCCTTGGCGCCGTCGCTCGGCAGGCCGAGGTGTTCGACGTGCATGCCGACAGCCGTGGCGCCGTATTGCTGGCACGTCTTTATCCGCACAGCGATCGACGGCCGGACCTGCGCTACGGCGTCAGTCAGCATGCGCTGCATGACGACCCGGCGTGCGGTGACACCTGGCACTTGGCCTGGCACCAGGGCTGCCTCAGCGCACTGGTAATCGATGGCCTCGGCCATGGCGAGGAAGCCGAACGCAGCGCCCGCGCGGGCGAAAGTGCTTTCGCCCGCACGCCGTTCGCTGCACCGGTCCTGCTGATGGAGGACATGCACCGCGAGATGCTCGGCAGCCGGGGCGGCGCCGTGGCCTTTGCGCAATTCAACCCCGGGCGCGACAGCCTGAGCTTCGCCGGCATCGGCAACATCGGTGCCTGCCTGATCGGCGCCGGCAAATCGCGAGGCCTGGCCTCCCATCCGGGGATCGTCGGTGCGCAATACCGGAAAGCCCAGCCCTTTGACTATGCTCACGTGAACGGACATCTATTGATCATGTACAGCGACGGCTTGCAGTCCCGTTGGAACCTTCAAGACTACCCCGGTCTGGTGCACCGCCATCCCGCCGTGATAGCCGCCGTGCTGCACCGCGATTTCTGTCGCGGACGGGACGATGTAACGGTACTGGTCGTTGCCCTGGAGGCCGTCCATGGCTGAATCGCCAAGCCTGAGCAGCGCCGAACAGGCGGCGCTGATCGCTCAATTGCAGAGCGAATCGGCCGCCCTGCGCGACGAGCTCGATGAAACCAATCAGGGGGTGCTGGCCCTGTACGCCGAGCTCGACACCCAGGCCGAACAGTTGCGCCAGGCTTCGGACCTGAAAAGCCGATTCCTGTCATACATGAGCCATGAATTCCGTACGCCGCTGGGCTCGATCCTGAGCATCACCGGCCTGCTCAGCGACGAACTCGACGGCCCGCTGAGCCCGGAACAACACAAACAGGTCGCGTTCGTCAGCACCGCCGCCCGCGAGCTCAGCGACATGGTCGATGACCTGCTGGACCTGGCCAAGATCGAGGCCGGACGTATCAGCATTTCGCCGGCCTGGTTCGACATGTTCGACCTGTTTGCCGCCCTGCGCGGGATGTTCCGGCCGATTGTCGATGCCAGCGCGGTGGATCTGATTTTCGAAGAGCCGGTCGGCCTGCCACGGCTGTACACCGACGACAAAAAACTCGCGCAGATTCTGCGCAACTTCATTTCCAACTCGCTGAAATTCACCACGCGGGGCGAGGTGCGGGTTTCCGCGTGCCTCGAAGGCCAGGACAAGGTGCGCTTTGCCGTCAGCGACACCGGTATCGGCATTGCGCCCGAGCTGCATGGTGCATTGTTCGAAGACTTTTCCCAGGTCGACTCTCCGTTGCAGAAACGCCTGCGCGGCACTGGCCTGGGCCTGTCATTGTGCAAACGCTTCGCGCAACTGCTGGGTGGCGAAGTCGGGGTCGAAAGCACCCCCGGCGTCGGCTCGGTATTCTTCGTGATCATTCCGCTGGCGATCGCTCTGGAGAACGTCCATGAAACGTGACATCCGCCTGTTGATCGTCGACGACAACGTTGCCACGCGCTATGCCCTGCGCCGGCGCCTGGAGCGTCACGGCTACCTGGTGCTGGAAGCCGGCACCGGCAGCGACGGCCTGGCGCTGATCGCCAGTGAAGCGCTGGATGCATTGATCCTGGACGTCAACCTTCCGGACATGAGTGGCTTCGATATCGTCCGTCAGTTGCGCGCCGTGGCCGCCACGGCACTGCTGCCGGTGATCCATGTGTCGGCGGCGTCGATCCAGACCGGCGACATCATCACCGGCCTCAACGCCGGCGCCGACGCGTATCTGATTCACCCGGTGGACCCGGACGTGTTGCTGGCCACCCTGCGTACGCTGCTGCGGGTGCGCGACACGGAAAATGCCCTGCGCGAAAGCGAGGCGCGCTTTCGCGAAATTTTCGTCAATGTCTCGGCGCCGATCGCCGTGCTCGATGCCAGCCTGCAAGTGCATGAATGCAACCACGCCTTTACCCAACTGATTCAGGACAACCTGGATACGCAGGTGCTCAAGGAATGTTTCGCCGAGAATCAGCAGACGATCCTCGATGAGCTGCGCCTGCGCCTGGATGACGGAGAGCGCTGGAAAGGCACCCTGAACATGCTTGTTCAAGGTGAGCTCCGCGAGACCGAGTGGCAGATTTCCCCGTATCGCACGCCCGAGCTGAGCCTGGTATTCATCGAAGATGTCACCGAACATCGTCATCGCGAACGCTCGCATCTGGCACAACTGGACGACACCACCACCCAACTGGCCAAGGAAGTCGCGGAGCGCGTACGTGCCGAATCGCAATTGCTGCAAGTGCAGAAAATGGACGCACTGGGCAAGTTGACCGGGGGGATTGCCCACGACTTCAACAACCTGCTGACCGGGATCATCACCAGCCTTGAACTGATCCAGAAACGCGTCGTCGACAACCGTCCGGACAAGGTGCGTTTCTACGCCGAAGCCGCGCTCAGTTCGGCGATGAGTGCAGCCGCCCTCACCCATCGCCTGCTGGCCTTCGCCCGGCAACAACCGCTCGACACCCGTCCGGTGGATATCAACGAACATGTGCGTTCACTCGAGGAGTTGCTGGTGCGCACCATCGGTGAGCGCATCGCCTTGAAGCTGGAACTGACCAGCAAACCGGCGATCGCCCTGGTCGACCCGAGCCAGCTGGAAAGCGCGATGCTCAACCTGGTGATCAACGCCCGCGATGCGCTGCCTCAAGGGGGCAATATCTGGGTCAGCACCTATGCCGCTTACTCTCATGGAGATCCGAACCTGGCCGACGGTGCGTACGTGGCCTTGGCGGTGCGCGACGACGGTAGCGGCATCGACCACACCCTGATCGACAAGGTGTTCGATCCGTTTTTCACCACCAAGCCGCTGGGCCAGGGCACAGGCCTCGGTCTGTCGTCGATCTACGGTTTCGCTCGCCAGTCCGGTGGTGATGCGCACATCCGCAGCGTCGCTCGCCGTGGCACCGAAGTGACCATCATGCTGCCGGCCACCAGCGACCCGACAGCCACCGAGACGGTGCCGCCAGTGCTGGACCCGCAGGGTTCGGGCGAGCACGTGCTGATTGTCGAAGACATGCCGTCGGTGCGGATATTCGTCACCGAAGTGCTGGAGGATGTCGGCTACCGCTGCACCCAGGCACCGGATATCGAAACGGCGCTGGAGCGCCTGCAGAACGACCCGTCGATCAACCTGCTGCTGACAGACGTCGGCCTGCCTCGCATGAGTGGCCGCGAACTGGCCGATGTCGCCCGTGGCTGGCGTGAAAACCTGCCGATCCTGTTCATGACCGGCTACGCGGAAACCGCCCTCAATCGCCAAGTCTTTTTGGGCAGCGGCATGGAAATGCTGATCAAACCGTTCCAGATCAGTGAACTGCTGGACAAGGTTCGCCGGACACTGGATGGCACCTGAACCGGCGCTTTCGCCGGCTCAGGTGGCACGGAGGCTTTGAGCCAGACACAGAACCCTCGAACACCCTGATATCTGATTTTCAGGCCAGGACACTGGCCAGAAACGGCGCGGTGCGGCTCTTTTTGCTGGCGGCGACTTTCTGTGGTGTTCCGGCTACGACAATCTTGCCACCCTGATCGCCTGCTCCCGGGCCAATGTCGATGACCCAGTCACTCTGAGCGACCACGCGCATTTCATGCTCGACCACAATCACCGTATGCCCTGCCGTTACCAGCAGATCGAGCTGTTCCAGCAAACGGTCGACATCCCGTGGATGCAAGCCGGTGGTCGGCTCGTCCAGCACGTACAGCGTCGCGCCGCGCTGGTTGCGTTGTAGCTCGGTGGCCAGTTTGATCCGTTGCGCCTCACCGCCGGACAACTCGGTCGCCGGTTGCCCCAGCCTCAGGTAGCCGAGGCCAATGTCGCGCAATACCTCCAGCGAGCGGCGGATCGCCGGTTGTTCGGCGAACACCGTCACCGCTTCATCCACGGTCAATTGCAGCACCTGGGCGATGCTCAGGCCCTGCCACTGCACCGCCAGGGTCTGCGGGTTGTAGCGCGCGCCGTGACACGTCGGGCACGGCGCATAAACGCTGGGCATGAACAGCAATTCAACACTGACAAACCCCTCGCCCTCGCATGTCGGGCAGCGGCCCTTGGCGACGTTGAAGGAAAACTGCCCGGCGTCGTAACCCGCCTCCCGCGCCTCGGGGGTGGCGGCGAACAGCTTGCGCACGTTGTCGAACAGCCCGGTGTAGGTCGCGAGATTGGAGCGTGGCGTGCGGCCGATGGGTTTCTGATCGACCTGCACCAGACGCTTGATCGACTCCAGCCCGGCGACCACTTGCCCGGTGCTGACCTGCGGCGTGTCGTCTTCGAGGCTGAGTTCTTCCGGCTCCGCCTCGCTGACCGGGCGCCCCAGTTGCGCACCGACCAGCTCCAGCAACGCCTGACTGACCAGGCTCGACTTGCCGGAACCCGACACACCGGTCACCGAGGTGAAACAGCCCAGCGGAAACTCCGCGCTGAGGTTGTGCAGATTGTTGCGGGTGATGCCTTGCAGTTTCAGCCAGCCTGACGGTTTGCGCGCGGCGCGTAGCGGACGCGAATGCCCGGCAAACAGATAGGCGCGGGTCTGCGAGTCATCGATTTCAGCCAGCCCCGGCGGCGGCCCGCTGTACAACACCCGACCGCCCTTTTCGCCCGCCGCCGGGCCGACGTCGATCAGCCAGTCGGCACGGCGCATGGTTTCCAGATCATGCTCGACCACAAACAGCGTGTTGCCATCGGCCTTCAAACGCTGCAATGCCTCGAACAGCGCCTCGCCGTCGGCCGGATGCAGCCCGGCGGACGGCTCGTCGAGTACGTAGATCACGCCGAACAGTTGCGAGCCCAATTGCGTCGCCAGCCGCAGGCGCTGCAACTCGCCGGACGACAGGGTTGGCGTGCTGCGCTCCAGCGCCAGATAACCCAGGCCGAGGTCAGTCAGGGTACTGACCCGCTCCAGCAGATCCTCGGCGATGCGCTGCGCCGCCAGGCGTTTTTCCAGCGACAGATTCGGTGTGTGTCGCACATCCGGGGCATTGATGTGGCCGCTGGCGCCATGGGCCTCGCGCTGCTGGCGGGCTTCGCGGGTCTGCGCGTGGCTGAGGGTTTCGCCGGTTTCATCGGGGTGTTCCAGATAGCTCGCCGCCGCCACCGGTTTCAACACTTCAGCGAATTGCAGCAAAGGCATCCGGGACAATTCGCCAATGTCGTAACCGGCAAACGTCACTGACAGCGCCTCACGCTTCAGGCGTTTGCCCTCGCACAACGGGCATGGGCTGCCGAGCATGAATTGCGAAACGCGCTTCTTCATCAGCGCACTTTGCGAATGGGTGAACGTGTGGAGGATGTAGCGCCGGGCGCCGGTGAAAGTGCCCTGGTAACTCGGCTCCATTTTGCGTTTGAGGGCGACGCGGGTTTCTTCCGGGGTCAGCCCGGCATACACCGGCACGGTCGGGGCTTCTTCGGTGAAGAGAATCCAGTCGCGCTGCTTTTTCGGCAGTGTGTGCCAGGGAATATCGACGTCGATGCCCATGGTCACCAGGATGTCGCGCAGGTTCTGTCCCTGCCAGGCCAGCGGCCAAGACGCCACGGCGCGCTGGCGAATGGTCAGGCTCGGGTCCGGCACCATCAGCGCCTCGGTGACTTCGTAGACCCGTCCCAGCCCATGACACTCCGGGCACGCGCCCTGGGGCGTGTTCGGCGAAAAGTCCTCGGCATACAACATCGGCTGGCCCGGCGGATAACTGCCGGCGCGGGAATACAGCATGCGGATCAGGCTCGACAGCGTGGTCACGCTGCCCACCGAGGAGCGCGTACTCGGCGTACCGCGTTGCTGTTGCAGGGCCACGGCGGGCGGCAAGCCTTCGATGGAATCGACATCCGGCACGCCGACCTGATCGATCAAGCGTCGCGCATAGGGCGCCACCGATTCGAAATAGCGTCGCTGCGCCTCGGCGTACAGCGTCGAAAACGCCAGCGACGACTTGCCCGAACCGGACACCCCGGTGAACACCACCAGCGCATCACGGGGGATGTCGACATCGACGTTCTTCAAATTGTGTTCTCGGGCACCGCGCACGCGGACCATGCCCGCGGCGGAATGGGAGCTGCGCTTGTCAGTCATCGGCCAGCCTTGATTGGAAGAATGGAATGCGGCAACGCGGGGAAGAACTCAGCCACCGAGCACCGAACGGATCATCTGCAACAGCGCTTCGGGGCTGTAGGGTTTGCCCAGCAGGTGAGTGTCAGGACTGAGTTGGTGATTGCGCGAGATGATGTCGCGGGTATGCCCGGAGGTAAACAGCACCGCCACCGGCGGCGCCTGAACCCTGGCCCAGGCGCCCAGATCGGAGCTTTTGATCAGCCCCGGCATGACCACATCGGTGAAGATCAGGTCGACCTCCGCCCCTTCGAGCAGCATTTGCATGGCGATATCACCGTTGCTGGCAGTGAGCACGCGATAGCCTTCCTCGCGCAACAGCTCCACCGCCGAGGCACGCACCGCCTCGTTGTCTTCGACCACCAGAATGGTTTCGTGGCCGCCACCTGACTGCTCACTCGCGCTCGCAGTGTCATGACGCAACGGTCGCAGGCTGCGCGGGAAGTACAACAGCACCCGTGTGCCCTCACCAACATGGCTTTCGATCTCGACGTGGCCACCGCTCTGTTTGACGAAACCGAACACCATGCTCAGTCCCAGGCCTGTGCCCTGGCCGTCGGCCTTGGTGGTGAAAAACGGTTCGAACACTTGTTCCAGCATGTGCGGGGCGATGCCGACGCCGCTGTCACTGACCGCCACCCGGACAAAATCCCCCGGAACGATGCCCTTGCCGGCACAAAACGCTTTATCGAGCGGCGTGTTGTGGGCACTGAGCACGATGGTGCCCTCGCCTTTCATGGCGTCGCGGGCGTTGATCGCCAGATTGAGAATGGCGTTTTCCAGCAGGTTGCGGTCGACGTTGATGTGCCACGGTTCCTGGGGCAAGCGCACGTCGATCTGGATGGTTTCGCCCAGCGCCCGTTGCAGCAGTTCGCCGAGGCCTTCGAAGATCTGCCGGGGATTGCACACCGCGGGCGACAGCGGCTGGCGGCGGGCAAACGCGAGCAGTTGCGATGACAGCTTGGCACCGCGCTCGACCGCCGCCAGCGAAGCGCTGACCCGGCGCTGCACATTGCTATTGCCCGGTTCATGGCGGGCCAGCAGGTGCAGGTTGCCGGCGATCACTTGCAGCAGGTTGTTGAAGTCGTGGGCCACGCCACCGGTCAGGCCGCCGATGGCTTCGAGCTTCTGCGACTGGCGCAATTGCTCTTCGGCGGACAGCCGCGCCTCGACTTCAGCGGCCACCCGCTGTTCGAGGTTGCGGGTGAACTTGAGCAGGGATTCTTCGGCGATCTTGCGTTCATGAATGTCGATCAGCACACCGGGAAAGCGGAACGCCTCACCCTGCTCGTTGAACTCGCAAGCACCGCTGGCAAGCACCCACAGGTAACTGCCATCGGCGCGTAGTACGCGGTATTCGGCGTTGTAGGGTTCGCCGGTCTGTACAGACTGGCTGACGCGCTCCTGCACCCAGGCGCGATCATCCGGATGAATGTGCGACTCGGCGATGGACTGCGGCAGGTTGCTCAGGTCCTGATCCGGCGGGTAGGAGAAGGTGCGGGCGAAGCGTTCGTCAGCCGACAGCACATCACGCTTCACGTCCCAGACGAACGAGCCGAGCAAGGCCCCCGCGTTCAGCGCCAGGCGCACCCGTTCGTTGTCGGCGCGGTAGGCATTTTCCGCAGCCTGGCGCAAACGCTCGGATTTCACGAACTCGGTGGTTTCCACCACCATCGCCATGACACCGGCGGGCATCCCGTCATCGTTGGGGACGGGGCTGTAATACAGGTCGAGCCAGACATCTTCCGGTACGCCATTGCGCAACAGCACCAGCACCTTGTTGCGGTACTCCAGCGTGCCGCCAGCCAGGCAGGTGTCGACGACATTGCGGTTGAAGTCGGCGACTTCCGGCCAGCCCATCTCTACCGGCGAGCCCAATAGATAAGGATGCCGGCCACCGGCGAATTCGGAGTAGGCATCGTTGTAGATCATGTAGCCGGCATGGCCCCAGAGCATCACGATCGGCAGCGGCGAGGCCAGCATCATCTGCACGGAACTGCACAGGCTGGCCGGCCAGGTTTCCAGCGGGCCAAGATCGGTCTGGCTCCAGTCGTGCGCACGAATGCGCCCGGCCATCTCGCCTTTCCAACCCGCGCAACCATGGCTATCGGATAAAAACTGCATCGACTGGCTCAATGTCCCGTGATTTTCGACCGACTGATTCGCAACGCCCCTGACGCCACGCCCGTCTGTTTCGAGCTTCGCCAACGGCAAATGGTTTCATTAGAGGTATAGCCGATTGCACCTTCGCCCGGAACTCAGACTTCGATCAAGTGTTTGAGCGGATGGTAGCCCGTCTTCATTTTTGCGGCGACGTCGAGAATCGCCTTCTGAATGCCGTCCAGGTGCATGCAGGTCAGTTCGATCGCGGCGTTCTGGTTGCCGGCCTCGATGTACTCGATCAGCCGCAGATGCTCGTCGTCGCGGCAGGCCTGGTGGCTGTCATCGTCCAGTGCGGCGGCGTACAGCGAGGCGCGGGAAATCAGTTTCTGGAACCAGTCGAGCAGCACTGGGTTGTTCAGGCTGCGGGCCAGTTTGATGTGGAACTCGCCGAGCAGATGGATCAGCCGTTCGTGATCACCGGCCTCGTGGGCCTCATCTTCCAGCAACAGATGATCGCGCAGGTCGCGCATCGCGGCCGTGTCCTTGCGTCGGCACAGCTCGGTGACGATGCCGATCTCGATCAGACGCCGGGTTTCGAATAGCGAACGGATCTCTTCATCGCTGGGCAGGGACACCGACGCACCCTTATTGGGCTCGGTGGTCACCAGCCCGTCGGCCTCCAATTGTTTGAGCGCGGCACGAACCGACGTGCGGCTGACATTGAACAGCTCCGCCAGTGACGCTTCGCCCAGCTTCATGCCGGGGCGCAGCGAACGCTTGCTGATCGCCTCGTAAACCCCTTGGTAGACGCGGTCGACCGTGGTTTCGGTTTTCTTTTCGGTCATTCGAACACTCCTTCAGCACCGGGCAACCGTCCCCTGGCGAATGCACTGCCACGGAAAAAGGGGGTTGCACCGGCAGATTAATCCGGGTATTTCTAAATTGCATTCAGATATTGCATACAATAATTAGAGGATTGCACCATTATGGGTCAACCAATAGCAATTGAAGTGCGCAACGTTTCCAAGCGCTATTCCGACGATCCGGGCCTGGCCCCCGCCCTCGACAACGTCTCGGTGAACATCGCCGACAACGAGTTCTTTACCCTCCTCGGCCCGTCCGGCTGCGGCAAGACCACCCTGCTGCGCACCATCGCCGGTTTCGAACATGTCAGCGCCGGGGAAATCCGTCTGGCCGGCGAAACGGTCAATCACCTGCCGCCGTTCAAGCGCCGGGTCAACACGGTGTTCCAGAGCTACGCACTGTTTCCGCACATGAGTGTCGCGCAGAATATCGCCTTCGGCCTCGAGATGCAGGGTCTTGATCGCAAGCAGATTCCGGCGCGGGTCGACGAAATGCTGGCGCTGGTGCAGATGGAGCATCTGGCCGGGCGCAAACCGGCGGAGTTGTCCGGCGGTCAGCAGCAACGCGTGGCCCTGGCCCGGGCCTTGGCGCCGAAACCGAAAGTGCTGCTGCTCGACGAGCCGCTGTCGGCGCTGGACCTGAAGCTGCGCAAGGAAATGCAGGTCGAACTCAAGCGCGTGCAACAGGAAGCCGGGATCACCTTCATCTTCGTCACCCACGATCAGGAAGAAGCCCTGACCCTGTCCGACCGGATCGCGGTGATGTCTGCCGGCAAGATCCTGCAAATCGGCACCCCGACCGATATCTACGAACGCCCGCAACACCGCTTCGTCGCGCAGTTCATCGGCGACATCAATTTCCTTCCCGGCCAGCTCAAGCGCGGCCAGCACAACGAAAACATCTTTGTGCCCAACGGCATGCCGGTGGAAATCCCCTGCCTGCCCCAGGGCGTCAATGGCAGCAGCGTGCAACTGGCGTTTCGTCCCGAGCGTTCGCAACTGGTCGAGTCGAGCCAGCCCCATCACCTGCGCGGGGTGATCGAAGCGGTTCTGTATGTCGGCACCGCGACGCTCTACCAGTGCCGCCTGAACAACGACATCAAAGTCATGCTGCGCGAGAACAACGAAGGCCTGAACCGTGGCCGCACGGTCGGTGAGCGCGTGGCCGTGCATCTGCCGCCGCAAGCCTGCCTGTTGATGGAGGCCTGAGATGAGCGTCAGCAGCACGTCCCCGTCCCTCAACCGCGCGCTGTTGCTCAGCCCGGTGGTCTTGACCCTGCTCGCCCTGATCGCCATTCCGTTGGGGATCATGGGCTACATCAGCCTGCTCCCGCGCAACACCTATGGCGGCGTCGACTGGCAGGCGCAATGGCAATTGCAAAGTTATGTGCAGCTGTTTTTCCAGGAAGGTTTCGACGGCGAACTGGAACTGAACTGGGTCTACGCCCAGGCGTTGTTGCGTTCAGTGCTTCAGGCGGGCGGCACCACGGTGCTGTGCTTTCTGTTCGGCTTTCCGGTGGCATTGTGGATGTCGAGCCTGACCCCGCGCCGACGCAATCTGATGGTGTTGCTGATCACCATCCCGTTCTGGACCAACCTGCTGATCCGCAACTACGCCTGGCTGATCATCCTGCGTGAACAGGGCTGGGTCGCCCAGACCCTCAACGCACTGTTCCCGAGCGCCGGCGGCATCACCCTGCTCTACAACGATTTCGCGGTCAGCGTCGGCCTGGTCTACAGCTTTCTGCCGTTCATGATCCTGCCGATCTACTCGACCCTGGAAAAACTCGACTGGCGCCTGGTGGAAGCCGCCTACGACCTCGGCGCCAATCGCTGGCACGCGTTGCGGCGGATCATCCTGCCGCTGTCGATGCCGGGGGTGATTGCCGGCGCCCTGCTGGTGTTCGTGCCGAGCCTCGGCGCCTTCATCACCCCGGCGATTCTCGGCGGCGGCAAGACCCTGATGATCGGCAACCTGATCCAGCAGCAGTTCGGCACCGCGCGCAACTGGCCGCTGGGCAGTTCGCTGTCGTTCCTGCTGCTGGGGATTCTGCTGTTGTCACTGGTGCTCTACGCCCTCTACAGCCGCAGCGCGGCGAAAACCCTGAACCGGGGAGCCAAAGCATGATTTCTCTGCACCTGAAAAAACTCCCCGCGACCCGGGAGGTCAGCCTGCTGATCCTCGCCTACCTGTACCTGCCGATCCTGGTGTTGATCGTCTACAGCTTCAACGCCAACCGCTCGGCGACGGTGTGGACCGAATTCTCGTTCGCCTGGTACGGCCGCATCCTGGCCAATCCGTCGATCCAGACCGCCGCACTGAACTCGATCATCGTCGCGACCATCGCCACCGTCTGCGCCACGGCGATTGCGCTGCTGGCGGCACTGGCGACGTACCGGCCGTTCTACGGACAGAAAATGGTCGAGGGCGGGATCAACCTGCCGCTGATCCTGCCGGAGATCGTCACCGCCGTGGCGACACTGCTGCTGTTCATGGCGCTGGGGATCAAGCTCGGCCTGATGACGGTGATCGTCGCCCATATCGGTTTTTGCATTCCGTTCGCCTACCTGCCGATCCGCGCACGGCTCAATGATCTGGACAAAAGCCTGCTGGAAGCCGCCAACGATCTGTACGCCAACCCGTGGCAGGTATTCCGCCGGGTGACCTTGCCGCTGTTGTGGCCGGCGGTGCTGTCCGGGGCGGTGCTGGCATTCGTGGTCAGCCTCGACGATTTCATCATGACCTTCTTCGTCGCCGGCCCCGGCTCGACCACGTTGCCGGTGTACATATTCTCGGCGATCAAGGCCGGCGTGACCCCGGAAATCAACGCGATCTCGACCCTGATGCTGGTGATTTCCATCGTCCTTGTGGTGCTGGCCTTCTGGCTGGGCCAACGCGGCAAACAACAATAAACCTGGAGCGCTCCGTTCATGAAAGTCAAAAGCATGCGTCTGGCAATTTCCGGTCTGGCCCTGAGTTGTTTCACCGCATTCAGCGCCCACGCCGCCGAGCCCAAGGAGCTGTTTTTCTACAACTGGACCGATTACTACCCGGTGGATCTGCTGGCCAAGTTCGAAAAGGAGACCGGGATCAAGGTCACCATGGACGGCTACGACAGCAACGAAACCCTGCTCGCCAAATTGCAGGCCGGTGGCGCGGCGTATGACGTGATCGTGCCGTCGCAATCGATCATGCAGACCCTGATCAAACAGAATCTGCTGCTGGAAATCGACACGCCGACCCTGAGCAATTTCCAGTACGTCAAAGGGCCGTTTCGCGACCCGAGCTTTGATCCGGGGCGCAAGTTTTCCGCGCCGTATCTGTGGGGCACGACCGGGTTTTCCTATGACAGCGCGCGGGTGCCCGGCGGCAAGCTGGACGATTCGTGGAAAGAGTTCTTCGAGCCGCGCAAGGAACTGCAAGGCCAGCTTGCCGCCCTCGACACCTCCAGCAGCGTGATCAATGCCGCCAGCCATTACCTGAACGTCGACGAATGCACGGAAAACCCGCAGGACGCCAAGCGCATCCTTGAGCTGCTGCAAAAGCAGAAGCCGTTTTTGAAGATGTACAGCTCGGACAACACCGTCGACCGCATGGCCTCGGGCGAGGTGATCATGATGCAGAACTGGAACGGTTCCACCGCCCGCGCAACATTGCAGAAGAACACCATCAAGTACGTGTATCCCCGTGAGGGCGTGGCGATGTTTCAGGACAACTTCGCCGTGCCGAAAAGCGCGCCGCATCCGGGTAACGCGAAGATCTTCATCGACTGGATGATGAAACCGGAAAACGCGGCAGCGGTGTCCAACGCCATTGCCTATGCCAACGGTATCCAGAGCGATGGGTTGCTCGATCCGAAATGGAAAGTCATGGACGCCATCAACATGCCCGAGGAATACGCCTCGCGCCTGCGCCTGGAAAAGGAATGCAGCAACAAGGCGCGGGAGCTGCAGGACCGCATCTGGTCGAAGCTCAAGGGCTGATCGTGGATCGCCGGTTTTAGTGAAACGCCGACTTTGCAGGCTGACCTCGAAGAGCCCCCTCACCCTAGCCCTCTCCCGGAGGGAGAGGGGACTGACCGAGTTGTCTTGCGCTATCCGCCGACCTGAAAGACCTGGTCGATTATGGATTCAGGGGAAAACGTTCAGGTCGGCGTAGCTCTTCAATATCCCCATTCGGTCCCCTCTCCCTCCGGGAGAGGGCCAGGGTGAGGGAAAAAATTTCAAAGAACACCGAGGTTCCCATGTCCCACCCCCGCTGGCTCCGCAACATTCGCCCCTACGGCGCCCCCGCCGAAGACCTGCTGATCGAAAACGGCCGGTTCACCCAACGCCGTCCGGCCTCCAGCGCCCCGCTCGCCGCCACCGACATCGACGGCCAGAACCAGTTGCTCACCGCCCCCCTGGTGGAAAGCCATGTCCACCTCGACAAGACCCTCTACGGCCAGCCCTGGCGCCCGAACAGCGCCGGCCCGACGCTCAAGGACTACATCAGCAACGAGCGCCGGGTGCTGCGCGAAGTTCAGGCGCCGATTGCCGAACGCGCCGGCGCGCTGCTGGAAAACTGCATCGCCCGTGGCTCGCTGACCCTGCGCTGTCACGTCGACATCGACCCGGAGTTCGGCCTGCGCCACGTCGAAGCCATGCAACAACTGCGTGAGCGCTACCGCGACCTGATCGACCTGCAACTGGTGGTCTTCCCGCAAACCGGCCTGATCAGCCGCCCCGGCACCGCCGGACTGATGCGCGAAGCCATGGCCCTGGGCGTGGAGAACGTCGGCGGCCTCGACCCTTGCGGCATCGACAATGACCCGATCGCGCAACTGGACTTCGTGTTCAAACTGGCCAGCGAATTCCAGCGTGGCGTCGACATCCACCTGCATGACAAAGGCGAACTGGGCCTGTGGCAGATCGCGCGGATCGTCGATTACACCGAGCGTTTCGGCCTGCACAACCGGGTGATGATCAGCCACGCCTATTGCCTCGGCATGTTGCCGTGGAGCCAGGTCAGACCGGTTGCCGAACGTCTGGCGGCGCTGGGGATTTCCCTGATGAGTTCGGCGCCGGCCGATTGCGCGGTGCCGCCGTTCCTGGCCCTGCGCGAGGCGGGCGTCAATGTCTGCCTGGGCTCCGACGGCATCCGCGATGCGTGGTCGCCGATGGGCAACGGCGACATGCTGGAGCGGGCGATGCTGCTGGCGTTCCGTTTCGATCTGGCCAAGGACGAAGAACTGGCGGCGGCGTTCGACGCAGCCAGTTTGAATGGCGCTCGGGCGCTGGGGGTCGAGCATGGTTTCGGCATCGGCCGGTCGGCGGACTTTCTCCTGATGCCGGTCGAAACCCTCGGCGAGGCCGTGGTCGCGCGCCCCCTGCGCGAGGTCTATCGCGGCGGTGAACTGATCGCCAGCGGCGGGCGTCTGCTGGGTAGCCGGCTGTGAAACGCATCGGCCTGAAGGCCAGTTGCGTGGTCGGCTTCGACGGCGCCCGGCACGTGCTGTGGCGCGACGGCGAAGTGGTGTTCAACGGCTCGCGCATCGAGTTCGTCGGACGCGGTTATCCGGGGCCGGTGGATCAGTGGATCGACTACGGCAACGCGCTGATCGGCCCCGGTTTCATTGACCTCGACGCCCTCGGCGACCTCGACTCCACCGTCCTCACCCTGGACAACGGCGACGAGCGCTTCATGGGCCGCATGTGGTCGGAGGATTACCTGAGCGCCGGCCCCCGTGAGAGCTACAGCCCGGACGAGGAAGTCTTCAAGTATCGCTACGCCTTCACCCAGTTGATTCGCAACGGCATCACCACAGCGATGCCGATCACCTCGATGTACTACCGCGAGTGGGCGGAAACCTATGACGAGTTCGCCGCCGTCGCCGGGGTCGCCGCCGAACTCGGGCTGCGCACTTATCTCGGCCCTTGCTACATGAGCGGCATGGCTTACTGGCGCACCGACGGCAGCCTCGGCCACCACTGGGACGAGGCCCGAGGCCTGGCGGGCCTGCAAGCGGCGCAGCGGTTTTTCCATAACTTCAACGGCAGCCACGGTGATCTGATTCGCGGCGCATTGCTGCCGGATCGCATCCAGACCTGCACCCCGGCCCTGTTGCGGCAGACCGCTGCGCTCAATCGAGAACTGCAGGCACCGTTGCGTTTGCACTGCTGCCAGTCCCCCGGCGAATACGCCATGGTGGAACGTCTGCACGGCGTGTCGCCCCTACACTGGCTGCAACAACTGCAACTGCTCAATCCGCACAGCCTGCTGCCCCACGGCATCTACACCAGCGGCGATGACGACCTGCAACGGCTGGTGGATGGCGGTGCCAGTCTGGTGCATTGCCCGCTGGTGTTCGCCCGCGACGGTGAAGCGCTCAACTCGTTCGGCCGCTACCGGGCCAAAGGCATCAACTTCGCCCTCGGCACCGATACCTGGCCGGCGGATCTGCTGGAAAACATGCGCCATGGGTTGAACGTCGCGCGGCTGATGGAGGGCGGTAACTCGCTGACCGGCAGCCTCGACCTGTACAACGCCGCCACCCTTGGCGGTGCAAAGGCACTGGGCCGCGCTGACCTCGGACGGCTGGCGCCAGGGGCCAAAGCCGATATCACCGTGTTCAGCCTGCGCGGCCTGCACCTGGGGCCGCTGTTCGATCCACTGAAAAACCTGTTGCTGGCCGGGCGCGGCGACGATTGCATCGCCAGTTATATCGACGGTCGCTGCGTGATGCACGACGGTCAGGTCAGCGGCGTCGACTACCCCACCCTGCAACGCCAGGCACAACGCCAATACGAAAAACTGCTGCGCAGCCACAGCGACCGCGCCCATGGCCGACCGGACTGGAAAACCCTGTTCCAGCCGGCCATCCCGTTCGCCGACGACTACAGCGCCGAAGCGCCATTAAGCGCCATCGATCCACTTCTCTAGAGATTTCTGCCATGCACAGCTTCGACTTCAGCCAGCTCAACCCACGGGAAAAATACAAGATCCTGATCGGCAGCGTGGTGCCCCGACCGATTGCCCTGGTGACCACGGTCGACGCCGAGGGACGGGTTAACGCCGCACCGTTCAGTTTCTTCAATGCGTTGTCGGCGGACCCGCCGATCCTCGCGCTCGGCGTGGAAAACTACGGAGACCAGAGCCCCAAGGACACCACGCGCAATATCCAGTTGAACCAGGAATTCACCGTCAACATCGTCAGCGATGCGCTGGTGGAGGCGATGAACGTCTGCGCGGTGCCGTTCGCCCCCGGCTTCGATGAACTGACGGCGGCAGGCCTGACGGCGATCCCCGGCACCACGGTCAAATGCCCACGGATCGGCGAAGCGCCAGTGGCACTGGAATGCCGCCGCATGATGGCGCTGTCGATCGGTCAATCGCGGGAGATCATTTTCGGCGAGGTGTTGATGGCCCATGTACGCGACGAACTGATCGACCCGAAAACCCTGTACATCGATCAATTGGGCCTGGATGCGATTGGTCGCATGGGCGGGCATGGCTATGCACGAACCCGGGACTACTTCGACCTGCCGACCCGCTCGTTGCAGGCATGGACGGAGGCGCCGGGGGGCGGCGAGCGGTTCTGGCCCGAGCGCTGACGCCTGAGCGCTCCCAATGTCCAGTGGGAGCAGGTTTGCCCGCTCCCACATCAAGGCGATATCAGTGAAAATCGCGGCTCTGCACGCGGATGCCGTCGAGCAGCGGGCTCAGATCACTCAGGCGTCCGGCAATCAGGTGCCGCACCTCGCCCTCCCGCTCCCAGCGTCCGTCGACCTTGAGCAATTGCGAGCCGACCAGCACCCGGCGCTGGCGCTCGGCCAGATCGCGCCAGACCACCACGTTGACGTTGCCGAATTCGTCTTCGAGGGTGACGAAGGTCACGCCGCTGGCGGTGCCCGGCCGTTGTCGCCCGGTCACCAGCCCGGCGATGCTCACCGGGCGTCCGTGCTCGACATCCAGCAACTCCCGGGAACTGCGACAACGCCGCGCCCGCAACTCGCCGCGCAGCAACGCCAGCGGATGCGGCCCCAGAGTCATGCCAACGGTGGCGTAATCGGCCTGCAAATCCTCGCCGACACTTGGTTTGGGCAGTATCACTTCCGGCTCTTCCTGGCTCGGCAACCCGGCAAACAAGCCGAGCTGTTTCTGCACCCCGGCCACCTCCCAGCGCGCCCGATGACGATGGCCGGCCAGGCCGCGCAAGGCCCCGGAGTCCGCCAGCAACGCCTGTGCCCGGCTATCAAGCCCTGCGCGCTCGGCCAATTCACCGACATCGGCAAACGCTCCGCACTGGCGCGCCACTTCGATGCGCCGGGCATCGTCCTCGCGAAAGCCCTTGATCATGCGCAGGCCCATGCGGATCGCCGGTTGCGCGCCGGCCATCGGTTCCAGGCTGCAATCCCAGTCACTGGCGCGTACATCCACCGGGCGGATCTGCAACTGATGGCGACGGGCATCCTGAAGAATCTGGTCCGGGCTGTAGAACCCCATCGGCCAACTGTTGATCAGCGCACAGGCGAACGCCGCCGGTTCATGGCACTTGAGCCAGCAACTGGCGTAGGTCAGCAAGGCAAAACTGGCAGCATGGGATTCGGGAAAGCCGTAACTGCCGAAGCCTTTGATCTGCTCGAAAATCTGCGCGGCGAATTCCGGGGTGTAACCCCTTTCCTGCATGCCGGTGGCCAAGCGTTCCCTATGGGGTTCGAGCCCGCCGTGGCGTTTCCAGGCGGCCATCGAACGGCGCAACTGATCGGCCTCGCCGGGGGTATAGCCGGCGGCAACAATGGCGATCTGCATCACCTGTTCCTGGAACAGCGGCACGCCGAGGGTACGTTCGAGCACCACCTTCAATTCCGGCGAAGGATAGGTTGTCTCTTCTTCCTCGTTTCTGCGCCGCAGGTACGGATGCACCATCCCGCCCTGGATCGGCCCCGGCCGGACGATTGCCACTTCGATCACCAGGTCATAAAACTTTTGTGGCCGCAGTCGGGGCAACATCGACATCTGCGCCCGGGATTCGATCTGGAACACACCGATGGTGTCGGCGCGGCTGATCATGTCGTAGGTCGCTTTATCCTTGTCCGGGATTGTCGCCAGACTCAGGTGAAGGTTGCGATGACGACTCAACAGGTCGAAACAGCGGCGAATCGCACTGAGCATGCCGAGCGCGAGGATATCGACCTTGAGCAGCCCGACCGCGTCGAGGTCGTCCTTGTCCCACTGGATGATCGTGCGTTCGGCCATCGCGGCGTTTTCCACCGGCACCAAGGTGTCCAGCGGTTGCTCGGAAATCACGAAACCACCGGGGTGCTGCGACAAGTGCCGGGGGAAGCCGATCAGTTGCCCGGTCAGGCTCAAGACCCGCCGCAGCACCGGGCTGTCCGGGTCGAACCCGCCTTCGCGCAGCCGCTCCAGTGGCGGCGTCTCGTCGCTCCAGTGGCCACAGCAATCGGCCAGTGCGTTGACCTGATCCGGCGGCAGGCCCAGCGCCTTCGCCACATCGCGCACCGCCCCGGCGGCGTGATAAGTGCTGACCACCGCCGTCAATGCCGCGCGGTGCCGGCCATAACGGCGAAACACGTATTGCAGGACTTCTTCGCGGCGTTCGTGTTCGAAGTCCACATCGATGTCCGGTGGCTCGTTGCGCTCCTTCGACATGAAGCGCTCGAACAGCAATGTGGTGCGATCCGGGTCGATCTCGGTGATGCCCAGGGCGTAACACACCGCCGAGTTGGCCGCCGAACCACGGCCCTGACAAAGGATCTTCTGATCCCGGGCGAATTTCACGACATCGTGGACGGTGAGGAAGTAGCTTTCGTAGCCGAGTTCGCCAATCAACTTCAACTCTTTGCCGATCTGCCTCAACACCTTGACCGGGACACCTTTTTCCCAGCGCCAGGCGAGGCCTTTTTTCGTCAGGTGTCGTAGCCAGGAACGGCCGGTGTAGCCCTCAGGTACCAGTTCTTTCGGGTATTGATAGCGCAGTTGCCCCAGATCGAAGGTGCAACGTCGGGCCAGCTTTACCGACTCGTCCAGCAGGGCCGGCGGATACAGTTCCCGCAAGCCGTCGAGGCTGCGCAAATGGCGCTCGCCGTTGGGGTGCAAACGCAACCCGGCCTCGGCCACCGGGACGTGGTGGCGGATCGCGGTCATGGTGTCCTGCAAGGCGCGCCGGCCACGGGCGTGCATGTGTACATCGCCGCTGGCCACCGCCGGGATCTCCAGCTCACCGGCCAACTGCAACAACGCCGCCAGCCGCCGCTGATCGTCCTGCCCGCGATGCAACTGCACCGCCAGCCACAGACGCTCGCCGAAGGTCTGTTTCAGCCAGCGGCCCTCTTCGACGTCATCGACCGCGTCTGGCACCCACAGCACCAGCAACCCCGGCAGCGGCTCGGCGAAATCCTCGCGCAGCACCTGATATTGGCCTTTCTGCGTGCGCCGCCGGGCACGGGTGATCAACCCGCACAACGCCTGATAGCCCTCAAGGCTCTCCACCAGCAGCACCAGTTTCGGCCCGTGATCGAGGCGTACTTCGCTGCCGATGACCAGCGGCAGCTCCACGGACCTGGCCGCTTGCCAGGCGCGGACAATCCCGGCCAGGGTGCATTCATCGGTGATCGCCAGCGCCTGATAGCCATGCTGTCTGGCGCGCTGGAACAATTCCAGGGCACTGGAAGCACCGCG
Source organism: Pseudomonas sp. B2M1-30 (assembly GCF_025447575.1). Taxonomy (NCBI): domain Bacteria; kingdom Pseudomonadati; phylum Pseudomonadota; class Gammaproteobacteria; order Pseudomonadales; family Pseudomonadaceae; genus Pseudomonas; species Pseudomonas sp. B2M1-30. The sequence goes on along the minus strand of NZ_JAOEJT010000002.1, from coordinate 143,382 downwards.
CTGGAAACTGAAATTCGACAGGCAGTGCAATTCGGCATAGCCGCCGCTCATGCGAACCAGCCTTGCAGCCACAACGGCCCGCCCTCACCCACCGCCCGATAGGCCCAGCCTTGCTGGCCGGCACGGTTCTGGATCAGGTAATAGTCGCGGCGCACATCGTCACCGTCCCACCAGCCGGACTCGATGCGCTCCGGTCCCATGAGAATCCGCGCCGAACCCTCGGCCACGGTTTGCGGCTCGTTCAATAGCCATCCCGGACGCTGTACCCCCGGCAACGCGGAACAACGCTGTTTGTCATCGGCGCTCTGCCACGCACACTCGGGGCGATGATCGGCCTGGAAGCGCAACCCCTGCACCGCGTCGTCCCCGAGCCGCGCGCGCAGGCGTTCGCGCAGTTGCTCCCAGGGCAGGGTCTGTTGCGGACGGTCGTCGAACAGTTCCTGAAACTGCGGCACAAAACTCGGCAGGTCTTCGGCGCGCAGGCGAAAACCACGTACCGGCGCCTCGACCTGCACCTGCTCCAGTCGCCCCCGGGCCAGCTCGAACAACATCGCCGGATCGCGCTCGGCGCTGAGCAGGCCGACCTTGATCAGCGTGTCCGGCAACCCGGCGTGTTCCAGATGCAGATCGAAACGCTGCACGCCGCTGTCGCGTCCGCAGAGGAACGCCGCCAGATCGCCGGTCAAGCGACGCAGCGGAAACAGCAGCGCCTGATGGGACTGCACGTCGAAGTTGAGTTCGATCCGCACATCGAAGCGATCTGGCGGCAGGTAGAACGCCAGCGCCAGCGGACGTGCGCCGAACAGCGTATCGAGGTGCTTGAGCATCGGCGCCTCGAAGCGCCGGGCCAGGGCCTGACGCGGCAGGCCCTGCACCTGACTGAGGTTGCGCAGGCCCATGCGCGACAACGCCGTCGCCACACCCGCCTCAAACCCGACGCGGTCGATGGGCAACTGGCCGAGGTGATAACGCAAGGCTTCGCCGTCCGGCACCACCAGTCCGTCGTAGGCATTCGCCAGAACCCGCGCCGCCACCGGGTTTGGCGCGGCGACGATGCGATGGCGAAAGCCCAAGTCGGTCAGTTCCGTGCGCAATCGTGCCTCGAACTGCGCCCAGGAGCCGAACAGACCGAGGCTGGATTCGATTTCAAACACCACCGTGCGCGGGTAATGCACGCTGACCTGGGCGCTGAACCGATAGGCCCACGCGGCAAGAAACTGCTGCCAATGCTCGACCTCGGCCACATCGTAATCGGCGGTGGCGAAACCTTTGCTCAAAGCCTGCGCAGCGGTCATCGACTGACCGGGACGCAGGCCCAGCTCTCGCGCCGAGGTGTTGACCGCTTGCAGCACCCGGCGCTGGGCCGGGCCGCTGAGCAGCGCCAGCGGTTGTTCGGGATCGGGACGTTGGCGCAGCACGGCGTCGAGGGCCAGTTGCGGGAACAGAATGCACACCCAGCGCATGGCTCAGTGCCCCACGGCAAAGGCAATCGGCGCCGTGCGCGCCAGACCGCCCCGGCACTTGAGCACGCGCAACTGCGCCGGTCGCGCATCAATGGCAATCCGCAGCGCGGCGGGCGACGGGTTGAGCGCTTCGTTCAGCGAGCGCCACGCGAATGCCAGGGTCTGGCCGGTTTCCGCCGCCACCTGCAAACGCCGCAAGGCACGATCATCGGCCTTGTGCGGCCAGCACAGCACCGCGCCGCAACTGCCCGAGCGCAGGCATTGTTCCGCGGCCCATAACGCATCGCGTTCACTGGCCTGGATCACCGACAACTGGCGCAGATCGACTCCGGCATTCGCCCAGGCCTGCGGGTACGGCACGAATGGCGGCGCCACCAGCACGATGCGCTCACCCGCCGCCGACAGTCGCGCCAGGGTCGGCCACACCAGTTGCAGTTCGCCGACACCGGGGCCGGCGACGAGGATTTCGCTCAACGCCGCCTCCGGCCAGCCGCCGTTGGGCAGTGCCGCATCCAGCGCCGGGTGCCCGGTGGGTTGTGGGCTGGCGGTCGCAGGCGCAGGCCGGCCCTTCCAGACCTGGCCGCCATTGAACAGCGTATCCAGCGCAACGACGGCGCCCATCAGCCTTGCCTCACCAGACCACAGAACACGCCTTCGATGGCGAGATCCTGATCGGCCCGCACGACAATCGGCTGGTACGCCGGGTTGCGCGGCAGCAGGCGCACCTCATCACCGACCCGCTCGAAGCGTTTGATGGTGACTTCGCCATCCAGCCGCGCCACGACGATCTGGCCGTTGAGCGCCTCGGGATTGCGTCGCACGCCGACCAGATCGCCGTCGAGAATGCCGTCCTCGATCATCGAATCGCCCTGCACTCGCAGCATGTAGTCCGGCACCCGGGAGAACAGTGCCGGATCGAGCATCAGCCGATTGTGAATGTCGGCATCGGCACCGATCGGCGCACCCGCGGCCACCCGCCCGAGCACCGGGACCTCCAGCAGCTCCGGGCGTGGTGGCTGGTTGAGCAGGCGAATGCCCCGGGCCTGATGCGGATTGACCTCGATAAACCCGGCTTCGGTCAGCGCCAGCACATGCTTGCGCGCCACGCTGCGGGAGGCAAAACCAAAAGCCTCGCTGATTTCAGCGAGGCTTGGGGGCTGACCGTGTTCGGCGATGCGTTCGCGGATAAAGGTCAGGATGGCGGTACGGCGGGGAGTCAAATGGGTCATGGAGTACATTTGTACTCTTTCGGTTTTTTCCTGACAAGCACCGCCAGTCAGGTCGACTCATGCTGCAACGTTTTTGATCTTCCCCACGCTCTGCGTAGGAGCGATCAGCTCAACTCACGCTCGGCAAGAAACCCTGCGATGTAATCAATGAATGCCAGCACCTTGGCCGTGGCCCGCCGATGGCTGGGGTACACCGCGAGAATGTGCGGGCCGAAGCTGTCCGGGTCGATGTCGTAATCGGCCATGACCCGCACCAGTCGCCCGTCCGCGATGTACGGCGCGGCGCTCCATAGAGGCGTGTGCAGCAGGCCGCGCCCGGCCAGGGCGCTCGCCAGCAACAAGTCGTAATTGTCGCTGCGCAACAGCGGTGCCGTCGGTTGCGCCAGGCTCAGGCGCTGACCGTCGCGCTCGACCCACCAGAATTCGCGGCTGAGCAGCGGATGCCGGTACAGCAGCCACTCATGCTGATCGAGGGTTTGCGGCGTCACCTCCAGCCCCTTGCGCGCCAGGTATTCGGGACTGCCGCACAACGCCAGACGATTGCTGCCAACCACCCGTGCAATCAACCCCGGCAAGTCGTCATGGCCCTCGCGCAGCGCCAGGTCGTAACCACTTTCCAGCAAATTGACGAACTCGTCGCACAGGTCCACCTGCAGGCTGATCTGCGGGTATTGCTGCAAAAAGCCGTCACACACCTGATCGAGAAACGCCCGGCCGTAAGCCAGCGGCGCGGTGATTTTCAGGCTGCCGCGCAGGCCATGTTGCAACTGCTCGATTTCCTCGCTGGCCTCTTCCAGCCGCTGCAACACCTGACGCGCGGTTTCCAGATAGAGCCGGCCGATTTCGGTGAGCAGAATCCGCCGGGTACTGCGCTCGAACAACCGCGCACCCAGCTCGGCTTCCAGATGATTGACCGCTTTGGTCAGGGCCGATGGGGTCTTGCCCAATTGCTCGGCGGCGCGGCTGAAACTGCCGAGCTGCGCAGTGACCACGAACATTTTCAATGCACCCAACTTGTCCATGCTTTTTCCATTCAGGCAAAAACGTTTTTCGTGAGTGAGGCGTTCTGTCAGGCGTCGACAGCCACTAATCTCGCCATCAAAAGCAATAACAAGGAAATGTTCAATGAAAAGATTCATCCCAAGCCTGCTCGCCGCCGCTGTGAGTTTTGCCTCTCTGGAAGCCATGGCCGGCGCCGATCTGGTGCTGGTCAACGGCAAGATCTTTACCGCCGACCGCGCTCAACCCAAGGTTCAGGCCCTGGCCGTGGAAAACGGCAAGGTGCTGAAAGTCGGCAGCGACGCCCAGATCAAAGCCTTGATCGAGCCCGGCACCCAGGTCATCGACCTGGCCGGCAAGGCGCTGATGCCTGGCCTGATCGACAGCCACTCCCACGCGATTTTCGGCGGTCTGGAGATGGTGTCGGCGAACATGGAAGACGAGGTGGTCAACCTCGATGAACTGCAACAGCGTCTGCGCGGCTGGCGGGACGACGGCAAGGCCCGGCATGGCGATGTGTTGAGCGTGGCCGGCATGAGTTCGGCGTACTGGGCGCAGGCCGAAGCGCTGGGCAAGCTCTTCAACAGCGGTGAATGGGCCGATGTGCCGGTGGTGTTCACCGGCAGCGATCACCACACCGCGTGGGCCAACAACGTGATGCTCAAGCGCGCAGGCATTGATGCTGCCCTTCTGAAAACCCTGCCGGACGCGGAAAAAGACACCATCGGCAAACTCGCCAACGGTGAACCGAATGGCTTTCTGGTGGACGCCGGCTGGGATCGGGTCGCCTCGAAAATGCCAGTGCCAAGCCCCGCCGACATGCTCAAGGCCGCGCAATCCGCCGTGCGCTACAACAACAGCCTCGGCATCACGGCGTGGATGGATCCCGCCGCCAACGCAGCACCGGGCGAGCCGGTATTCGCCCTCAAACCCACCGAGAAAACCGTCGGCGTGCTGCCGGCCTACAAGGCCTTGTCCGAAAGCGGCGGCATGAGCGCCCATGTCGCCGCCCTGCTGGTGGCCAACCCGAAAAGCGTGCCGGCCGACCTCGACGTGCTGGACAAGGTGCGCCAGCAGTTCCAGGGCATTCCCAACCTGACGCTGCCGGGCATCAAGATCTTCGCCGACGGCGTGATCGAATACCCGGCGCAGAGTGCGGCGATGATCGATCCCTACAGCAATTCGCACAAACAGGGCGAGTTGCTGATCGATCCGCAACACTTCGGCGAACTGGTCAGCGCCATCGACCAGCGCGGCTGGCTGGTACACATTCATGCCATCGGTGACCGCGCGGTACGCGAATCGCTGAACGGTATCGCCCAGGCGCGCAAGGATCGGCAAAGCGGTGTGACTCACTCGATCACCCACTTGCAGATGGTCAACCCGAAAGAGTTCGCCCGCTTCAAGCCGCTGAACGTGATTGCTTCGATGCAACTGCTGTGGGCCAGTGCCGACGACTACACCACGGACATGATCAAGCCCTACGTCAGCGCCCTCGCCTTTCGCTATCAATACCCGGCGCATTCGCTGTTGAAACAGGGCGCGACCATTGCCGGCGCCAGTGACTGGCCGGTGTCATCGCCCAACCCGTTCAACGCCATGGCCCAGGCCATCACGCGCGTCGGGCCGCTGGGGGTGCTCAACGCCGACGAGCGTCTGGATCGCGAAACCATGTTCTACGCCTACACCGCCAACGCCGCGCGCACCATTGGCCTGGATCAGCAGATCGGCTCGCTGAGCCTCGGCAAGCAGGCTGACTTCATCGTCCTCGACCGCGACGTGTTCAGCGTCGATGACAAGGCCCTGCACGACACCCAGGTGTTGCAGACATGGTTCGGCGGCCGTCAGGTTTACGCGCCAAGTCTTTGAAAGCAAAAACAACATAGATCTTCTTTTGGGACCTGCCCGCCGCCGATAGGACAGGCAACCCAAAACGTGTGGGAGTGGGCCTGCCCGCTCCCGCATTTGCCTCCCCCAGCGCTTTTTCCTGCCCATAACAATCACAACAACGGGACTTCACATGAAAGCCTTGCCTTCGCTCGCCCTCGGTTTCTTCAGTCTGCTGCCCCTGAGCAGCCACGCCGTCCCCCTGAACGACGATTTCGCCGTCCTGGTGGATCTGACCCTGGCCAGCGACTACCGCACTCGCGGCATCTCGCAAACCCAGAACGATCCGGCCGCGCAGGCTGGCCTGACCCTGGCCCACAGCAGCGGCCTGTACCTTGGCGCCTGGACCTCCAACGTCGATTTCGGTGGCGGGCTGAAGACCCGCCAGGAAGTCGATTACTACGCCGGCTGGCTATGGCAGGCCACCGAGGCGCTGAGCCTGGATCTGGGCTACATCAAGTACGCCTACCCCAAGGAGAGTCAGTTCAATCAGGGCGAGGTCTACGCGATTCTCGGCGCCTACGGGGTGAAAGTGGCGGCGTATTACTCCAGCGACGCGCCGGGCGCCGACAGCAAACAGAGTTCGCTTTACAGCTACATCAGCTACGAAACCGAGCTGCCACTCGATTCCGCGCTGAAACTGCGTTACGGCAACATGGATTTCAAGGATCCGCACCTGTACTCGGCGTCCGGTCGTGGCGAAGAGGCTTACCGCGAGTGGGAGGTGAAACTGACACATAACCTGGCGGGTGTGGTGTTGGGTCTGAGTTATGTCGACACCGATCTGTCGCAAACCCAGTGCCTGAGCAACTGGGGATTCAAGGATGTGTGTACGGCGACGGTGATCGCCAGCGTCAGCAAATCCTTCTGACCGGCAAGCACTGTTGTGTTTTTGTGGGAGCGGGCTCGCCCGCGAATGCGGTGGATCAGTGAAATGGATACCGGCGGGTCTGCCGCCTTCGCGAGCAAGCCCGCTCCCACAAGAAAATCGTTTGTTACAGGATGTTTACAAAATTTTTACCAATGTTCTTCTACAGTTACACGCGCAACCGCGTGTGTTTTCTAATTTGAGTAGAGGAATGTTCGAATGGCTTTGGGCAAAGGATCGCGCTTACCGTCCATCACTCCAACCCGGCTGGTGCTGCTGTTTTCCCTGGCACTGGTGGCGCTGTACAACCTGGCGACCTGGAAGGCGCTGGGCACGCTGATTACCCTGCAAGGTGCACACAAACTGGCGTTTTTCGCCTCCTTCGGGCTGTTCCTGTGGGCCGCCATCACCCTGCTGCTGACCCTGGTGTCGTTTCGCTGGACGCTGAAACCGGCCCTGACCCTGGTCGCCCTGCTCTCGGCCTGCGCCGCGTATTTCATGAACGAATACGGCATCACCATCGACACGGTGATGATTCAGAACGTGTTCGAAACCAATCCGGGCGAAGCCGCCGCCCTGTTCAGCGGCAAACTGCTGGCCTATGTGCTGTTGCTCGGCGTGCTGCCGGCGGTGTTGATCTGGCGCTGGCCGGTGAGCTACCGCCCGTTCTTTCGCGGGTTGCTGAACAAGATTTTGGTGGTCGCCGCCTGCGTGCTGGTGATCGGTGCTTCGGTGGGCGCGTTCTATTCGACCTACGCGCCGATCTTCCGTCAGGAAGACAAGCTCACCCACTTCATCAACCCGACCAACTACATCTACGCGATCAGCAAGTACACCAAGCAACGCCTGGGGATCAAAAAGCATTTCGTGGTGCAGGCCATCGGCGAAGACGCGGTGATGAGCGCCAGGGCGGCCGGCCGCGAGAAGAAATCGTTGATGGTGTTCGTGGTCGGCGAAACCGCCCGCGCCGACCATTTCTCGCTCAACGGCTATGAACGCGAAACCAACCCCGAACTGAGCAAACTGGACATCCTCAACTTCACTCAGGTGCATGCCTGCGGCACCTCCACGGCGGTGTCGGTGCCGTGCATGTTCTCGATGTTCCCCCGCAAGGACTACAGCGACAAGAAAGGCAAAACCTACGAAGGCCTGCTCGACATCCTGCAACGGGCCGGCGTGCAGGTGCTGTGGCTGGACAACAACAGCGACTGCAAGGGCACCTGCCTGCGCGTGCCGAACCGCGACATCGCGAAGAACCAGCCGGGGCCGTTCTGCGATGGCAACAACTGCCTCGACGAAGCGCTGCTGGCGGATTTGCAGAGCTACATCGACAGCCTCAAGGGCAACGCGATCATCGTCCTGCACGCCGATGGCAGTCACGGCCCGGAATACTACGAGCGCTACCCGAAGGAGCTGGAGCGCTTCCAACCGATCTGCCACACCAACCAATTAGGCAGTTGCAGCCGTGAAGAACTGGTCAACGTGTACGACAACACCATCCTCTACACCGACCACTTCCTGGCGAAGGTCATCGAACTGCTCAAGCACAATCAGGACAGCCTCGACACCTCGATGCTCTACGTCTCCGACCATGGCGAATCCCTCGGTGAAAACGGCCTCTACCTGCATGCCGCGCCATACGCCCTGGCGCCGGAAGCGCAGACCCATGTGCCGATGGTGATGTGGTTCGGCAACGGCACCCTGGCGCAATCGGGCATTGACCGGGGATGCCTGGAGGGCAAGCGCGGGCAAGCGGACCTGAGCCACGACAACCTGTTTCATTCGGTACTGGGATTGTTTGATGTGAGGACTTCGCTGTATCAGCCTGCGCTGGATATGTTTCACAGTTGTCGGCCGGCGATGACGGCTGCGCAATAGCCTGCCTCCAAAGAATCGCTTACGCGCGCGCCCCCAACGCCCACTAAAGGTCAGGAATCGAGCTGTGCCAGATAAGCCCACGGATAAATGCCGCGCTGATGGCCGTCGCTGAACACCAGTTGCAGGCCATAGCCCTGGGGGTTGAGCTCGATCACCCGGACGCGCTCATCAACCATCGGCGTCAGGCCTCGCAGGCGAAAGGCGCGGCATTGCGAGCACGGGCACTGGCGGCGCAGTTCGGCGTGATCGAGCAACGATTCGCGGCCGTCCGGCCAGGTCAGGCGCAGGCGCTGTTCGCTCCGGGAATTGCCGATCGCCAGCGGGCTCATTGCAACTGACTCAAGGCAATGCGCACGGCTTTGCGCACTTCCGGGTCGCCATCGTCCTGTGCCGCCTGCAAGGCTGCCACCGCGCCGCGATCATTCAGCTCCCCAAGAGCCAGCGCGGCCTCCTTGCGCAGATTGCTGATGCGATGGCCGAGGGTGTCGATCAAGGCTTCGAGGGCGGCGGCGTAACGCAGGCGTCCCAGGCTGCGGGTGGCGCGCAGGCGCACTTGCCAGTAATCGTCACCGAGGGCTTCGATCAGCGCCGGGCCGGCGTCAGGTTGGCCGACTTTGCCCAGGGTAGTTGCGGCTTCTTCGCGGACTTGCCAGGCGTTGTCCTGCAAGGCGCGGCGCAGGGCCGGCAGCACTTCGGCGCCGGAAGCCAGGCCAAGGGCGCCAGTGGCGGCGCGGCGGACTTCGGTGTCCGGGTCATCGGCGGCCAGTCGCGCCAGCGCTGGCAAAGCGTCGAGCTGCTTGAGCCAGCCGAGCACACCCACCGCTTCGCGGCGCACATTGGCATCGGCATCGTTCAGCGCCGTGACGGCGGCCGGCGCGGCCTCGGGGAAGCGCAGCTCACGCAAGGCGCGGAACGCAGCGATTCGCACGCCGACCTCGGCATGCCCGGTCCACGGCAGAATCACCCGGCCGGCCGCCTCCGTCTTCAGCAGGCTCAGACTCTGCGCAGCGGCCGCCTGCACCGCGGGCGACGGATCGGTCAGCGCCTGACACAGCGCCTCAACCACCGGCTCGTCCTCCCAGGCCTCCAGCAAACGCGCGGCTTCGGCGCGAACTTCCTCGGCGGGGTCCTGCGCCAGTCGTTCGACCAGCCAGAGCAAGCCGTCCGGCTCTTCGAGGTCGGCCAAGTCGATCAGCGCAATCCGTCGCACCCCGGCATCGTCAGCAGTCAGACGCGCTTGCAGGGCGAGGATGTCGTGGTTATCGGTCACAGCAAAAAATGAGGTCATAGGGCAAATCGCGGCAAAGGGTTTTCAGGAGGCAGGCCGAGCGGGTTGAGGCGCGGCAGCGGCCGGTCGTTGTCGTGGCGCAGCAGTTCGAGGCAATGGCGTTTGAGCCGTGAGAACTCGCCGCTGGTGACCAGTTCGGTGGTGCGGGGACGGGGGAAATCCAGGCGCAGGTCTTCGATGATCCGCCCTGGTCGCGCGCTCATCACTAGCAGGCGGTCGGCAAGAAACAGCGCTTCGTCGATGTCATGGGTGACGAACACCACGGTGGTGCGGATTCGCGTCCAGATGTCCAGCAGCAGTTCCTGCATGTTCAACCGGGTCAGGGCATCCAGCGCGCCGAAAGGTTCGTCCATCAGCAGCAGGCGTGGCCGGTTGACCAGCACTCGGGCGATTTCCACCCGTTGTTGCATGCCGCCAGAGAGTTGATCCGGCCAGCGCTCGCCGAAGCCGTCGAGGCCGACCAGTGCGAGGATTTCATCGGCAGCACGATGACGCTCAGCCTTGCCGATACCGCGCATCTTCAGACCAAACGCCACGTTGTCGCGCACCGTGCGCCACGGGAACAGCGTGTGATGCTGAAACACCATGCCGCGCTGCGGTGACGGTCCGGGCACTTCGGCGCCGTCGACTTTCAGCGTACCGGCGTGGGCTTGCAGGTGCCCGGCCAGCGCACCGAGCAAGGTCGACTTGCCGCAGCCGGACGGCCCGAGAATGCACACGAACTGGCCGGGTTCGATCTGGCAGTCCAGACCCTGTACCGCTTCGAAGGCTTGTTTGCCCTGGCCGAGGACAATCGACAACTGGCGGATGTCGATCCGCCCTTCGGGGGTTTGCATCGCGCTCATCAGGCTTTTCCTCGTGGTCGGTGCCAAGGCGTGAACAACCCGCCCAGGCGTTTGATCAACAGACTGCTGCCCATGCCCAACACGCCGATCAGCAACATGCCGACCACGATGTCGGGGTAGTTCTGGATGGTGTACGACTCCCAGGTGTAGTAACCGATGCCGAACTGGCCGGAGATCATTTCGGCGGTCACCAGGCAGAACCAGGAGGTGCCCATGCCGATGGCCAGGCCGGTGATGATGCTCGGCGCGGCGCCCGGCAGGATCACCTCCAGCAGAATCGCCCGGCGCCCTGCCCCGAGGCTTTTGGCCGAGGCGATCAGGCGTGGATCGACGCCTTCGACGCCGTGTACGGTGTTGAGCAGGATCGGGAACAGCGCGCCGGTGAAGGTGATGAACACCATCGACAGCTCCGACGACGGGAACATCAGGATCGCCAATGGAATCCACGCCACGGCGGGAATCGGGCGCAGCACTTCGAGCGGTGGCAGCAGCAGGTCTTCGGCCCATTTCGAACGGCCGATGGCCAGGCCCAGGGCAATGCCGAGCAGCAGCGCGGCGAGGTAGCCGGCGAAGACCCGGGCGAGGCTGCTGCTCAGGTGTTGGGCGAGCTTGCCGGAGTCGCCGAGACCGAGGGCGGCTTCGATCACGGCCAAAGGTGTCGGCACGTTGGCGAAGGTGACCAAGCCGAGATTCCAGTGCTGGCTGGCGGCGAGTTGCCAGAACAGCAGGCAGAGCAGCAGCGAGGCGGCTCTGGAGATCCAGCGGGTTTTGGGTGTTTTCATTGATGGGTTTCCAGTTTTGAGACTGTGGTGTGGCGCAGATCCAGCCCCCTCACCCCAGCCCTCTCCCCCAAGGGGGCGAGGGGGAAAGGGAGCCGATCTTCATGCCCTTCAAAATCCAGGCTCGACTCGAAATTTCAGACCGACGCATTAAGCCCAAACACCAAAATCAGTCCCCTCTCCCTACGGGCGGTCCGACGTTTCGGGAGGGCTAGTGGTTTTAGCGGCTGGCGATGGCCTGGGTCGTGGCATCGGCAAAGTCGAACACCTTGCCGCCCTGCGCCGAGGCGAATTGCTGGGCCTGGCCTTTGAGCAGAAACGCGCTCAAGCGTCCCTTGGCATCGCTGGCAAACCACGCCTGCTCCGCCAGCAACTTGATCCCGCTGTCACTGGCCTGGGCATACACCGCACGGATGTTCTTGCCTTCCTGCTTCAACCCGGCCAACGCGGTGAAGGCACTTTCGGCAGAGGCGTACTGACGCACCTTGTCTTCACCCCGCACCCAGATCTCCGCGACATGGCTGAAGTCCGTGATCGCTTTCCCGGTGGCCGCATCCACCGACTTCAACGGCGTTTGCGCGTAATTGGCCAGTTGCGCCGTGTAGTCCAGATTCGACGCCTTGAACGCCGCGCGGATGTACTGGTCGTCGATGAAGGTATTCAGATCGAGTCCACGATCAGCCTTCTTCAACAGCTTGAGCGTATCGATGGCGGTGCCGACCGCCTGGCGATATTCCGGTTTCCAGCTCAGGTCGCGGGTCTGCACACCGAGCGGACCGTGAAACAGGTAGTTGACCTCGGCATCGACGCCGGTGACCTTGGCGATCAGTTCGCTGTATTTCTCGGGCTCAGCGGCCAGCAACTGATTGGCCTCGATGCTCGCCCGCAGGTAGGCGACGACGATTTCCGGGTATTTCTTCGCATACGCCTGATCCACCAGCGCGCCGTGGAACGTCGGGGCGTTGGCCTGGGCGCCGTCGTAGATCTTGCGGGCGAAGCCACGGCTGGGGAACAGCTCGGCGAACGGCACGAAATCGGCGTGGGCGTCGATCTTGCCGGCCTGCAACGCGGAGCCGGCGACCTCCGGCGGCTGGGCGATGATGTTCACGTCCTTGAGCGGGTCCCAGCCCTGCTCCGCCACGGCCCGCAACAACATACCGTGGGCGGTGGAGGCGAACGGGACGGAGATGGTCTTGCCCTTGAGTTCGCTCAGCGACTGCACGCCCGAGGCGCTCGGCACCACGATGCCGTTGCCGCTGCCCTTGATGCTGCCCGACAGCACGCTGATGAACAGGCTGTGCTTGCCGGCGGTTTCGAAGGCCACGCCGTTGAACGTACCGGGGAAGTCGGCCATGGCGCCGAAGTCGAGCTTGCCGGCGACCATTTCGTTGGTCAGCGGCGCGCCGCTGGTGAAGTTCTTCCACTGCACATCATATTTAGCGTCCTTGTAGGCGCCGTCGTGGGGCAGGTATTTGTCGAGCAGGCCCAGCTCGCGAATCAACAGACCGCCAGCGGCGCAGTTGATCGTGGTGTCCTGGGTGCCGATGGCAATGCGGATGGTTTGCGCCGAAGCGGACAAGGTGAATGAAGCCAGTACCAGACCGGCGATTGCTGCACGCAACATGAGTGTTTCCCCTCGAATCATTTATAGGATGTTCGTCTCCGCCGCGATCAGGGCACGGTGGGAAACGAGGGGTGTTCGATTTCAGGCGTCCGGGGGTGGCCGGATGGCGGTCTTGCGGTGTCTGGGCGGGCCTCTTGACGGGCAAGTCGCTCCGACAGAAGGGTGTCTCAGCGCAACAAATACGGAATCTCGACTTTCACCGCCCCGGTCGGGCAGTCCTTTTCGCAGGGCATGCAGTACCAGCATTCGTCGAACGCCATGTAGGCCTTCTGGGTCGCCGGGTTGATCGCCAGCAAGTCCATCGGGCAAACGTCGACGCAGACGGTGCAGCCCTTTTCGGCGATGCATTTGTCCTCGTCCACGGTGACGGGGGCATTGGAGCGGAAGAAGATTTCCTGGGCTTGATAGGCCATGGTTCGGGCTCTCTCTTATCGGTGTATCAAGCGGCGAAGGCGCCAACCCGCAAGCGGTCGTAGGCCTGCATTTCCTCGGCGTCGAGCGGGATGATGTAAGGCTCGACGGCTTTCTTGAAACTGGTCATGCGGCCGTCATCGCCCTTCTTCAGATGGCAATGGCAGAACCATTCGCGGTCGTCGCGTTGCGGGTGGTCGACCCGATAGTGATACAGGCCCCAGCGACTTTCGGCACGGAACAGCGAGGCCCGTGCGGCCATTTCGGCGCAGTCGCGGATCACGCTGACTTCCATGGCGCGCATCAATTCGTGGGCGTTGTTGGCCTTCATTTCATCCAGATCGCGCTCGATGTCGCTGAAGCGTTGCAGACCGATCTGCATCTTCTTCGTTACTTTCGGCGGTTGCAGGTAGTCGTTGACGAAACGCCGCAGCTTGTACTCGACCTGGGCCGGTGGCAGGCCGTGTTCGCGGTCCAGCGGTGCGTAGACCCGCGCCTGCTCCCTGGCAATCTGCCCGGCATCCAGCGCGGAAAACTCGCGCCCGGCGACGTAGTCCGCCGCGTTGTGCCCGGCAAACCAGCCGTAGGTGAATGCGCCGAGCATGTAGTTGTGCGGCACCGCCGCCATGTCGCCGGCCGAGTACAAGCCTTTGACCGAGGTCTCGGCACGCTCGTTGACCCACACCCCGGACGCCGAATGGCCGCTGCAAAAGCCGATCTCGGAGATGTGCATCTCGACCATCTGCGTGCGGTAGTCGGTGCCGCGATTGGCGTGGAACTGACCGCGACTCGGGCGCTCGTTGCTGTGGAGGATTTCCTCGATGTTCTGGATGGTTTCCTCGGCCAGGTGATCGAGTTTGAGGAACACCGGGCCGTTGCCGCTTTCCAGTTCCTGATGGAACTCCCACATCATCTGCCCGCTCCAGTAGTCGCACTCGATGAAGCGCTCACCCTTGTTGTTGGCGGTGTAGCCGCCCAGCGGGCCGGTGACGTAGGCGCAGGCCGGGCCGTTGTAGTCCTTGATCAGCGGGTTGATCTGGAAGCACTCGAGGTTCGCCAGTTCGGCCCCGGCGTGATAGGCCATGGCGTAACCGTCACCGGCGTTGGTCGGGTTTTCGTAGGTGCCCATCAGGTAACCCGAGGACGGCAAACCGAGGCGTCCGGCGGCGCCGCACGCGAGGATCACCGCTTTGGCCTTGATCACATGGAAATCCGCCGTGCGGCAATCGAAGCCCATCACGCCGTTGACCGCGCCCTCCTCGTCAGTCAGCAAACGGGTGCAGACCAGGCGGTTGGTAATGCTCACCCGCGCGCGCTTCAACTGGCGGTAGAGGACTTTCTTGATGTCATGCCCTTCCGGCATCGGCAGCACATAGGCACCCATGTGGTGGACTTTTTTCACCGCGTAATCGCCGGTTTCATCCTTCTCGAACTTCACGCCCCAGCGGTCGAGTTGCTCGATGGTTTCAAAACTGTGCGTCGCATAGGCATACACCGCCGCCTGATTGACGATGCCGTCGTTGGCGATGGTGATTTCCTTGGTGTACTGCTCTGGCGTTGAGTGGCCGGGGATGATCGCGTTGTTCAGGCCATCCATGCCCATGCTGATCGCGCCGCTGCGTTTGACGTTGGCCTTGTCGACCAGCAGCACCCGCAGGTCGCGATTGTTTTCCTTGGCCTTGATCGCCGCCATCGGCCCGGCTGTGCCGCCACCGATCACGACGATGTCGTATTCCTGTTCAAGAACGTTGCGACTCATGCCTGCTCCCCTTTTTGCCGGTCGATCCGCAGGCGGTACTGGAACGCATCGCCACGGTAGTAAAGGTGTTCGAAGTCCAGAGGCTGGCCGCTGGCGTCGTGGGTCAGACGCTCGATGCGCATGATCGGCGAGCCGGCCTCGACGCTCAGTGCCTGGGTCAGGTCGCTGTCGGCGAGCACCGCGTCAATCGCCAGATCAGCGTGGCCGAGGGCGATGCCGCAGTCGTTTTCCAGGATCAGGAAGATGTCGCGGGTCACGAGGTCAGCCTTCTCCAGCCGCTCGCCGATGGCTTTGGGCAGGTAGGTGATTTCCAGGGAGATCGGCTCGCGGTTGATCAAACGTACGCGTTTGATCTGCGCCACAACTTCGCCCTCCGCCACTTGCAGACGCTCGGCGACGCGCTTGTCGGCAGGGATGAATTTGAAGCTGCGCAGGCGGTTGATTACTTCGTAGCCGCGCCCGGTCATGGACTCGGCCAGACCTTGCAGGCTGCTGACGTTCTGAAAGGTCTTGGGTTTGGCGACGAAGGTGCCTTTGCCGTGGATCTTGAAGATCAGCCCTTCCTTTTGCAGATCGCCCAGAGCCTGGCGCACGGTGATGCGACTGACCTTGAACAACGCGCCAAGCTCGCTTTCGGACGGCATCTGGCTGTCTTGCGGGTATTCCCCATCGAGAATGCGGGCGCGCAGGACATCGCGCAGTTGAGTGTGCAGCGGGACGCTGCTGAGGGAGAGAACGTTATCGGTCATCACGGGATCACTTGTTATAACGAGTTATGACGTGATCTTAGAGACGTTATGACAAGCTTGAGAAATATTGTTTGGGCATAACCTTAGATGCGCCGCTCCACCGCTATCGCTGGCAAGCCAGCTCCCACAGTGAAATGCCGTCAGGAGCGCTTGAGGATCTGGTCCATGAGCCAGTCGGTCTTCAAGGCCTCGGCGGCGGTGGCCGGGTGTTGCGCGGTGCCGCGAATGTGCGCGTTCATGCCCAGGACGTGGTGCCACTGGATATGTTCGTGGTGGGGAATGTCCAGACTGAGGTGCTCCTCGGCATGCAGTTGCACGGGATGCTCGTCGAACACCGAAAACCCGAGCCGTCCCTGGCTGCCGATGATCTCGACCCGATCCTCGCGCCGATCCGCCACGAAGTTCCAGCAGCCCATGCCCAGCGCCCCGCAAGCGAAACGCCAACTGGCACTGACCGCATCCTCGGCCGCGTACAACCCGGCCTGGCGCGCGGTGAGCCCCGCGACTTCGACGATATCGCCCAGCAGGTACTGAAACAGGTCCAGGCCATGGCTGGCCAGGTCAGCGAAATAACCGCCACCCGCCACGGCCGGGTCAGTGCGCCAGTTGGCGCTGCCGTCCAGATCCATGGGCGACGGCGCCTTGGTCAGCGTCCAGCTCAGGTGCCGCACTTCGCCGATGCGCCCCTCCTCCAGCCACTGCCGCACCTGCTGGAAGCGCGGTAACGAGCGGCGATAGTAGGAGACGAACAAATGCAGCCCGGCGTCGGCAAACACCCGCTGCATGTCGCGGCTCTGCCCGGCGTTGAGGGCCATGGGCTTTTCCACGCAGCAATGCTTGCCGGCGGCGGCGACTTTCAGGCTGTAGGCGTGATGAGTGTCAGGGGGCGTGGCGATGTACACCGCGTCCACCTGCGGGTCGTTGATCAACGCATCGACATCGGTATAGACCCGAGCGATGCCGTGGCGCGCGGCGTAATCGCTGACAGCATCGAGACGGCGGCCCATGACCGCCACCAGCGCAGAACCCGGCGCCTTGTAGAAGGCCGGCCCGCTCTTGCGTTCTGTGACACTGCCACAACCGATCATGCCCCAGCGCACCAGGTTCACGTCCATGTCCATGCCCTGCTCCTTATCCTGTACCCGTCAGCCGATGCGCAGCGCGCGCAAATCCAGATGACCATCCTTCAGCGGCGGGCACCAGTAGTAGCCACCGGTGATCGGCCGACTGATGCGGTACAGACCGTCGGTAATGCCATCTTCCAGGCCGCTCATGCGGCGCAATTGCGCTTCGAAAGCGTCGAGGGAGAAACCGAATGCGAGGAACATCAGGCCGGCACGGTCACCTTCGATCCATGGCATCGAACGACGGACAACGAACGCCTCGGGAGCAAAGCTTTCCTGAGCGGTGCGTTTGACGTGGGCGGAGACTGGCGCGTCGTCGATTTCTTCGTTGTCGCTCAGGCGGCGGCCCATGATGTTGTCCTTGTCTTCGGCGGACAACGCGTGGAACCCCTTGAGGTCATGCTGCCACTGCTGGATCGCGGCGAAGCTGCCGCCCACCAGACCTTCGGCGCCCTCGCCCAGCAACGCAGCGGCAATCGCAGCTTCGTCGTGAGGGTTTTCGGTGCCGTCTTCGTAACCGGTCAGGTCGTGGCCGTTCATGTGGCGGAAGGTTTCGTTCATCTGTACCAGACGCAAGGCCGGGGCCAGTGCGGTCTCCACGGCGGTGCTGCGATTGAGCAGCTCGCCACGGTCAACGCCGTGCAGCCAGACCCACAGGGCGTGCTGGGTCGACGGGTTTTCCACGCCGACACCGGTCAGCGCCGGGAAGCTGCGCAAGCCGTCGACTTCGACGTTGAGGGCCTTGACCAGCGACTCACCAAAACCGACCACCGCCGACTTGCCATCCACCAGATTCAGCAGGTTGTCGAACGCCTGCGGCAGCGCTTCAACCGATTCGAGAGCGAAAAACAGGTGACGTGCTTGCGGGGGAACGGGGGTGGCGAGGATGCCCGGCTGGTAGTAACTCATGTGAACTCCTTGAGAAAGTGGCGCGGAGTTTACCTGTAGGCGGATGGTTTGTGGGGGATTCGATGCGCCAGAAAATCAGGCCGCAGGCTCTTGCCGCCACGCACTCGGGCTCATCCCCGTCCAGCGCTTGAACGCCCGGCGAAAGCTGCGCACATCGCTGTACCCGACCTCCTCCGTGATCCGCTCGATCGGCATCTCCGGGTTCGCCAACAAACTCATCGTCCGCGCCTGCCGCACTTGTTCCAGCAGTGCCTCGAACGTCAGCGCATGCTCGGTCAACCGGCGGCGCAACGTGCGGCTGCTCATGTTCAGGTCGCCGGCAATCTTCTCGATATGACTGCCCTGGCTCAGGTCCCGGGCAATCGCCCGCTCCACCGCCTGAATCAGGTCCAGCTTCTGATGCACCTGCGCCGCTTCCAGCTCCAGCAACTTCACCGCCTGACGCAACGCCAGGGAATGATGGTTCGGCAGGTTCACATCCAGCCAGCGCACATCGATCAACATGCGATTGTGCAGGCACCCGAAACGCACCTGCGGCCCAAGCAGCCGGTGGTATTCGTCGACGTAATCCGGCGCCGCATGCACGAATTCCACGGCAATCGCTTTGAAGTCATTGCCCACCAGCGCCCGGCCATACACCAGCAAACTGGCGAAAAATTCCTCCACCGCAAACATCTGAATCTCGGCAAACGGCAGCCGGCACTCGGCATCGAGGTACACCTGCTCGCCCACCACCTCCACGCTGGACACCACGATCCCGCCCGACGTGTGCTGATGACGAATCCCCAGGGCAAACGCGTCGCGCAGGTTCTTGCACAGCGACAGCACATGCCCCAGCAGCCCAAGCGTGCCCAGCACATTTTGCGCGCCGACCCACAGCCCCAGCCCCTGATTGGGCAGGACCTTGAGCGCGCGCTGGATCATGGCGACGGCCTGGCGATAAGAAATGCGTTGCGCCGGGTCCTGCAAGTCTTCACAGGTAAAACCCAGGCCACGGCACAGGCTCTCGGGGTCGATGCCCTTGTTGGCGGCGACTTCGGCCAGGGTCTGCAAGAGGAACGGCGACACCAGCGCCAGTTCGTAGGTGGGGTCGACGACTTTCATATTCATGGAGGTGGACATCCCGGATCACGCTGAATTGTTATTTTTGTAACCGGTTATGTCGAAAGAAGTTAGCACAGGCTTGGCGGACTGTCCGCAGAAGTCCCCCTACGTGTCCGCCAATACCCTGCCCCGGCGTACGACAACGGCTTATTTCTATGGTGCCGGGCGCCATGTGCCCCGGCGGTACGCCCAATCACAATAATAATGAGGACGGACATGACCCAGAACCGCGCGACATTCCCTGCGCATCTCGCCCTGATGCTCGCCACCAGCGCCGTGACCTTGCCGGCCCTGGCGACCGAAGCCGGCGTCGACAATATCGGCACCGGCACCGACGGATTCTTTGTCCTGCCCCTGGACGTCGACAACCTCCCGGAAAACATGGTCGCGTTCAACCTCTACTACAACCACTACAAGGCGACCAAATTCAACATCAGCTCGCTGGGCGGCAAGGTGCCGAATGTCGAGATCGAGTCCACGGCCGTCATCCCGCGCATCGACTACCTGAGCCCGGTCCGGATTCTCGGCGGACGCCTGGCCGGGTACATCGCCCAGCCGTGGCTGAAACAGGAAGTCTCGGTATTCGGCCTCAGCGACACCCGCGAAGGCATGGGTGATACCACATTCGCGCCGATCATCCTGTGGGACATGGGCAAGAACCTGACCCTCGGCGCAGCGGTTGAAGTCACCGTGCCTACCGGCGAATACAGCGTCGATCGCCTGGCCAACACCAGCAACAATTTCTACACCTACAAACCGCTGTTCTCCTTCACCTGGCTGCCGACCGAGCGCACCGAGGTGTCGATGAAGACCACCTACAGCTTCAACGAGAAAAACAAGGACACCGACTACAAGTCGGGGCAGATCTTCCATTTCGATTATTCGGCCAGTTACCGGGTCACCGATGACCTGCGGCTCGGCGTCAACGGCTACTTCCTCAAGCAGACCACCGACGACAAACAGTTCGGCCATACCGTGCAGTTTGCCGGCGAAGACGTGAACGACGGCGTGCGCGGCAAAGTGTTCGCCATCGGCCCGGCGCTGTATTTCACGTTCCTCAAGTACGCCAGCGCGGAGATTCGCTGGGCCAAGGAGTTCGATGTGGAAAATCGGCCGGAGGGTGAAATGCTCTGGGCCAAGATCAGTATTCCGTATGCGTTCTAAGGCAGCCCTCTCTTGGTGATCTCGTGGGAGTGGGCTTGCCCACGAAGGCGTCCTGTCAGTCGGTCTTTATGTAGCTGACCCATCGCCTTCGCGGGCAAGCCCGCTCCCACAGGGGATGTGGGGGGATGGCACACCCACCCTGAAACTTTTCCTCGATCCCCGGCCCGATCACCTAACCTCAATGTTTGTGTGATCAACCGGAATCGAGCCCGCTCATGCGCAATGCCTTGAAGTCGTTGATTTTCATCGCCGTGACCCTGCTCGGCCCAAGTGTCGTGGCCGCCTTCGCCGCCGATCCGCCCGACACCGCCAACGCCGGCATTGCCGCCCCGTTGCCCGGAGTCTCGGCGACTGATCTGCAATCGCTGCAACAACGCCTGGACGAACTCAAACAGCAGATTTCCTCCACCAACAATTACGCCCAGCTCGAAGGCCCGCAAGACCGGGTGCAGTCGTTCATCCTCGACGTCGATCGGCTGTCGGCATCGCTGCTGCCGCAACAGGCCCAACTGAGCGTGCAACTCAGCGTCCTCGGCGCCGCGCCGGCGGATGCGATCGCCCCCGAACAGGCCGACATCGCCGCCCAACGCGCCTCGCTGACCGAACAGAAAAACAAAGTCGACACCACCCTGAAAAACCTCGCCGCGCTCAAGCAGAGCGCCACCGACCTGATCACCCACATCGCCGGCATCCGCCGCAACCTGCTGGAAAGCGAGCTGACCCTGCGCACCTACAGCATTCTCAACCCGTCGTTCTGGGCGCCGTTGTTCGACCCATCGCCGGATGACCGACAGCGCTGGCAAGCATTCGGCGAGCAGATCCGGCAAACCGGCGCCCAGGCCTGGGAACCCGGCCAGCGCTTCTTCACGACATTATTGGTGCTGTTGGCCGCCTTGATCTGGACCGTCGGCCGTCGCCTCGCCGACCGCTGGCTCGCGCAATTCTGCATCCACCGCATGCCCGAAGGACGCCTGCGCCGCAGCTCACTGGCCTTCGCCTCGGCCCTGGCCACGCTCGCCACCACCGCCATCGCGCTGGAACTGCTCTACTACGCCTGCACCCGCCATGTGCCGCTGTCGCCGATGCTGGCGACCTTCTCCGACGAATTCGAAAAAGCCGTCTACGCCTGCGTGATGATCACCAGCCTGGGCCGCGCCTTGCTGTCCACCGAACACCCGTCATGGCGCCTGCCATCGATCGAAGACGAAGTCGCCCTCGCCCTCAAACCGTTCCCGCGTCTGCTCGCCGGCACCCTGCTGGTGCTAGTGACGCTGATCCAGATCAGCAACGCCTCGGGCATGAGCAGCCAGATCGTCATGGCCGGCCGTGGCATAACAGCAGTGCTGGTGATGGCAATCGTCGTGACGCTGCTGGTCCGCACCGCCCGCGTGCGCAAGGCGCTGGTCGCTGCCGGCGACACCTCGGCGGCGGGCAATACCCTGGCCGGGGTGATCTACACCGTCGCCAGCCTGTCGATGGTCATCTCGATCATCGCCCTGCTCACCGGTTACGTGTCCCTCGCCCGCTTCGTCACCTACGAACTGGTCTGGAGCTACATCGTCCTTGCCGGTTTCTACCTGCTGATGCAAGTGCTCAAGGACGGTTGCGCATTCCTCTTCTCGCCGAAACACTCCAGCGGCAAGGCCCTGAAGCAACTGCTGGGCGTCAGCGACCGACGCCTGGAGCAAATGGCGATCCTGACCGCCGGCTTCGGCCGCGCCGGCCTGTTGCTGCTGGGCGTGATCACCCTGTTCGTCGGCGGCATCGGCACCACCCTCGGCCAACTGCTCGCCAACATCGGCACCATCCTCGGCGGCGCCGGCCTGCGCAAACTCAACATCGTCCCCGGCCACCTGATCAACGCCGTGCTGGCGCTGCTGATCGGCATCTACCTGATCCGTGCCCTGCGCCGCTGGCTCGACAACGAATTCCTGCCCAAGACCGACATGGACCCGGGCATGTGCGCGTCCTTGAGCACCCTGTTCTCCAACATCGGCTACGCCACCGTCATCCTCTTCACCCTCTCCTCCCTCGGCGTGCAATGGACCAACCTCGCCTGGATCGTCAGCGCCCTCTCCGTCGGCATCGGCTTCGGCCTGCAAGAAATCGTTAAAAACTTCGTCTCCGGCCTCATCCTCCTCACCGAACGCCCGGTCAAAGTCGGCGACCTCATCAGCATCAGCGGCGTCGAAGGCGACATCCGCCGCATCAACGTCCGCGCCACCGAAATCCAGCTCAGCGACCGCTCCATCGTCATCGTCCCCAACTCCCAACTCATCTCGCAAAACCTGCGCAACGTCACCCTCGGCGGCAGCGCCCAAGGCGTGGCGACGCTGGAATTGATGTTCCCGCTGGATATCGATCCGGAACAGGTCAAGAGCTTGTTGCTGGATACCTATACCGAGCACGAAACCATCCTGGAAAAACCGGCGCCGTTTGTACGGTTCAGCAAACTGACGCCGGACGGGATTACGTTGACGGTGACGGGGTATGTCGGGAGCCCGAGGATTGTCGGGGTGACGAAGAGTGATTTGTTGTTTGAGATTTTGAAGCGGTTGGGGGCGGCGGGGATTGAGTTGGCTAAGCCGGTTGGGGGTGGGTGATTTTTGGGGTGGTGCTGACTTGCTATTGGCTATTCGTAGCAGTTTGTGAGCGGCAGCAATCGGCCAATAGCGGACGCTCGGAGCTACCGATTAGGGCCAATATCAGTCGACGGAACCGATTACGGCTGTTCCATTTTCTCTAATCCGCCTAGCGTCCCGACACGTTGCCGTTCCATTCTCATATCTGTAAACCCACTGGTTTTGAGTTAGCAGCGACGTTTAGGGCGACTGTACCCTGCTTGTTCTAAAAGTTTACTAGCCTCGTGAATGTCGAGTGAGTACCTATCTGGATCCATTAGATCGGTGTAGAACTCTGCGCAACCGCCGACTACATGACCGCTCCAGATTGAAACCTCTCTACTTTCTCTGCGAAATAATTGAAGAAAGAAACGTTTAAAGTCAAATACTAGAGAAAATTTAGCCCTGTAAGGGTTACCCTTGCGCAGATAGTCATCCCAATTTAACCTAATCGGAAGGCGAAAACCCTCCATTCTAGTGGACAGATCTAAAATAATATTAAATGTCAAAAACTCTATTCTCACTCCTAAAAGATCCTGCACCAGAATCCTATTCAATACATTATTTCGTCCTTCGTCAGTATTGTATAAGCTAGTCCATATACCTTTTTGTGACGACTGCACTACAACAATGTGGGCGCGTTGAATCGAGCCAGAACTATCAACAACTATTGCATATTCTGCTGCGCACGGCTGACGATCATTGCCAGCGTAGAAAATTTGCTTCACAAGATAATCTCACTCTATAGGCAGTCAACTCAAAAAAGCCACGAGCTTGCTTCCGAATTTGGTGTTCTGTTTTGACAGGCAACTTTCTGCGCTTAGAATCATTTCAAGCTGCTTTACCTCAACCAACCCCTTTTGATAGAGGTCGCTCCATATGCTGTCAAGAATTTCTTGATTTGCAATTAGTTCGGGCATAGCGCTTGCAATAATTTGAGATAGAGATACTGTGGTTTGATATGGCTTAACACGATTATTCTCTGTAAACCACCGCTCAGGATCTTCGAAAAGCTTTAGGAGCCTAATGTGTGAAACTGTGCATACGTCTACAAAATTAAGGAATATCTGGCGATAATCATCGCTTGGGCATGTAGGTAACGCAGAATTTATTACTGCATTTCGTAAAGCTTCAAGTTTTTCTGCCTGATGGTTCCTTAGTGAGATATTGCAAACTTCTGCAACCGTACTTACAAACGCTTCATTTTCCTGTAGCCCTGCTTCCGTTACAACCCCTTGATCTATGAGGTCGTTTAGAGCTGATCCAATCGCAAGCATTGTCTCTGTGCGACGCTTATTTAAAGGAGCGTCAAGTAAAGAATTAAATATCTCCAACAACGGACTTCCCACAACGGGTACTGCTCCTATGGCAGCTCTTCCAATGCGGTGTAGCTTCTCATCAATTGGTTCGACTTTAGGATCAATCGCTTCAAGATTAATTTTTTCCATAATTAGTGAATCCTTGATATGCCATATAGCCGGTACTAAATATTGATATGCTTCCCATTTTGTCAAGCATATCAATTTTACTCAACTATAGGTAGTCACTCGCGATGAGGCCCTAGCGGGAATACAATTTGGTGTTTTCAAGCCCTAAAATGACTTGCGGAAATTAATTTTTGTCAGATAGGCCTGCAAGTCGTAACAACTCGCAAATTAGGGATACAAAGGAGGAAGGCCCGATTTTTTAAACTTCCAGTACCACATGTCCGCTGTTGACCAAAAGCTGCTCTTTGAGACTGACATCTTTCGGCCTACAGCTTCCACTAATCGATGCTCTTTAGGAATATTATGAAAGTATGGATTTAAGCGATGGAATCCATTCAAGCTGGTGTCATGAACTCAATTCTGGAAAACACAGGAAGCAAAGCAAAAAGCGATATTAGCCAAAAAATCAAGTAATACCAGACACTTGAAAAAAACCATAAAATGCGGATGCGAAGGGCCCGCTTTGAGCTTATATTTTTATGAACAAACTCTGGCGCAGACCGATAGTCGGCAATAAAACGCTGATCATCTATTGGGTCGTGATTGATGTCACAACGGCTTTGGACTGCGTCGTATTCTGCGGATATTGCGCCACATCTCTCCCATGTAACTGAACCAGAACCAACCTTAAAAAGCTCTTGCTTTATTTTTCTCTGCAAAGAATTTAAATCTTCGGCATTTTTGTAGAGCGCATCAGCGTTTGAACCATTTCTTGCTCCCCATTCCATTAAAGAAATAGCTAGCAAAAAAATACCTGACAAAATCGAAAGAGTAGTTATGTAGTCATCAAGCCCGGTGCTTTTTGTGATTGCCGGAGCATAGACTTTTTGAACCACAGCAAGGCAGATACTAATGACTGAGAAAAATGTCAAGCTAATCGTTGAGAAAAGCTCTTTTCGCTTCAAACGTCTAGCCGCATTGTAACGCGCGCCAGCTGTCCGCCAGATAACCGTGCGTAGTTCAACGAGGTATTCTTCCATTTATCTGTCCTTGAAAAAAAGGGTAGCGCCCGAGTAATCAGTCAGATCCACTTCTCAAGCGACCGTTAAACGGCCCTGGGGAAGGTATAACACATTGTGTCACGCCCTTTTTACGGGGCCCGGAGCACTTCCGCTCTCGTCCAGAGGCAAGAGGTACCGCATAGCGGTAGGCGCTACCCACCGTCAATATACACATACCACTAGTAAATTTCCCCTTCATCTTCGTGCATCCGGGCCAATACTAGGCGGATGTAATGATCGTATCTCTCGAGAATCTGGACCTCGGTTAGAGCCACCGCCGGGTCTATCCTGCCGCGGCTTTCTAAAAAGCTGAGCTTCTCAGCCGTCGTCTTCACCACATCATAATCCCTAATATAACCGCCACGCGGGTCGTATTTCATCGAAAAATACGCTCTCGCCAATTTCTTGAGTCGATTGACCCCATGCACGGCTAGTTCAGGAACCCGTGAAACCATCCGCCTAATAGCACCGTCCATTTCATGCAAAAGCTTCTCGTTGGTGATTTGGTTGAAATAGGCAACCCATCCGTACCTTTTATTTTGGCTTATCGCACCTGTAATCTTCTCGTTCAGCTCCAAATAAAATATATCCACCAATCGAGACTCTGTAAGATATTTGAATTTTTCAAGCCGTCTAGACTTGTTATGTTTGTAATCACTAATTTTTGCTGCGATCGATTGTAGAAAACGCTCAACCGTAACTCTTCGCACAGTTATTTCTGGTAGTTTGAAAACATATCCAAGATATGCGAACTCCTGATCTAACGGACCAAATTTCGTTTTCTCAGAGTTCAGGCTGTGAAGCTTTAAACCGCGTCTAGAAAGCCTTCCTTTTAAGGATGTAAATGAGGAGGAAACAAGCTTTTCGTCTCCATACATCAAAACATCGTCTACATATCTATAGTAATGAAGCCCTGGAATGGCGCGCATGGCTTGATCTACATCTGCCATGTAGATAGCCGCTAGAATATTAGAAATCGCTAACCCTTGTGGAACCCCTGTATCCTGCCTAAATAAGGAACGCTGTTTTCGAGGTGTATTTTTAGGAACCGTTGGGGTACGTAACGCGTGACCGATCAGACTTAGAACAGGCTGGTTTTTTATCTTTCTACTGACAAGCATGACAATACGATCTTGATCAATAGAATCGTAGAATTTTCGTATATCAGTGCTGCATACCCAGGCGCGTGGACGGTGCATGGCACCCACATCGAGCGCAACTTGTCGTACGTAGCTACTAGCGACATTTCTTGGAACTTGATCGGGAAAAACTAGTGCAAGATATTTTTGCAGTTGGTGCAAGACTACTCTGTCACGAATAGTTGGAATACTTATTATACGGGGTTCTTTCCCTCTCCCCTTCAACTTTAATTGCTCTAGATATGGAGCAAATCTGAATGAGCCATCGAGGCATTTACCTGAGACTATTTCAAATTCCATTGCTGACCGAGCGCAGAACTGGAAGCCATTAATTCGGTCAATCCCTTTCGCTAAGGAGCCCTTGAAACGATCTCTAAAGACCCACTCCAAAGCTAGGGGGGAGAACATTCGCTCAAAGAGCTGGTTCGCGGTGATCCAACCAGCCTGATATAACAGCGTATCCGTTTCGTGTACCATGAAATCCCTCCCTTATTCATGACTGAAGATTACGCGCTGCAGGGAGCAGATCCTAGATCGTGCTTAAGTCACCCCCAGCTGCGGCATCGTGTGCCTCTATCAGGCCAAAAAGAGCCACATTTCTACTGATGCTTCGCCATATTTCCCTATTCGGGTGCTATTGGTCATGATCGCCTCTTGTCGACCGTGAATCACTCATAGGTGCCCCTTATGAAGGGCTGCTAATTCCCAAAATGTGAAAGATCGTCAAAATTGTGCTGCCTTGTAAACAATTGATTAATCTTTTAGCTAGTCTGCTTAGCAGGAGAAAAATCAACTATCCCGCTACCGAGCTCACCGCCAGTAAGCTTGCTAATTTGAATCGTTATTTTTGATAGAAATTTGCTTTTTTTTGCCATCCATTTCAGTAATTCTACTTTTTCCGCTCCGCCAGGAATGATGTCATCACCAGTTTTATGAGACTTTAGGAGATCCTGAACGACTCCCGCCGCAAAATCCGGAATACTCAGCAGGTCATCCAAGTGAGACTTACCATTGAATGACCTACCGAATCCAACGAGGTCTAGTTTATGCTTGGAGTACATACCAAGCGTCCGAAGAAATATTTGCTGTGTATCGGCGAAACCTCTGTCTTGCGCGTTTTCGTTAATAGCATCGTTATCACAATACCAAAGCAAGCGTTGGTTTTCCCTCGTAGTGAGAGCGGTAAACAATGCGATCGAATGGCAAACGCGAAGAACTTTCTCTCCTGCTGCACCTTTCCACTTACCTAAACCCATCGAAAGTAGTTGTTCCTCGATTAGCTGATGCGCTTGTTTTTTGGATAAACCAAAAACTGTATCGATCTGCTTGTCGATAGCTATGGTAATAATTGCGCCGTGGATAAAATTATCCACAAGATGAAGAAACTCTGGTAAAGCCCGGCTCCTTGGCCCATAACCCAAGTCTTTGAATGCAAACTCACTGTAGGGATTTAGTAAGCCATATTTTTTGCCTTAGTTTTTCAATCTGCTCCATGAACGGGCCGATTTTGTTGTAAGCCAAGATTAGAAATGAATAGGTGTAAAAGTGTGCGCCCGGATGTTCACCACCGAAGTCGGACATCACAGCAATTTTTTCATCATCAGAAAAATCTGGCAACTCATTAAGCTGCCCCACAGCCACAGCAAGAAGATGTGAAAAATGAGGATATTCCTCTGTAATCACTGACAGGTCGAAGGGGGCTTTTTTTCTGATTTTGTGTGTGTGTGCGGCATCGCGAGTTTTTTTTCTTGCCATGACCGGAGAATCCAAATGAACGTTTTCCCGATACTACTCATTTGAAAGAGAATGGTGAACATTCCAACTCATTAAAACGAATTCACCAACATTTCGTATCGCTCAACCCGAATGGGTTCGTCGGAGTCAGCCCATGAAAAGCGTCTCCTATTGGCCGGAAGCGGCCTCTCACGCGAGGATGCAAAGCATTTTGTACGTTTCTGTCCGTTTCAAATTTCCTTGTAGCCTGTGCCAATCGCAACGTGAGCCTAGCTGCTCTCAAACAATCCTCACTGATCTAAACACTGCCGTTTAAATCAAACTCTCATCTCCCCGCAAAGGGCTACAACACCTTGCGCCCTTCCCTACACCTACGCCAGAATCCGCCGGCTTGTGCGTCCAAGGCATGACTTTTATCGTTCCCATGTCACTGAAAAACAGTGATCGGGTTTGGTAGCCCGGGATGAACACAAGATGCGTAGCTCACCATGGCGGCGTTCACTCGCCGCGATTTTATGGTGGCCATGCACAGGGCGCTTTCGGGCGCGCCGGTTTCCTTGTGTCCGGTCTACCAACCTGCGTATGGCCGCCACCCATCGTTTGGTAGCGATTGGGTGAAGGCTCCTGTAACGACACAAGGAGTTTCATCTATGTTCAAAATCACCCCCAACCCACCAGAACCCCATCTGGAAACCGACCCCGCCTCGCCCTACGAATGTCCCGGTTCGAAGAAACTCCACGATGCCGCCGAGCGTGCGCTCGACCATTACCTCTCCCCGTCCGCGCGGATCATGTCGTCTTGCAACGAACCCGAGGCCATGTACATGGCCAATCCCAAGTACAACACCGAATCGCTGCTCGCCAACGCCAGCGAAAACCTCGGCTCAGTCAGCGAAATGCTCAGCAACTTCGCAGCAACACTCGACCATTCGCATCGCAAAACGGCGTTGGGTATCGCGCAGGTGGTGATGGTTGCCGAGTTGGCGGTGAATCAAGCGTTGGACCATGTTGAAGTAGCGTAAACCGTGGTTCCTTGGGGCGGCTTCGGGTCGTGTGTATCCGAAGCCGGCCCTCTGCTAGCGGTTTTGTCAGAGGACAGCCCGCACGCCACTGACCACCTGCACCAATCCAAACGCTCCGATAGCCAGCGCCGACACGGAGGAAACCGTGTGCATGAAGGAAGCCGACATTTTTTGCCGCAGCACGGACGTTGTGCCGCTCAAGCACAGCCACCAAGCCGCAGAACCCAGGAACACGCCGGCGACCATTGTCAGGGTGGCGAGCCACATGGCGTTGCCGGTATGGTCGTGGCCGCCGCTAAGTGGGTCGAGCGCCGCGAATATGGCGATGAAGGACAATATGGTCATGGGGTTGGAGAGCGTCAGGCCAAACGCTGTCAGAAAATCCCGAGCCGCCGCTGCCGACGCTTCTTCCTTCGATTCCGACAAGGGCTTGCGCATGTCCCGGGCAATGCCCCAGGCGAGCCAAACGAGAAACGCGCCGCCCATGATCTTCAAGATCATGGCGAGCGAGGGTGAAGACAGGGCGACTCCCGCTACGCCAATCGCGCCAAGCAGGCCGTAGACCGCATCGGCGCTGGCAGCGCCCATGCCGGTGGCAAATCCCGAACGAAATCCGCGCTTCAGACTGCGCTGAATGCAGAGCAGCCCGATCGGCCCTACCGGTGCAGCAATCGAACAGCCGATGACGACCGCTTTGATGAACAACATATGCCTTCCCCTTACGATGCACGTCGAATTCAGTGGTCATCGTAGGCATTCTCCAATTTGCGAAGAATGCAGTTTTAAAGGAATAATGCCTCCTTTACTTAAAAATTAAAGAAAATGGACGAAATCGACTGGAAAATACTCGGCAACCTTCAAAACAACGGCCGGATGACGTATACGGAGCTCGCTCGCCAAGTCCACCTCTCCGTGCCGGCCGTCACCGAGCGCGTCAGGCGTCTCGAAGAGGTGGGAGTCATCGAAGGTTATGCCGCTCGCGTCAATCTGGCGGCGGCGGGTTACCCGGTAGCCGCGTTGATCGCGATGACGGTGCCCCAGCCGGCCAAGGCAAAGTTTCTGGATTTGCTGCGCTCGATTCCCGAGATTCTCGAATGTGACCATGTCACCGGGGCCGATTCCTATGTCATGCGACTGGTCGCGACCAGCATGAGCGATCTGGAGCGCTTGATCGAACGGATCAACCTTTATGGCGAGACGCGAACCTCAATCGTGATGTCCACACCGTTGTCCTCGCGCGTTCTTGAGCGCCCAGGGCGACACTGATTCGTAAGCCCTGCGGATGACGAGCGAAGCTGCCGGGTGTGGTCGGTAGCTATCGCTCCGCCCTTTTACAAACCGCCTTGCTTGTACGCAAATGACTGCGCCAGAAAATCTTCTATCAGCGCCACAACCTGCTGCTGAATCACCTCACGTGGACGCCCGTTCTCGCCATCCCGACAAATGATCCCGTCACCCGGCACATCCTCTTCAAGCATCGCCTCCGCCCCCGGTTTGCACCGCGACATGAAGCTGAAATGGCTGGCATCGCTGATTTCGACGTAATGACTGGAAGCCGCCGGCAGGCGTTTGGCGAGGTTGGCGGACTCCAGTTCTGCGGGCAGGTCGCGCGACGGCACGCCGGCCGCAATCACCAGCGCCGGCACCGGGAGCGCGGCGAGGCTCTGATCGGTCAGGCCGCGTGACAGGCCCAGGTCCAGCGAAACGATGGCGGTGACGCGTTTATCGCGCCAGTCCCCCGCCAGCGCGGCGTTGGATTGCGCCGTGTTGGCGGGATTGATCTTTCCGTACACGCTGCAACTGGACAGTTGCGGATGGGTTTCGCAGTCCTGGGCGAAGCGCTCCGGATCAAAACGCGCGCCGGCGATTTCCAGCGCGGTCCAGCCGCCGAGGGAGTGGCCGACGACGGCAATTCGGTCATCGGCGACTGCGCCGAATTTTTCCGGTTGCGCCATGACTCCATCGATCACTCGGCGCAGATCGTCGGGACGCAGCCACAATTGCGCGGCCGCTTGCGGGCTGAGGTTGTGAGTGGTGGTGCCGGGGTGATTGACCGCTGCGACGATATAGCCCTTCTGCGCCAGGGCGCTGGCGAGCCAGATCTGGTTGCTCCAGTTGCCCCGGTAGCCGTGAGAAAGCACCACCAAGGGATGCTTGCCGGCCACGGGCGCCGCATCGCGCACAGCGGGTGCGCCGACGAACACCACGTCATCGCCGATCATCTGTTTGGCGGCAGCGGTTGCGCCGGGATACCAGACAACGATTTCCAGTGCGCGGTCGTGCGACGGGGCCGTCAACGTGGAAGATTGAAAACCGACAGGACGCTCGTCAGCGAGGGCGAAAGTCGTCAAACAGGTCAACAGCAGAGCGCCGAATGCTCGTTTCAAAATGGTTTCTTCCTTGATAGTCGGGTGCAGCGGCCAATGAGCCCGGACATTAAAGCCTACATTCAGAAAAACTGGATACGTGAATGGCGGCCCGGAGCCAGTCACCGCTCAACAAAGTGCAGCAACCCGGCCCTCAATGGGGTCAACCCATCATCTGCAAAACCCTCAAGCCCACCGTTAAATGGCAGAATCCCCGCCAGCTGATCATTTCGGAGACCACCATGCTTCGCGTGTTTGAACGAAGACTCGACCCCTTCCCGCCTGATGAACTGCCACCGCCACCGACCGGCCTGGCGCGGTTTCTGTGGGCCTGCACCCGTGGCGCGCGCGGTTATGTGCTGGCGCTGGCACTGTTGAGTGCCAGCGTTTCGATCTATGAAGCCTGGCTGTTTTCGTTTCTCGGGCAGGTCGTGGATCTGCTGGCGACCTGGCAGGCTGGCGGCGATGTCAGTGGGCAGGAAACTCGCGTGCTGTGGGGGATTGGCCTGGTACTGGTGACCAGCATCGGGCTGGTGGCGCTGCGCACGATGGTGCAGCACCAGATTCTGGCGATCAATTTGCCGCTGCGCCTGCGCTGGGACTTCCACCGGCTTATGCTGCGGCAAAGCCTTTCGTTCTTTTCCGATGAGTTTTCCGGTCGGGTCACGACCAAGGTGATGCAGACGGCGCTGGCCGTGCGCGAAGTGCTGTTCACGGTGATCGAAATCGCGCCCGGCATCGGCGTTTATTTCATTGCGATCATCGCCCTGGCCGGCGGCTTCGATCTGAAACTGATGCTGCCGTTCATTGCCTGGGTCGCGTTGTTCGGGCTGGCGATGCTGTATTTCGTGCCGCGTCTGGGTCAGGTCGGGCAGGAACAGGCCCACGCACGGTCGTCGATGACCGGGCGGATTTCCGACGCCTACACCAACATCACCACAGTGAAACTGTTCTCCCACTCCAAGCGTGAAGCGCACTTTGCGCGGGCGGCGATGGAGGATTTCAAGCAGACCGGGTTCCGCCAGATGCGCCTGGTCAGCCAGTTCGAAATCGTCAATCAGGCGCTGGTGGTTGGCCTGATTATGGGTGCGGGCGGCTATGCCTTGTGGCTGTGGCACCAGGGCGAAGTCGGCACCGGCGCGGTGGCGGCGATTACGGCGATGGCGCTGCGTATCAACGGCATGTCGCACTGGATCATGTGGCAAATGACGTCGCTGTTCGAAAACATCGGCACCGTGCAGGATGGCATGGACACTCTGACCCGTGGCCCCAAGGTGCAGGACGCGCCGAACGCCGGCGTGCTGGTGCCGATGGGCGGCGCGGTGACCTTCGACAAGGTGCGCTTCAACTACAACGGTGAACGCCAGGTGCTCGATGGCCTGAGCCTGAACATCCGCCCGGGCGAAAAAATCGGCCTGGTGGGCCGCTCCGGCGCCGGCAAATCCACGCTGATCAATCTGCTGCTGCGCTTCTATGACGTGGACAGCGGCGAGATCCGCATCGACGGGCAGAACATCGCCCATGTCACCCAGGACAGCCTGCGCAGCACCATCGGCATGGTCACGCAGGACACTTCCCTGCTGCACCGTTCGATCCGCGACAACATCGCCTACGGTCGCCCGGACGCGACCGACGAACAGATCCACCGCGCCGCCGCCAACGCCCAGGCCGACGGCTTCATCAGCCAACTGAGCGACCGCCAGGGCCACAGCGGCTACGACACCCTGGTGGGCGAGCGCGGCATCAAGCTCTCGGGCGGCCAGCGCCAACGCATCGCCATCGCCCGAGTGATGCTCAAGAACGCGCCGATCCTGTTGCTCGACGAAGCCACCAGCGCCCTCGACTCGGAAGTCGAAGTCGCCATCCAGGAAAGCCTCGATGAGATGATGCAAGGCAAAACCGTCATCGCCATCGCCCACCGCCTGTCAACAATCGCGGCCATGGATCGGCTGATTGTCATGGATGAGGGACGGATTATTGAACAGGGAACTCATACGGAGCTGCTCGGGAAAAACGGCACCTATGCGCGGCTTTGGCAGCATCAGAGTGGCGGGTTTCTGGGGGAGGATCAGGGGGTAGCCGAAGCGGTGGATTAGGTGGAAATGTTTGGAGGCGGTCAGTCGTGACTGGCCACCTCCGAGCAACATTGAACGCGTGCCGAGCGACGGCCTAGGGGGTGTGGTACGCCCTGCTTGATGAAGGCAGCGTGTCTTTGATGGCAACGACCGGGACACGTAGATCGGGCCGGGTGATGTCATAGACCTGTAGTTCACACCCGTCACCCTGATCGACGAAGGCAAACTCCGCCAGATAGACTTTTTGCTTCTCGGGAATGAAGGTGCTGATGATCGGCCCACAGGTGTAATGCGTCGGCACGCTCGGATTGGCGGTCACCTTTTCCTCCCACTTGTTCTTCGACGCGTTGTATACGTGTTCATGGCTGTAAAGCGTCAGATACCCCGGTGCCGGCTGCTGACCGCTGAACGTCGATACCCCGTTCACTTGCAAAGGCTGACCGGGATCGGCCTGCATTTCCAACTGAGGGAAATGCTTGCTCATGGCGCTGCTCAGACGACTGAACCATCCGCCGACTTTATTGCGAAACGGTTTGACCACCGTCCCCAGGTGATCGGGACGTTTATCCGGGTCGTTGCCTCGAACCACTGCAAAATCCACGGGGTTCCGTGCATCGCCTGAAGCCTGCATGATCACCTTGGCGTGTTGATCATCCACAGTGACTTTCTTCTGTTCCAGCATGATGCCATCTGTCCAGAACGTCGGCGCAGAGCTTCGAAAATCGGCGGTGCAGCCGTATAACCCCAAAAACAGAACCAGCGTGACAATTCCCTTCATTGCCCTTCCTTGCGTTGAACGGCGGATAAGTTTCCAGAAAGTATCCCTTCCGGAAGGCGATAACAAAACGCCACTATCGCAGAACCCTGGTCGGAGGGAATGGCTGATTTTCGGGGGCTGCCTCGCGTATTGGATACTCAGGAGCCTTTCAGACTTCGGTCAATGCCGGTGTAGAGGGTCTAGGAATAGCTACTTGATTCATTGACCGCATCAATAGCGATCATCAACTCAATGAAGTTCTCATATCAAATCAGCGGCGTAAGATCGGCTCCATACCCAACCACTGCCTCACGGAGCACACAAGATGAAACGCCAAACCCTTCTCAGCATCGCTCTCTCGGTCTTCGCGCTGAACGCTTTCGCTGCGTCCTCCACGCAGCCTCTGGTCGCTGAAGGCGGAGCTGATCGTTTGCTGGAAAGACGCGCTGTAGCGGCTACTGAAACTGATCCACTGTTCAGCGACGCTGTAGCTGCCGCGACCCAAACCGATCCACTGTTCAACGATGCCGTTGCTGCCGCCACTGAAACCGATCCGTTGTTCAGCGATGCAGTTGCCGACGCGACTCAGACCGACCCGCTGTTCAGCGACGCCGTTGCGGAAAACGGTTCGGATCGTCTGATCGAACGCCGTGCCGTCTGAATGCATGGCTTTAGCGCAATACTCGACAAGAGCCCGGCCTTATCCGCCGGGCTTTTTCGTTATTGCGGGAGGTGAACGTCGCAAAGTGCCCACTCAGGGAAGCCCTGATCCCTTGGCGAACCTGGCTATGGCACACTTCAGGCCCGTTGCGCAGACCTTTGTGCAAACGGATCGCGAGTTCAATAACCATAACTAACGCTGTTCTCCCCGGGCGCTCTTCACCTGTGGGGTGAACCCAACAAGGATGTCGTCATGAAAGTCTCTTTTGCTATCACCACGCTGGCGGGTTGCCTGTTCACTTTTTCCGCGTCGGCGGCCACTCCGACTCACGGCGAACTGTTCCAGGCCTTGGCCGAGTGTCAGGGCAATTTGAAGCAGGTCGGCGCGTTCAACGAGCTGGTGGATGCCAAGCAATTGTCACTCGCCAACGACGAAGCACACACCCCGTGGGGCGGTGGCGCGTGGCAGGTCACGCCGGCGCTGACGGTGCATGGGGTGTCGTCGAGCACTGCGGTGATGATTGATCGCTTCGGTTTCTTCCTGCAAACCGCCAGCAGCAGCCCGAAGGCAGATGCCGAGAAGCTCGCCAGCACGCTGAAACTGAAAAAGGTGCTGGATACCGAAGGCTACGTCGACTACCAGCGCAGCCTTGGCAACGGCGCGATCGTGCGAGTGCTTTCCACGGAAAACAAGGACAGCGATCTGTATGTGGGGTGCAGTTATCAGGATGCTTCCTGAGAAACACCAATCAGCGGCGGCGGTGAGCCAGTCGCGACTGATTTCACTCGTTGATCCATCGAGGACTCTTGACTCCATGCATGGTCAGTACCTCCTGACCATGATTGATACCTGTAAACCATGTGCCCGGTCTCAAACGTAAAGGATGTACCCGGTCGGCCCCCTCTCCCTCCGGGAGTACGGTGCCGACTTTTCGCTGGCCAATCTCCCCGAACAATCCAAAGAGCGAAAACTGCCATTCAGCAGTCTGCTGTGCTCCGGTTATGGAAAGCGCATGCTCTTCGTGCTGGGCTGCCCGATTGCCCCCCGTCTGGTCAACCGTGTCGATCGACGCAAGATGCTGATCTGCAGGTTTCTGCTCCCTGGCCTCGCCTTGCTCGGGCTCGGCGTTTACCGCGCCGGCAACGGCCCGCGCTCTAAGCCCTGTTCATTGGCGGCGGCGTTGAACTGAGACGCGGCGGACTCACACCGCATAAGCCCCCAGCGACTCGATCGTGACATGCAAGTTCTCATCCCCCGAAAACGCCGCGAGCAGGTGATCCACCGTCACCTGCCCTCGCGGGGCCATGAGTGCGCGGTGGGGGTATTGCATGACCATTTCGTAACTACCCGGCTGGTGCTGTTCGTGGAGCAGCACTTTCAGCGAGCCATTGCGCAGATGTTCCCACGCCAGATGCACCCCGACCTGGGCGATTCCGACATGGTCACGCGCGGCTTGAACCAATGCCTCCGGTCCGGAGAGCGTGAGAACCGCGACGTCCGTGGGGTCCAGGGTCGTCAGCGCGCCGTCCGCCGCTTTGAAGATCCAGGGCGAAACGCGCCCACCCAGAAAGCGCCGCGCGATGAGCCGGTGGTTGTTGAGATCCGAGGGCTTTTTCGGCGTGCCGTGAGCCTCGAGGTATTCGGGCGACGCGATCAACACCGCATTCAACTTGCACACCGGCCGCGACACCAGGGCAGAGTCCGCGATGCTGCCGCCGCGAATGACGATGTCATAGCCCTCCTTCACGATATCGACGATCCGGTCATCAAAATCGACCTCGATCGATAACGCGGGGTAGCGCGCGAGCAACGCCGGAAGCGCCGGCAACAGATGATCGTTGCCGAAAGCTGCGCTGGTCGAGATCCGAACCTTGCCGCTGGGAACCGCGCGGCGGGCGGCAATCATGTCGACCGCGCTGTCGAGTGCCTCCAGCGCTATTCGCGCCTGACGCAGAAATCCCTCGCCCTCGCTGGTCAAGGTCAGAGAGCGGGTCGTGCGATTCATCAGGCGAACCCCCAACGACTTTTCCAGGCTGGCGACGTTCTTGCTGATCGCGGCGGAAGTCAGCCCCAGAACTCGCCCGGCGGCGGCGAAGCTTCCGGCGTCCACGGCCTGGATGAACGAGACGATTGCGCGCACGCGTTGCGATGAATCCATACGCCCTTCCCTCCTGGATTGTGCGGCCGATTCTAAACTTCAGGTTGAGAGTGGTTCAACCTGTACCTTTCTTCCGGTAGGCAATGCGGCAAGTGAAAATCCGCTGCATCACTCACTATCGAGGTTCATCACCGTGTTGGTATCCATCGTTTACGACAGCGGCTACGGCCACACTAAAAAGCAGGCCGAAGCGGCCGCGAAGGGGGTGGAGCGTGTAACGGGCGCCAAGGCCCGATTGATCGCCGTCGGTACTGACGAAATCTCGTGGGACGCCCTGGCCGAAAGCGACGCCCTGATTTTCGGCTCTGCGACTTACAACGGAACCGTCAGTGCGCGCTTGAAGCAGTTCATGGAAGACGCGACCCGCACGGCCTGGACGCCCATGGCCTGGCGCAACAAGGTTGCTGCCGGCTTCACCAACTCCGGCGCGCAGAATGGCGACAAACTCAATTCGCTGATCACCATGGCCCTCTTCGCGGCCCAGCACGGGATGCTGTGGGTCGGTCTCGATCTGTTCCCGGGACGCGGCCCCAACGAACTCAACCGATTGGGTAGCTGGCTGGGCGCCATGGCGCAATCCGATGACGTTTCGCCCGACATTTCACCGATCACCAGCGATCTCGAAACCGCCGCGTACCTCGGGCAGCGCGTCGCCGAGCAGGTCAGCCGCCTGACTCCTGCCGCGTGACACAAGCCCGCCAGCCCCTTGCATGACTCTAGGTATTCCTCATGAAAATGATCTGTCTTGATGTCCCGCTGCCGGATGCGAACCACGAACAATTCAGCGCTCATCTGCTCGATGAAGTGGTTCACGCGTGGAAGCTCTACAAGGGTGAGTTCATTCGCGACATTTACTTTCGAAAGGATCGGCCGGGTGTGGCAATCATCGCCGAGTGCGACTCAATGGAAGAGGCTCGCCAAGTGTTGCTCGATTTCCCGCTGGCGAAGTTCGGTTTCATCGACTGGGACATCATCCCGCTCGGGCCTTTCCTGGGCTGGGAAACCCTGTTCAAGCCATCGTAAAAAACAATCGTTTTTACCCCTGTGAGGGCACGTCATGAGCGCTTCGCCGAACACCTTTCCCATCAATGAAAGCGTACAGATTCCCGCCGTCGGATTCGGGACTTATCTCATTCCCCCGGCGGATACCGCCAAAGCGGTGTCGAACGCCATTGAATGCGGTTACCGACATATCGATACCGCCTCGGTTTACGAGAACGAAACCGGCACTGGCGAAGGTGTTCAGGCGGGGCTGAAATCCGCCCGTCTCAAGCGTTCAGACATTTTCGTCACGACCAAACTCTGGCCTGGCAATCCAGGCTGGGGTGAGTCGCCGAAGTCCGCCTCGGAAACCATCGCTGAATTCGAGGCCAGCCTGAAACGCCTGGGCCTCGATTACATCGACCTGTATCTGATTCACTCACCGCACGGTGGCGAAAAGCGCATCGAGCAGTGGGACGCCCTTCTGCAACTCAAGCGTGCGGGGAAGGTGCGGGCCGTGGGGGTGAGCAATTTCAATCAGGACCATCTGGAGGAAATCAAACTCGCCGGATTCCCGGCGCCGGACGCCAACCAGATCGAACTGCATCCCTGGTCGCAGAAACCCGACCTGCTTGCCTACATGAAGGCCAGTGAAATTTCGCCGATTGCCTATAGTAGTCTGGCGCCACTTTCCACTTGGCGAACCGGTGCGGGACAGGACAGCGCAAAGCCAAAGGAATCGGCGGCCGACACCGATGTATTCAAAAACATGGCGGCCAAATACGCGGTTTCCGAGGCGCAGTTGCTTCTGAGATGGGGCGTCCAGAATGGGTACGCGGTGCTGCCCAAAAGCCTGAACCCCATCCGTATGCGCCAGAACCTTGATATTTTCGGGTTCACCATCGACCCACACGACATGGCGTTTATCACGTCACTGGACCGAGGAAACGGAATTGCCTGGGCTATCGGAGATCCGACACAAATCAAGTGACCGCGAACACCTCCACCAAAACGGCTATGCCCTGCTCCGTCAGGCAATCCCCGGCGCATGGCTGGCTGACCTGCGAGCCACGTTCGATGCCGGCGTGAGGCCGTCGAATCAATGGCCGGTGCCCCGTGGCGTCGACTGGCGCCATTCGCAACTGGATGTGGATTCGCGGATTCAGGCGGTCTGTCGTCTGCCGCCATTGCTGGCGGTGGTGGGCGAGTTGATTGGCGAGCGATTCTTTCTTTCGCAGGTCGAAGGTCGCGAACCACTTGCTGGCGGCGGTCATCAACAGTTGCACCGCGACTTGTCGGCGCAACGACCCGGTGACATCGTCAACGCCCTCGCCTACTTCGACGACTACGGCCCCGAGAACGGCGCGACACGGATTGTCCCTGGCAGCCACCGTCCGGAGCCGGGAGCACCGCCGGACGACTTCAATGACGAATCCCGATCAGTGCAGCTTTCAGGCGCGGCGGGCGACATCCTGGTGTTCGATGCCGACCTGGTGCATGCCGGCAGTCTGAACGCGAGCGGTGGGCGTCGACGCTGCATTCTGATCAGTTACTTTGCTGAGCCGCTGTATGCGTCGCATCTGCAAACCGTCGGCCTGCGCAATGTGCGGATGGACACGTCCGATCGCTTTGAGCCGGCGGATGCTCCCATCGGGTAACAGCTCAAGCCAACAATTCACTGATCCACTCAGCCTGCCGCGCAATGTCCTTTGCCTTGTCCTCGGGTACTGTTCGAGCCTTGGCGAATTGGGCCAGCGTCTGGCGCTTCAAGCGCAACATACGCTGCCACTTCTGCACAAACGCCGGACTGCGCGCCTGCATTTGCAGCGGCCCGAAGTACAGTTCCTCGGCGCTGTACGTCACCGGTCCGTCACGCTCGGCGACGATGATTTCGTAGTCGAAGCGGTTTTCCCGCAGCACTTCCTCGCAGAGGATGCGGTAGCCGTTCTCCATCAGCCACAGACGCAGCGGTTGCTCGCCACCATTGGGTTGCAGGATCAGCCGCTCCTCGCCGCTCAGGCGCGCCTTGCCGCTCTCGAGGATGTCGCGGATGGTTTCGCCGCCCATGCCGCAGAGGCTGATCGCGGTGATGCGGTCGTCCGGTTCGATTGCCGCCAGACCGCTGGCGTGACGCACGCTGATCTGTTCGTCCAGGTCGTTCTCGCGCACAGTACGTTGAGCCGCGCGAAACGGCGTCAACGCCACCTCACCGGCCACCGCCGCCGCGATCGCGCCACGGCGCATCAGCGCCACCGGCAGATAACCATGATCCGAGCCAATATCGGCCAGCCGCGCACCGGTCGGCAAATGCGCCGCCACGCGCTCCAGGCGCCGGGACAATGTCTGTTCGTTCAACCGCAACCTCACTCAACCTTGGATGACCCGCAACCAGGGTCGGATCGGGGCGCGATTCTGTCGGGGTCTGCGCGGAAATTCAAATGATTGCGACGACAGTCCTGGCTTCATGCAGGCGTCGAGGCCGACAGCAACCGGCAAATTTAATGAACCCCACCCCCACGAGCCCGCCTAACGAACAGACCATCAGGAGGTAGCTCATGCATATCGAAACCACGTGGATCGTTCTGGCAGTCGTGTTGTTGCTCATCGAGTTGTGGGCCATCAATCGGGTGCGCAAGAGCGCAGGGAAGTCGAGCGACAAGGGCGTATGGATCGTGTTCATCGTGTTTGTGCCATTGATCGGACTGATCGCCTGGGCCTTGGCCGGGCCGAAGCATGTCACGCAGGCATAAGCGCAAACATAAATGGTGAAGCCCCGATCATTCGGGGCTTTTTTCTGCCCGGGGTTTGTATCGCAGTGTGTACGAACCTGGCGGGGATACAGTCGTCGGCATTTTGCGAAGGAATCTGAAACAGCCCGGATACGTCGTCGGGCTTTACTGGCGTCCAGGTTTGAAGGGTTCAGCCGGACCCCGCCCCCGTCGATCGCAAAGGAGACTTCCCATGAAGAATGCACTGCACACCTCGCCGTCCGCCAATAGCCGTCGCCGCCTGCTGGGGCTGTCGATTCTGGCGACCGCACTGCTGCAATTCGGCGCGATGGGCGCCGCCAACGCCCAGACCGCCGCGCCTGAGGCAATCAAGCCTGCCGCCAGCGTGAACGCCGACCTGCCCTTCGGCCCGCTGAAACACGTCAAGGCCGGGGTGCTTGACGTGGCCTACGC
The DNA here is from genome assembly GCF_025447575.1 of Pseudomonas sp. B2M1-30. Lineage (NCBI taxonomy): Bacteria > Pseudomonadati > Pseudomonadota > Gammaproteobacteria > Pseudomonadales > Pseudomonadaceae > Pseudomonas > Pseudomonas sp. B2M1-30. The sequence goes on along the minus strand of NZ_JAOEJT010000002.1, from coordinate 102,118 downwards.
CGAAACCGGTCCGGCCAATGGCCCGGTGGTGATTCTGCTGCACGGCTGGCCGTACGACATTCATAGCTACGACCAAGTGGCGCCGTTGCTGGCGGCCAAGGGTTATCGGGTGCTGATGCCTTACACCCGGGGTTATGGCGACACTCATTTCCTCTCCGACAAAACCGTGCGCAACGGCCAGCCCGCCGCGCTCGCCAGTGATGTCATCGACTTCATGGACGCGCTGAAGATCCAGCAGGCGGTACTCGGTGGCTACGACTGGGGCGCGCGTTCGGCGGATATCGTCTCGGCGTTGTGGCCGGAGCGGGTCAAGGCGCTGGTGTCGGTCAGCGGTTACCTGATCGGCAATCAGGCGGCGGGCAAGAATCCATTGCCGCCCAAGGCTGAACTGCAATGGTGGTATCAGTTCTACTTCGCCACCGAGCGGGGTGAAGCCGGTTACGCGAAAAACACCCACGACTTCGCCAAGCTGATCTGGCAACTCGCCTCACCGAAATGGGCATTCGACGACTCCACCTATGACCGCAGCGCCAAAGCGTTGCAGAACCCGGATCACGTCGCGATCACGGTGTTCAACTACCGCTGGCGCCTAGGCCTGGTGCAGGGCGAAAGCCGGTACGAGGCGCTGGAACAGAAACTGGCGACCGCGCCGTCCATCAGCGTGCCGACCATCACCCTGGAAGGCGATGCCAACGGTGCGCCGCACCCGGCGCCCGAGGACTACGCCAAGCGCTTCACCGGCAAGTACCAGTTCCGCCTGATCGACGGCGGCATCGGCCACAACCTGCCGCAGGAAGATCCGCAGGCGTTCGCCAAGGCGATCATCGACGCCGACCACCTCTGACGCTTGCGCAAAAAACGGCGGGTCACTTGACCAGCCGTTTTTCCTTGGACGGGCGATAACCGAAATAGGCGCTGTAGCATTTGCTGAAATGGCTCGGCGAGACAAACCCGCAAGCCACCAGCACGTCCACTTGCGACAGCTCGGTGTGTTGCAGCAAGCGCCGGGCTTCGGTGATGCGTAACTCCATGTAGTAACGCTGCGGCGTGGTGCCCAGTTGCTCCTTGAACAACCGTTCGAGCTGGCGCCGGGAACGTCCGGCATACACCGCCAGTTGCTCCAGCTCCAGCGGCTCCTCGAGGTTGGCGTCCATCAGCTTGACCACTTCGCGCAGCGGCGCGCTGACGCAAATGTTCTCGGTCGGTTTGATCCGCCGATAGCGCGATTCCTCGAACGCCAGAATGTCCTCGATACCCTCGACCAGCGCCTTGTCATGCAGGCTCTTGATCCAGTCCAGCGCCATGTGAAAGGCCCCGGACGGACTCGATGCGGTCAGGCGGTCGCGGTCGATCACATAGGGTTCGCTGCTGACCTGGGTCGCCTTGGAAATCTCTGCCAGCGCCGGCCGATGCTCCGGGTGGATCGCGCAGCGGTAGCCTTCCAGTACCCCGGCCCGCCCCAGGAACCACGCGCCGTTCCACAACCCCGCGAGCAAGATCCCCGCCTCCGCCGCCGTTTTCAGCAACGCGACGAACTCATCCGAGGCCTTCAACTCGGTGCGGTAACCGCCGCAGATCACCAGCAGATCGAGTTCTTCCAGCGCACTCGCGTCAAGCCGCGCATCCGGGCGAATCACCAACCCGAGGTCACTGATGACTTCGCCATCGGCAAGGCCGAAGGTGCGCGACGAAAACAGGCCGGGGCGCAGCAGGTTCGCAGTCACCAGGGTATCCAGCGACTGGGTGAAGGCCGGCAGGGAAAAATGCTCCAGCAGCACAAATCCTGCACGGGTCGTGCGGCCTGGCCCGGAGGTTGACTCGTTGAGGTAGCGAAGGTTCTTGCCCTTCATGCCACCGCTGAATTGGCGTCGTTCGATCAAGATGCGGTCCGTCGATGTCGTTGGAACAGGTCGTTCAGTGCAAGGATAGGTCGTCATGCTAACCGCCGGACGGACAAAATACTCGGGAATGAATGCAATTCGCCCCAACCGGCACGGGCGTGCAGATTGGGAGATGGGGAGAGGGCCGGAGTGAGGGGGGTGCGTCCCAACGCCGCAGGCGCCGCACCTTGGCAAATACCGCACAAGGCTTAAAATCGCGCCTCCTCTTGCAGTCGCCGGACCGGTGCCTGCCCGCAGCCATGACAACACCCAAGTTTGAACAGCCGACCACTCATCCGCAGTGTGCCCGGCTCAACCGTCCTGCCCGTTCGGCCGACGTTTGCCCACAACACACTTCGGCTTGGCACGCGCTTGCGCAGAGGCGCACGTTCCGCTGTTCGATCACTTGAGGTTTTTATGACACCGCGTTTGCTGGCCATGGCGCTGGCGCCCCTGCTCGGGCTGTTCATTGTTGCGTTGGGCAACGGTTTTCTGTCTTCCCTGACCACCCTGCGCCTGGGCGCCGCCGGCGAATCGGCGACGATGATCGGCCTGGTGTCCTCCGGCTATTTCATCGGCCTGACCCTCGGCGCGATCTTCAACGACCGGCTGATCCTGCGCATCGGCCATATCCGCGCCTACAGCAGCTTCGCTTCGCTGATCGCCGCGACCATCCTCCTGCAAGGGCTGTTTTATGACACCTGGGGCTGGCTCGTCCTGCGTCTGATCAACGGCTGGGCGACGGTGGGCGTGTTTCTGGTGATCGAGAGCTGGCTGCTGCTGGCCGGCGACGCGAAGATCCGTGGCCGCCTGCTCGCGCTGTACATGATCGTTCTCTACGGTGCCGGCGTGCTCGGCCAGGCCTTCCTCGGCAAGATCACCGGTCTGAGCGACGGCGCGCCGTTCATGGTCGCGGGCATGCTCGCGACCCTCTCGGTGCTGCCGATCGTGATCCTGCCGCGCGTCTCGCCGCTGCTGGAACAGGTCGAACCACTCAAACCTCGGGCGCTGCTGGGCGTGTCGCCGACCGGGCTGGTCGGTTGCTTCGGCTCCGGCGTGACCATCGCGGCGGTCTACACCCTGCTGCCGCTGTACCTGCAACGCATCGGCCTGAACATCGGCGAAGTCGGCAACATGATGGCCTGGACGATCCTCGGCGCGATGTTGCTGCAATACCCGGTCGGGCGTTGGTCCGACCGCAAGGATCGCCTGCAAGTGCTGACCGTGCTGTGCGCGGTTTGTACCGTGCTGTCGCTGGTGATCGTGCTGGTGCCGTTGTCCTCGGCGATGCTCGCGGCGATGCTGTTCCTGCTGGGCGGCGGGATCTTCGCGTTGTACCCGGTGGCGGTCAGCCACGCCGCCGACCGCGCCCCGGTCGAGACGCTGGTGCCGATGATCCAGGGCATGCTGCTGATCAACTCCCTGGGCTCGGCCATGAGTCCTCTGCTGATTTCCCCGGCGATGAACGCTCATGGCGAAACCGGTCTGTTCTGGGCCTTTGCGCTGGTCAACCTGGGGATGGTGATGTTCTTCCTCTGGCGCCGAGGCAAGCGCCCGGTGCCGGCCAACCCGGCGCCCTTCGCGGCAGCGGCGACGTTCTCGCCGACCGGCGCGGAACTGCGGGTCACCGAAGACTTGCGCCAGGCCGCCCAGGAACATCCGCCGATGGTCGATGCCTTGAGCGGCGAAGCCGCGCCGCCGCCGGCCTCGCGTTTCGAAGCCGGTTAAGGTTTCGTCCAGGCATAAAAAAACCGGTGACTCATGTCACCGGTTTTTTATTGCCCGTTGTACAACCGCTCGATCAGTGCGGCGCCCGAGGAATGGTCTTCATCAGGTCTTCCGGACTGATATGCCCCACCACGCTGCCCGGTTGCGGCAGATTGAGGATGTGGCCTTTCATCTTGCCGATGACGTGCATCTCGCACGGTTTGCAATCGAACTTCAGCGTCAGCACTTCATCGCCGTGGATCAATTGCATCGGCGCGACCTTGGTGCGCACGCCGGTCACACCCTTGGCCTGTTTCGGGCACAGGTTGAAGGAGAAACGCAGGCAGTGCTTGGTGATCATCACCGGCACTTCGCCCGCCTCTTCGTGGGCCTCGTAGGCGGCGTCGATCAGTTTCACGCCGTGACGATGGTAGAAGTCGCGGGCCTTCTGGTTGTAGACGTTGGCGAGGAACGACAGGTGCGCTTCCGGGTACACCGGCGGCGGCGTGGTTTCCGCCTTGCGGCCACCGCGTGGGTGGGCGGCGACGCGGGCCTCGGTCAACGCTTCGATCACTTCCCGGCGCAACGACTTGAGCTGCGAGTTCGGGATGAAGAACGCCTGCGGCGCGTCCAGCTTGATCGAAGTGGCGTGGTACTGGGTGGTGCCCAGTTGGCCGAGCAGATCCTGCAAGGTGTCCAGCGCCTGTTCCGGCTTGTTGGCCGCGCCGAACGGGCCGTCCAGAGCGACACTGGCACTGATGCCCTCTTCGCTGGTCACGGTCAGTTCCAGACGTTCTTCACGCAGCTTCGCCAGCCAGCTCACGCCGATACGACGCTCGGCGGAAGTCTTGAGCAAGGCCTGCTGCCAGTTGTGGTCGAGGTTGCGACTCAGCGGATGGTTCGGGCGCAGCTTGTACATGCCGTCCGGCATCTCGTTCGGCTCGACGCGGTAGCGGTAGCGTTTCTGGCCGTCTTCGTCGAACTCGCCTTTCGGCTCGGCGATGTTGGCGCGGAAACCGACCACTTCACGCTTGACCAGCACATTGAGGCCGTCACCGTTGGACAGCGGCTCATGGGTGACCACTTGCATGTCACGCTTGCCGACTTTCTCGACGATGCCCACCGGCAGACCGGTGAAGGTCGGCGAGTCGAAGGCGCCGATGTCGATCTTGCGCTCGCTGACGAAGTAGTCGGTGCTGCCCCGGTGGAAGGTTTTTTCCGGATCCGGCACGAAGAAGTGCGCGGTGCGGCCGCTGGAGGCGCGAGCCAGGTCCGGGCGATCCTCAAGCACGGCGTCCAGACGCTGGCGGTAATAGGCGGTGATGTTCTTCACATAGCCCATGTCCTTGTAGCGACCTTCGATCTTGAACGAACGCACACCGGCCTCGACCAGCGCGCGGATGTTGGCGCTCTGGTTGTTGTCCTTCATCGACAGCAGGTGTTTTTCGTAGGCGATCACGCCGCCCTTTTCATCCTTGAGGGTGTACGGCAGACGGCAGGCCTGGGAGCAGTCGCCACGGTTGGCGCTGCGCCCGGTCTGCGCGTGGGAAATGTTGCACTGGCCGGAAAACGCCACGCACAGCGCGCCATGAATGAAGAATTCGATGGCCGCGTCGGTTTCGTCGGCGATGGCGCGGATTTCCTGCAGGTTCAGCTCACGAGCGAGCACCAGTTGCGAGAAGCCGGCCTGATCGAGGAACTTGGCCCGCTCAAGCGTGCGGATGTCGGTCTGGGTGCTGGCGTGCAACTCGATCGGCGGAATGTCCAGTTCCATCACGCCCAGGTCCTGGACGATCAGCGCATCGACACCGGCGTCGTACAACTGATGGATCAGCTTGCGCGCCGGCTCCAGCTCGTTGTCGTGCAGGATGGTGTTGATGGTGGTGAAGATCCGCGCGTGGTAACGGCGGGCGAACTCCACCAGCTCGGCGATTTCGCTCACCTCGTTACAGGCGTTGTGGCGCGCGCCAAAGCTCGGGCCACCGATGTACACGGCATCGGCGCCGTGCAGGATCGCCTCGCGGGCGATGGCCACGTCACGGGCAGGGCTGAGCAATTCCAGATGATGCTTGGGCAAGGACATATGTTTTTTTAGTCAGGCTTTCACGGTCGAGGCGCGCATTGTAGCCGCGAAACGCCCGCCGGGCACGCCTGTGCTGCCGGGTGGCAACGGAGGCGGCAAAATCACCGCCGATCCCCTGTGGGAGAGGGCTTGCCCGCGAAAGCAGCGGTTCAGCCAACACACCTATCGTGTGCTGGCCGTTCGGGTGCCAACTATGTAACACCCACCAACCCCGCACTTTTCTTCCAATACCTCGTTCCGCACGCGGATTTCCCACGTGCCCCACGAACGTATTGATCATGCCCAACCATTTTCCTTTAGATGACCTGCCTTCACCCCGCGCCTGGCCGCCCGCCAGCCACCTGTCCGAAAACATCGACAGCGGCCTGCTGCACTCCGCTCTCGAACGTTGGCGCCACGCCAGCAGCGGCCTGCGCGAACTGTTTGCCGGCGTGCCGTCCACCCAACGGGCGCTGAGCGCTGCGCTGGAGCGCCAACTCGACCTCGGCGAGCCGGAAATCGGCCTGCGTTTCAGTGCATCGGAGCAGCATGCCGAACAGGTCGTTGGCCTCGCCCAGGCCTGGGCCTTTGTCCATAAGCACCCCAATCTGGCGGCCGCCCTCGATCGCCCCTGCGTCGTGACCGGCCTGAGCAAACAGCATCCACTGAGCACTCTCACACCGCTGCAATTGCTCATCCGCCTGCACAACCTCGACCCGCAGCAGGCGCTGGAGCAGAGCTGGAATGCGCATTGGGATGGCCGCGCCCCGGGCACACCGCTCTCGCGCCGCGAGCGCGCCAGTCAGTTGTATCGCATTCATCTGGAAGCCACGGCTCACGTGGCACTGGCCCAGCGCACCCTGAGCGCCGAGCAGCTGCGCCCGCTGTGGCTGCTGATGGACGACACGTCCGCCAGCCCGCAACCGGTGCGTGCCGAACGGGTGGATCTGCTGCTGAGCAACGACACCCGTGTCACGCTGCCCGACGCCTGGGTGATCAGCGTCGGCGATTCGCAGAACGGCGCGCAATTGCTCTACCTGCCCAAGCAGGCCGTGGCGTTGCAGGCCTTCGCCAAACGCGCCGACTTGCAGGCCTGGCTGGGCCGTCAGGGTCTGGTGCCCAAGGGCTTGCCCGCCAGCGACTTGCGTTTTGAGTACAGCCCCCGGGCGTTGCCGCTGACCCAGGGCATGACCGACCTACTCAGCCATTGGCAACAGGCACGCCTGGCAGCCTTGCGCGGTGCCACGCCGAACCGGCCGGGGCTGGCCGAACATGGCGCGCAGGTGCTGGATCAGGCCGGGCAGCTGGATCGCCAGCTCAGCGTCGGCGGCGTATTTGCCATGCCGCCGACATCCTTCAATTCGCCTTCTGAGGCAACTGATGATGAGCCGCTGTGGTTCGGCGCCTTGCACGCCGACATCCCCTGGCCGGTGCGCAAGGCCGCCGTGGCACGCCAGCAGGCTGCGCTGGAACACTGGTCGCAGCACGCCAGCGCCGAACAACGGCAGACCCTGGATCAACGGTTCCAGACCCTGGAAAGCGCCGAGGCCGACGCCGACGCTGCTGCGTACAAATTGCTGTACCGCGAGCGCGCGCTGGACCTGGTGACCCTCAATCGCGAATTCACCGCCCTGCATGGCGCGCACAAAAAAGCCCTGTTGGCCGAAGCCGACCTGCAACACACTCTCAAGCAACTGAGCGACGATGAACACCAAACGCTCAAGCACATTTTGCAGCTCCCCGGTGAGAGCGAGCCTGCTCGCGAGGGCGCCAGCGCAACCACCGAAGAAATCACCGAGAAAACCACTCGCAACCCCTGCGTCGCCAGCCTCTCGCTCTCACTCATCGAACAGGCCAACAGCACCCGCACCGCCCTCAACGGCCCCTGGATCATCACCGAAACCGCCGCCCTGCACGATCCCGAGTCGCCCCACAGCCTGCTGCTGATCTGGCCCGGTGCCGGCGGTGGCGTGCAACGTTTCGCCAATCGCCGCGCCCTCGAACGCGAGGTGTTCAAGCGCCATGCACAGGACGCCGAACTCGTCGTGCAACTGACGCCCATCAGCGGCGACCCGCTGCATCACGCCCTGCACGAAATGACCTTCGAATTCGACGAGCAACTCGCCAGCCTGCGCCAGCGCTACAGCGAACCGGCGCAGGCGACGCAACTGGCCGAGCAGCTGGAAACGCTGCGCCAGCGGTTTCGCGCGGCCCTGCAAGTGCCGGTCAGCGGCGCCCGACAACTGGCCCTCGCCCATCTGCAAGAGCAGCGCCGCAGCGCCACCCTCGCCGACAACCTGCCGGACTGGCTGCGCAACCTGTCCCTGGGCACGCGCAGCACCCTCAAGCAACTGATCGAGCACTACATCGGCGCCATGCAGCGCAGTCACGCCCTGCTGGAAATCGCCCTGCCGCCGCGCGAGCCGTTCACCCGTCAGCACCTGCACGAGCGTCTGCGCAAGGATTTCTCGCTCAAGGGTGAGTTCGACATCCAGCTGGATCTGCCGGACTCGGTGGCCACGGAAAAACACACCGTTCCCGCCCCCGGCGCGCCGGGTACGCCGGTGAAACTGGTGCTGGTGCCGAGCAAGACCCGCAGCAAGATCGCGTTGCTGGAACTGGCGCAGCAGAATCTCGACAACACGCCGTCGATGAGCCTGGAACCGATGCAGTTGCGCCTGGGTTTCCTGCGCGTCGAAGCCACGGCGTCGAGCGAGGCCGAGCGCCAGACGCTGGTGCGCGGCATCACCAAGGCGTACCTGAACCGGGTGCTGCCGGAACTGGATCTGGCCAAGGCCTATGAAACCCTGATCCGTCAGGTATTCATGGGTTCCAGTGACGATCCACCGTTCGTCAACCAGCACCGCCGCGAATGCCTGCTCGAGCCCTGGGGCCTGATGCTGCGTCTGCAAGGCGAATACGCACGCTTGCAGCAGCACATCAGCGCCGACGAGCAGCGGATCTTCGATGCGGCCATCGATGGCCAGAGTGCAGAGGCTTCGTCCGTCATTCTGCTGCCGGCGACGCTCAACAGCAGCGGCAAGGACACCCCGGACGAAGGCCCGGTGACCCTGGCCGGCGTCACCTTCATTCAGCAACCGTCCAGCGGCATCACCCTGCTCTACCTGCCCGACAGCCCCGACGGCCGGCTCCTGCGCCGCTACGCCAGCCTGGAAGAAGCCCGCCTCGGCCTGTTCAACCAGTGCGCGCAGGACACCTGGGCCGGTTACCTTGCCGGCCGCGCGCTGCTGGGCAACGTCCGCGCCCACGAAGTGCGGATCGGCCAGGCCAGCGAAAAACGCTTCAGCGCGCTGATCGGCGTCGGCACCCGCTGGCCCGCCAGCACCACTCTGGCCGCGCACCTGCTCAACGTGCACATGGGCCGGCTGATCGAGGCCCATCGCGGCACCTCGCGCTCCAACGATGCGCTGTACCTGGAACGCTACGCGCTCAACGGCCCGCGCGCGTTCAACTACCTGAAAATGGCCCTGAGCATGGTGCCCTTCGTCGGCACCACGATCGCCCTGTACGACGCCTGGACCAGCGCCAACCAGGCCGCCGCCGCCTTCCTGCGCGGCCGGGTTGGCGATGGCGTGGCGGAGCTGGAATCGGTGCTGTTGTGCCTGATCGATGCGGCCATGGATATCTTGCCGGGGGTGAGTGTGGGCGGGGCTCGGCCGCCCGCTCACGCGCCCGGCACGGCGACCCACGCCGCCCGAACCCTGACCCGCAAGCGGCAGTTGGACGACCTGTCGTTCAGTCCCATTAAATCCGCACGAACAACCACGCCAGCAACCAGACACCCAGCCCCTCACCACCTAGCTCGCTTCGATGGTTACACCTGCCCGCGCAGTATCAACCTGGTCGCTATCGAGCCAGGCAAGGCCGGTGTCTATCGCAATGTTTATCGACACCCCGACGGTGATTTCATTGTCCGTTGCGGGCAGGTCTACCAGGTAGAACCCAGTAAAGATTCCCGTGGCTGGCGCCTGAGCGGCACCGCGCAGAAGACCTACAAACAACCGATAGCCCTGGATGAAAACGGCGAGTGGAACACCCATTTCGCGGTGCACGGTACGACGTTCGATGGTGGCGGACTGGGCGGTGGCAACGTAATCGGGCACGTCGCCGAGGCGCTGGATCCGCTCTGGCCACTGGCGATTCGCGAGCGGCTGCCGCGCTGGTGGGTAGACCGTGGATTCCGGCGTCTCTACCAATTGACCAGCGTTGCTGAAGCATTGACGGTAGAAATGCAAGCGCGATTCCCGCGTAGCAAAGTCATTCTCGACCATTACTATGGCGCATCGGATTACGATCGTTACCGGCTGGGTCCAGCGGCCGAGATTGTGTGCAAGGGCGATATAGAACTTACCGAACGACGTTATGCGCTGCTGGTCGAGCTAATTCCCCTTCGCCATGGCAACAATCGACGCTTGTTGAACAAAGATTTGAGTAAGGATGCCGGCAAGGTAGCAGACCGCCTCGAATTTCTGGTTCACCTGCACAATAACAATCTCCGTCGACGAACCTATCAGATCAACGGACTTCTCAATGAACTGGTGAAATTGCCCGGGAGCGCATTTCGCAAGCAAGTGAACTTGCTACTGACAATGCGCCAACTCCGATTGGAAAACCTGAAGTCGATCGAGACCATCGAAATCCTCATGCGCGATCTCAATCGATGGTACGAGCGCATCATCGACCCTGCAGACAAAGCGTTGTTCAGCCAACAACTCACTGTTCTAAACGGTCGCATGTCCGAGGGTAATCTGCTCTACTTCAAAGCCAACCACATGCTGGAAAATATCCACCGCCACGAGGACATGTCCGATGCTTCATGGCTGTTCTTCCATCGGCAGGCGGACGAAATGAGCCTGAGGACTCACCGGGCGATGGACTCGCAACACAACCTCTCGGCAGCCGTAATGACCGCCACGCAACGCAATCAGGTTCTACAAAACTGCATCGATACTTACCAATCATTCCTGCGGGATATTCGCGTATGGGCCACCACCTACCCTCAACACCTGCGCCTCGATGAAATCCCGCAACTGGAAGCGCTAATCGAAGAACTGGCCGAAAACGCACGTACCGCGCGTCTACTGCCACACACCCGGCAAACGGGCGGCACGATTACCAAGAAGACGTTTACTACCGTAGACGGTGCAACTCTGATTGGCGTCGAGTCCTGGGAGCCAACGACTCAGACTCGACAATTTCAGCTGACGGGTAAAGGCGGAGTGACCGAGGTTTGGGAACAGAATACCAACGGTCGTTTTCGCCTGTTGAATCCGCCGGTGCAAAGTAATGAACCGACATCCGCAGATCTGGACAACCTGCTAGCCGAAGCCCGCAAACGCCTGAATTCCCTACCCACTTATGAAACCAAAGTGAACGCCTACGCCGAGCAAGACATGTTGCCGGTCGACCTGGAGCATATGCTGGTCAGCGAAGCCGATGAACTGACCCATCGCGCCGAGCGTCTGGAAAAGCTCGATGCCGAACCGGCACTTATCAAGTCGTTGCGCGACAGCGCCGCTCAACTCAAGACGCGCGGTCGGCAAATGCGCACCGAACAATCACTGAGGAGCAAAAACCCCACTGACGGCATGCTCGTCGACTTGCTGGAGCAGAAGGTTGTAGAAATTCGCAAGGCCAAAGACAAAGTCGACCTCGGCAAGCGCCGCGACGGGCGTCGGGACTTCATGCAGGAGTACGAGATCCACGACCTTACGAAAACGCCCGCCACCCTGCTGTGGTACGCGCACTTTCACTACAACAAGGCGACACAGGGTTTTCGTGAGTTCGAGAAGGGCCATTTGAAACTGCCGGAACACCGACTGCTGACCCACGCCGATGATCCCTCGTTGCCCCACGCCGACATCGGCAGGCAGTCGATGACCCTGGCGCACTTCGAAAACCTGTAGGTTCTTCGCACTTTGTGGGGGCTGGCAAGCCACCTCCCACAGGTTTTGTGCCAGACGCCAATTCGGCAGACACCCCCGGAACATTGTGGGAGCTGGCTTGCCAGCGATGACGGCAGCACATTCAACATTGATGGTGCCTGACACACCGCTATCGCTGGCAGGCCAGCCCACAGGTTTTGTGCCTGATGCCTGCCCACAGGGTCCAGGTCAGGCCTTGGCGGCCATCGCGGTGACTTCGACCTTCATGCCGTCCACCGCAAGCGCCGCCACGCCGACCGCCGCGCGCACCGGCCATGGCTTGGCGAAGAAGCGTTTGTAGACTTCATTGAACGCCGCACGGTCGGCCATATCAGTTAGGTAGATGGTCAGGTGCATCACCCGATCCATCGAACTGCCGGCCTTCTCCAGCGCCACTTTCAGCGCCTGCAAGGTGCATTCGCTCTGCAACATGACATCGCCCAGTTCCAGGCTGCCATCGGCACGGGTCGGAATCTGGGTCGACACCAGAATCCCGTTGAAGCCGACAACGTCCGAAGAAATCGAGTCTGCATCCGGGTCCGGGGTGTAGCTGAGGTCTTGATTGGCCATGGGAAAATCCTTTGCTGAAAGTGATCGACGGCGTGTGCATTCAAGGATGCGCGCCATTTCGGGCGGCCAGTTTACAGGCCCCGGGCGCTGTTTGAAGAAGGAACGTGTTTCGACAGCTATGCTCAAGGGAACCTCCCCCCAAGGGTGAGGCCGTCAGTCTGTGCCCGCTTGATACACGGGCGATGCGACAACGACCCCAGGCCATGGGTACAGCAACACTGTCAGGTGCTCCGGCCTGCAACAACAAAAAGCACGACGGAGAAACACTCATGGCGGTTCTCGACAGCATGTCTACAGGCAGCGCCCCGCATCACAGTGTCAGCAAGGAGGAGCGCAAGGTCATTTTTGCCTCGTCCCTGGGGACGGTGTTCGAGTGGTACGACTTTTACCTTTACGGCTCTCTGGCGGCGATCATCGCCAAGCACTTCTTTGCCGGCGTGAATGAGACCACGTCCTTTATCTTCGCCCTGCTCGCCTTCGCCGCCGGTTTTGCGGTGCGGCCGTTCGGGGCGATTGTGTTTGGGCGGTTGGGTGACATGATCGGGCGCAAGCACACGTTTCTGATCACGATCGTGATCATGGGTGTGTCGACGGCCATTGTGGGTTTTCTGCCAGGTTACGCGACCATCGGGGTCGCGGCGCCGATCATTCTGATCACCCTGCGGCTGCTGCAAGGCCTGGCGCTGGGCGGTGAATACGGCGGCGCGGCGACCTATGTGGCCGAGCACGCGCCGAAGGGCAAGCGTGGCTATTTCACCTCGTGGATTCAAACCACCGCGACCCTTGGTCTGTTTCTGTCGCTGCTGGTGATCCTCGCGTGCCGTACCGCGCTGGGCACTGAAGCGTTCGAGGCCTGGGGATGGCGGATTCCGTTCCTGCTGTCGATCCTGCTGCTGGCGGTGTCGGTGTACATCCGCCTGCAACTGAACGAATCGCCGGTGTTCATGAAGATGAAAGCCGAGGGCAAGGCGTCGAAAGCGCCGCTGACCGAATCCTTCGCCCGCTGGGACAACCTGAAAATCGTGATCATGGCCCTGCTCGGCGGCACCGCCGGCCAGGCGGTGGTCTGGTACACCGGGCAGTTCTACGCGCTGTTTTTCCTGTTGCAGACGCTGAAGATCGACCCGCAGACCGCCAACCTGCTGATCGCCGGTTCGCTGCTGATCGGCACGCCGTTTTTCGTGCTGTTCGGTAGCCTGTCCGACCGCATTGGCCGCAAGGGCATCATCATGGCCGGGTGCATTCTGGCGGCGGTGACCTACTTCCCGATCTTCCATGCGCTGACCCAGTACGGGAACCCGGATGTGTTCGTCGCCCAGGAGAAGAACCCGGTCAAAGTGATCGCCAACCCCGACCAGTGCTCGTTCCAGTTCGACCCGGTGGGCAAGGCCAAATTCACCAGTTCGTGCGATCTGGCGAAAACCGTGCTGGCCAAGCGGGCCATTCCTTACGAAAACGTCGTGTCCGAACCGAACACCGTGGCGCAGGTGCGTATCGGTGACAAAGTGATCGAGAGCTTCGAGGGCAGCGCCCTGCCCGCCGCCGACTTCAAGACCCGCAACGACGCCTTCACCGCCAGCCTCGGCGCCGCACTCAAAGAGGCCGGCTATCCGGAGAAAGCAGACCCGGCCAAGACCAACTACCCGATGGTGCTGCTCCTGCTGACCATTCTGGTGATCTACGTGACCATGGTGTACGGGCCGATTGCGGCGTGGCTGGTGGAACTGTTCCCGGCACGGATTCGCTACACCTCGATGTCGCTGCCGTATCACATCGGTAACGGCTGGTTTGGCGGGTTCCTGCCGACGGTGGCGTTTGCCATGGTCGCCGCAACCGGAGATATCTATTACGGCTTGTGGTATCCGATCGTGATTGCGGTGATGACAGCGGTGCTGGGAATCTTCTTCCTGCCGGAAACCAAGGATCGGGATATTCAGCATTCTTGAAACCGCTCCCCCTCCTCGTGGGAGCGGCCTTGCTCGCGAAGGCGTCGGACCAGTCGCAATAATATTGACTGACCCGACGCCTTCGCGGGCAAGCCCCGCTCCCACAAGGAGTCCTCCGAGACTGTAGGAGAGCATCCTCAAACCGAGCCGTTCAGGGTTAGAATCCGCCCCGGTTCTGCTCACTGTTTAAGGATGATCCCGGCATGACGACTCTCGGCACTTCCCTGCAAGACACCGCCGCTCCGGAAGGGGTTTGTTTCGGCTGCGGCAGCAGCAATCCCCATGGTCTGCACATCAAGAGCCATTGGCACGAGGACGGCGTGCATGTCGTCGCCGAGCACCTGCCCGAAGCCATGTACTGCGGCTGGCCGGAACTGGTCTACGGCGGGCTGATCGCCATGCTGGTGGACTGCCACTCCAACTGGACCGCAATGGCTTACCACTACCGCGCCGAACAACGCGAGCCAGAGAGCCTGCCGCGCATCAACTGCGTCACCGGCAACCTCGGCATCAAGTTCATCAAACCGACGCCAATGGGCGTGCCGCTGACCCTTAGCGCAAGAGTCGAGGGCGAAGTCGGGCGCAAGACCCGGGTGATCTGCGAGGTCTACGCCGGGGATGTGCTGACAGCGGTGGGCGACTCGGTTTTTGTGCGGGTGGACACTGAACAACTCGCCGCAGCGGCGCATGAACGCAAGGAAGGCCAATGAGCTCCAGAACAAAACACTTACTGTCGATCACTGCCCTTAGCCTGCTGCTGGTCGGCACGTTGCAATGGTTTCTGTACGAAATCCCGGTGACGGTCGCCCAACTCAAATTCGGTAGCATCCCCTCTTCACTGTTGATGGAAATGGGACTGATCACCGTCGCCCACTCAGTGATCGTCGCAAGCGTTGCGCTGCTTCTGGCGCTTTTCAACAAATGCCTGGCAAGTTACGTCGCACTGATTCTCGTCTTTTCGCTCTATGTCCAATTCAACACAGGAGCCAACGCTGCTGGTCCGGCACTGGCGTTATTGCTGATAGCTGCGCTCGGCTACGTCACCTTCATCAAATCGAGGCAATTGATCCGCTACTATCAAGCGAAGTGAAGACTGCCGGTGCATAGGCGAGCTATACCTGTGTAGTGCCTTTTGCCGCTGCCCCGGAGCACCGCCCCATGGATCTGACCCTCTACTACCACCCGCTGTCGTCCTACTGCCACAAGGTGCTGATCGCCCTGTATGAACAGGGGATCGCCTTCGAAAAGCGCCTGATCGACCTCTCCAGCGAGGCCGAACGCGAGGAGTTGCGGGCCTTGTGGCCGCTGGTGAAGTTCCCGGTGATTCAGGATCGCGCCCGCCAGCGCAATATCGCGGAGTCGAGTGTGATCATCGAGTATCTGGATCACGTCCATGGCGGCTCGACGAAGCTGATTCCCGAAGACTGGGACACCGCGTTGCAAGTGCGGTTATGGGACCGGATTTTCGATCACTACGGGCAGACGCCGTTGCAGAGAATCGTTGCCGACCGCATCCATGCCGGCAACGCTGATCTGAGCGGCGAACGGGCCACCCTGCTGACGATGTACGGCATGCTGGAACGGCAATTAGTGAGCGGCCAATGGGTCGCCAGCCCGGACTTCAGCCTGGCCGACTGCTCTGCCGCCCCCGCGTTGTTCTATGCGAGCACACTGGTGCCAATTCCCGAGGATCACCACCGGTTGCATGCCTATTTCGAACGACTGGTGCAGCGCCCTTCCGTTGCCCGGGTTCTCGAAGAAGCCAAACCGTGGTTTGACTTCTATCCGTTCGCCGAGGCGCTTCCCGCGCGTTTCCGCTGATCGGTTATCGAAGGTTCCCACGCTCTGCGTGGGAGCAGTCATGACGGGTATTACGCCGGTTGATGACTGGTCACGCAGTGAATCCCGCCACCGCCCGCCGCAATGGCGTCGATGTTGATTTGCACCACCTCACGGTCCGGGTAGAGCTGGCTCAGCAGATCGAACGCCTTCTTGTCCGCTGCCTTGTCGCCGAACTCCGGGGCGATGACCGCGCCGTTGATCACGAAGTAGTTGATGTAGCCGGCGGCGAAGTCCGGGTTGTCCTGGTTGAACTTGCTCTTGCGCGGTTTCAGCGGTGGCGACACCACATGGATTTGCAGCGCACGGCCATCGGCGTCGGTGGCTTTCTTGAGGATTTCCAGGTGCGCCAGGGTGACCTTGTGATCGTAGGACTCCTCGTCGGTGTCGAGGTTGGCGATCACCACGCCCGGTTTGACGAAGCGCGCATAGAAGTCGACGTGAGCGTCGGTGATGTCCTTGTTCTTGATCCCCGGCAGCCAGATGATCTTGCGCAGGCCCAGTCGTGCCTTGAGTTCGGCCTCGACATCCGCCTTGCTCCAGTCCGGGTTGCGATTGCTGTTGATCCAGCAGCTCTCGGTCATGATCGCGGTGCCGTGGCCGTCGACTTCGATACCGCCGCCCTCGCCCACCAGTTCGCTGCGGATGTAGGTCGCTTGCGCATCGGCTGCGACCCGTTTGGCGATCTTCGCGTCCTTGGCGTGTTGCTGCTTGCCGCCCCAGCCGCTGAAGTTGAAATCCACCGCGCCGAGGCCGTTGTTGTCGTCGATGACGAAGTTGGCGCTGATGTCGCGCATCCAGATGTCGTCGAGTGCAGCGGTCTGGTAGGTGATGTTCGATGTACCGCAAATCTCTTCGGCCAGGCTGCGTTCACCGCTGCGGCAATAGATCGTCAGCGGCTCATAACGAGCGATGGCCCGGGCGATGCGGCCGAGGGCTTCCTGGACGTCTTCGGTGAAGTCTTCCCAGATGGCGTCCTGCGCGCCGAATGCCATGAACGCGCGCTCATGTTTGTCGCCCTCGTCGGGCATGAACCAGCGCCCTGTGCCGGCCGCCAGCACGCGTGCCGATGACAGGCCAAGGCCCATGACGGCAGCACCGACACCGGCGGCGACGGAAACCTGTTTGATGAACTCGCGACGAGTCGGCATGTGTACGTTCCTGATGTTGTAGTGGGCCGCCGGGCGGCCCGGATAAAAATCACTTTGCAGTGGCGGTCTTGAACTTGGTCCAGGTGCGCATACGCGCGCGCATGTCGGCCTGGGGAATGTCCTTGCCCGGTATCAGACGAGCATAGGTCGCTTCGTCGAGGTAGATATCCGGGTTGTTGCGCATGGCCTCGTCCACCCCGGCCCGGGCCTTGGCGTTGGAGGTCGGGTAACCGGTGAAATTGCTGATGGCGGCCATGTTTTCCGGGCGCATCACGAAGTTGATGAAGGCGTAGGCGTACTCCGGGTGTTTGGCATCGACCGGAATGGCCATGGTGTCCATCCACACCGTGGTGCCTTCGCGGGGCACGCGGTACTGGAATTGGGTCTTCTTGCCGGCGCTGTCCGAGGTGCGCTGGGCCTGGGTCATGTCGCCACTGTAGCCGAGCGACAGGCACAGGTTGCCGTTGACCAGGTCGGTCACCGGTTGCGACTGGAACTTGCGGATGTACGGCCGCAGCTTCATCAGCACGTCACTGGCCGCCGCCAGATCCGCCGGCTTGCCACTGCGCGGATCACGACCGAGGTAGTTGAGCACCACCGCCAGCGCTTCGTCCGGCGAGTCGATCATCGAGATCCCGCAATCGGCAAACTTCGCCGCCAGCTCCGGTTTGAACAGCATGTCCAGGCTGTTCACCGGCGCATCGGCCATGCGCTGCTTGATCTGCTCGGCGTTGTAGGTCAGGCCGATAGTGCCCCAGGTATACGGCACAGTGGCCTTGTTCGAATGTTCGTAGTGGCTGCGCAGTTTTTGCAGACCCGGTTCGATATCACTCATCGCGGCGATTTTCGCTGGTTCCAGCGGCAACAGACTGCCGGCGCGCATCAGGCGCTCGGCCACGGTGTCGCCGGGGAAAATCAGGTCGTAACCACTGCCGCCGGAGAGCATCTTGGCTTCCAGGGTTTCGCTGCCGTCCATGACGTCATAGATCACCTTGATCCCAGTCTCGGCGGTGAACTTTGTCAGCGTGTCTTCGGCGAAATAATCCGCCCAGTTGTACAACCGCAGGGTCTTGTCTTCGGCGTGTACGGCGGGCATCACGCCGACCAGCGCCAGGCCCAGAGCGCCCAGCAACCACTTGTTCGGGGTATGCATATCAGACTCCTTGAGGATTCCAGCGGGCGTGAAGGTGACGGCCGTCCTGACTCAGCAGCGGGCCATACATTTCCGGGCGCCGGTCGCGGTAGATCCCCCAGCTCAAACGGTCTTCGCGCATGGCTGCCAGATCGAGGGTGTGCACCAGCACACCCGTGCTGTCACGGTCGGCTTCGGCGAGCAACTTGCCCTTGTGGTTGCTGATGAACGACGAGCCGTAGAAGCGCATTTGCAGATCCGCGTCGCTGCCCGCCACTTCATGACCCACCCGGTTGGACGCGATCACCGGCAGCAGGTTGGCAGCGGCGTGGCCGCGCATGGTCATCTGCCAGTGGTCCCGGGAATCCAGCTCCGCGCAGCCCGGTTCCGAACCGATGGCGGTGGGAAACAGCAGCACTTCGGCGCCCATCAGCGCCAGGCAGCGCGCGGTCTCGGGGAACCACTGGTCCCAGCAGATGCCCACGCCGAGCCGGCCGAACGCGGTGTCCCAGACGCGGAAACCGGTGTCGCCGGGGCTGAAATATTCCTTCTCCTGATAGCCGATGGCGTTCGGGATGTGGGTCTTGCGATAGACCCCGAGCAGGCGTCCGTCGGCATCGGCCACGCTCAGGGAGTTGAAGTAGGCGTTGCCGGCCTTTTCATACCAGCTCAGCGGCAACACCACGCCCAGTTCACGGGCCAGGGCGGCGAAGCGCGCCAACACTTTGCTGTCGCGGTATTCCTCGGCCAGGGCCATGTGCGCATGGTTCTGTTCGATGCAGAAGTACGGCGTGGCGAACAGCTCCTGCAACAGGATCACCTGCGCGCCCTTCGCGGCGGCTTCGCGTACCAGCACCTCAGCCAGATCGAGGTTGCTTTTCAGATCCCAGGTGCAGGGCATCTGGGTGGTGGCGATGTTCAACAGCGTCATGACTCAACCCTCCACCGGCCAGGCCGGCTGTTGCTGGGTGATGCAGTGCACCCCGCCGCCGCCATGGGCCAGATGATTGATGCGCACCGGCACCACTTCGCGGCCCGGGAAGGCCCGGGCAAGCGTTTCGGCGGCGACCTTGTCAGCGTCGATGCCATAGGCCGGCATGATGATCGCGCCGTTGGCGATGTAGAAATTGGTGTACGAGGCGCAGAACACTTCGGCCTCGGTGTCCACCGCATCGCTGGCTTCATAGAGTTCGATCAGCTCGAATTTGCGTCCCTGAGCGTCGGTCGCCAGCTCCAGCGCACGACGGTTTTCCCGCACGACTTCGGCGTACACCGAGCTGCGGTCATGGGTCGCGTCCACCAGCAGCACGCCAGGACGGGCGAAGGCGCAGACGCCATCGACGTGGCCGTCGGTCATGTCGCCGGTCACATAATCCGGGTCACCCGGCAGCCAGACGGTTTTCTTCACGCCGAGCAGGCGGCTGAAGATTTCTTCCATTTCGGCCTTGCTCACGCCGGGGTTGCGATTGGGATTGAGCAGCACCGATTCGGTGGTGATCAGCGTGCCTTCGCCATCGACGTGAATCGCCCCGCCTTCGTTGCTCAGGGACGTGCCGAAACATTCGCCGCCCAACTGATTGAGCACGCGGCGGGCCAGGCTTTCGTCCAGATCATGGGCCGATTTGCCGCCCCAGGCGTTGAAGCGCCAGCTCACCCCGGCCAGGCCTTGTTGCGGATGGCAGACGAAACTCGGGCCGGAGTCGCGGCACCAACTGTCGTTGACCGCCAGCTCAATCAATTCGATGTTCGGCCCGCACAAGGCCTTGGCGCTGGCGACGGCGGAAGGATCGACCACCATTTTCACCGGTTCGAACCGGGCGATGGCGTTGGCCACCCGGGCGAAATCTTCCTGCACCAGCGGCAGCGTCACGCCCCAACCGGACTCCCACAGCGCCTGATTGTGCGGCCAGACCATCCACGTCGCGGCGTGGGTCACCCACTCAGCCGGCATCATCCAACCGTTGTTGTTTTTATTGTTCTGCTGCATGGTAAAAGCCCTTTGAGTTAAGCCATTGTGTTCAATGAAAAACAGCCTTGGCGGCGTTGGCAGCTATGCTACGCAGGCCCTTCAGGGCGAACAAACGATGGATTTAGCGGATAAATGATTAGAGGAACTTATCGATCATGCTGAAACACTGGCCACCTCTCAGCTCCCTGCGCGGCTTCGAAGCGGCGGCTCGACTGGGGAGTTTTCACAAGGCCGCCGAAGAGCTGAGCCTTACCCAGTCAGCGATCAGCCAGCAGATCCGCAGCCTTGAGGCGTACCTTGAGCAGCCGCTGTTTTTCCGCAGCGGACGCAGCGTCGCCCTGACCGATGCCGGCCACGATCTGCTCAGCACCACCCAGGCGATGCTCCAGCAATTGGCCGTGGGCATCCGGCGCCTGGGGCAATATCAGAAACCCAATCAACTGGTGCTCAACACCACACCGGCGTTCGCCCGGCATTGGTTGCTGCCGCGCCTGGGCGAATTCCGTCGCGAGCATCCGGAAGTGGATTTGTGGATTTTCAGCACTGACGAAGTGCCGGACATGGCGACCCAGACCATCGACCTCGCGGTGCGCGACGACATCAGTTCGCAGGCTGAATGCAGCTTCCGCGTGCTGCATGCTGATCGGCTGTATCCGGCGTGTCATCCGAGCCTGTTGGCGGTCGCGCCAGCCCGGCGCACCACCCTGCACGGCGAGCGGGAGATGGACTGGAGCCATTGGGCGGTGGAGTCCGGGATCGACGTCGGTCAGCAAGGTCAGGGGCTGAATTTTTCCGACCCGGGGCTGTTGCTGGACGCCGCCTGCAGCGGGCTCGGCATTGCCCTGGTCAGCCAGTTGCTCAGTCGCAAGGCGCGCGCCGACGGGCTGTTGCAGCCGTTGGCGGAGAACACCATCCGCGGCCCGAACTGGGCGTTACTGACCCACCGCGACAGTGAAAGCGACCCGATGGCGCGGGCCTTTACCGAGTGGCTACTAAAGCATCTGGCCGATCAATGAGCGGTGCGTGCCGGGCCATGACCTCGGCGACCCAGTCGATGAACACCCGCACCTTGCGGCTCAGATGCCGGTTCGGTGGATAGGCGACGTACAGCGGCATCGGATCGAGGCGCCAGTCTTCGAACAGCGGCACCAGTTCGCCCCGCGCCTGATGGGCATCGGACATGTATTTGGGCAGCCATATGACCCCCAGACCGGCAAGGCCCGCTGCCAGATAGGCATTGCCGTCATCCACGGCCAGGGCATGACGGCCGCGTATTTCCAGTCGTTCGTTGTGATTGCTCAGGGAGTAAGGCAACGGTTTGCCGGTGCGCGCCCAGAGGAATCCGACCACGCGATGATCGGAGTTTTCCAGCTCTCGAGGATCTACCGGAGTGCCGGCGCGGGCCAGGTAATCCGGCGCCGCGAACACTCCGAGTTGAAGATCGGCGACCCGCCGGGCCATCAGCGACTGATCCCGTAATTCACCGCCACGCACCACGCAATCGACGTTCTCATCGATGATGTCGACGATGCGATCACTGACGCCCATCTCGATCTGGATGTCCGGGTAGCGCGCATAGAACCCGGGCAACGCGGGGACCAGAATCAGCTTTGCCAACGGGCTGGGCACGTCCACACGCAGACGTCCCTTGGGCTGGACCGAAGCGCCGGACAGGCTGGTTTCAGCGTCCTCCATGTCGGCCAGCAGCCTGATGACCCGTTCGTAGTACGCCGCGCCGTCCACGGTGACGTTGACCTTGCGCGTGGTGCGGTTGAGCAACTTGACCCGCAGCCGCGCCTCCAGTTGCTGCACCAGATGCGTCACGGTGGTCTTGCTCATGTGCAGCGTCTGCGCCGCCTTGGTGAAGCTGCCCGCCTCCACCACCCGCGCGAACGCCTGCATTGCATCAAAACGGTCCATTGGCACCCCGGATTTCGCGCCGATTGTTTGGATTTCAAAAACAGTGATCGCCAAGGTTGCTGGTTTATCCGCCCGGCGCAAGCGCTTTAAATTTCCTTCAACACAGGTTCAACCCCCTTGAAGGAGACACCCCATGACCCGTGACGTCGTTTTCCCACCCAAACGCCAGGCGCTTTATGAGCGCAATCGCTACTCACCAGCCGTGCGCTCCAATGGTTTTCTGTTTGTCTCAGGGCAAGTCGGCAGCCACGAAGACGGCTCGCCCGAGCCGGATCTGCGACAGCAGGTGCGGTTGGCGTTCAGCAATCTCAATGCCGTTCTCGATGCGGCGGGCTGCAGCTTTGATGATGTGTTGGATGTGACCGTGTTCATGGTCGACCCGCAGGCCAAGTTCGAAACCATTTGGGAAGTCGTGCCGGAGTTCTGGGGCGAGGCGCCGTTTCCGAACATCACCGCTGTGGGGGTGACGTGGCTGTACGGGTTTGATTTCGAGATCAAGGTGATTGCGAAGCTGCCGGAGGTTTGAGCTGCAATCCCTCGCCCCATCACCCAGGCCCTCTCCCAAGGGAGAGGGCAACAACGCCACAGCCTTTGATTATTCACACTTCATGATTAACAACTTCACTAAAGCAATCTTGATGCAAATCTCGCGTTGAATATTCTTTCGGTAGTCCGAACCGACCGAAAAGAGCCAACGCCCATGAGCCGCCCCAGAACGCTGTACCAGAAGCACATCGACAGCCACACCGTTTGCACCCTCGACGATCAGGGCCATGTGCTGCTTTATGTGGACCGTCAGGTCGCCAACGAGTACACCAGCCCGCAAGCCTTCAGCGGGATGCGCGAGGCTGGACGTGAAGTCTGGCGGCCGGGGGCGACGCTGGCGGTGGTCGATCATGTGAACCCCACCGCCCCTGCCCGCACGGCGACGATGCCGGACGCCGGCGGCGCGCAGCAGGTGTCGTATTTCGAGAAGAATTGCCGGGATTTCGGCATCGAGCTGTTCGATGTCCTCGACAAACGCCAGGGCATCGAACATGTGGTGGCGCCGGAGCAAGGCTTCATTCTCCCCGGCATGGTCGTGGCCGCCGGTGACAGCCATACCACCACTTACGGTGCGCTGGGCGCCTTTGGTTTCGGTATCGGCACCTCGGAGATCGAGCACCTGCTGGCCACCCAGACCCTGGTCTACAAACGCCTGAAAACCCTGCGCGTGACGGTCAACGGCGTGCTCGGCGCGGGCGTGACCTCGAAGGACATCATCATGGCGCTGATCGAGAGCATCGGCGCATCCGGGGCCACCGGTTATGCGATCGAGTTTGCCGGCCCGGCGATCGAAGCCCTCAGCGTCGAAGCGCGCATGACCATCTGCAACATGGCCGTGGAGGCCGGTGCCCGAGGCGCGTTCATGGCGCCGGACGACAAGGTCTTCGCCTACCTGCAACTCAAGCCACGCGCGCCCAAGGGCGAACGCTGGACCCAGGCCGTCGAGCGCTGGAAAACGCTGCGCAGCGACGACGGCGCCGTGTTCGATCGCGAGGTCACCCTCGACGTCGCGGCGCTGGAGCCGATGGTCACCTGGGGCACCAGCCCCGATCAGGCCGCCCCGGTCGGCGGGCATGTGCCGGACCCGGCCGCGCAACCCGACCCGATTCTGCGTCAGGGTCTGCAACGCGCCCTCGACTACATGGGCCTGCAACCGGGCATGCCCCTGAGCGACGTGGTGATCAGCCACGCCTTCATCGGCTCCTGCACCAACGCGCGGATCGAGGACTTGCGTGACGTCGCCCGCGTCGTGCGCGGCAAGCATGTGGCGACTCACGTACGGGCGATGATCGTGCCGGGTTCGACGCTGGTTCGGCAGCAGGCCGAAGACGAAGGGTTGGCGCAGGTCTTTCTCGACGCCGGTTTCGAATGGCGGCAATCGGGTTGCTCGATGTGCCTGGCGATGAACGATGACGTACTCGCCCCCGGCGACCGTTGCGCCTCCAGCACCAATCGCAATTTCGAGGGCCGTCAAGGCGCCGGGGCGCGTACTCACTTGATGAGCCCGGCGATGGTCGCTGCCGCCGCCATCAGCGGGCATTTGACTGACGTGCGCGCGCTCGCGCAGGAGGCTTGAACCATGCAGACATTCAACACCGTCACCGGCAGCGCCGCGCCGTTGCTGGCCGCCAACATCGACACCGACGTGATCATGCCCAAGCAGTTTCTCAAGGGCATCGATCGCCAAGGGCTGGATCGCGGCTTGTTCTTCGATTCGCGGTTCCTCGCTTCCGGCGAGCCGAATCCGCAATTCGTGCTCAACCAGGCGCCGTGGAATACCGCGACGTTTCTGGTCACCGGCCCCAACTTCGGTTGCGGCTCCAGTCGCGAACATGCGGTCTGGGGCTTGAAGCAAGTCGGCATCCGCGCACTGATCGGCACCACGTTCGCCGGGATTTTCTACGACAACTGCCAGCGCAACGGCGTGTTGGTGATTCAACTGGACGAGGCCGGATTCAAGCGCGTTGCCGAGGCCAGCAGCATCGCCGCCACGGCGCAGATCAGCGTCAATCTGCCGGAACAACACATCGAACTGGCGGACGGCTCAGTGATCGGTTTCGAGATCGATCAACTGCGCAAGCAATCGCTGCTGCTGGGGCTCGATGCGATCGGCACCACGCTGCAACGGGCCGGGCAGATCCGCGCCTTCGAAGCCCGGCATCTGGCGGACAATCCCTGGTTGGGCTGACAAAAAAAGGCCGGGCGCTGATGGCGCCCGAGCTTTTTATTCGACAGACATGTCGCGGAAATACGCTTCCAGAAACTCCACGCAAACCCGCAATTTCGCCGACTCGCTGAGCCGGGTTGGATAAACCGCCCAGACGTTGGCGCTCTGGGTGTATTGCTCCAGCACCTGCACCAGCCGGCCCTGCTCCAGCATCGGTTTCACGTCCCACATCGAACGCAGCAGAATCCCGCCGCCGCTCAACGCCCACTCCAGCACAATCTCGCCGCTGTTGGAGGACAACGGGCCGCTGACCCGCACCGATTCCTCCTGTCCGTCGCGAGTCAGGTTCCACACGCCGAACGAATTGTTGCGCTCCTTGAGCACCAGGCAATCGTGATCTTTCAGGTCATCGAGGGATTGCGGCGTACCGCGTCGCGCCAGGTACTCGGGCGTTGCGCACAGCACGCGGCGGTTGCTCACCAGTTTGCGCCCCAGGTGCTGGCCCGGCAGGTCGTCGCCGACGAGGATTTCCAGATCGAAACCCTCGCCGACGATGTCCACCACCCGGTCGAACACATCCAGGCGAATATCGAGTTTGGGATAGGTCTGCGACAGCTTGCAGATCGCCGGCGCCACGTGGTTACGCCCGAAACCGAAGCTGCTGCAAATGTGCAGCGAACCGCTGGGCTGGTGCCGGGCCTGGGAGATCTCGCCGAGAAAATGATCGAACTCCCCCAGCAGTTTTTCCGCCCAGACCCGCACCCGCTCACCGTCGTCGGTCAGCGCGATGCGCCGGGTGGTGCGATGCAGCAGTCGCGTCGCCAGCGTGCTTTCCAGTACCGAGATGCGTTTGCTGACGTAGGCCGGGGAATAACCCAGCTCGTCGGCGGCGCTGGCGAAGCCGTTTTTGCGGATCACGGTGAGGAAAACCTTGAGGTCTTCGGGCAAGGGGAATTGGTCACGATTCGTGTTCATACGCCGCATACTTCCGTTGTTTATCGCGTGATTTGCGAAAGATACCATCAAATTACCGGACCGCCACGCGCTGCCGGTTCACCGTGGTTTTCCTTGAATCCTCGATAAAAACAAACATGAGGAACAGCGTCATGAACGATGCCCTTGAGCAATCCCTGAAACTTGACGACGGCCGCCCCGACGGCTGGCTGCAACGCCTGCGCAGTTACGAAATCGGCGTGATCCCGCTGCCGATATTCCTCGGCATCGCCGTGATCGTGTTTCTCTCGGCACACTTGGGTTTTCTGCCGAAAAACATGATCGGCGGCCTCGCGGTGATCATGACCATGGGCGTTTTTTTCGGCCAGATCGGCTCGCGCCTGCCGCTGCTCAGGGAAATCGGCGGAGGTGCGATCCTGTGCCTGATGCTGCCGTCGATCCTGGTGTTCTACGGCTTCTTCGGCGCGCCGACCCTCGACGCCACGAAGATGCTGATGAAGGAAGCCAACTTCCTGTATTTCGTGATCGCCAGCCTGGTGGTCGGCAGCATTCTGGGCATGAGCCGGTTCATTCTCGTGCAGGGCATGCTGCGCATGTTCATCCCGCTGCTCGTCGGCACTCTGGCGGCGGTCGCCAGCGGGCTGATCGTCGGCAAACTCGCCGGCTACAGCGTTTACCACACGTTCTTTTTCATCATCGTGCCAATCATCGGTGGCGGGATTGGCGAAGGGATTCTGCCGCTGTCCCTGGCCTACTCGGCAATCCTCGGCGGCACGCCGGACATCTATGTCGCACAGCTGGTGCCGGCCGCCGTGGTAGGTAACATCGCGGCGATCATCTGCGCCGGTTACCTTGCCCGCATGGCCCTGAAACGCCCGGCGATCAACGGCGAAGGCGCGCTGATTCGGGCGAAGGCCGAGAACGACAAATTCAAGGTCAAGGAAGAAACCGCCACCCACATCGACCTGCGGCTGATGGGTGCCGGCGTATTGATCATCTGCGCATTCTTCGTGCTTGGCGGCCTGCTGGAAAAAGTCGTCGGCATCCCGGGGCCGGTGATGATGATTCTCGCGGCGGTGCTGTTCAAATACGTGCGGGTGCTGCCGGAGCGGCTGGAGAAAGGCGCGCAGTCGTTCTACAAACTGGTGTCGTCAGCGTTCATCTGGCCGGTGATGATCGGCCTGGGCATGCTCTATGTGCCGCTCGACAGCGTGGTGAAGGTGTTCTCGGTGGGGTATGTGCTGGTGTGCATCAGCGTGGTGGTGTCGATGACCGTCGCCGGTTTCTTCATCGGCTACCTGATGAAGATGTACCCCATCGAATCGGCCATCGTCACCTGCTGCCACAGCGGCCTGGGCGGCACCGGCGATGTGGCGATCCTGTCGGCGTCGAATCGCATGTCACTGATGCCGTTCGCGCAGATTTCCACGCGGATCGGCGGGGCTTCGACGGTGATTCTGGCGACGCTGCTGCTGGGGATTTTTGCCTGAAGATCAGCGCGGCTCGATCTGGGAAAACGCCAGGTGGTAGCCATTGCAGTCGCGAATGCCGAAGTCCCGTGAGCCATAGGCCATTTCCTGAAGCGGCCAGACGATCTCGGCTTTGTCCTTGATCGACTGGTAGTAACGCTCGACATCGCTGACCGCAAAGTAGAACGTCCCGGAGCAGGAAACCGGCAGCGACCAGAGATCCTGCCCGGTGAAGATCAGCCGGCTGTCCTCGAGCTGCGCGGTGATGGTCGGCTCGAATGAGTCCGTCACGGTAAAGCCGAGGACATCCCGGTAATGGTCGCGGGTGCTGGCCAGATCGTTGCAGCGAAGGAGCAAGGTCAGGGGCATGTCGGCCTCGGCGGTTGGGGTGAGCATCGCGCGCATGATGACTTCACTCGGGTCCGTGCAGCAATGGGTAGCAAGCTTGCGACCCGAGTCGCCAGCGCCCCGTTCTTCTCCCGTAAATCCGGGCCGGGCGGGATAAGGAACGCAAATCAAGCGGTTGAAGCGGTTATCGTCAACCCCTTTGCTGAACCGCCAATTTCCCTCTTGCAAACCAGCATGACCGTTCGGCGCTTTTTCTGGCAGGCGCGCGGATTCGGGTCTAGGGTTGCGTGGCTGGCGAAATGCTGGCCACGTGACGAGCAGCCCGTCTGTCGCTCGCCATCAGCAGCACTGGAAGATAAATCAGGGATGGTTTTTTGTGCTTGCGCAGGTTTGCACTCTTGAAGAGTGAATGACCGATCCCTGTATTTCGTTGCTTTCTATCAAGGACAGAAAGATGAACAACGTACAGACGCACTTCCCCCGCTTGCCCCTCCGGCAGCCCCCTTCGTTGCCCCCTGCGGCCAGACCTGACGGTTTCGGCTGACGGCGCCCGCGCCTGACCCGACGACTGTTCGTCGAGCCGCGCAGACTCGAATTCACCACCAGATCCGGACGGTTCAGGTCGCGACCTCACCGGGAAGACTGTCGCCGGTTTTCCAGACGAGAGATGTTGCCTGCCCGCCAGGAAAGGCGCCCCTGCGTCGACGGGGGCTGTACGGCAACACCTGCGAGGAAGCCCTCGATATGACCGGTGCAAATCACAACATGCCCCCTTACGGGGTGGCCATCCAGGACGCGATCACTGGAGGCAACCTGCAGCAGATGAAGACTTTGTTGAAGCAGCGCGATTCGACGAAGCCGGAAGCGAAAGAGCTGAAAACCGCGTACGAAAAACTGGCCAGGGAAGTTTCCCGTCTGGAAAAACCCTAGGGCCATTACCCACTGCAATGGAGGCAATCAACATGTCTGGTTCTGTTCAGCAACAAAACGTCGGCTTGTTTCCTGTGAGTTACCGGATCGGCACCGGCCTGCCGGGTGCGCAAAGCCTTTCACTCAGCCTGCTGGTTTCCACGCCAGACAAGCATGTCACCGGCACCGCCGCCATCACCCAGGCGACCAACCCGCCGCTCGACATCGACTCGGACGTCTGGGGCGAATACACCTACATGACGGTCATGAAACCCGCCGTCAGCAAGATCCTGATCACCGCCCAGGGCAACCACGGCGGCCCCGGCTCCAACTCCATCGTGAATTTCAAGATCCATCTGGTGGTCGGCGAAGACTGGCGCGAAGGCGTGGCCAACTATGAATACTTCGACGGCCAGCGCTGGCATGAGGTGAACAACGTGCCCGCGCATCTGGTCGAGGTTCCGTCGCACGTCTTTCAACCCTTCAATCCCGGCCCGGTCATTCTTCCGAACCCGCCGATCCTGCCGCTGTACGCCGCGCCGATCCAGAGCGCAATCAGCAGCGGTGACCTGGCCCAGATGAAGAGCCTGGCGAAGCTGGCCCAACAGCAACTGGATCAGCAACCCGAACTGCAGGAGGCAGTAAAAGCCGCGAAGGGCGAAATCAGCAAGCTGCAAGCACGCTGATCCGGCCACTGAATCCGCCAATCATTCAAGGGAGTAACACCATGTCGATCGGACTTTTCCACACCCGCCTCATCGCCAGCAATTCACTGCTCGGCGCACCGGTTCTGACCCTCGACCTGCTGGTCAACACCGTCAGCAAAAAAGTCAGCGGCGTTGCCAGCATCTTTCAAAGCACCTGGCCGCCGCTCAATTTCCATGCCCGCGTCTGGGGCGACTATTCCGAGGCCAAACTGACCCCATCGGTCGAGAGTCACATCATCCTCACCCTCGCCGGCAGCCCGAGCGGTCCGCTGAGTCAGATCGCCCAGACTTTCGGCCTCAAGGGCATCCTCGACAACTGGACCAGCGGGTTTGTCGATTACCGCTACAACGAAGGCGGTCAGTGGCACCAGGTCAGGCACGTGGCGGTGCATCAGGCATCGACCGTCGAGCCGCCGCCCCATCACGCTGTGCCGCTGTATGCGGTGGCCGTGCAGACGGCCCGGGAAAGCGGTGATCTGGCGCAGATCAAGGTCGCCGTGCAACAGGGCGAACAGCAACTGGCTCACCACGACGCCTTGCGCACTGCGCTCGGTCAGCTGAACGCGGAAATCGCGCGACTGGAAGCGCGCTAAGCGACAACACCGGGCGCCGCCGAAAGGGGTCGCGCCCGGTGTTCCAGCACCCCCGAGGTCAGTCCATTCGTGCCGTGCACAGGCCTGTGCACAAGGATTCCCATGACAGACAACCGCCCTGCCCGCTACCTCAGCGAAAACGATCTCAAACGCTACGTGCCGGTACACGTGGTCTGGGAGATCACCCTGGCCTGCGACCTCAAGTGCCTGCACTGCGGCTCCCGCGCCGGGCATCGGCGCCCCGACGAGCTCAATACCCGCGAATGCCTGGACGTCATCGACTCCCTGGCCGCCCTCGGCACCCGCGAGATCACCCTGATCGGCGGCGAGGCCTATCTGCGCAAGGACTGGACGCAACTGATTCGCGCCATTCACGACCACGGCATGTACTGCGCCATCCAGACCGGCGGGCGCAACCTGACCCCGGCGAAGATGCAGGCAGCGGTGGACGCCGGCCTCAACGGCGTGGGCATTTCCCTCGACGGACTCGCGCCCTTGCACGACGCAGTGCGCAATGTACCCGGCTCATTCGACAAGGCCGTGGACACCCTGCGCCGCGCCAAGGCTGCGGGACTGGCGGTCAGCGTCAACACGCAGATTGGCGCGGCCACCCTGCCCGACCTGCCGGAGTTGATGGACACCATCATCGAACTCGGCGCCACTCACTGGCAGATCCAGCTCACCGTGGCGATGGGCAACGCGGTCGATCACCCGGAGCTGCTGTTGCAGCCCTATCAATTGCTCGACGTGATGCCGCTGCTCGCGCGGCTGTATCGCGAAGGCCTGGATCGTGGCCTGCTGATGAACGTCGGCAACAACATCGGTTACTACGGCCCTTACGAACACCTGTGGCGCGGCTTCGGCGACGAGCGTATTCACTGGAGCGGCTGCGCGGCCGGCCAGACCGTGCTGGCGCTGGAAGCGGACGGCACGGTGAAAGGCTGTCCGTCGCTGGCCACCGTCGGTTTCTCCGGCGGCAACGTACGCAACATGAGCCTGCACGACATCTGGCACTACAGCGAAGGCATCCACTTCGGCCGTCTGCGCTCGGTCGATGACCTGTGGGGTTATTGCCGCACCTGCTATTACAACGACGTCTGCCGGGGTGGTTGCACCTGGACGTCGCACTCGCTGCTGGGCAAACCCGGCAACAACCCGTACTGCCATTACCGCACCCTGGAACTGGAAAAACGCGGACTGCGCGAACGCATCGTCAAGCTCGAAGACGCCGCGCAGAAATCCTTTGCCGTCGGCCGCTTCGACCTGATCACCGAACACATCGACACCGGCGAACAGGTCGCCAGCGTCAGCGACAGCGGCCAGGTGATCAAGCTGGCGTGGATCAATCAGGGCCAGAAATCACCGGACGAGGGCCGCATCCCGCAACGCCTGAGTCTGTGTCGCGGCTGCCGCCAGTACATCCACCCCCACGAAACGACCTGCCCGCACTGCGCCGCCGATGTCGCCGCCGCCGAAGCCGAATACCAGGCCGACCGGATGCGCCAGCAAGCGATCATGAACAACCTGACGCGCCTGCTGGGAGTGGCGCCCAGTACCTTGAGTTGATGCCGCTCAGCGCACGTTGCGGTAGAGCATCAGCCGTGCGCTTTCGTGCAGGCCTCGGGTGAGTTCGGTCAGGCGCCGAAACTCCTCGGGGTGCTGCCCGGCGACGTTTTCCAGCGGCGTGTTCGACTTCAAATCGTGCAAGGTCGGCGCGCTGCCGTCGTGCTGCATTTGCAGCAGGTAATCGCGGGTCACTCCGCCGATCACCGGGAAGGTGCCTTCGCGCAGCACCAGCGGCACCACCCGTTCACCCTCAGCAGACGGTTGCTGAATGTCACGTCCCATCGCGCCGTTGCTGAACGGGATACCCGCGATGCCGGCCACCGTCGGCAGTAAATCAGCCAGCCCGGTCGCCTCGTCGAACACCCGGGGTTCAAGCAGGCCTGGCGCGTGAATCAGCAGCGGCACATGGTTGCTTTCCAGCCCCAGTTGCTCGAACGCCGGGGGCATGTGCGGGATGCGGCTGATGCGCGTGTTGTGATCGCCGAAGAACACAAAAATCGTGTTGTCGTAATAACCGCCAGCCTTGGCCAGCTCCATCAGCCGACCGATGTTGAAGTCCAGCAGACGTACCGCGTTGTATTGCTCGACGCTGCGCGATCCGGCGCTCTGCACCTGTTCGAGAGGCAGAGCGCTGACTTCGAAACCATCGTTGTCCCTGGGAATGGTAAACGGTCGGTGGTTGCCCGAGGTTTGTACGTAGGCGAAGAAGGGTCGGTCTTGCGGCAGCTCACGCAGAATCCGGTCGCCCTCCTTGAACAGATCCAGATCGGAGATTCCCCACACGTCCACCAGCGGCGAACGCCAGTCGCTTTCCTGATACAGGCGCACCCCATCGATGCTTTGCTGGATCAACGCATTGATATTGGCCCACCCGGCATTGCCACCGATCATGTACAGCTTCTGATAGTCGCTGAAGGCGTTGATCAGCGTGTGCTGACGGGTAATCAGCGGATGGCGGGTCGCGGTTTCCTGGCGGGTCACGTCCGGTACGCCAGTGATGCTCGCCCACACGGTTTTAGCGGTGCCGGTGACGGGCACATAGAAGTGCTTGAAGAACCAGCTCTGGGTCGCCAGGCGATCAAGATTCGGCGTCGGGTTCAGCGGATTGCCGTAGGCGCCCACGGCGCTGGCACCAAGGGATTCGAGCATGACAAACATCACGTTCGGCGCCCGCCCGGCCGCAACCCGATAGGGCTGCACCCCTTGCTGACGGTCGAAGTTCAAGGCCTGCGGGTCAGGCTGATCCACTCCCAGATAGCGCGATACCACCGGGTAATGCGCCCGTACCTGCGCTTCATCGAACTGCGCTTGTCCGGCCTTGAGGGTGTCGTAGAAAAACAGTACCGGGTTGAGCCCCGGTGCGGCGACCTGCGCATTGCCGGAAAAGAACGCATCGCTCCAGCGCAGGGGCACCGGGTTTTCCAGGTTGAGGTTTTCCACCCGTCCAAGAAGGGCCAGCAGCACAGCAACCATTGTTGCTCCGGTGCCCAATGCCAGCGAAGTACGGCGAATCTGCCGAGGTTTTTGCGCCAGCGTCAGCCGTTCCAGGCGCAAGAACCCCAGGAACCACAGCATCACGCCGGCCAGTCAGCCGAGAGCGATCCACAGCACCGGGTACGTTTCCCAGACCATTTGCCATGAGATCTGCGCATCCTCCAGATAGCGCAACACCGTGGCATTGATCCGCACACCGAGGTAGGCGTAATGGCCGAAATCGATGACGTACACCAGACCGATCAGCCCCAACACCAGCAGCCAGTAGGCCCTTGCCACCTTGCGCAGCAGCGCCACACGGGTGAGGTTCCAGCGCGGCAGCCAGGCCAGCAGCGCCAATGGCAACATCAGCAAGATTGCCAGACGCAAGTCGAAACGCAGGCCGATGCCCAGCGTTTCCAGCCACTGCGGATCAGCAAAAAGCCGTCCGGCTTCGATCCCGGAAAACCCGAGCACAAACCCCAGCCTGAGCAGCGCCAGCAGCGCGAACAACAGGCCTGCCGCACCCACGCCGTAGCGTAGGCGACGCGATTGCAACCACCCCATCGTTTACCTCGATGTCATTCGTTCAGATTGAAGGCGTCGCCGCTGTTGATGGGCGACGCAGCCGCTGCCACAGCGCTTTGGCGGCAAGCATGATTGCGGCGATCAGGCAGTACCCCGCCAGCAGCGGATCGATCAGGTAATCCCAATAGTTTTCCGATGCTTTGAGGCGCAGGGCGAACGCCAGTGTGGCGAGGGCCAGCATCGCCACCGCCAAGCCATTGCGCAGCCACAGCAGAACCAGCGCCGCCAGCCCCGTCAGGACAATCATCGGGCGCGGATTGAAACCCCAGCGGTAAGGGTCGAAATAGGTCAGGCCCAAGGTCGCCGGATACAGCGATAGCGCCAGACCGGCAAACTGGAGCAGCACCTGAAGGCGTGCAGGCCGCTGCAATGGCTGTACGACACCCAGACGCGACAGACTGGCCCAACCGAGAAACACCAGCGTCGTGATCGCCAGATCATCGGTATAGCTGCGCACATATGCCGCCAGCGGCAGACCGTTGAGTGGAACAAAGCTTGTCACTGCCAGCAGGGGTAACAGCCACGGACGCCAGCCATGGGTGGCACGCAATGAGCCCAGCAGAACAAAACCGAGCAGGATGAACGTCAAATGGGCTTGCCAGAGAAACAGCATCACAGGCGCTCCGCCAGCCAGGCATCGTTGAAGCTGACATGTTTGATGAAGGTGTTGTTCCACGAATAAACCAGGTGATAAAGGCCATCGCTGCCACGGCTGAAATACGGGTACTCGTACTCGAACTCACAGCCTTCAGGCTTGCACACCCGGTAGTCCAGATTGCTCAGGAAACGCTGTTCCAGCGGCAGACGTTGCGCGCCGCTGGATGCACGAAAACCTTCGCCGATAATTGCCTTGTAGGCCTCAGGCGAGAATGGTTGACCGCGCGGGTCCGGTGACTGATCAAGCTCGATCACACTGCGCCAGTCGTTGAGACTAGCATCCGTGCCGTACAGGCTGAGCTTGAAGCGCCCGTCGCGCAGGTCATTGAGCGCCACCAGCAAACCGTCATCAGCGGTGCCCACCGCCGCCAGCGACGAGTTGGGGTTGGACGGTTCCAGCGGATACGGTTCGCTCCAGGTCTGGCCGGCGTCGTCGGTGCGGCTGGCCAGGACCCGATGATGGGTGTCACCGGCATAGCGCAGCATCGCCACCGCGCGGCGCTCGTCGAGCGGGACGATGGTCGGCTGCAACGAATGCTTGCCCCGACTGATGCGGAATTTGTCGATCACCTCGCCATCCGCGCTCAGATACAGGTACTCGGCAAACTTGCCCATGAACTCGTGATACACCGGCAGGCCAATCGAGCCATCGGCATGGAACACCGGCGCCGCGCGCACCAGCGTGCTGATATTGAAGAACGGCGACGTGACCAGTTGACGCGACGCCGACCAGTTGCGCCCCAGGTCATCGGAAACCATCACGTTGATCGCGCTGGTGGCCCAACCGCCCACGGACACCGAGACATAGAACATCCACAGACGCTGATCCGGTGCCAGGGCAATCACCGGATTGCCCAATTTGCGGATGTAGCGCCCCGTGCCGGCGATCGTCGATTCGCGGGTCGCCAGCACTTGCTCGGCGCCCCACTCGGCCGCCCTCGCGTTGAAACGTGCGGTGCGGATCTGCACGTCGGCGGCGCCTTCACGCGAGCCGGCGAACCACACAGCCATCAGGTCACCGCCGGGCAACGCCGTGACCGATGACGAATGAACGAAATCATCCAGTTCGGATGACACGAAACGACTGCTGTAGGTCGGCTCGGCAACGGCCACCGATGCCGGCACGTCGGGAGTAGCGTCGGCGAAAGGCGCCAGCACATGCGCGGGATGACTGCGCCACGCCGCGAAAAAAATCAGGCTGACGGCAAGCGCCACGATAAGAAATTTCAAGCGAAAGGACAGCGCACGCATAAAAGGCTCACGGCAGATTCAGGATGAAAAGGCATCAAAAAAACCTCCGTGTCAGCGCTGCGGATCGTCCGGTAAACGCCGCCGGCGTCCCGTGAGCATCGACAACGGCAGGTTGTCGCGCACCTGGAAACTCTCGAACAGCGCTGCCGCGATGTGAATCGCGACCATCACCAGCAAGGCGTCGGCAGCGGTTTCGTGTACTTGCAGCGGCCAGTCGGCCCCCCACAAGGCATCGACTTCTTCCATGGCCCAGCCGCTCAGACCGGTGGTCAGCATCGCCAACAGCATGAGGATCATCACCAGCGCACCGATCGGCGAATGCCCGAGACGGCGCTCCGGACGCCGCTCAAGCAGCGACCGAACATGGGCTGCCAGTCTCGCGCGCGTCGGCCAGAAGTCCGACCAGCGCGCGCTGGCCGGACCGATGAATCCCCACACCAGCCGCACCAGCAGCCAGCCCATGGCGTAGTAACCCAGCCAGACATGCCAGTCGTCGCCCGCTTCATTAAAGAAGTAATTGCCAACGAAGACGCCGGCGATGGACAAGTGGAACAGCCGCACTACGGGGTCCCACAGGCGCAGGGATTGGCCTGGCATCAGCCCTTGATCTCGGTCTTGACTGCTTTACCGCTGACCGGGTCGTGATAGATCTCGACCTTGCGCTTGTCCTTGTCGAAGCCGTAGATCTCGTAGCAATTGCCATCGGTGACTTTGAATTTACTGATTTCATAACCCTGGCTTTTCAGTTGTTCCTGAAAGGCCTTCTGGTCTTGCCATTGCGAACGCTCGGCAGTGGTGCATTGCGGGCCGGCGATGGCCAGCGGGCTGGCGACGATCAGGGACAACAGCAGTAGCTTGCGCATGGAAACACTCTCACGGGACGGGAAAGCTCCACTGTGCGAAAGCAACCTTAGTGAAACCTTAGTTGGCAACGCGCCGTTACATCTTTACCGATGTCAGAACTGCCATGACGCCCGTGCGGACGGCATGATTGCGCCGTCACGCCATCGGTAACCTTGCGAGCACCACCATGCGCCTACTTCTGGTCGAAGATGACCTCGCCCTCATCCAGGGCATCCGCGTTGCCCTGAGCAACGAGGGTTACACCCTCGACTGGCTGCAGGACGGCGCCAGCGCCTTGCACGCCCTGCGCAGCGAGAGCTTCGACCTGTTGCTGCTGGATCTCGGCCTGCCGAAGCTCGATGGCCTGACGCTGCTGCAACAGTTGCGCAGCAGCCAGCAGGATCTGCCGGTGCTGATCCTCACCGCCCGCGACGGCACCGCCGAACGCATCGCCGGGCTGGATGCCGGAGCCGACGACTACCTGATCAAACCGTTCGATGTCGACGAACTCAAGGCCCGTATCCGTGCCTTGTTGCGGCGCAGCCAGGGGCGTGCGCAACCGGTGCTGGAACATGCCGGCGTCTGCCTCGACCCCGTCAGCCAGCAGGTCACGTGGCGAGGAAACGACGTGGTGATGACGCCGATGGAGTATCAGCTGCTCCATCAATTGATGGTCCGCCCCGGCAAGGTCGTCACCCGCGAACGTCTGTCCCGCACGCTGTACGGCTGGCAGGAACGGGTCGAGAGCAACACGCTGGAGGTACTGATCCATAATCTGCGTAAAAAGCTCTGCGCCGAACTGATCCGCACCGTACGCGGCGTCGGCTACGTCGTGGAACTCAAACCATGATGTCCATACGTGCGCGGATTCTGGTGCCGGTGCTGATTCTGGTGTTGATCGGCGATGTGCTGATTTCATGGCTGGTGGTGCGTTACAGCCACCACGAAATCGAAGAGATCTACGACGCCCAACTGGCGCAGAGTGCGCGCCTGCTGCAAGGCGTGCTGGCCCAGCGCGATCCCGACGATAACGACTGGGATCGCCTGCATCGCGCCTTCGATGAGGCCATGAGCCGGATGGACGATGGCGAGGCGTTACATCCCTACGAGACGCGTTTGACCTTTCAGGTCTGGCGCAACGACGGCCAGTTGCTGGTGCGCTCGGCTGAGGCGCCGCTGCTCGATCAACCGCCGGCCACCCTCGGCTCCCACGACCTGATGGAAAACGGTCGAGACTGGTGCGCATTTCTGCTCAAGGATACGCAACAAGGGTTGCTGATCTGGGTCGGCGAACGGGATGACATCCGGCAGGATCTGATCCAGCGCATCGTCGGCCACACACTGTGGCCAAGCCTGATCGGCGTGCCGTTGCTGGCGACGTTGATCTGGCTGACCATCGGCTGGGGCTTGCAACCGTTGCGGGTCATGGCCCAGTCAATCCGGGGTCGCGACACCGACACCCTCAAGCCGTTGCACCTGAGTCCTCTGCCTAACGATCTCGAACCGATGCAAACCGCGCTCAACCGCCTGTTGCAGCAGATCGATGACCTGCTGGCACGGGAGCGGCGTTTTATCGCCGATGCGGCCCACGAGCTGCGCACACCGCTGGCGATCCTGCGCATCCATGCACAGAACGCGCAACTGGCCACCAGTGCGCAGCAACAGGCCGAGGCGCTGGAGTTTCTGGTCAGCGCCGTGGATCGCGCCACGCGCATCGCCAGTCAGTTGCTGACCATGGCCCGCATCGAACCGCGCCTGGCGGCGGCGGAAAAAATCCGCGTCGAGCTGACCGCGCTGGTGCGCGAAGAACTTGCCGAGTTAACGCCGCTGGCCTTGGCAAAAAACGTCGATCTGATCCTCGACAGCGACCATCACTGCCCCGTCGAAACCGATCCGGTGGCCCTCGCCATCGCCTTGCAGAATCTGGTAACCAACGCGCTCAACTTCGCGCCGTCCGGCAGCGAAGTCCGGGTTCAGGTCGCCCCCCACCCCTGCGGCGCCGCATGCATCAGCGTCGAAGACGCAGGTCCGGGTATCGACGAACAGGACTACGCGCGGTTGTTCGAGCGCTTCTACAGCCAGGGCCATGCCAATGGTGCAGGCCTGGGATTGGCGATCGTGCAGATGATCGTCAACAAGCTCGGCAGCACGCTGCAACTCTACAACCGCCCCCAGGGCGGACTGTGTGCCGAACTGCGGATCAATGCGGGCCCGGCCGTGGGCTGATCGATTAAGCGAATTTGACGAATTTTTCATCCTGACCCGTCTATGATGCCGGCCTCGTTGGGGAGTAGCCTGTTTCCGAGTCCTTCGGAAGCGTTCGTATCAACATTCTCGGCAACACGCCGTGGTACGAACACCTTTTGGTTGGTGAGACCGACGACACATCCATGCCTGAGGTCGGGCGTGTGGTTGTGTCGTTGACTCATAGCCCGACCGGAAGTCTTGCCCGTGAATCCTGTTTCCCTGATCTTCCTCGCCCTGGCCATGTCCACGGACGCCTTCGCTGCCGCCATCGGCAAAGGCTCCAGCCTGAACAAACCACGCCTCACCGAAGCACTGCGCACCGGTCTGATCTTCGGTGTCATCGAAGCCATCACCCCGATCATGGGCTGGCTGATCGGCCAGGCTGCCACCCGCTGGGTGGAAAACTGGGATCACTGGATCGCCTTCACTCTGCTGTTGGTGCTGGGCCTGCACATGATCTACAACGGCCTGAAGCAGGATGAGCAGGAAGAAGAAAAACCCGGTCAGCATTCATTCCTGGTGTTGGCGATTACCGCTGTCGCCACCAGCATCGACGCCCTCGCCGTCGGGGTGGGACTGGCCTTCGTCGACGTGAACATCTGGGTGGCAGCAGCGGCCATCGGCCTGGCGACCATGACCATGGTCACTGTCGGCGTGATGCTCGGCCGAGTTCTCGGCACCCTGGTCGGCAAGCGTGCTGAAATCGTCGGTGGCGTGGTGCTGATGATCGTCGGGGCGACGATTCTGTACGAGCATCTGTCGGCCTGATACCGACCGCCCGCGAACACTGGCAGGCGCGCCGGGCTGCCAGTCACGAATCTGTCATTTCTGCCTGCTAACGTCCCGGCGTTTGTCCGACCCGCACATAGCCAAGGCGACCTCAGGTGTACTCAGGCACGACGCGACAGCACATCATCCTCAGATCCAATGACATGAACCGCGACGACTTCGGCGCCCTGTTCTCCAAAATGTTCGGCAACCGCTACGGCGACTCTCCGCCACCGCCCAAGGACATCGTCATTGGCGGCGTGTATGGCCGCTACGAAGACGTGAGTTTCCGGCGCATGCACTATCGCGGCGATTTCGCCGTCGAATTTCCGCTGCCGTTCGATGAAGTGACGTTTGTCATTCCCAGCGCCGGCAAAATCCTCTTCAACCACGCCACCGAATCGCTGGGCACGACGCAGGTCGGGCTGGCCGTTGACAAGGCCGAACTGCGTTCGATGCGTTTCATCGACGATCACGCCCATCGCGGCATGTCGATTGGCCGCCGGGTTCTCACCGAGCGCCTGTCGACGCTGCTCGGCAGGCCGATCCTGCAAAAGCTGCAGTTCGAACCCAAGGTCAATCTCGACAGCGCGGCGTGCCAGGGCATCCGTGCGCTGATCGACCTGGCGACCGGCACCGAGTTCGACCTGCTGATGAGCGCTGGCACCCTGCTGCCGTCACGCCTGCGCGAGATGCTGGTGGATGCGGTGCTGGAAGCCTGGCCGCACAATTTCAGCGAAGCGTTGCGCCATCCACAGCCGATGATTGCGCCCCGACATGTGAAACAGGCGATCGAATACATCCAGGCGCATCCGCAGCATCTGGTCAGCGGCACGGATCTGGCGCAATTGAGCAACGTCAGTCTGCGCGCCTTGCAGGACGGGTTTCGGCGGTTTACGGGGACTTCGATTGTCGCGTATCAGCGGCAGGTACGGCTGGCGCGTGCCCGTGAGGCATTGGCGCTAGGCACGGTGTCCTCGGTGAGCGAGGTGGCGCTGCAATACGGGTTCAGCAATGTCGGCAGGTTTTGTCAGTATTTTCAGCGTGCTTACGGCGTCAGTCCGGCAGATGTCCGCAAAGGACTGCGTTGAAACGGTGGCGAAGAACCTTGCTTCCTCGCCACCGCTGGCCGGTCAGAACAGGTAGCTGGCCTTGAGGCTGCCAGCAAAGCCATGGCTGTCATCGCCCCCACTGGCACCGACTTCGGCCCCCACGCTCAGCGGGCCAAGATTGGCCATGACATTCACCGCGCCACTGAACTGGTCGCGGTTATCGAACGCCGCGCGCTGTTCGATATCCAGCCCCAGCAGATGGCCTTCACTGTCGACCTCATGGTCTCCCAGCACATGCTCGTAACCGACGCGAACGCCAGGCACCAGTTGCCAGGCCCCCATCGTCACCGGTGCGAATGACGCATTCAGATCGGCGACGGCACTGCGACGGGTTTGCTGCAGGTCATCGACATCGAGCGCCAGTTCGCTGCCCTTTTCCTTGAAACCGGCCAGGTCCACGCGGCTGATCCGCATACCGAGGCGCGGTTCAAGGGTCACGCCATCGACCGGCAAACGGTAACCCAGCGCCAGCGTTGCGCCGGTCAGGTTGCCGTGGCTGTTGCCCTTGGCAGAACCCAGGCCACCGCCGAGGTCGCGCTTGCTGTCGTAGTCGATGTAACCGGCGCTGGCATCGGCGTCGACAAACAGTCCGCGCTCCAGCCCATTGGGGGCAAAACGTGCGCCCAGCGCGAGGAAGGTGTAATCGGTATCCGCCTCGCCACCGGCCCCGCCGACGCTGCCCTTGCTGTAGCCGAAACCGCCATGGGCGCTGAGTTGCTCGCTGAAACGCCGGGTGACGCCAACCATCATGCCCTGGCTGTGTTCATTGCTGCTGGCGGCGTGGGACGAACCGTCGGTGCTCAGATAACCGGCGAGCGCCGTCGTCCAGAGGCGATATTGGCCGACCTTAAGGTCAGTGCCGCTGGCGTAGGGCGCGGCGGCCTGCTCGATCATCGCGTCCTGACGCAGCAGGTAACTCGCCGCATCGGCGTGCACCTGACCGCCGACCGTGGACTCGACGCCTCCCAGGCTACCGCCGTCGATCGCCGATTGCAGGTAGTAGTTGTAGGCGCTGTAGGTGCCCGACAGGTCGCTGTTCTGCAACTGCTGCAACAACTGCGCGCCGGCAGCGGCGTTGCCGACCAGACCCGCCTGGCCGGGCAGGCTGTTGTACTCGACCATTTTGCCGCGCAGCACGTAAAGGGTTTCCTGGGACAATCCCAGTCCTTGCTTGAGGTAGTTGTCCATGCTGCCGTATTGCGCGGTGACCTGATCCAGGCCCGCTTGCAGGTAACTGGCCTCGACACCCAGCAACGGCAGATAAACCGTCGCCATGCTCGGCGGCAATGCCTTCAAGGTCGCGGCCACACGGGCGGCGGTGTAATCGTTGGTCGCCAGGTAGTTGCTCATGATGGTCGCGCTGTCGACCCCGGCGATGCTCTGCAACACGGCAGCGGTCCAGCCGGTGCGATCCTTGCCGGCGGTGCAATGGAACAGCGCCGCGCCATCGACCCCGGCCAGTTCATTGAACAGCACGCTGAATTGACTGCGCATGCCGGCATCGCTGACGAACGCGCGATTGGTCTGCTGCATCATCGCAATAGCATCGGCGGCGCTTTTGAACGAAACGGTGGTGATGTTGGCGCCGGACGTGGTGCTGCCGATGATGTCGATGTTCTGGTAGGTCGCGCCGCTGATCAGGGTATCGGGGGTGGCCGCGATTTCGCTGGGCGTGCGCAGGTCGTAGATGGCCTTGATGCCCAGACCGTTGAGGGTCGTCAGGTCCGAGGCGGTCGGCGTCAACGCATTGGAGCGATAGAACACCCCGGCGCGCATGATGCCGTCGTGAGCCGTGGCGTAGGCGGTGGTGGTGCCGGCGATGTCGCGAAAGTTGTCGATCCCGGTCAGGCGCGGGGTATTGAGGGCGGTGGAATCGTCGGCGGCCTGGGCGGCGGCGATGGACAGGCTCAGGACGGACAGCGAACACAGAAGACGTTGAAACACGATGCAGCCTCATTGAAAACGCGTTGGGCTGATCACTATCGGCAATGAAAAAATACCGATTGTGACAAGTTGCCTCGCGAATCAAATGCCTGCGCGATCGGTCCGTGAAGTGCGCTTTCTGTCCTCAAGGCCGGGGCGGCCGGTAAAAAACTCGAACTCGCGTTCTGCCGCTGCATCCAACGTTTAAACCCTACGGAGGACAGCACCATGAACAACGACGACCGCTCATCCACCGCCCCGTCCAATGCTCCGCCCACCGACACCTCGGGTAAACCGGTGAATGTCGTGGAACGGGACCTGACGGACCCGGATCGCGCTACCGAAGCCGTGGACGAGGTCATCACGCCCTCTTCCACCCGCGCCAAGGAACAGGACGCCGAAGCGTTGCAACGCAAGGTCGACGAGATCGAGCGCAAGGTGGCGGACGGCAATTGAGGGTGGTCCGCTTGCAGGTTTTGCGTCGGGTTTGCCGGAGCAAATCGGCGGCAAAACCTGCATTTCGGCCGGTTCGGAAAATAAGTAGCTGTTTTCCATGAAATTTATTTGCCTTCGGGGGTTCCCAGACGCCTCGAATGTTGGTAAATTTCCGCCCGTTCTTGCAGCAGACCCTTCGGGACTGCGGCAAAAGCTTCAGGGGCGTCGCCAAGCGGTAAGGCAGCAGGTTTTGATCCTGCCATGCGTTGGTTCGAATCCAGCCGCCCCTGCCATTTTCTCTATTTCCTCCCTCCGCAAAATCCTCCAGATCACTTGTTCAAGTGGTCAGATTCATTTCTTTTTATTCAACTCAATTGCCGCACGTACCAGCGTTTTCAACGCCTGGGCATCGATGCTGTCGCCTTCGTGAAAATCAATCGCGCGCCGGGTATTGCCTTCGAGGCTGGCGTTGAACAGTTTCGACGGATCTT
This sequence comes from Pseudomonas sp. B2M1-30, assembly GCF_025447575.1. Lineage (NCBI taxonomy): Bacteria > Pseudomonadati > Pseudomonadota > Gammaproteobacteria > Pseudomonadales > Pseudomonadaceae > Pseudomonas > Pseudomonas sp. B2M1-30. Next base: position 58,950 of record NZ_JAOEJT010000002.1, on the reverse strand, counting down.
TCAGCGCGGCCCCCTTGGCGAATGTCATCTTCACCGCCGACTTGTAAGTCTCCCCCGTGCAGATGATTCCGTGCCGTGACCAGACCGGTACGCCCCGCCACTTCCATTCCTCGACCACCTCGGCATCCGCCCCATGGATGATCGCCCGGATCTCGGCCAGCATTTGGCCGCGCCAGTCGCCCAGCTCCTTGATTCTGGCGTCGATCAGCGCCGAAGCCGGACCTTGCTGCTCTTCACTCATGATGTTCGTGCTCCCTTGCTTGCGGGTTCGTAACCCCACCAGCGTAGCTGCCGATCCGGCGCTCGCTTGCCCATGAAAAACGCCAGGCAAAAAAAAGCCCCGCATGGCGCGGGGCAAAAAATTGGTTGGTTGCGGCCAACCAAAGGAGCATCTTCAAAAACGTTCAGCGGTTACAGGCATTCCTGGGCGGCACGTTCAAAACTCGAAGGCATGAAGCTCGAGGCCAGCAAGTGGCGCTCGTACAAGAACACCTTGCCACCATCCTGGGCCTTGTAAGCCTCCAGTACGTTGTCCGCCGCGACTTTGCTCGGCACTACGATGCGGTAGCTGCGCTGGGTCTGGGACACCGTCGGATTCAGCGAACTGCCCTGCAGTTTCGGCACCACGCATTCGGCGTACTGCGCAGGCGTCTTGTGGGTTTGCAGGGTCAGCGTCGGGTCGTTCGGTGCCGAAGCACACCCCGTCAGCAAAGCGGCAAACGCCAGGGCGGGAACAAAAAAAGCACGCATGGATAAAATCCTGAAAATAAAGGTTCGGTTCTCAGCGACGTTCGGCGTCACGGGCGCTTTCGTCGCTGTTTTGAGTCATGCCATCAGCCAGCGGTCACCAGAGCCTTGAGCGAATCGTCGAACTGCTTCAAGGCACTCAGTTGCAGATCACGTTGTTGCTCGATCTGCGCGGCGATCTCCGGCGCTGCCTTGTTGTGAACCCACACCGACGGCATCTGCTTCTCGACCGCCCCTTCGGCCTTGCCGATGTATTGCAGGCCGGCATCGTAGAAGCGCGCGGCGAAGCGTGCTTCTACCTGGCTGTTGCGCTGGGTCAGCAAGCGGTTGTGGGTGTCGAGCATCACCACCAGATCAGGTTTGGCCTGCACCAGTTCATCGAGACTGGCGTAGACCGTCACCGAGAGAAATTGCTGTTGCAGCGAACGGGTCAGCCAGTCGATCGCCAGTTCCGGGTCGGAGCTGCTGACGAAGGCCTCGCGAATCCGCGCATCGAGCGCATCTTTCGCACCGTTCACTGCCACATCGTGGTAGCGCTCAAGGTATTGCAGGTCGTCCAGCGTGTTTTCGCTGTACAGCACACCGACCGTTTGCGAGTGCGCAAGCCCGGCGCTGCTGCCGGCGATGGGTAGAAAGTGGCACGACTGGGTGTCGTCTGCGTAAGCCGGTGCAATCGTTGCAACCCCGCCCATCAGCAGGGCGACTACAGCCAGTCGGGTCAATCTGTTCATCGCGCAAATTCCTTGAGCAGCGTTTCGATGGAGGCGATTTTCCGCTCATCGGCGCCAAAGCAGAACTTGCGTTTGGTGATGGTCACTATTACTTGAAGCGATAGTTCAACCCCGTGCAGACTGCGACACACTCAATACAACGAAAAAAACCGAGGATGACTTGTGCGAACCTTTGATCTGATCCGCGATGCCGTATTGCCCGAGTTCCGCGAGCGCGTCGCCGACTATCTGGTGGAATACGAAACCGTACTGATCCAGAAAGACACCGACGCCGAACGCGTGCGCGATACCGCCAATCAGTTGCGTGGCTATCTGCGTGGGTTGAACACCACCCGCGTGCTGGGCATGGCGCTCTGGGAGGAACTGGATCGGCGCATCGTCGAAAACTGGCTGTAGCGATTACTCGATGACCCGCTAGACTCTCCACGCTGCGTCCGCGGCGCCAGGGCTGCCAGGCCCCGGTCTCCTGATCCGGAGGTGTCCCTATGAGCAACAGCACCGAACCCTCGACCTTCACCGGCTGGGCCGCCACAGCAGCCGGCGCGCCGCTGGAGCGCTACAGCTACGATCCCGGCCCGCTGGGAGACGAGGAAGTCGAAGTCGCCGTGGAATATTGCGGCGTCTGCCATTCCGATCAGTCGCTGATCGACAACGACTGGGGCATCAGCCAGTACCCGTTCATCCCCGGCCATGAAGTGGTGGGCAGCATCGTGCGCATCGGCCCGCAGGCGCGCGGACTCAAGGTCGGCCAGCGGGTCGGCATCGGCTGGTACAAGGGCAGTTGCATGCATTGTTCTTCGTGCATGGGCGGTTCCCATCACCTGTGCACCACGGTGCAACCGACGATCATTGGCAGCAACGGCGGCTTCGCCGATCACGTGCGTGCGCACTGGGCCTGGGCAACGCCGATTCCCGACGGTCTGGACCCGGCGAAGGCCGGCCCGCTGTTCTGCGCGGGCTCCACGGTGTTCAATCCGCTGGTGCAGTTCGGCATCAAACCAACCGACCGGGTCGGTGTGGTCGGCATCGGCGGGCTGGGGCATCTGGCCTTGCGTTTCCTCAACGCCTGGGGCTGTGAAGTCACCGCCTTCACCTCGTCATTGAGCAAGCAAGAGGAAGCCAAACGCCTCGGTGCGCATAACGTGGTCGCCTCCACCGACAGCGATGCGCTGAAACGCATTGCCGGCACCCTGGACTTCCTGCTGGTGACGGCCAACGCCAACCTCGACTGGACGGCAATGCTCGCCACCCTGCGCGGCAAGGGCCGCCTGCACTTTGTCGGCGTGGTGCCCGATGCCATTCCGGTGCATGTGTTCAATTTGATTCCGCAGCAGAAAAGCCTGTCCGCCTCACCGGTTGGCTCGCCCGGCACCACGGCGACCATGCTGGAGTTCTGCGCCCGGCATCAAATTCTGCCGCAGGTCGAGGAATTCCCGATGAGCCGGGTCAACGAAGCCGTGGATCACCTGCGCAGCGGCAAGGCGCGGTATCGGATTGTGTTGAACGCCAGTAAATAAGCATTCGGCGCGAGGTTTGGAAGCCTCGCGCCGTTTTTGCATCGATGACCGCAACTTTATCTGCAACCGTTCAGGCCGGTGCCCAGCGCCGATGCAGCCCACGCGCCAGCGCATCGAGAGCGAATCCCAGCACGCCGATCAACAGCACCATCGCCATCAACTCCGAGTACGCGAGGCGATCCCGCGTATCGAGGATGAAATAGCCCAGCCCCGCGCTGACGCCGAGCATTTCGCACGGCACCAGCACAATCCACAGAATGCCGATGGACAGCCGCACGCCGGTCAGCACATGGCCGACCACGCCGGGCAGGATGACTTTGCGCAGGGTTTCCCAGCGGGTCGCGCTGAGGCTGCGGCTCAATTGCAGCCAGCGTGGATCGAGTTGTCGCACGCCGGCCGCGGTGTTGAGCAGGATCGGCCAGATCGCGGCGAAGGTCAGCAGGAAGTAGATCGGTTGATCGCCAACGCCCATCAGCATCACCACCACCGGCATCCACGACAGCGGCGAAATCATCCGCAGAAACTGAAAGGCCGGAGTGGTTGCCGCTTCGAGGTGGCGGTAACTGCCGATCATCAGCCCCAGCGGCACGCCGATCAGCAACGCCAGCAGCAGACCGACGACGATTCGCTTCAGGCTGACCAGCACATGCTCGTACAACTCGGCACGACCGAGCAGTTCAATCAGACTCGTCAACGTGGCTTGCGGCGAAAAACGCGCCGCCAGCCCTTCGCCGCCACCGGCCAGATGCACGCCCAGCCCCCACAGCAGCAACAGGGCCAACAGCCCTGCTGCGCCCAGCGCGCCATGGACAAGCGTTGAGGTCGGTTTGCTCATCAGAGACTGAACTCCTCGCTGCGCTCAAAGCCTTCGGGCAGGCCGAACGCCTGCATGCCGCCGACCGCCGCGATTGCATTGCGCACGAAGCGGTCGTCCACCAGGTCCTGGGCGGCGTGTTGCGGATCGAGGTTGGCGAGAAAACCCTTGTCACCCTCGATCAGCGTGTCCTTGAGGCGCTTGACCAGTTCCTCGGTGTAGCTGGGGAACGGGTACGGCTGGAAGTCGATGCGCTGCTCGTCCCAATGGCTGTGCCGGATTGCGCCGCTCGCCACATATTGCTGACGATCCGCCGCAGCCGGCGCCAGCACCCGGTTCAACACGGTCTGGGCGTGCGGGGTGTAGCGATTGTCGCCGTCCTTGGACAGCAATTTCGCCGCCTCGGCGCGATTCTCACGGGTCCACACCTGGGCCTTGACGATGGCGTTGACCACTTTCTGCGACCACTCGGGGCGGTTGTTCAGATCCTGCTCGTGCATGAACACCACGCAGCAGGCGTGATTGCGCCAGACGTCGCCGGTAAAACGCTGCACCCGGCCGACCTTGAGTTCTTCGGCCAGGGCGTTGAACGGCTCGGCGACGATGTAGCCGGCAATCCGTTTGCTCGCCAGTGCCGGCGGCATGTCCGACGGTGGCAAGACCAGCAGATTGACCTCGTTCGCCGCCAGTGCGGCGCTGGCCGGTTTGCTCACCGGCTCCAGGCCGTGATCACGGAACAGTTGCTGCACCACCACGTTATGGATCGAGTACCAGAACGGAATCGCCACCGCTTGCCCGCCCAGTTGCTTGACGTCGGTGATGCCCGGCGCGACGGTCAGGCCCGAACCGCCGACATGGTTCCAGGCCACGACCTTGGCCGGCACCTTGCTGCCATAACGCGCCCAGACCGTCATCGGCGACAGCAGGTGAATCACGTTGACCTGCCCGGACAGAAACGCCTCGATCACTTGCGCCCAGCTGCGCAGCAGCACCGGACGCTCGGCCTGGATGCCCTCGGCTTCGAACAGCCCGTTGTTATGCGCCACCAACAGCGGCGTGGCGTCGGTGATCGGCAAATAGCCGATGCGCACCGGCGCATTCGGCTCCGACGCCGCCCGCGCGTTGAGGCTGTTGAGCAGCGGCAAGGCACCGCCAGCGGTCAGCAATGCGCTGAGTTTGAGGAAGTCACGACGTGTGTGAGTGAAGTCGTCCAGGCACATGGTCAATCTCCGACGGTTCGGGCAATGGTGGGGAAAGTGGATTGCGGCTCGCCCGCCGAAGGGTTTTGAGAATCTCGATACGCAGTGCGCCCAGTTCGTCCACCAGCTCCGCGCGAGGCTGAGGCAGGTCGACGCGCCACTCGCCGAGGATCCGCGCCGGGCTGTTACCCAGTAGCAGAATCCGCTCGGAGAGCAGCAGGGCTTCGTCAATGTCATGCGTGATCAACACCGCCGCGGTGTGGTGCTCGGCAATCAATTGCAGCAACAGCTGTTGCATGTCGGCACGGGTGATTTCATCCAGAGCGCCGAAGGGTTCATCGAGCAACAACACCTGCGGCTGCCGCGCCAGGCAACGGGCCAGCGCCGTGCGCTGGGCCATGCCGCCAGACAACTGCGCCGGGTGAAACTGCCGGGCGTGTTCGAGGCCGACCGCCGCGATGGCGTGGTCGACCCGGGCCTTGCGTTGCTCCGCGCTCAAGTGCGGCTGTCGGGCGAAGTCCAGGCCGAAGGCGACGTTCTTCTCCAGGGTCAGCCAGGGCAACAGGCTCGGATCCTGAAACGCCACCGCGACCCGAGGATGCGGGCCGGCCAGCGCCTCGCCATTGAGGCTGACGCTGCCCTGCCGGGGCGGTTGCAGGCCGGCCAACACCCGCAACAGACTGGATTTGCCAACGCCGCTGGGGCCGAGGATCGACACCACCTCCCCCGGCTGCAAGCGTAAATCGAATGCCTCCAGAACCGTGTGCCAACCCTCGGCACGCGGATAGCCAAGGCTGATGTCGCGGGCGTGCAACAGACTCATACCGCCGCTTCCTGCTTTTTCCGCTGCAGTTCGGCACGCAGTTGCACCAGGCTCGGCGTGACGATCGGCACGAACGCCGACTCGCGCCAGCGACGGGCAAAACCGCTGCCATGCTCACTCAGGTAGGCTTTGCCGCCACTGGCCTGAAGCTCCAGTTGCACAGCGTTCGCCGCCGATTCGGCGAGGGCGATGCGCACCTGGAAAAGCGCCGCCGGTTTCGCCAGGAATCGCCCGTCGAGCAGGCCTTGCTTGAGCGTATCCACGGCCTGCACCAACTGCTGACGCTGTTCGCGCAACGGTTCCAGCAAGATCGAGCGACCGTCCTGCAAATGACTTTCCACCTCCGCCAGCGCACGCCGCGCCAGACCGATCGCCATGCCGCACTGCAAGCCGAGAAACGCTGGCCGCACCGCCGGCAAAAACGTCCGCGCATCGTCATGCAGCAACCATTGGCGGTCGACCTGCACCTGAGCGAAATCGATGGCGGCGGTGTTGCTCGACTGCAAGCCCATCAATTGCAAATCCGCCGAACGATGCACGCCATTGGCGTCACCGGGAATCGCCAGGACAAACGGCGAACCGCCCTCCCCGCGTTCGATGGCGGCCGCGACCACAAAGCCGCTCTTGCGCAGATTGGTCACCCAATGCAGCCGCCCGCTCAGGCTCCAGCCGTTGGCTTCGGCCCGGGCGCGGACTTGCAGGGATTCGATCCCGGAGAGGAACTTCATCGCGTTCGACAAACCGGTCGCCCCGGCCAGCTCGCCGCTGAGCAGCGACGGCAGCAGGCGTTCGCGCAGGTCTGCGTTAGGGCTTTGCAGCAGGTACTCGATGAACGCCCGCTGACCCCAGAACACAAACGCGGCGGCCAACGAATGGCTGGCAACCTCGGCCAGCACTTCCACGGCGTCCGTGACGTTGCCGCCACTGCCGCCCAGGTGCGCATCGAAACCGATCCGCAAGACGTCGGCAGCGGCCAGTTGCGCGAGCACCTGCTGCGGATCGCTGTCACCCAGATCCAGTGCCTGGGCGTGGCTGTCCAGCCATTGACTCAATGCCGGATTGAGCATGTCGTGTCTCTCCTTGTCCGTGCGCAGCGTCAACCATAGACCACGCAGCTTGAATCGTTGTCGGGCCGGTCACGCGCGATACGGCGCCAGTTCCGGGTTGAGCGGTGTATCGGCGAAGACATTGGCGAAGTTGCACAAGGTCGCCAGACTCACGCCGAGGATCACTTCCAGCGCATTGCCTTCGGTGTAACCGGCGGCCTTGAACTGTTGGTAGGTCTGCTCGCTGACGTTGCCACGGGTAGCGATGACTTCACGGGCGAACGCGGCCAGGATTTCGAGTTTTTCCACCGGCACGGTGGCTTTCTCACGCAGGGCGCTGACCACTTCCGGCGGCAGTTTTGCCTTATTCAGCGCGACGGCGGTATGACCTGCGACACAGAAATCGCAGCCGTGGTGAGTGGCCGCGATCAATTGCACCACTTCGCGCTCGGCCAGGCTCAGCTCGGCTTTGCCATTGAGCGCCGATACCGTAACGTAGGTTTCCAGCGCCGCCGGCGCATTGGCCAGGACGGCCAGCAGGTTTGGAATGAATCCAGAATTCTTCTGCGCGTTTTCCAGGAACGGCCGGGCCGCTTCGGGAGCGCTTTGCAGGGTGTGTAGAGTGACGCGTGACATGGGATGGACTCCTGCGATGGGGTGTCCGGCAAGTCTGTTGGTTATAAGAATTCCGATCCATATTCTAAAGTAGCGATTACTTGCTCCTGAGTGTTTCCATTAGATGATTTCGTCCAGCCCACTGGTTGATTGGTTATTAGAAAGCCTCGAACTCGACGCCAGCCTGTTCCACATCGGGCGCTATTGCGGCGGCTGGCATGCCAGCACCCACGGCCTGGCGCGGGCAAGTTTCCACCTGATCGTGCAAGGGCATTGCTGGCTGCATATCGACGGGCAGGCCCAGGCGCTGCGCCTGAATGCCGGGGATGCGGTGTTTCTGCTGCGCGATCTGGATTACCGGCTGTCCAGCGCCGAGGATGTGCAGACCGCGCACGCAGTGCCGCGTATGGCAATGACCAGCCTGGACGCCCAGGCCGAAGACGGCGTCGGACTGGTCTGCGGCTTCTTCCATTTCAAGTCAGGATTGTCGTCCCTGATCATCGAAGGCCTGCCGGGCTGGATCATTCTGCGTGCTGGGGACCCTGCCTCGAGTGCGGCGCGGGCCTTGTTCGAACTGATTCTCCAAGAATGCGAACGCCTGCCGGCGCCCTCCTCGGCGTTGCTCGAGCGCTTGAGTCATTTGCTGTTTCTCTACGTGCTGCGCCAGCAAATGACGGACAACCCGTCGCTGGGCGGACTGGTGGCGCTGGCGCGCAATCCGCAATTCGCGCCGCTGCTGGATCAGTTGATCGCGCAACCACAATTGCCGTGGTCGCTGGAAAGCATGGCCGAATGCATTGGCCTTTCGCGTTCGGCGTTCTTCAAGCGGTTCAATGAACTGGCCGGCCAGTCGCCGGGGCAAGTATTGCTGGCGCTGCGCATCCGCCACGCCTGCCAGTTGCTCAAGGCCAATCACACGGTCGAGCAGGTGTGTGCGGCTGTCGGCTATCAATCGATCGCGGCGTTTACCCGAGCATTCGCCAAAGCGGTGGGCGTGCAGCCGGGGGCGTTTCGCAAGCAGCATGAGGGGCGATAAGGGAGAAAATCCGGGCAGCGCAGCAAAGAACAAAAAAGAATTAATAAATACAAAATCAGTATTTATCGTTATAAAAATATCCGCGTACTCTCACTCCATCCCGTCATTGAACACAGTGAAGTGCGCCATGAAGCCAACTGACAACCTGATCGACTTCGCCAGCTACCGCAAACGCCGCCAGGCCCAGCAACGGGCGCGGGCCATGTGGGAAATGTATGCGCGCAATGCCGGCTACCAGGCCTTTCAGTGGGTGCAGACCGCCCGTTCGAACGAGCCCCGGCAAGCGTGAACGCGCACGAACCCTCGCGCTTTCTGGCGAGCGCCGACGAACCTGTGCTGGACTTGAACAACCTCGAATCACTGGAAGAAGACCCGATCTGCGAGCGGGTCGCGCAGAACCTGCAACGCCTGCGCGGCAAGCGTCACCTGTCGCTCGATGCACTCGCCCGCCAGTGCGGCGTGAGCCGGGCGATGCTGGCGCAGATCGAATCCGGGCGCAGCGTGCCGTCGATCAAGGTACTGTGCAAGATCGCCAAAGGGCTGAAGGTGTCGGTGGCCGCGTTTCTCGAACACCGCGCCTTTGAAGGGGTGGCCGTGTTGTCGGCGAGCCAGAGCAAACGGCTGGTGAGTGCCAATGGCGCCTTCATCAGCCGCGCGCTGTTCCCGTTCGACGTGGCGCGTCAGTCGGAATTCTATGAATTGCGCCTGAGTGCCTTGGGCGAGGATCACTCCGAAGGCCATGGCCCCGGTGTTCAGGAGAACCTGGTGGTCGCCCAGGGCGTGCTGGAAATCAGCGTCAATGACGAACGCTATCTGTTGTCGACCGGCGATTCGATCCTGTTCTACGCCGACCAGCCCCACCGCTACCGCAACCCTGCCGACAGCGAAGCGGTGGCCTACCTGGTGGTCACCTACCCCGAACGCCTGGACTGACCGGCAATGAAAAAGCCCCCGAGGCCCATGGCCTCGGGGGCTTTTGCGTGGTTCACGAAATTCCGTGAATCAGCAGGTGCAGCACATCATCGGCATGCCGTTGCAGCTCATCATCATCGGCATGCTGCAGTCGTTCATCATCTTCATCATCAGGGCGCAGCAGTTCTTCATCATGTCCATGTTCATGCCGGCCATCGGCATGATTTTGCACATCATGCCGTCAGCCATCATGGTGCATTCCATAACGCACTTCATCGACGGCATCGGCATGCCCATCATCGGCATTGGCATCATCATGTTCATCATCGGCATGGCCATGGCCGCCTGGGACATGCACATCATGCTCATGTTGCCGCAGTGCATCATCATCGGCATGCCGCAGTTCATCATCATCTGCATCATTTCAGCGCTGTTCTTGAACATGGCCATGTCCATGCCAGCGGCCGGCATCATCTTGCACATCATGCCGTCGTCCATCATTTCGCAGCTCATGGTCGCCATCATCATCGGCATGCCCATCATCGGCATCATTGGCATGTTGGCGTTCATCGGCATTTGCATCTGCATGGCGTTCATCATGGTGGAGCTCCCTGAAGGATTGAAGAGTCGGACAAAGCTGATGGGAGCGATTCTAAGGATTGCCGGGGGGACAACAAGATGATGGCCGAGCAGCAAAAAACGGTGCGGGAACTGCAATAGTGTCGTGGCCGATCGACTTGTTAATGCTTTAGCTTCCTTATGGACGTTATTGCAGACAAACAGGTAGTCAGAGCAATTAAATACAGGTTATGGATATGCCTGCCGCATCTATTTAAATAACCGCCAGAAATAATCGTTCTAACCAGGCTGATTTATTTTCCGCAGGCTTTCTTATTCCATAAGTTTGTCGATGGAAACTTTTTAATCTTTTATCGCTATTAACCCTGCCCTTTATAATGTGCCTCTGCCTGCACCTCATCAATAAAAGGGAAGTTCCATGCCAAAAAGCCTTGTCGTGGCCGCGCTGTTTCTCGCCATCGCCGGTTGTGCCACGCCGCCCGCCTCCGTTCATACCAAAGATCCTGCCAGTTCCACCCTGCAAGGCGACCCCACACGGCCGGCGCAGGCACAGTGGATCCGCACCGAGCTGTATTTCTCGGTGGGGCCGCTGGAAGGCAAGGAAGGTGTGGTCAGTCCCGCGCGCTGGCGCGAGTTTCTCGATCAGGAAGTGACGTCGCGGTTTCCGGACGGTTTCAGTGTGTTCGATGCCTATGGTCAGTGGCGGGATCACGGGGCCAAAGAGCCGGAGCGGCTGGCGACCAAGGTGATCGTGATCCTGCACGAGAACACGGCGAAACATGACGCCGATATCGAAGCGATTCGTCTGGCGTTCAAGCGGATTACGGGGGATTTGTCGGTGTTGCGTTTGTCGCAACCGGCGGTGGTGTCCTTCTGATCGCCAGCCCTTACCCTGGCCCTCTCCCAAAGGGAGAGGGAGCTGATTGGGGGATATTGGAAAATTTCACCGACTTGAACGATCGGCGTTGAATCCATAATCGAGTCGGTCGCCCCCCTCCCCACCTGGGCGGTCCGACGTTTCGGGAGGGCTGGGCTGAGGGACTTGCGTCAGACGCCCCAACCCCGCCAGCAACAACGCCCCCACCCCCAACACCCCGATCCCCAGAAATGCGCCATACCCGACCACTGTCACGCTGGAATACAGCATGTACAGGCACAACCCGAAAAACAGCAGCGGCAGCCACGGGTAGAACGGCACCCTGACCGGCCGAGGCACCTGCGCAAAACGTCGGCGCAGGATGATCAGCGCCAGGCTGCTCAAGCTCAGAAACAACCAGTACACCGGCGTCAGGTACTCGACCATGGTGTTGAACCCGCTCTGGGTGAAGCTGCCGAACAACACCAGCAACAGCGCCACCGCGCCTTCGGCCAGCAAGGCCTTGCGCGGTACGCCGTGGCGTTCGTCCCATTCGCCGAAGCGCCGCAACTGCGGTACATCCCGCGCGGCGGCGTAGGTGGTGCGGGCGCCGACCAGCAAGGTCGAGTTGATGGTGGCGATGGCGGCAATGCCGACCATCAACAGAATCAGCATGACCCCCGGCGCGCCGAACGCGCGGTTGAGCAATTCCACTGCCGGCGCATTGCTCGCCGCCAGGCCTGCGAAACCCAACCCGCGAACGAACGCCCAATTCAGGGCCAGATAGATCGCCATCAACACCGTCAGGGCGCCGAGCATGGCGATGAAGATCCCGCGGCGGCCATCGCGGATTTCCGCCGACAGCGTCGCCGCGTCACTCCAGCCGCCGAAGGCCAGGAACACGAAAATCATCGCCGCCGAAAACCCGGCCATACCGGTGTTCTCGGGCGTCGGCGGATTGACCGGTACGGGCGCCTCAATCCCCTGCCAGGCCAGCCACACACCGGCGCTGGCGATGCTCAAAAAGCCGAGGGCAAGCAGTCCCACCAGCAAGGTCTGGGTAATGAAACCTATGTGCTTCCCGGTGAGATTGAGCAGCACCAGCGCCGCGATCACCGCACCGGCAAACAGCCCCGAGCCATGTTCGCCCAGCGGCACGACCGCGTTGAAGTAATCGGCAAACATGAACGCCGACAAGGCAATCCATCCGGTATGCATCACCGAGAAGCGCGACCAGGCAAACAGGAAACCCATGCGCTCGCCATAGGCCGTGCGCAAAAAGTGATAGTCACCGCCCGGATGGGGAAACGCGGTGGCCATCTCGGCAAAACACAAGGCCCCGGCCATCGACGCCAATCCGCCGAGAACCCAGACCCCGTAGAAATATTCCGGCCCGACGTTCAGTGCCACGGTCGGCGCGGTTTTGAGGATATCGGTAGTGATCACCATGCCCAGCGTGATCAGCAACGCTTGCAGCACCGGTAAATGGCGCTTGGGGCCGTTGGCTTGGGTCATAGGATTTTTCGCAGGTGATCCGCCATCCATGGCGGCAGGGTTCAGAAGCCGTAGGTGGCGGTGGCGTAGTAGTAAGCGCCGTTGGTGCCGATTGGCGACAGCACGTCATACGGCAGGTTGCCGCCGTAGTTGATGGCAGAACCGGAGCGTTCCGGGTAGTTGTCGGTCAGGTTGTTGCCGCCCAGGGCGATGCTGAATTTCGGGGTGAATTTGTAGGTCACCTCGGCGTCCAGTTGCCAGACCGCGCCGTAGGTCTGCTCCGGTTGCGAGTCGCCGAAATCGAACACGCGGGTGGTCTCGCCCTGGCGGGTCAGACGACCGAGCAGGCCCCAATGCTCGCTGGCCCAGTTGGCGGAAAACACGAAGCGATCCTTGGGCGCGGCGTCGGTCAGGGTATTGCGTTCCTCGACGCCCACCAGCGCGTCATTGCCAATCCCCAGCGCCGTCAATTGCGATGGCGTGCCCTTGGTCTTGGTGATTTTGGTGTGGTTGTAGGTGTACGCCGTGGTCAGGCCCAATTGTCCTTCGTACAACGGCTGGTGATAGTTGAGCACCAGTTCGGCGCCATCGGTACGAGTGTCGGCGGCGTTGGTGAAGAAGTTGACGTCATGGACGCCCGGCACGCCGAAATTGTTGTTGATGTAGTTCTCCAGGGCATCGCTGCCGATGCGCTGGGACAGGGTAATGCGATCCTTGACGTCGATGCGGAACACGTCGAAGGACGCGTCGAAACGGTCGCTCAGTTGCGCGGTCAGACCGAGGCTGAAGTTTTTCGACGTTTCCGGATCGAGCTTCTCCGCGCCGAGGGCACGGGCAATCGGGTCGTTGACCGACAGCACGCGAATGTCGGTGAGGGTGCCACCCGTACCGAAGTTGCTGGTGGTGTTCTGGAAGCCGCTCTGGGCCAGCGATGGCGCGCGGAAGTTGTTCGACACCGCGCCGCGCACCGCCCACTGTTCGTTCAACTTGTAGCGGCCGCTGAGTTTGCCGGTGAGTTTGCTGCCGGCATCGTCGTAATGTTCCCAGCGCGTGGCGGCATCGACGAACAGGCGATCAGTGAGATCGCCGGACAACTCGGCGTAGCTGCCGAATACGTTGCGATCCAGATCCGACTCTTCGCTGGGGCGCAGACCGTTGGCGCCATCAGCGCCGGAACCGATGTAGGAAGCCTCGTCACCGGCGAAGGTCAGGTAGTTTTCGTAGCGGTATTCGCCGCCCACGGCGAGCACGAACGAGCGACCGCCCAGGCGCAGTTCGCGGCTGAAATCGAGGTTGGTGGTGGTCTGGCGCAACTCATAATCGCCGGTGTCGAAACGGGTCGGCGAATCCGCACCGAGGCTGACGTTGAGGGTACGCCGGGTCGCCGATTCGAAGCGGTTGCGCCCGTGGGTGATGCTGCTGTCGAAATCCCAGTCATCGCCGATCAGGCCCTTGAAACCGGCGGTGGCGGAGATGTCGGTGTTGTCGCCCAGCGATTGCGGCAGGTAGCCGTTGGGATAGAACTGCGGCTGCTCGGACGGGTAACGGTAGAACTCGGCGCCGGTGGTGTGGCGCTCGTTGTAGGTGCCGAAGCTGTAGGCCTTGCCGCCGGCCAGCGGCAGTTCACCGTTGAACCAGGCGTTGACATCCCGGGCGATGCCGTCGCCCATCACGTAGTTGCGCTGGCCGGGGGTGTCGGCGAAACCATCGAAACCGGCGCGGTTGGTCGGGTCGCGGTCCTTGTACTCGGTGCCGCCGCGAATGAAGCCGCCCTCCTCGCCAAGCCGTGTGCCGATCTTCGCGGTGGTCACGCTGTTCTGGCCGTCGGTGGTGGTTCGGCCGATGGCGTCCTGATGGGTGTGGTAGGCGCCATAACTGGTGGACACTTCACCGCCCTCGGGGGCGTCGTCGAGGATGATGTTGATCACCCCGGCAATCGCGTCGGAACCGTATTGCGCGCCAGCGCCGTCACGCAGCACTTCGATGCGCTTGATTGCGCTGATCGGGATCGAGTTGAAGTCCATCGGTGCCGTGCCGCGACCGATTTTCGACGAGTCGTTGACCACCGCCGAGGTGTGCCGGCGCTTGCCGTTGACCAGCACCAATACCTGATCCGGGCTCATGCCGCGCAATTGCGCGGCGCGCACATGGTCGGCGCCGCCGGAGTTGGACTGACGCGGAAAGCTGAATGACGGCAACAGCGTCTGTAGCGCCTGGCCGAGCTCGCCGCCACTGGCGCCGGCGGTCTTGAGGTCTTCGGCGGTCAGTACGTCCACCGGCACCGGGGAATCCAGCACCGTACGGGCGGTGCCCCGGGTGCCGGTGACCAGCACGGTGCCCAGCCGTGTGTCATCGTCGACGCGTGCGGAGGTTTCTTCGGCGTGCGCGGGAAGTTGCCAGATTGCGCTGACAACAGCGATCGCCAGTAATGAACGGGAACGGTGATACATGAGACAGCTCCTTTTATCGCAGCTGATACCCGGCCGCCGCCGACGATAAAAGTCGGCAGTCAATGCGCGGCAATGTCTGCTGTAGTTTTGATTTTCAAGAAAGGCAGCGAAGGCTGGTAAAGCGATTAGAACTGCAAAAGCAGTTGAGTAGACGACCCCCAAAGTTAGTACAGACTCCCCTGAAACCCATGCTAGATGACCAGCCTATCGGTGCAAAAGAACCATTAACACTTAGGTTATGCCCGACGAATGGAGTGTTGCCAGAGCAACAGCGCTGTTTATCCAACAACATCAAAGTGCAACTAGATAAAAAGTAATCAGGCACAAAAATACGCTCCAGATATTTAACATGGAGTTACTGATTACTTGGGTTACTTATAGAAACCGGAAAGGCTTAGTCGAAGTCTTTTTCCCGCCAGGCATCTTCTGCGATGTCCAGTGCGTCGCCACTGAAGCGCTGTTCGGTAAACGGATCGGCGTGCAAGTGAAAGCCGTTGCGCTCCCAGAAGCCCGCTTGTTCCTCGGCGACGAACTCCAGACCGCGCAGCCACTTGGCGCTCTTCCAGAAGTACCGCCCCGCCACCACCAGCCGCAACGGCCAACCGTGCTGCGCGGTCAGCGGCTGGCCGTCGTAGTGGGTGGCGAGCAGGCTGTCGGGGTGCAGCAGGTCTTCGAGTCGCAGGTTGGTCTGGTAGTCGTGATCGGCGTGGGCCATGACGAAAGCCGTGGGCGGCTGGATGTCCAACGCCTGCAACAGATCCTGCACATGTACCCCGCTCCAGCGGGTATCGAACTTCGACCAGCGGGTGACGCAATGGATGTCGCAGGTAAGTTGGCGTTGCGGCAGCGCTTGCAGGTCGGCGTAACTTAGCTCGACCGGGTTGTCGATCGAGCCGAACAGCCGCAGCGACCATGTTGCCAGGTCATAGTCCGGCACGGCGCCTTCATGGAGGATCGGGAAGCGCTGGGTCAACACCTGCCCCGGCGGCAGGCGTTCACCGAACAGCGGATCGGCTTTCGGCGAACGGCTTTTGCGCAGGCGCGCGGCTTTGTTGTGCATGGTTGCTCCCACTTGGAATGCGTTGCTTCAATTCGCCAACGGAATCCACTCCGCCCGCGCCACATTGGCGGAGTCGCCGAACGCCGGGAGTTTCTGGCCGAGGTCGCGGACGTTTTTCACGTCCAGATCGAGCAACTGCTGGCGGGTAATCAGGGTGGGTGGCACCAGCACCTTGTGCCCCGGATTCTCACCGGCGATCAACATCGCCAGACTGCGCACGCTGATCGCTCCGGCCACTTGCGGATTGACCGCCGCCGTGGCTGCCCAGGCGCTGTCCGGCTCTTTCATGATCTGGATGTCGGCGGTGGAAATATCGGCGCTGTAGATCTTCACCTTGCGCGCCAGACCGGCTTCGTCGACGGCGATTTTCGCGCCCTTCGCGAACTCGTCGAACGGCGCGAAGATCACGCTGATGCCCGGATTGGCCCGCAGCACGGCGCTGGCCTGATCGGCCACCGAGTTGGCAATCGGCGGGTTGAGCGTGCCGAACCGTGCCTTCTCGACGATCCCCGGATTGCTCGCCTTGACCTGACTCCAGATCTCGTCGCGACGCTCCATCGGCGTGAAACCGCTGATGTACACGTAGCCGGCGTCGAAGCGCGTGCCGTTGTCCTTGAGCGCCTGATCCAGCGCCAGACGCGCCAGTGCATGGTGATCCTGCTCGACCTGGGTCACTTGCGGACTGTTCAGGTCGACGTCGAACGCAACGACCTTGATGCCCTTGGCGATGGCCCGGTCGATCGGTCCCTTGAGGGTTTCCGCCAGGCCCAACTGGACGATGATCCCGTCGACGCCGAGGTCGACCGCCTGATCGATCATCTCGCTCTGGCTCGCCGCCTGCTGCCGGGCATCGAACACCCGCAGGTTGGCGCCGAGCGCTTCGGTCTGTTTCTCCACGCCACGCAAGTAGGCTTCGGGGAAGTCCCCGGAAAACAGATAACCGACCAGGGCGATCTGCACCTGGCCCTTGTCGAACGGCGCCGGGGCACCGGGAAGTGCCTTGGCCTGGGCGCTCAGCGCCAGCGCCGAGAGCAAGGCACCGGCTAGGCAATGGCGTGCGAACTGCTTGATTGAACCGTGCATACAGCTTTCCTTGGACGAAAACGGCTCAGCGCGCCCGATGCGCGAGGCCGAAGGTGAACATCAGGGCCAGCACCAGCACCAGTCCCTTGACGAAATCCTGCGCGTAATAAGGCGCGTTGAGCATGGTCAGGCCGTTGAGCAACGCGGCCACCAGCAAGGCGCCGACCAGCGTGCCGAAGGCGTTGGGCTTCTTCGCGCCAAGCACGGCAAAGCCAATCAGCGCGGCGCCGAGCGCGTCCAGCACCAGGCCGTTGCCCGAGCTGACGTCGCCGCGCCCCAAGCGTGCCGCCAGCAGCAACCCGCCGAGCGAGGCCAGCAGCGCCGACAAGACGTAGGCGAGCAACTTGAACCGCTGCACCGGCGCACCCGCCAGCCGCGCGGCCTGCTCGTTGCCGCCAATGGCATAGAACAACCGGCCGACCCGCGTGCGTTCGAGAAACAGCCACACCGCCACCGCCACCACAGCGGTGATCAGCACCGGAATCGGCACGATGTCCCACAATCGTCCCCGCCCGAGCGCGAGAAACAGCGCGCTGAATGAGCCTTCGGTTTCGTCGCCGTTGGGCAGGGTCATGCCCACTGCAATCGAGCGTCCGCCGGTTGGAATCAGTTGCACGCCAATCACCAGAAACATGCTGCCCAGCGTCGCCAGAATGTCCGGCACGCGCATCTTCACAATAAGCCAGCCATTGAGCAGCCCGACCAACGCGCCGCCCGCGAGGCTGATGAGCACCGCCGGCACCGCGCCCCAGCCGAGCACCACCATCACGTAACTGGCGATCATCAGACTCATGGCCGCCACCGCGCCGATCGACAGGTCCAGCCCGCCCACCGCCATGGTCAGCGTCACGCCGAGGGCCAGCAGCGCGACAATCGACACCGACTGCAAGATGCTGAACAGGTTGCCGACGCGCAGGAATGCCGGTTCCGCGACACTGAAAAACACCACGATCAACGCCAGCACCCACAGCAACCCGTAGCGGATCAGCGCCTGCACGGCGCGCTCCGAGGTGGCGGAAACGGGCGACAACAGCGAATTCGAATCAGGCACTCGCTCTACTCCTTGGCGTGGCATGCAGGGGAATGGGATCGGCATCGGTGCCCGCCAGCGCGGCCACCAGCGTCGCGCGATCAAGGCTGGCGCGTGGGTACTCGGCGACCACCGCGTGATCGCGCACCAGCAGGATGCGGTCGGCAATTTCCAGGGCTTCGTCGACGTCGGCACAGATCACCAGCGTGGCGCGACCGTCGGCGCTGTCTCGCAGCAGTTGGCCGATCTCGCGGCGGGCACGCACGTCGACACCCTGGAACGGCTCGTCGAGCACCAACACCCGCCCTGCCCCGAGCAGCCAGCGCCCAAGCACGACCTTCTGTTGATTGCCGCCGGACAGCGCGGACATCGGTACATCGATGCCGACAGTCTTGATACCCAGCGCCGCGACCTGCACCTCGACCGCCGCCGCTTCGGCGCGATTGCGGATAAAACCGCCCCGGGTGAAGCGTTCGAGAAATGGCAGGGTCAGGGTGCGGCGCAGGGAAAAATCAGGCACCAGGGATTGGCTGGCGCGATCTTCGGCGGCGAAGAACACGCCGCTGCGAATCGCCTCCCGGGGCGAGCCTGGCAACCAGTCGGCGCCGTCCAGTAGCACGCTGCCCGCAAGGGCTTTGCGCAGGCCGAACAGCACCTCGGCGATCTCGCTTTTACCGGCGCCGAGCAGACCGGTCAGCACCACCACTTCACCTTCGTGCAGGCTCAAGTCGAACGGCCGGGTGCGCGGCAGGACTTTCACCCCACGCAGTTCCAGCACCTTGCGCCCCGCCGCTCGCGGCGTGTAGACGTGGTCTTGCAGTGCCTGCCCCAACATCGCTTGCACCGCCTGGGGCAATTGCCGCGCGGTGAACTCGCCGGCCAGTTTTCCATCCCGCAGGACGATGGCGCGGTCGGCTACCCGTTGCAGATCGGACAAGCGATGGGAAATGTACAGAATCGCCACGCCCCGGCTGCGCAAGGTGTCGATCAAACCGAACAGACGCTGGGCCTCGGCATCCGACAAGGCTGCCGTGGGTTCATCGAGAATCAGCAAGCGCGGCTGCAAGGCAAACGCCCGCGCCAGCACCACCAATTGCCGTTCGGCCTGACCAAGCTGTTCGATTGGCGCCTCCAGCGGCAGCACCAGTCCGAGGCCGGCGGCGATGTTCGCGGCGCGCTCCAGCAGCCGTTTGCGATTGAGCCAGAAGTCCGCATCGGGGCGGCACAACTCATCGAGCAGCAGGTTTTCCGCCACGCTCAAACCCGGCGCGATGCCCTCGTTGATCTGCTGATGAACCGCGACGATCCCGACCCGACGCGCCGACAGCGGCGAGCCGAAATGCCGCGGTTGACCATCGACCGCAATCTCGCCGCCATCGGCGCTCTGGCTGCCGGCGAGAATCTTCACCAGCGTCGATTTACCCGCCCCGTTGGCGCCGAGCAGCGCCACCACTTCGGCGGGATAAATCGTCAGGCTGACGCGCTCCAGCGCCCGGTTGGAGCCAAAGGTCTTGCTCAGTTCACGTACCCGAATCAGCGGCTCGACGGCCACGGCGACAGGTGTACTCATAAAATTCCTTAACGTCGGTAAGCCAGCGAACGCACCAGCCGATCGCCCAGGCTTTGCACGCCCTGAACGAGGATGACCAGCACCACCACCGTGGCGACCATCACTTCATTGTTGAACCGCTGATAGCCATAACGGATCGCCAGATCCCCCAGCCCGCCACCGCCGATGACCCCGGCCATGGAAGAAAACCCGATCAGCATCACCAGCGTCAGGGTGATTCCCGCCAGCAACGCCGGCAGTGCTTCGGGCAACAGCACTTTGAAAATCACATGGCGCAGGTCACCGCCCATGGCGAGGATCGCTTCGATCCGGCCCTTCTCGACTTCGTCGAGCGCGTTCTCGACGATCCGCGCGAAGAACGGAAACGCGCCAATGGTGATCGGCACCACGGCGGCGGTGCTGCCCAGGGTGGTGCCGACCACCAGCCGGGTCAGCGGAATCAGGGCAATCAGCATCACCACGAACGGCAGCGAACGGCCCAAATTGACCAGCGCTCCCAGCGCCGCGTTGAACCGGGGCAGCGGGTACAGCCCCTCGCGGCGACTGACAAACAGCAGCACGCCCAGGGGCAAGCCGATCAGCAGCGTGAACAGCCCCGCCAGCAACACCATGTACAGAGTCTCGCCCGTGGCGTTGAGCAGCAGTTGCAGGATTTCATCCCAATGGATCGTGCGGTTCATGAGTGAGCCGCCCGTACGCCGTATTGCTTGAGGAAACTCAGGCCCGGCGCATCGTGGCCCAGCGGCAATCCGCAACTGGGTCGCAGCGCAGCGCCGAGCGACGAATCGGGATCCGCCAGCAGTCGGGCGACCGGCCCGGCTTCGACCAAGCGGCCGTGAGCAAGGGATGCGGCGTGATCGCAAATCGAGCGGACGACGTCCAGCTCATGGGTAATCAGTACGATGGTCAGGCCCAGTTGGCGGTTGATGTCGCGCAACAGGTCGAGAATCGACGCGGTGGTTTCCGGATCGAGGGCGCTGGTGGCTTCGTCCGACAACAGATACGCCGGACGCGCCGCCAAAGCCCGGGCGATGCCCACCCGTTGTTTCTGGCCGCCGGACAACTGCGAGGGAAAGGCCTCGGCCTTGTCGCTCAGGCCTACGAGTTCCAGCAGCTCCCGAACCCGCGCCTGACGCTGGGGTTTCGCCACATTGGCGATCTCCAGCGGCACGGCGACGTTGTCGAAGACGTTGCGCGAGTGCAGCAGGTTGAAGCCCTGGAAGATCATGCCGATGCGCTGACGTTGCCGGCGCAACTCGCTGTCGGACAGGGTTGTCAGGTCCTGGCCGTCCAGCACGATGCGCCCGGAATCCGGGCGTTCGAGCAGATTGAGGCAACGCAGCAGCGTTGACTTGCCCGCGCCGCTGCGCCCGATGATCCCGAACACCGCGCCGTCGGGAATGTTCAGGGACACCCCGTCCAGCGCCGGAGTCGACGCCGTGGGATAGGTCTTGCGCAACTGCTCGACGAGGATCATGGCTTGGCATCCGCCACCGGGATCACCGAGCCCTTGAAGTTCTCGCTGATGTACTTGGCGACTTGCGGCGACGTCAGGTCCTTGGCCAGTTGCTGAATGCGTGGATCGCTCTCCAGTTTTGGCGTGGTCACCAGGATGTTGGCGTAGGGATTGTGCTCGGCCTTCTCCAGCCCCAGCGCGTCTTTGGCCGGCACCAGACCGGCCTCCAGCGCGTAATTTCCGTTGATCACCGCCAGATCGACGTCATCCAGCGCCCGAGGCAGTTGCGGTGATTCGATTTCGAGGATTTTCAGCTGTTTCGGGTTTTCGGCGATGTCCTTGGGTGTTGCCTGATCGGCGGCCGGGTCATTGAAACCGGGCTTGAGTCTGATCAGGCCGTTGTCCTGCAACAGGTACAGCGCGCGGCTCAGGTTGGTCACGTTATTGGGTACGGCGACCGTGCCTTTTTCCGGCACCTGGGCGAGGGTTTTGTGGCGGTGCGAGTAAATCCCCAACGGCTCGATATGCACCGTGGCCGCCACCGCAAGTTGCTCGCCGAGGGCTTTCTCCTGGGATTTGAGGTACGGCAGGTGCTGGAAGTAGTTGGCGTCCACATCGCCATGCACCAGCAGTTCGTTGGAGTTCACGCCGTTGGGAATCTCGATGACCTTGAGGTTCAGTTGCGGGTCGATTTTCTGGATGTACGCCAGAATCTGCGCATGGGGCACAGGGTCGGCGGCCACGCGCAGCGGCTCCAGTGCGAGGGCGTTGAAAGCGCTCAGCAGCCCGCCGAGCACGGCCAGGGTCAATCCGGTTTGTTTCAGCATGGTGAAGCTCCTTGATCGAGTGGCACTCAGGCGTTGACGGCTTTGGGCAGTGGGTTTTGTGGAGCCAGGGCGTCGGCGTAGAAACGCCGGGCGACATCGGGGTGCGAGCGCAAACGGCCCTTGAGATAGTTCTGGCCGACATCGCGAAACAACGGATTGAGCGGATCGCTGGCCGGCCCGCGCGCCTCGCGCAGCAACGCGGTCGGCAACGGGTACAGCGGCACCACGGCGTCCAGTTGCGCGCCGAGGAAGAACGCGATGGACAAGCGCTCGCGGCCCTGCGCTGGCGACAACACCCTATGCACCGTGGCGCGCAGATAGCCGTTGGTTGCCAGCTCCAGCAATTCGCCGATGTTCACCACCAGGGTATTGTCCCGAGGCAGTGCATCGATCCAGCGGCCCTCCTCGACCTCGACTTGCAGACCGGCCTGCTGGTCTTGCAAGAGGAAGCTCAGAAACCCCGAATCCTTGTGCGCACCGACGCCTTGATGGCTGTCTGCGGCGGACTGCCCCGGATAGCGCATCAGCTTGATGTGTTCGTTGGGTTTGTCGCCGTACAAGCGGTCGAACGCGTCAGCGCGCAACGACAACGCTTCCGCGAACGCACGCAGCAGACGCAGGGACATGCGGGTCATGGCTTGCTGCCAATCGAGCAGCAGCGGCTTGAGTTGCGGCAACGTCTGCGGCCATTGATTCGGCCCTTGCAGGCGCGCCCACAACGGACTGTCCGGCCGTAACGGCAAGACCTCACGCTCGGCCCCCAGATCGAACTGTTCGCGCTGATCGGGTTTGCCGCGCGTGATCTCGGACGCCGCACGGTTGTAACCGCGAAAATGCGGCGAGTTGATCATGCCGACAGCAGCTTTCTCGCTGTCAGGCAGGGCAAAGAATTGACGGGCCTGGTCTTGCACCTGGCGCAGCAGCCCGGCATCGATGCCATGGCCCGTCAGGTAGAAAAATCCGACGTCCCGCGCGGCATGGCGCAAGTCTTCGAGAAAGCCTTGGCGCTGCTGCGCCGAGCCGTCGAGCAAGGAAAGGTCCAGGGTCGGTAATGCGGTGATATCCAGGGTATGCGGCATGATTCACTCCCGTGTGAATCAAACCTGAAGAGCCCGTGATCGATTCAGCGTGTGCCGTCATGGCAATCGGAAGGTCTATCGGTTTGATGCTTTGATTCGTCTTGGAACCAAAACTAAACGATATTAAAAACTCCGAACAAATACCTTTTTTGCATTAGCTTAGGTCGGGAATGCCACAGGCAAAACCTCCCGCAAGACCGGTTGCACAACGAAAAACGCTCGCGGTCGGCGAGCGTTTTTTTGCATCCGGCTAATTCAAGCCGATGGCAACCCCACATAACCAGGGGTCGATAAAGTCGAGGTAGACGATATTGGGTCGATGACCCTCCTGCACAGCCCTGCTTGCCAGCTTTCCAGGCAGCCACGGGTTAGCCATGCCGGCCAGCACTTCGATGTCTAACACCGCACCACCACCGGTCAGCGTCCATGACAGCAGGAACAGATAGCTGTGGCCCCGGCCACCGTATTTGCCAAGCTTGCCCATCTGATCATGGGCCATGGATTCGTACACGCCCACGTTCGAGTAATGATCGTAGACCGTCAGATTCGTGCCGTTGATGGAGGACGGATGCTCCTCTGTATCGAAATAGGGCCAGATGCCTTGCTCCTGATCCCAGTACGCCTCGAACTCATCAGCAAATACCGCGACGACCGTGCCCTTCATGTCGCTCAGCGGCGTTTGCGCGAGATTGGTCGCACCACCGGCAGGCTTCGGGATTTGCAGTCGTTCGCCCAGTTTTTTCACTTCGGTGATGATACTGCTGACCGTATTTGTGTAGGTGTGGGAAAACTTCAGGATCACCACTTCATCCTTGCCTGCGTCGCTGTTGAGGAACGTTTGCACATCCTCAAGGATGCTGCTCAGACTGGCGCCATAGGCACCGTAGCCCGTGGTGCCGTGATAAGTCGACAACTCGTCGCCACGCCAGCAAACCCGAATATCGAAGTAGCGAGAGCCTGCCTGTAGTTGACCGAGGGTGGACAGACTTTGGGTCTTGGCCCACTCGCCGCCGCCACCCAAGGGATAATCGTGAGTCTCGTACATACCGGCGTCATGACTGCCCGGCAGGGTAATATCGCTGAGCAGGATACCCGGCTTGCGCTGTTGCAGATCACCCATCCAGGTGGAATGGTCGGGCACCGCGCTCGAACGAATGTAGACGCCGTTGGTGCCGTGACTGGTGGACCCCACATCGCCGCCGGAACTGCGCCAGACCTCCAGGCCCTGGGCCGTGCCGGTATGCGCGAGTGTCCCGACATGCTTGTTTATCGCGTTTTGCTGATTGTCCGAAAAGCTCAGGGTGGTGCCGTCGGAGAACGTCAGCTCAACGCTGTACAAGGCAGGCTCCGAAGCGCTGAGCAGTTCGACATAACCACCGATCGACGAATTTTGCGCAAGCTTGCCATGAATAAAAACGGAAGGGTCGTTACCCTTTTCAAAACCGCTGACGGCACTGACTTTCATGTCGGTGATGTTGTGTCCACTCACATTCACAAGACACAGCGTTGTTCTCTGGCTCATGGCCTTCTTCCTTGTCGACTGATTGATGAGCCGGAGCAACGCCGCCTCCTGGCTGATGTCACCCATGGCGCGTGACGATCAAGCTACTACGCTAGCAGAGGCTGAAAAAAATGCAGGGCCTTGCCGCCACACTGATCAGCCGAGATCCCCACCTCCAACCGGCAACGTCACACCCGTGATGTACGAGGCATCGTCCGAGGCCAGAAACAGAATCGCGCCGACCTGCTCGTCGAGGGTGCCGTAGCGTTTCATCAGGCTGCTGTCGAGGGTCTGCGCAACGATTTCCTGATACCAGGCTTTCTCCTGCGCGGACTGCTCGGTACCGTTGCGCGGGATGCGCCGCGCCGGTGCTTCGGTGCCGCCCGGTGCGGTGGCGTTGACGCGAATGCCGCGCTCGGCGTTCTCGAAGGCCAGGCAGGCGGTCAGTGCATTGATGCCGCCCTTGGCCGCGCCATAGGGCACGCGGTTCAGGCTGCGGGTCGCAATCGACGACACGTTGACGATGGCGCCCCGGCCCTGCTTGAGCATGTACGGCAATGCCGCGTGGCAGCACCACAGGGTCGGGAACAGTGAACGGCGTACCTCGGCTTCGATCTGCTCGACTTCATAGTGCTCGAACGGCTTGGCCCAGATCGTGCCGCCGACGTTGTTGACCAGCACATCGAGCCGGCCAAAGGCATCGATGGCCGCCGCCATGGCACGCGCGCAATCGCTGTACTGTTCCAGGTCAGCGGTCAGGGTCAGGACGCCCTCGCCTTGCAGTTCGTGAACCAGTTCGGAACGGTCGACGGCAACGACTTGCGCACCCTCGGCCAGCAGCCGCTCGCACACCCGACGGCCAATGCCCTGCGCCGCGCCGGTGACCAGCGCGACCTGCTTGGAAAATCTGTTGTTCATGACAACCTCGGAAGAAAAAAAGGGGCCATGCGCAGCCCCAAAAAGATCGGTTTCAGGCAGCGGCGGCCGCAAATTTCTCGTAGTAGAAATTGGCCGGGGTGATGCCCTGCTCGCGGATGTGGTGACTGACCGCTTCGACCATCGGCGGCGGGCCGCACAGGTACACGTCGACGTCGCCGTCGTTGAGATGGCGTGGCTCGATGTGCTGGGTGACGTAGCCCTTGAGCGGGTGCAGGCTCTGCGCACTGGCTACGCAGGCACTGAAGGTGAAACCGGGAATCCGTGCGGCGAAAGCCTCAAGGCGATCCAGTTCCACCAGATCGAAGTCATGGGTCACGCCGTAGATCAGATGCACCGGATGCGCGCTGCCCTGCTCGGCGATTTTCTCCAGCATCGCGGTGAACGGCGCCAGCCCCGTACCGCCGGCCAGCAACAGCAGCGGCCGCTTGATTTCGCGCAGGTAAAAACTGCCCAGCGGCCCGGCCAGGTTGAGGCTGTCGCCCGCCTTCGCCAGCCCGGTGAGGAAGCTGCTCATCAGGCCGCCCGGCACGTTGCGAATCAGGAAACTGACCTCGCCATCCTTCTGCAACGAACTGAAGGAATAGGCCCGGGTCTGCTCGCTGCCCGGCACTTGCAGATTGACGTACTGCCCCGGCAGAAACGCCAGTCGGCTCAGGGATTCGCCCTTGACCGACAGGGCAATGGTGCTCTCGGACAACTGCCGGACAGCGCTGATCGCTGCCTGGAAATTCGCCTGCGCGGTCTTGCACACTTGCGAGCCCGCCGGCACCCGCACCACGCAATCGCTTTCGGCGCGCATCTGGCAGGTCAGGACGTAACCCTGGGCCAGTTCTTCTTCGCTCAAGGCGTCTTCGATGAAGTTGTCGCCCATGGCGTAGCGCCCGGCCTCGGCAAAACACTTGCAGGTGCCGCAGGCACCATCGCGGCAGTCCAGCGGGATGTTGATGCCTTGGCGATACGCCGCGTCGGCGACGGTTTCATGGCCGTTGGCCTCAATGAAACGGGTCACCCCGTCCTCGAAATTCAGTGCGATCTGGAAACTCATGTTGCACCTCGCGCACAGCGTCGAACGCGCAGACAGCCGCTCGCCGCCGTCTCGATCAGATGTGGTAGATGTCGATGACCTGACGGACGTAATCGTTTTTCAGCACGACTTTCTTGGCCTTGATCAGCGGTTGCTCGCCGCGCAGATCGAGGGTGTAGAAACTGCTGCCGAAGTAGCTGTCGGTGACCTGATAGCGGAAGCTCAGGGTGTGCCAGTTGAACCGTACCCGGCACTGCCCGTCGCTCTGCTCGACGATCTCGATGTTGCTCAGGTTGTGCGAGGTGCGAGTGTCCGGAAGGGTCGCGCTGGAGCGCTCGGTCTTGATCCGGAACACGCGGTCTTCGAGGCCGCCACGGTTGCCGTACCAGATCAGCGAAATCTCGCTTTGCGGGTCCTCGGTCAGGCGGTCGTTGTCGTCCCAGGCGGGCATCCAGAAACTGGCGTCGGCGGCGTAGAGTTCCAGCCATTGATCCCACTGGCCGTCATCCAGATAACGCGCCTCGCGATAAAGAAAGTCGCGCACGGTGTCGTAGAGAGTGCTCATTGCACGGCCTCCACGGGAATCAGCTGTTGCCCGGTGGCGGCGGCCTTGAGCAGGGTTTCCTGCCAGTATTTGTGTTGCAGCACGAACAGGCCTTCGTCCTCGGTGCGCTGGCCGGAGAGCAGTGGCTTGAGGTCGATTTCCTCGGCGGCGGCGTCGGCGCCTTCGATCCAGTGAGTGGCGCCTCGGGACATGTCGTTCCAGCCGCGTCCAGCGCCATAACCGGTCTGGCAGGAACGGAACTCTTCGAGGTCGTCCGGCGTCGCCATGCCGCTGACGTTGAAGAAGTCTTCGTACTGGCGAATGCGTTTGGCCCGGGCCTCGGCGCTCTCGCCTTTCGGTGCGATGCAGTAGATGGTGATCTCGGTCTTGTCGACGGAAATCGGCCGGGCGATGCGGATCTGCGAACTGAACTGATCCATCAGGTACACGTTGGGGTACAGGCACAGGTTGCGCGAGTTTTCGATCATCCAGTCGGCGCGGGCCTGGCCGAAGTCCCGGGCCAGTTCGTCACGACGCTCGTAGGCCGGGCGATCCTCAGGGTTGGCCCAACGGGTCCAGAGCAGCAGATGACCGTGGTCGAAGGAGTAGAAACCACCACCCTTCTTCGCCCAGCTGCCGGCGCTCATGGTTTTGATTTCTTCGCCGGCTTCGCGCTGTTGGCGCTGGTTCTGGGTGGCGGCGTAGTTCCAGTGGACGGAGCTGACGTGGTAGCCATCGGCACCGTTTTCGGCGGTGAGTTTCCAGTTGCCTTCATAGATGTAGGAGCTGGAACCACGCAGCACTTCCAGGCCTTGCGGCGACTGGTCGACGATCATGTCGATAATCTTCGCCGACTCGCCCAGATGCTCGGCCAGGGATTTCACTTCAGCGTTGAGGCTGCCGAACAGGAAGCCGCGATAGGACTCGAAACGCGCCACCTTGGTCAGGTCATGCGAGCCTTCGCAGTTGAAGCCTTGCGGATAACCGGCCTCGGCCGGGTCCTTGACCTTGAGCAGTTTGCCGCTGTTGTTGAACGTCCAGCCGTGGAACGGGCAGGTGTAGCTGGCGCGATTGCCGGACTTGTGTCGGCAAAGCATGGCGCCGCGGTGGCTGCAGGCGTTGAGGAAGGCATTGAGCACACCGTCCTTGTTGCGCGCGATGAAGATCGGCTGGCGCCCCATGGTGGTGGTCAGAAAGTCGTTGTTGTTGGGGATCTGGCTTTCGTGGGCAAGGTAGATCCAGTTGCCTTCGAAGATGTGCGCCATCTCCAGTTCGAACAGACGCGGATCGGTGAACATCTCCCGCTTGCAGCGGTAGGCGCCCTTCTCTTTGTCTTCTTCAAGCATGGCATTGAGGTAGTCGATTCCCAGGAACATGGCCGGGGCCTCCATTGTTATTGTTCAGGCCAGGTCAGATTAGGGAGGCGATACGGCGGGCAATAGCCGAATCCTGCAGATCGCTATCCGTTTTGTGCAGGACGGCGCGGCAGGCGATTTATCGGCGGGAACTCAGTGGCGACGCTTGAAGGTCTGCGACGGCAGCTCACCAAACTGCTGGCGGTAGCTTTCGGAGAAACGGCCCAAATGCAGGAAACCGTAATCCAGGGCCAGTTCGGTGAGGTTGCGCACCGGACAACACGGGTCGTTCAGACAGGCGTGGATACGCTCCAGTTTGCGCTGGCGGATGTATTGCATCGGGGTGGTGCCGAGCTGGCGTTCGAACAATGCGTACAGCGAACGCAAGCTCATGTTGGCTTGCACCGCCAGGTGTTCGGCGGGCAGATCGAGCGTCAGGTTGCGTTCGATGTAATCGAGGATGCGCTCGAAACTGACGTTCGGCGCACTCAGGCACTCGCGGCTGACATTGGTGTTCATCAGCGAAATCAGTTTGCTGCCGACGATCTGCGCATAGTGTTCCTGCACGCGCAGCAACGGGTCGCTGGCCTCGGACTCCTGGCAGATCATCGCCAGCAGGCTGGTGAAGCCTTCCAGTTCATCCAGTCGGTAATGATTGCGCAGGAACCGGATGCCACTTGCGGGATGCTGCCAGCGCTGCTCGTCGCACACCGACTCCAGCACGCCGACAGGCACCTTGAGGATGAATTTCTCGCAATCTTGCGAGTAGGTCAGGTCTACCGGATCGTCCGGGTTGATCAACAGCAGCTCGCCGGGCACCAGATGATGCTCACGCTTATGCCCGCGCCACAGGCAATTGCCTTGCAGCAGGACTTGCAGGTGATAAACGGTTTCCAGCGCCAGCGAGGTGACCCGAACGCTGCCGCCATAGCTGATGCGGCACAGATCCAGATCGGCGAGCTTGCGGTGATTGAGGCTGGCTTGCGGATGGGTGGCCCTGGACAGACCGATGAAATGCTGGCCGACGTGCTGGTTCACGTAGTCGGAGACGGCGTAAGGATCAGCGTGGCGAAACACGCTGCTGCGGTCGCTCAGCAGGTGGGTGTCCATGGGGCGGCACTCGATCTTGTCGTTGTTATGTGATCACGGGGCAATCTCCGGTCACACTACGCTTGAGCGCCGGGACGGGCAATTTGGCCGACCGATAATCGAACGGTTTATCGAAAGGCCGGCGAAAAAAAACCACCTGCGCTTAAACAGATGGTTTTGGAGGGAGCCCACAGCATCCGATTTCAGCGGTTCCCGTGCTGCTCCAGCACGGCCAATGCTTCGTCGGTAAAGCGATAAGTCTTGTCCGACTGAAAAACGATGACGCCCTCCTCGCACAGCCGCTTGAGCACTTCGCGCACACTGATGAACTGCAATTCGCTGATAAACGGTTGCAGGTAGCCATGCACGCCGCGACCGCCAATGGTGCGGTCCTCCCGCGCGGCCACCAGCAAGGCGTCGATCACCTTGATCCGGATCAGGCTGGTGCGCAGCCCGTAATAATGCAGCAGCTCGCGGATATGCTCGTTGGCGCTGCGCTCGAAATCGAAGGCCCGCTGATCGTTGGCCGTCGGGATCGGCAACGGCCTCTCAGCGGTGGTCGGTGCAAGGCGGGTCAACATTCAAATACTCCTTTTCCATGAACGTTTGCGCTGCTCAACAGCGGCGATTGAATCGCTTCTATATATAAGAAGGCGCAGACGATCGGCTGAACGCTCCGTCACGCTGCGCCCCGTCCATCAGAAATCCACCGTGGCCGACAGTTGCAGCGTGCGTGGATAGCCCGGAGAGAACGCGCCGTAGGAAGCGACGCCCGACCAGTACTCGCGATCGAACACGTTCTGCACCGTGGCGCGGAACGTCGTCGGCCGGCCTTCAATCTTGGTCGCGTAGCGGGCGCCCGCGTCGATCCGCGTCCAGGAGTCCAGTTCCTGAGTGTTGGCCTGATTGACGTACTGGCTGTCGGTGTAGATCGCGCCGCCAGTAAGGGTGAAGCCCTCGATCCACGGCGTATCCCACTCGGCCCAGAGGTTGGCCTGGACATCCGGCACACCCACCGGTTTATTGCCCCGGTTGGCGGCTGTCGCCGAATCGGTCAGTTCACCGTCGAGCAGGGTCACGCCGCCCATCAGACGGGTGCCCGGCGCTACTTCACCGAACATGCTCAGCTCCACGCCACGGTTGCGTTGTTCGGCCTGCACCGAGAACACGTTGCCGGCGCCGATTTCGCCGCTGGGCTTCTCGATCTGGAACAGCGCCAGGGTGGTCATGAACGTCCCGTGCTCATACTTCACGCCGATTTCGTGTTGTTTGGACTCGTAGGGCGCGAAGGTTTCGCCGGAGTTGGCCGCCGTGCCGGGCGCGATGTCGCCCTTGCTCAAGCCTTCAACGTAATTGTAGTAAAGCGAAACGTCGTCCCACGGTTTGACCACCACGCCCACCAGCGGTGTGGTGGCGCTGTCGTCGTAACGGGAGCTGACCGAACCGTTCGCGCTGTAGTTGCGCGACTCGATGTCCTGGCGACGCACGCCGAGGGTCAACTGGATGCGGTCGTCCAGCACCGACAAGGTGTCGGTCAACGCCACGCCGGACAGTTCCGACTCGGAAACGCGCAGCACCTTCGGCGAGTTGATGTACTGACGCGGCACGTCCACCGGGTGGTAGATGTTCGAGCGGATTTCCGTACCGTTGTTGATGCCTCGGGACAACTCGTCCTGATAACGGGTCGCCATCACCGTGGTGGTGTGCGTGACCGGGCCGGTCGCGAAAATCGCGCGCATGCCGACGTCGGCCGTCGAACGGTCGACGTTGAATTTGTAGTAGCCGGGAATGTTGCTGGTGTCGCCGGCATCGTTGAGGATTCGCGGCACCTGGTCCGACAGGCGCTTGACGTCCGAGCGGCCGCCACCGGCATGGGCGAACACCGTCACCGCATCGCTCAGGTCATACTCGCCGCCGAGCAGCGCCGATTGCTCCTTGGTGTCCGACCAGCCCCAGTCCTGCGGCAGGTTGGTGCGACCATTGGCGGCGGACGGCACCTGTACACCCGGCGCGATGGTGAACGGCCGTGATGCCGCCTCAAAGCTCTCTTTCTGGCTGAGGAAATCCAGGTTCAAGCGCAAACGGTCGCCCTGGTAATCAAGCGCGATGGCGCCGATGTTCAAGTCTCGGTTCTGATGATCCACCGCCGTGTCGCCGCCCTGCAGGCTGCCGTTGAAGCGCACGCCGAACTGATTTTCCTCGCCGAAGCGCCGGCTGACGTCCAGATGGCCGCCCACCTGGGAGTCCGAGGCGTAACTGGTGGTGAAGCGGGTCAGGTCTTCGGCCAGTGGCCGCTTGGGCACGATGTTGATCACCCCGCCCACGCCGCTGTTGGGTGAAATCCCGTACATCAGCGCGCCCGGTCCTTTCAACACTTCGACCCGCTCGGCGTATTCGGTGAACACCCGGTAGTTCGGGGCCACGCCGTACACGCCGTCGTAGGCCAGCTCACCCAGGTTGCCTTCACCGATGGCGAAACCCCGGATGAAAAACGAATCGACGATGCCGCCCGTCTGCCCGGTGGAGCGCACCGAAGGATCACGCTCCAGCGCATCGGCGACCGTCACGGTTTGCAGATCGGCGAGGGTCTTAGCGGTGTAACTGGTCACGCTGAACGGCGTGTCCATCACGTCCTTGTTGCCCATCATCCCCAGACGCGCACCGCGTGCCACCTGACCGCCGGCCAGCGCCTCGGGCAATGCGGTCGCGCCGTTGTAGCGGCCGGTGACGTTGGTGGTGTCGAGGGTCAGGCCCTCGGTGGCGACAGCGTCCTGTTGATCCTTCAGCTCGGGCTCGGCGGCCCAGACGGTGGCGCTTCCTGCAGCCAGGATTGAACTCAGCATCGCGGTGCGAATAGCCAGGGTTAACGCGTTTTCACCGCAGGATCGACTTGCAACGGACATGACGACGGAGCCTTTTTCGAAGTTGGGAAAATGGTAATGACTCCTATTTGCCAGTCGACTTGCGAAAAAGTATCAGCGCCGGGGAAAGTTTTTTTCAGCGAGGAGCAAACGGCCGGAGGGTGAGCCTGTCGCCCTTCCCTCCGGCCTCGGGCTGCGCGGGTCAGGCGCGGTCAGTCATACAGGCATTGCAGCGGGATCGAAATCACCGGCAGCGCGGGATCGAACGCATGTCGCGTGGTCTTGTACGGGAACAGCTCGCCGCGCTCGATCGTGGTGAAAATCCGCGCCACCTCGAACGCTTGTCCGGTCTGCCAGTGACGTACCCGCACCCGAGGGTCCGCGTAGTCGAGCTGGATACACGGCACCCGTTTCAGACCCAGCGCCCGCGCCGCGTTGAAGCGATGATTGCCATCCATCACGATGCCCCGCGAGCGCTCGACGATGATCGGTTCCAGCCAGTGCCCGGCCTCGATGATCGCTTCGCGCAGGCGCTGCACGTTGAGCGGGTCGACCTGCTCGGATTGCACCACGTCGCACAGCGGGCGCAGGGCAATCTGATAGCCATGTTCCATGATCCGTCTCCCGTTTCAGCAGGCATCGGCCTTGGCCGGCGCGGCGTACTGGCTGGCCATGTCGCGCAGACGCTGGGCCTGTTCGATGAGTGGCAGATCGACCATCTCGCCGTCCACCTGCACCGCATGGCTGCCCCCGGCCACGGCATCGAGCACCCGCTCGGCCCACGCCAACTGGCGCGCGTTGGGCAGGAAAGCGTGCTGCACCGTGCGCAGTTGCGAGGGGTGGATACACAACTTGGCGCCAAACCCCAGCGACCGGGCGTAGCGTGAATCCTGCTCGACCACCGCCATGTCGCTGATTGCCGGGGTCACGCCATCGATCGGCGCTGGCAAACCGGCCACCCGCGAGGCGAGGACGATGCGATTGCGTGCCAGCAGAAACGCTTCCGGGATCTGGCTGCAGTTGATGTCCAGGGAGAAATCCAGCGAGCCGAATGCCAGCCGCGCCAGACCGGGAATCGCGGCGATTTCCTCGACCTGCTGCAAGCCTCTGGCGGTCTCGATGATCGCGACGATCTGCAACCCGGAATGCCATTCCAGCAGGCGTTCGACCACGCCGGCCAGGCTTTGCGGGCACTCGGCCTTGGGCAGAAAAATCCCCGCGCAACGCTTGGGGTAGCGCATGTCGCCGAGCCAGGTCATGTCCTGGCGGAACAACGAACTGCTGACGCTGTTGAGCCGGATGTAGCGCTGGCAAGCGGTGACCGGCGTGCTCTCTTGCCAGGCCCAGATCGAGGCGCGGGCGACGGCTTTGCTGTTGGGATGAACGGCGTCTTCGAGATCCAGAATGATCGCATCCGGCGCGGCCTCGACCGCCTTGGAAAAGCGCTCCGGCCGGTTGCCGGGAACGAACAGGTAGCTGATGGGAAGCGTCGCTGCGGTGCTGTGACGAACAGTCATTGGGACTCTCCTGGGTGTGCTGCGGTCGTGGTTTTCAGAAAAAATTCAGGCACCTGCGACAGAGAAAATCCGAGGCTTGCGTCGCCTTCATGAATCAACCGTTAACGCCTTATTCTTCAAGCAATTAACGGTCTTTTTATTCAACGGACGAACGCTTCCACGAGCGTGCGAATAAGCGACTTCGCACTCCCCTGTCGAGTGTGTTAATTCAAAAATATTTGAAAACCTTACTTGATAATCGTTCGCGTTGGCAATATTGTTCTCGCCGTCGAGAGGGGCAATGCTCAATTCAAGACTGGAGAATTCATTCATGAAAAGTTCATCTCAGTGATGTCATTTAAATGTCATTCATTGGCACTCGAAAAGTATGTCGACCATAAACACTGGCCATCTTTTTGCCTGCTTAAACCTTAAGGAGTGGGGTTTACATGAAACTGACTTGTGAAATTTTTGTTAAATCAAAAACCACTGATCGATTGTGCGACCGGGTGTTTCATCCGCCTCCGCTTATTTGATTTTCAGTATTGGCGCCAAGCCAAAAGACATTGACCGATAACGATTAGTTATCAAATCACGCATGACGATCTTCCATCGTCAGGGGTTTTCTATGCCTGATTTAAATGCATATGAAGTTTCAGAAACAACAAAGTCCAAATACCCAAAAGTGCTGAAACCGTTACTCGACCCTGTTATTGAAAATCTTCTTGAGCGTTCTCCCGGCACACTGATCGAACTGGTCTCTCAATACGGTTCACCGCTGAATCTGGTATGGCCGCACGCCTTTGAAGCCAATGCCGATGCGCTGCAAGCGGTCTTGAAACGGCACAACGTCGACTACTCGATTTTCTACGGGGCCAAGGCCAACAAATCGCAAGGCCTGCTGGGTTCGGCCTCGGTTTCGGGGATTGGCGTTGACGTGTCGAGCATTCACGAACTGGAAGCGGCCTTGCGCGCCGGGGCCTCGGCGCAGCATTTGTGCGCGACCGGCCCGGCGAAAACCGCAGCGTTTCATCGCGCCTTGGTACAGGGCGGCTCGCTGATCTGTGTGGACTCGCTGGAGGAGTTCGCGCATCTCAAAGGCGTGCTCGACACCTTCCCCTCACCCGCCAAAGCCCGGATTTTACTGCGTTACCGGCCCCACAGTTGCCCGGCGAGCCGGTTCGGCATGGGTCAGGATGACCTGCTTGAATGCCTGCGTTCGCTGACCGAACAACGGGAGGTTTTCCACTTTGAAGGCTTCCACTTCCACCTCGGCGGATACGGTTACGAAACCCGCGTCCAGGCGTTCCGTGAGGTGACCGGCTTCGTCGATGCGGCCAGGGAAATCGGACTCGACCCGCTCATGATCGACATCGGTGGCGGCCTGCCGATGCGCTATGTGCAACCCGAGGCTTACAACAGTTTTCTGCAAAATGAAAACAATCCAGCTCATTATCAACATCGTCGAGTGCCCAACTCTTTTTATCCCTACGGCAGTGCGCTGACGGCTTGCCAGTGGCTGGAACTGTTCCTCGAATCTGAACATTCGCCGCAACTTTCCATTGCTGGCTACTTGAGGTCACGCAATATTAAGTTGGGACTCGAACCGGGACGAAGCCTTGTAGACCAAGCCGCCATTTCAGTATTCCGCGTCACCCGCACCAAGCAACTGGCGGACAACAAAGTTGTAATTTTCGTGGAAGGCAGCAGTTTCAGCGCCTGCGAAACCTGGTTCGCTTCGGAATACCTTGTCGATCCGATCCTGATATCCGGACAACAATTACCCGACAAACCGATGCAAGCCTATATTGCCGGACATAGTTGTCTCGACGATGACGTCATCACCCATCGCCTGATCAACTTCGATACTTCACCACAAGCGGGCGACTTATTGGTTTACGCCAACACGGCCGGCTATCAGATGGACTTGCTGGAAAACGAATTTCATCGCCACCCATTACCCAAACGATTGATGGCGACTTGTTGTACGGAAGGTAATTACACGTTTTCACCTGACTACTGAAGGGGATACTTCCAAATGATATTGAATAAAGTTTCGGATCTTATTGGTAATACGCCAATGTTGGGCATCGATGTTCCGGGAACCAACGCCAGACTCTTGCTCAAGATAGAAAAGAACAATCCCGGTGGCAGTATCAAAGACCGCATGGCACGCAACATGGTGCTGGCGGCGCTCAAGTCCGGCAGGTTGAAACCCGGTGGTGTGGTGATCGAGTCGTCGTCCGGCAACACCGGCATTGGCCTGGCGATGGCAGCTGTCGAGTTCGACCTGCATTTCATCGCCGTGGTCGATCACCATGCCGCCCAGGACAAGATTGCGGTGATGAAGGCGTTGGGGGCCGAAATCCGTTTTGTCGCCGGCACCTACCGGGAAGACGAAGTGGCCGTGGTCGAGCGCCAGCGTCTGGCTGCCGAACTGGCTTCGCAGATCCCCGGCTCGGTGTTCATGAACCAGTCGGACAACGCCGCCAACGCCGGCGGCTACAGCGACTTCGTGCGCGAAACCATCGCCCAGGCCGGCGGCCAGATCGGCGCCTATGTCGGTTGCGTCGGCACCGGTGGCTCGATGACCGGAATCGCCCGTGGCCTGAAATTGCACAACCCGGACATCGTCACCGTCGCCGTGGAGCCGGCCGGTTCGATCGTCTTCGGCCATCCCGGCTATCCGTATTACCAGTCGGGCACCGGCACCCCGGCCGGCGACACCGTGGGCCTGGTGCTCGACTACAGCTGCATCGACATGGGCATTCAAGTCACCGACGCCCAGGCGTTCGAAACCGCGCGTTATATCGCCCGCAATCTGGCGCTGCTGGTCGGCGGTTCGACCGGCGGTGCGATCTACAAGGCGCTGGAACTGATCCACAAAGGCACTTTGACCGGCAACGTCGTGGTGCCCATCGCCGACGGCGGCGAGAAGTACCTGCATACCGTGTTCGACGACAAGTGGCTGGAGGAACGCGACCTTCTGGAGCCGGGCGTCGCCGCGCAACTGGACAACTGGCTGGGCAAGACCCGCTGGCTGGAGTCCGACGCCACGCCTCTGCAACTGAGTGTCGCCTGACGCGCCTCCCACACAGGAAAGCCTCTGTATGAAACCGCTGAAAGTCGCCATCTGCGGCGCAGGCAGGACCGGTCATCTCAATGCCATCCTGTTCAAACAGTTACCCGACGTTCACGTCTCGATGCTCACCAACAACCGTGAGGTTCTCGAGAAACACGCCGCCAACATCGCCCTCCAGGCGTTGCTGCCGGACGGCTCGACGCTGAGCGCGCGGCCGGACCGGGTCAGCACCGACGCCAGCGTTGTGGTGGCGGACGCCGACATCGTGATCATCACCGTGCCGGCCCACGCCCGACCGCAAACCCTGCAGACCATCGCCCCGCACTTAAGTTCGAGCAAACCGGTTTACATCGGCGCGATCCCTGGATTTTGCGGTTTCGACTGGCTGGCCGAGGCAACGCTGGCCGACCGCCCGAACCTGGTGATCTGGGGCATGAAGGATGTGCCGCACACCGCGTTCGACCTGAAGCCGGGCGTGTCGGTAAAGATGGGTGGCGGCAAAAGTCAGCTGTATGTCGCCACTCACGCCCGGGAAACCCTGGCATCGCGTCAACATCTGGAAGAAATCCTCACCACGCTGTACGGCCCGTGCGTGACAATGCTCGACAACTACCTGGAAATCACCCTGACACCCGGCAACCCGATCATGCACAGCTCGGTGATTTATGGGCTGATCGGCCCCTACGGCCAATGGCATCGCAAGATCTTCCCGCAACGCATGTGCTGGTGGACCGAATGCCCTGAACTGGGCGCCTATTTCCTCGAGCGCATGGATCAGGAAAGCCAGGAACTGTGCGCGGTGATCAGCCAGCGCATGGGCATCGATCTGTCCTCGGTCAAGTCCCTCAAACAGGAAATCGTCGAGGCCTACGGCGAGCAGATCCGCGACCAGAGCAGCATGTTGTCGATCCTGCGTACCAACCAGGCTTACAACGACATCCTCGCGCCGATGGTGCCCGCCGCCGACAACCGCGCCGGCTACGTGATCGAACGCGAGAGCCGGGCCTTCAACGAAGACGTCGCCTACGGCCTGGTGCTGCTGGTGGAAATGGCCCGGCGCTTTGAATTGAAGGTCCCCTACATCGAGGAAGTCCTGCAATGGAGCGTCGCCTACATGCAGGGTCTGCGCGACTCGGCGCTCGACTACTTCCCCCGCCACTGGCCGCGCACGGCATGAGCGGCGGGTTCAACGCTTCCACTATTTTCGAAGAGCAGACAGCTGATATGGATGACTTCAAGACACTGATCGCCTACTCCCGCAAGAACGCCATGCGCCGCCTCGTGCGTTGCCTGTTTGCGGAAAACATTCTGGATCGCTCGGCGCTGGTTTTCTCCGCCAGCGGAACCCAGGCCACCTACCCGCTGAAAAACGCGCGCTCCCATGTGTTTTTCTCCAACATCGCCATGAACCCGGCGGACACCCTGGTGAATGACGGCGACGTGGTGCTGGTGACTGACGAAGGCGTCCGCCAGGTGATTCACAGTCATCAGGACTTGCTGGATGTGCTGCGCGACAGCTTCGACTTCGAGCCGACCGATGACGGCGTGGCCGGCCTCAAGTCGGACATGGAAAACAGTCTGATGAACGACGCGCATGCCCGTCAGTATCGTCAGCAATGGAACGCGCGACTGGCCGCCGCCGCGAAAGATCAGGGCCTCGACAGCCTGACCGACTACCTGCGCCGCACCGCCAGCACCAAGGACGCCGCCATCCTCCTCGATCAGTGGGGCTCGCTGGAGGGCCATCCTTACTACCCAACATGGAAGTCCCGTCCGGGCCTGAGCGATGCCGAAGTCGAGCAACTGTCGCCGGAGTTCAACGCCCAGGTGCCGCTGCGCATTGCCGCCCTGCGCGCCGACATGGCGAAAAGCGAAAGCATGCCCCACGTCACCGATTACCGGACCTGGTTCGCCAGCCACTTCCCGACGCAATGGGAACAATGGAAGGCCTCGCTCAACAGCAAGGGCCTGGACGAGTCCCAGTGGCTGCCGCTGCCGATTCACGCCTGGCATTTGCAGGCCTATGTGCTCAAGCATTTCGCGGCGGAAATCGCAGACGGGATCCTGATCACCGACGGGCCGGACATCCAGACCCTGCCGACCATGTCCTACCGCACCATGATGCCGGTGCTGGACGAGGCCGCGCCGCTGATCAAATTGCCGATCGCCGTGTGGATGACCAGCGAGTTGCGCAGCCTGCAGGCCAAGTCGATTCACATGGGGCCGCGTATCAGCACGGTCATCGAAAAAATCCTCAAGACCGAGGACGGTTTCGAACAGCGGCTGGAAATCTTCCCCGAGGAAATCGGCGTGCGCTACCGCAACGCGATCACCCAGGACGATGCGCCGGGCCGGCACCTGTCGGTGGTGTTCCGCGCCAGCCAGCAAGCGTTCGAGCGTGATGACGAATGCCTGCCGATTACCGTGGCTTCGCTGTTCACGCGCCTGCCCGGCAATGGCCGACCGCTGTTCACCGAACTGATCGAACGCGATGGCGCTCGCGCCAGTGCCGCACAGGTTGAAACCTGGTTCCGCCAGTACGCCAAAGTGGTTACCCATCCGGTGGTGGCGATCTATCTGATGTACGGCATCGGACTTGAGGCGCACCAGCAAAACACCATGGTGCTGTTTTCTCCCGACGGCAAAGCACGTAGTCTGCTGATCCGCGACTTCGGCGATGGCCGGACCTACGCGCCGTTGCTGGAAGAGCGCGGTTACAGCCTGCAACCGCATGTGCAGCCGGGTATTCTGCCGACGGTGTTCACCGGGGATATCGAGCCGGTGCGCATGTTCGTGCTGGACGCGGCGTTCCTCACGCACCTGCATGAAATGGCCCTGTGGCTGACCAAAGAATACGCACTGCAGAGCCATCGGATGTGGGACATCCTGCGTGAAGAAACCGAGCTGGCCTTCGCGGCGGTGCGCGGGCGTGTCGATCCGCAGTTGTGGGAAGTCGAGCGCAAGGCGTTCGTTGAGGATCCGTGGCCGACCCGTTCGTTGTTGCGCATGCACTTGATGCAGTACACCAACTATCGGATTCAGCACACCCTGACCAACCCGCTCAACGTCGTTCAATAACCGAGGCAGAGTCATGTCCCACGCCGGTGTCATCGAGGGTTCGCGCGTCAGAATCCTGATTTATCTTCTGTTCGCCATCCAGCTCATCTCGATGGGCGCAATGGAAATGAGCGGGCCGTTCTGGCCCGTCCACCTGCGTAGGCTGACGTCTTCGGACTCGCTTTTCAGCTTCGCCAGCATCGCCGTTTACGTCGGGCCGATGCTGGGCATTATTCTGACCAGTGCATTCTGGGGCCGTATCGGCGACCGCTACGGCCATAAGTTGATGATGATCCGCGCCCTCGCCGGTCTGTCGTTGACCCAGCTTGGGCTGGCCCTTTGCAGTGACATCTGGGTGATCCTGATCCTGCGTTTCCTGCAAGGCGCGTTCGCCGGCTACATCGCCCCGGCCCAGGCGTATGGCGTGAGTATCGAAGCGCCTTCGCGGCGGGCGCGGCTGTTTGCGATCCTGCAGATTTCCACCAACGTCGGCTCACTGCTCGGCGCGGTGGTTGGCGGTCTGATTCTCGATTACGCGACCTTCTTCTGGATCAACATGATCGCCGCCGTGCTGTGCGCGATCTGCACCCTCGTGGCGGCGGTGACCTTGCCGGATGTGCCTCCGGTGAAAAAGGCGCCCGTGGCCGACAAGGCGACGCCGGTCAGCCACACCGGCAGTGTCTGGCAAGGCACGCCCCTGCTCTCTCTGCTGGGGGTGATGGGCATTCTGTTGCTGGCGCGGATGCTGCCGCAGACGTCGTTCTCGCTGTATGTCAGCTCAGTGTTCGATGTCAGCAACTCGGTGGTCGGCTTGTGCTACGGCTTGCTCGCGCTGGGCTTCATTCTGTCGGCCACCGCGTGGTCACGCTACTTCGAACACCGTAACCAGCAGGACACCCTGCAACGCATGACCTATGTGGTTGCCGGCTGCATCGCCCTGACCGCGTTGGCCGGGGTCACCCGCAATCCGATCGTGTTCGTCATCGCCTACTTCATCTGGGGCGTCTTGCTCGGGGCGACCACGCCGGTGCTGATGGCCCTGATCTCCAAGACCGCCGACAGCTCGCGCCAGGGTTACGTGCTGGGTATCGCCCAGAGCACCGCGCAATTTGCCTCCATCGCCGGCATCTCGGCGGGCGGATTGCTCAGCCAGGTCTATGGTTTGCAATACACCTACCTGTTTGTTTGCCTGGCGTACGTCGTCGCATTGATTCCCATCGTCGCGTTGCGTTACCGGCCGATGGTCATGCAACCGAGCCAGATCCCGCCTGGGGACTGATCAAGGAGCCTGCTTTTGAACCTTGCACAACTGCGCGCCGACACACCGGCCGTCGAGCAACTGATTCACTTCAACAA
Source organism: Pseudomonas sp. B2M1-30 (assembly GCF_025447575.1). Lineage (NCBI taxonomy): Bacteria > Pseudomonadati > Pseudomonadota > Gammaproteobacteria > Pseudomonadales > Pseudomonadaceae > Pseudomonas > Pseudomonas sp. B2M1-30. Next base: position 17,722 of record NZ_JAOEJT010000002.1, on the reverse strand, counting down.
TGCCGGCGCGGCGCTGATGCCCGACCCGGTGATCGAGGTGATGACCGGTCACCTTCAACTCGAAGCGCGGATCGGCGGTTATGAAGCCGCCACGCAACAGGCGCAGGCGCTGGAGAATGTCTACAGCTCCATCGGGCGCATGATCAACGCGCGCCCCGAAGAAATCGCAGTGATCGAAAACGCAACCCGCGCCTGGGACATGGCGTTCTACTCGTTGCCGCTACGCGCCGGCGATGTGGTGCTGACGTCGACCACCGAATACGCCGGCAACTTCATTCCCTATCTGCAACTCAAGCAGCAGCGCGGCATCGAGATCAAGGTCATTCCCAACGACGAGCACGGCCAGGTGTCGCTGACGGCACTGCGGGGCATGCTCGACGATGACCGGGTGGCGCTGGTGTCGCTGCCGGTGATCGCCACCAACGGCGGCCCGGTGCAGCCGATCGAGCAGATCGGCGCCCTCGCCCGTGCCGCCGGGGTGCTGTTCTTGCTCGATGCCTGTCAGGGCGTCGGGCAGATGCCGATCGATGTGGCCAGGATCGGCTGTCACATGCTCGCCGCCACCAGTCGCAAATACCTTCGCGGCCCTCGGGGCATGGGGTTTCTCTACGTTGAGAAGTCGTTGTGCGAAAGCCTGCAGCCGGCGTTTCTCGATCTGCATTCGGCGGCATTGCTGACACCCGACACCTTCAGCATTCGCGGCGACGCCCGACGCTTCGAAAACTGGGAGTGCAACGTGGCGGCGAAACTGGGGATGGGCGCGGCGGCCGACTACGCCATGGCGCAAGACATCGAGTCGATGTGGCAGCGAATCCAGCGCCTGGCGGAACATTTGCGCAATCGCCTGGCCGAGGTGCCGGGCGTCACTACCCGGGATGCGGGAAGCATCAAGTCAGGCATCGTCACCTTCACCTGCAGGGACGCCAGCGCCACGCAGGTGCAGCAATGGCTCGCCAGCCAGGAAAAACGCATCAACGTCACCACCTCGACGTACCGCTCAACGATGCTCGACATGCAGCAACGCGACCTCACGGAAGTCAGCCGCGCCTCGCTCCACGCCTACAACACCGAGGCCGAAATAGAGGCCATGGTGCAAGCGCTGGCGGGAATGGCCGACGCCTGAAAACGCACACCGAATCGCGCTTGCGTCGCAGGCTCTTTGTAATCTAGCATTGGGAATACTTCTCAATTGCAAAAAACTGCAGCCATGAGCGAATCCCTTTCCGCGAACAACGACAATCATCTGCGTGTGATCGAAGCGCTGTACAGCGGCCATCATGGCTGGCTGTACGCCACGCTGAAGAAAAAACTGGGTAACGCCATGGATGCGGCGGATCTGGCCCAGGACACCTTCACCCGGATCCTCGCCTCCCAGGTCACCGCCATCGAGCAGCCCCGGGCCTACCTGAGTTGCGTGGCCAAGGGCATTCTCGTCAACTGGTATCAGCGCAAGGCACTGGAACGTGCCTACCTCGATGCCCTCGCGCACCTGCCGGCGCCGGAAGTACCGTCGCCGGAGCTGCGTTTCGTGGTCCTGGAAACCCTGCACGAAATCGACGCGATGCTCGACACGCTGCCGCCGCTGGTCAAGCGCGCGTTCCTGCTGTCGCAGATCGGCGGGCTGAAATACCAGGACATCGCCGAGCAACTGGACGTCTCGCTGATCACCGTCAAACGCTACATGAAGCAGGCGTTCGTACAGTGCCTGATGCTGGTGGAATGAATGCTCACCCGTCGCGCTGAACCGCCGCTCGATCCGAGCATCCTCGAAGAAGCTGCCGACTGGCTGATGCGTCTGAGCGAACACGATCTCACCGATACCGAACGCGCGGAGTGGGAATGCTGGAAAGTCAGCAGCCCCGAGCGCAGTCGCGCGTGGTCCCGGGCACAGTTGCTGCAAAGCAAGTTCGGCGGCTTGCCGCCTGCGCTGGCGATGTCGACGCTGGATCGCCCGAGCAACCCGGAACGCCGCGCGGCCCTCGGCAAACTGGCCTTGCTGCTGGCGGCGGTGCCCACCGGCTGGGGCACCTGGAAACTGGCGCAATCGCAGCAATGGTCTGCCGACTACCACACCGCCGTCGGCCAACGCCGGGAACTGACCCTGGCCGACGGCTCGCGCATTACCCTCAATACCGATAGCGCCATCGACGTACTGTTCGACACCCGGCAGCGCCTGATCAACCTGCGCGCAGGGGAGATTCTGGTGCAGACCGCGCCGGACTCATCGGCGCAGCCCCGGCCGTTTCTGGTCAGCACCCGCGAAGGCCGGATGCAGGCCCTCGGCACGCGGTTCACCGTTCGCGAACTGGAGCCACGCACCCAGCTTGCGGTCCTCGAAGGTGCCGTACAGGTTGAATTGGCTGACGGTCGCCAGACCGCACCGATCATCGTCAACGCCGGCCAGCGCACGGACTTTTCCGCCCAGGCCTTTGGCCAGTTGAACCCGACCGACAGCAATGTCGGCGCCTGGACCCGAGGCATGCTGATGGCCGACAAGATGCGTCTGGCGGACTTCGTCAGCGAACTGGCGCGCTATCGCCGGGGCTTCGTGCGTTGCGATCCGGCGATTGCCGATCTGCGTATTTCCGGAGCCTTTCCCATCAGCGACACCCAACGCTCGTTGAACATGCTGGTGCAGACCTATCCCGTGCTCGTCACCGGGCATTTGAGCGGTTACTGGGTCACGCTTTCGGCGGCCTGAAAAAAAATCACCGCAGCGGTGATACTTTTTTCGATCTCGGCTGGCAATGAAAGGAACAACCATTCCACCTCGTCCATAGGGTCACCCATTCATGCTCGTTGTACGGCCCCTGTGTCCGGATCGCCCGCTCAAGCCCGTTGTTCGCCGTGTGTTGCTCAGCGTCGCCGTGAGCCTGGCCGTGGGCTCGTTCGCCGTGGCGGCGGTGCCGGTGCAACTGGACAGCGTCAGCGTGCGTGGCTACCAGATCCCTCCCGGACCACTCGGGGTGACGATATCGAGCTTCGCCTTGAGTGCCGGCATTGCCTTGTCGTTCCAGCCGTCGATCACCGAAGGTCTGGTCAGCCCCGGGCTCTCCGGCTCGTACTCGACCCTGGAAGCGGTCACCCGCCTGCTGGCCGGCAGTGGCCTGGAAATGGTCGCGCGCAGCGATGGCACCTACACGCTGGTGGTGCGCAGGGTCACCCTGGACGAAACCCAGGTCGATGGCATCGACAAGCGCAGCGGCAGCCTGCCGCCGGTGTATCCGGGCGGTCAGGTGGCCCGTGGCGGGCGTCTCGGCATTCTCGGCAACCGCGACGTGATGGACGTGCCGTTCAGTGTCAGCAACTACACCTCGACACTGATCAAGGATCAACAGGCCGTGACCGTGGGCGACCTGCTGGAACGTGACTCTTCGGTGCGCTCCACTGGCCAGACCGGGGGGATTGTCGACTCGTTCTTCATCCGTGGCTTTCCGGTCGGTGAAGGCAATCTCGGTGAACTGGCGTTCGACGGCGTGTACGGCGTGGCTTCCAACTACCGGGTATTCACCGAATACGCCGAGCGCATCGAACTGGTCAAAGGCCCCGCCGCCCTGCTCTACGGCATGTCGCCCAACAGCGGCGTCGGCGGGGTGATCAACGTGGTGCCCAAGCGTTCGCTGGATGAAGACCTGACCCGGGTCACCGCCAGTTATGCCTTGAATTCGCAGTTCGGCAGCCACCTCGACGTCAGCCGCCGCTTTGGCGAGGAACGACGCTTCGGGGTGCGGATCAACGGCAGCGTGCAACAGGGCGACACGGCTATCGAAAACCAGTCCCGGGAGGTCGGCATCGGCGCGATTTCCCTCGACTATCAGGGCGAGCGTCTGCGCACCAGCCTCGACCTGATCAACCAGAAAGAAACCTTCGACGCCGCCTCCCGCCCCTTCCTGATCGCCACCGGCGTGCAGATCCCTTCGGCGGCCAACGGACGCACCAGCGTCAGCCAGGAATGGGGCTGGTCGGAAACCCGTGACAAATCGGCGCTGCTCGGTGGCGAGTACGACCTGAGCGATAACCTGACGCTGTTCGCCCACGCCGGTGGCGGCAAATCGGATGTCGCGCGCATGTCCGACCAGACGCCGACCATCATCAACGAAGCAGGCGACACCTCGTCGATCCCCGGCTATTACAAGTTCGAAGTCCAGCGCTACACCGTCGACGCCGGTGCGCGCCTGCGTTTCGACACCGGCCCGATCAGCCACAGCACCGCACTTCAAGTCACCCGTTATCGTGACGAGTTGTCCAGAGGCATTCTGTCCGCCCCGGCCATCCTGTCGAACATTTACCACCCGACCGATCGACCGAAACCGGCGATTGCCAAACCGGATACACCGAAAGTCTCGGAAAGCGAACTGTCCGGCGTAGCCCTCGCCGACACCCTGTCGGTACTCGACGAGCGCTTGCAGGTCACCGTCGGCATGCGCCAGCAGAACATCAAGTCGCACAACTACAACGCGGCCGGCATCGTCACCACGGCCTACGACAAAAGCAAATCCACGCCGTTGTTCGGCGTGGTCGCCAAGCCCTGGGATCACGTTTCGTTCTACTACAACTACGTCGAAGGCCTGAGCAAGGGCGACGTGGCGCCGTCCGCCGCGTCCAATGCCGGGGAGATCTTTTCGCCGTATGTTTCCCGGCAGCAGGAAATCGGCGCCAAGGTCGACTACGGCAGCTTCATGTCGACCCTGGCCCTGTTCCAGATCGAGAAGCCCAGCGGTGAACTGGCCTCGGGCGTGTTTTCGGTCAAGGGCGAGCAACGCAACCGTGGCGTGGAATGGAACATGGCCGGGGAAGTCGCACCGGGTACACGTTTGCTTGGCGGTGTGACCCTGCTCGATGGCGAGTTGACCCGCAGCAGCGTGGCGGCCAATCGCGGCAACCGGCCGGTCGGCGTTCCCGAGGTGCAGGCCAACCTTTGGGCCGAGTGGGACACGCCAAGTATCGAAGACCTGACGCTGACCAGCGGCGCCATCTACACCGGCAGCCAGTACGTGAACCAGGCCAACACACAGAAACTGAACGCCTGGACCCGCTTCGACGTCGGGGCGCGCTACGCCACCCGAATCGCCGAACGCCCGACCACTTTCCGCGCCACCGTACAGAACGTGCTCGACCGTGAATATTGGTCGGGCGTCGCCTCCTACGGGGCGTTTTCCCAAGGCTCACCCCGCACTCTGCTGCTCTCCGCCACCGTCGACTTCTGAAACGTCCGTTCCGGTGCGACGGCTGTCGTCGTTGCCCGGCCCGGCTTTTGTAAAGGCATACACCATGGTTAACGTTTTTCGCCGCCGTCAGACCTTCACCGCGCTGCTGTTCGCCGGCCTGCTGGGCTTGTCGCTGTCCGCCCTGACGCCGGATCGTGTCGAGGCTGCCGAGCCGGATCCGGCGCTGGCCAGCGTCACCGACCTGCAAGGCCGCACGGTCAAGGTTCACCTGCCGGTCAGACGGGTGATTCTCGGTGAAGGTCGCCAGTTGTATCTGGTCGCGGCGCTGGATACCGAGAATCCGATCGAACGCATCGTCGGCTGGCGCAAGGATCTGATCCAGTCGGACCCGGACACCTACAACGCCTACCTGCGAAAATTCCCCGATATCGCGAAGATCCCCACCTTCGGTGGATTCGAGAGCGGCACTTTCGACATCGAGCAGGCGATTTCGCAGAAGCCCGACGTGATCATCCTCAACATCGAAGCGCAGCACGCCACCGAGGATGCGCGCTACATCGAAAAACTCGACGCCCTCGGCATCCCGGTGGTGTACGTCGACTTTCGCAACAACCCCATGCAAAACACCGAGCCGACCATGCGCCTGTTCGGCAAACTGTTCGGCAAGGAAGAACGTGCCGAAGCGTTCATCGATTTTCGCAACCGGCAGATCCGTCGGGTCACTGACGTGATCGAGGCGAAACACCCTGCCCGGCCCAACGTGTTTATCGAGCGCATCGGCGGCTACACCGATGATTGCTGCCTGAGTTTCGGCAACGAGAACTTCGGCCTGTTCGTCGACATGGCCGGCGGCAACAACATCGCCCGACGCATCATCCCCAGCACGTTCGGCCAGTTGAACCCGGAACAGGTGATCGTCGCCAATCCCGACCACGTCGTGGTCACCAGCGCCGACTGGGAAGCCTTTGCGCCCGGTGGTCATTGGGTCGGTGTCGGCCCGGGCGCGAACCTCGCCGAAGCCCGCCGCAAACTCCAGTGGTACACCCACCGTCCGGCCTATGCCGGCATCAAGGCCCAGGACACGCAGGCGTTTCACGCGATCTGGCATCAGTTCTACAACAGCCCTTACCAGTTCGTGGCGATTCAACAGTTCGCCAAGTGGTTCCACCCGGAACTGTTCGCCGACCTTGATCCCGATGCTGCGTTCCGCGAGATGCACGAGCGCTTCCTGCCGGTGCCGTACGAGCCGGGCTATTTCGTCAGCCTGCAAAAACCCGAGGTGAAGCCATGAGTTCGCTGGGCGAAGCGCAGATCGCGCAGAGCGAAACCTACCGGCGGCTGGTGCTGCGCAAGCGCCTGATCCTCGCTGGACTGGCGGTGTTGCTGGCGTTCAGCGTGCTGCTCGACCTGGCCCTGGGACCTGCCAGTTACAGCCTCGGCGAAGTCCTCGGCGCGCTGTTTTCACCTGACAGCGCCTCGCCGCAAGTGCGGGTGGTGATGTGGGATATCCGGCTGCCCGTGGCCCTGATGGCGGTCGCGGTGGGCGCGGCATTGTCGCTGGCTGGAGCGCAGATGCAGACCATCCTCAACAACCCCCTCGCCAGCCCCTTCACCCTGGGCATTTCCGCTGCGGCGGGGTTCGGTGCCGCCTTGGGCCTGGCCTTCGGTGTGGCGCTGTTTCCGCTGGCGGCGCAATACATGGTGCCGCTCAATGCATTCGTCATGGCGATGCTCTCGGCGCTGCTGATCCACTTCATGAGCATGCGGCGCGGAGTCACCGCCGAAACCATCGTGCTGCTCGGCATTGCCCTGGTGTTCACCTTCAATGCGCTGTTGGCGCTGGTGCAGTTTTTCGCCACCGAACAGGCTGTGGCCGCCGTGGTGTTCTGGACCATGGGCAGCCTGACCAAAGCCACCTGGCCGAAACTCGGAGTGATCTGCGTGGTGATCCTGATCACCCTGCCGATCTTCGCCAAACGCGCCTGGGCACTGACCGCCCTGCGCCTGGGCGACGACAAGGCCGCCAGCTTCGGCATCAACGTGCGCAGTCTGCGCTTTCAGACGCTGATCATGGTCAGCCTGCTCGCCTCGTTCCCGGTGGCGTTCGTCGGCACCATCGGTTTCATCGGGCTGGTCGGGCCGCACATTGCCCGGATGCTGATCGGCGAAGATCAGCGTTTCTTCCTGCCGGCCTCGCTGCTGACCGGTTCGCTGATCCTGTCCGCCAGCTCGGTGGTCAGCAAAACCCTGATCCCCGGGGCGATTTTTCCCATCGGCGTGGTCACGTCCCTGATCGGCGTGCCGTTCTTCATTTCTCTGATTCTCAACGGGAAGAAAAACTCATGGTGAAGATCCAGCTCGACAACCTCGGCGCCCGCTACGGCCAGCGCGAGATCATTGCCGGTGTCAGCACCGCGACCTTCAGCGGCGGTCAGGTAGTGGCCGTGGTCGGACCCAACGCGGCAGGCAAATCGACGCTGTTCAAACGCATGGCCGGACTGATCGACGGGCCGGGGCAAGTCATTCTGCAAGACTCGAAAAAAGGCACTCAGGGCATCAGCTACATGCCCCAGGGCCTGAACGCCAGCGCCCGCCTGACGGTCTACGAGTCGGTGCTGCTGGCGCGCAAGCAACTGACGCCGGGCTGGTCGGTTCATGACGATGAACTGAAACTGGTGGACGACATCCTCGATGCCCTGGGCATCACCGGACTGTCCTTTCGCAACCTCGGCGAACTGAGCGGCGGCCAACAGCAACTGGTGTCGATCGCCCAGACCCTGGTGCGCGAACCGGAAATCCTGCTGATGGACGAACCCACCAGCGCGCTGGACATGCACCGCCAGGTGCAGGTGCTGAACTTCATGAGCACCCTGGCGCGCAAGCGCGAGGTGATCGTATTCATCGCCATCCACGATCTGAACCAGGCCCTGCGCTTCGCCGATCAGGTGCTGGTCATTGCCGATGGCACCACACAAGGCAGCGGCCCGAGCCATGAAGTCATCACCGAATCGATGCTGCGCAAGGTGTACAAGGTCGAGGCGCGGATCGAGCGATGCAGTCGTGGGCATCGGCATATTCTGATTGACGATATCGTGTGACGGCGGATTGAGTATTTGCGCGGTCAAACCCGCCGCCCCTCACAACTCGCGCGCCCAGGTCTGGCTGACCAGATCCTTGCCAAAACTGTGGATCGACTCCTCGTCGATCAATTCAAACCCGGCCTTCTGGTAGAGCTTGCGAGCATCGGTGAGGATGCTCGTGGTCCACAGCATCATCTTCTTGTAGCCGACCTGACGGGCAAAGCGCAGGCACTCTTCGACCAGACGATTGCCGATGCCCAGCCCTCGGGCGCTGGCATCCACGTAGAGCATGCGCAACTGGGCGGTGGTTTCGTCGTGCCTGACGATGAACACCGAACCGATCACCTTGCCGTCCTTTTCGGCGATCCAGCAGCGCTCGGAAGCGGGGTCGAACTCGCGCAGGTACTTGGCGACGATTTCCGCCACCAGTGCTTCGAATTCCCAGTTCCAGCCGTACTCACGGGTGTAGAGCGCCGACTGTTGCTGCACCACGGTGCCCATGTCTCCGGCCTGGGGATCGCGCAGGACCCAGGTTGAATCTCGGTTGCCGCTCAGCAGTTTCTGGATCAGCGCCATGGCCTCGATCAGTTGCTGTTGCTGCGGTTCGGACAGGCGTTCAAGCATGGCGACGATCTGCTCGCGCGTGGTTTTCTCCAGCGGCGCCAGAATGGCACGCCCAAGGGGAGTGAGGTGCAGCAGCGCGGCTCGACCGTCGGTTTCCGAGCGCACCTTCTGGATCAAGCCTTTGCGTTCGAATCCGCTGACGATCCGGCTCATGTAGCCGGCGTCCAGGCTGAGCATCTGCCGCAGGTCGGCGCTGGTCAGATCGCCGCGCGCGCCCAGCTCATAAAGCACGCGGATCTCCGTCAGCGAGTAATCGCTTTGCAGCAGATGCTCCTGCAACACGCCAATCTGGTGGGTGTAGAAACGGTTGAAGCTGCGGATGAGGTCAGCTTGTTCGACGAGCTCAGGGGTGGACATGACGGGTACTCAATTGATTGCTTAAAGCAACTATATATTTGCCTAAGGCAACCATGTCAATCTCGTCGTCGATGAACGGCTACCTGCACTTCGCCAAAACCACCTGACAGGTATTTGGTGTCCCGCCCGAACGCCCGGCGTAGCGCATGCAGTTATCCATCGATTTCTTGCGTGCCATGTTCAGGCTGGAACCCCAGGCCAGACCGCCTTCGCCCACCGTCGGCAGCGCTTTGGCGTAACAACTGTCGCCGACGCCTGATGGCGGATAGTGTTTTTTGTTTGAACAGCCGGAACTGAGGATCAGGCTGCATGCGATCAGGCTCAGAAAGCAGCAACGCGAGGCTATTCCGCTCATCTCGTTTCACCTGACACAAGGGGGCTATGACCTCTCACAGTCTAGTCGCGATCACTGTTCCGTCGCCTGTCGATACTGCCGTGGGGTAAACCCGGTCGATGCCTTGAACTGGCGGGTGAAGGCGCTGTGATCGGTGTAGCCGCATTGCAATGCGACTTCAGTGATCGGCAGGTCGGTATGCAGCAGGCGATGGGCGTGTTCCAGACGCACTTTCTGGATCATCTGCCGCGGGGTCAGGTGGAAGACCCGTTTGCAGTAACGCTCCAGTTGCGCCACGGAAATCCCGGCGATGCGGGTCAGTTCGCCAAGGGTGACCCGGCGGTTGAAATGGCGGCGGATGTGTTCGTCGACAGCGGCCAGACGCTGAAACGCCGGGTGGGTTTCGCTGGCCGATTGCAGGTCTACGGAAATCCCGGCCAGGCCGATGATCTCGCCGTCGCGGTTGTACAGCGGCCGTTTGTGGGTCAGGCACCAGCCCGGTTCGCGACTGCCGTACAGGTGCAGTTCGAGCTGATCCTCCAGCACAAACCCCTCCTCCAGCACCCGCCGATCCTGCTCGGTGTAGCCCGGTCCCAGTTGCGCCGGGAACACCTGCGCGCTGGTCTTGCCAAGCAGCGGGCGCAGGTCCTTCAAACCGCAACGCTGCACCAGGGTGCTGTTGGCCATGACGTAACGCGCCTGGACATCCTTGATGAAAATCGCCGCATTCGGGATCACGTCCAGCAGCGGCAACAGCGGCGCAACGCCGGCCAACAACCCTTCGAGGGTCTGCGGACGATTGGCTTCACTGCCTTGGCACAGGATCGAAAACGCGTCGTGCATCGTGGAGTTGTCCCCTGCTGATAGTTCGGCCAGGTCCCCGCGCCGGGGCGTTCGCGTGCAGATTGCAGCAACGACGGGAGCCTGTCGAGGGCCGCGTTTTATCTGCGCAACTGTGCCGATTTCGTCATCGATCCGACCGCAAAACATCAATCGCGCCGCTGCCGTTGAGTTCAAAGTCTGGACCGTCGATTGACACCTACTGCCTATCCAATAACTCACAAGAAGGCGATGCCATGTCAGGCCAAGGCAAGTTCAAGAAACAACTTTCATTGATAGACCTTACGTTTATCGGACTCGGCGCGATCTTCGGTTCGGGTTGGCTGTTCGCGGCCAGCCACGTGTCCGCCATCGCCGGGCCGGCGGGGATTTTTTCCTGGCTGCTGGGCGGTTTCGCCGTGTTGTTGCTGGGCATCGTTTACTGCGAGTTAGGGGCGGCACTGCCCCGGGCCGGCGGTGTGGTGCGTTACCCGGTCTACTCCCACGGGCCGTTGCTCGGTTACCTGATGGGCTTCATCACCCTGATCGCGTTCTCCAGTCTGGTCGCCATCGAAGTGGTCGCTTCGCGGCAATACGCGGCGGCGTGGTTCCCCGGCCTGACCCAGGCTGGCAGCGGCGACCCGACGGCGCTGGGCTGGCTGGTGCAGTTCGGCCTGCTCTGTGTGTTCTTCCTGCTCAACTACCGCAGCGTGAAGACCTTCGCCAAAGCCAACAACCTGGTCAGCGTGTTCAAGTTCATCGTGCCGCTGCTGGTGATCGGCGTGCTGTTCACCTTCTTCAAACCGGAAAACTTCCAGGTTCAGGGTTTCGCCCCATTCGGCCTGTCCGGCATCGAAATGGCGGTGTCTGCCGGCGGCGTGATCTTCGCCTACCTCGGCCTGACCCCGATCATTTCAGTGGCCAGTGAAGTGAAGAACCCGCAGCGCACCATCCCGATTGCGCTGATCCTCTCGGTGCTGCTGTCGACTGCGATCTATGTGCTGCTGCAAACCGCGTTCCTTGGCGGCATCCCGACGGAAATGCTCGCCAACGGCTGGGCCAGTATCAACAAGGAGTTCGCCCTGCCGTACCGCGACATCGCCCTGGCGCTCGGTGTGGGCTGGCTGGCGTATCTGGTGGTCGCCGACGCGGTGATCTCGCCCAGCGGCTGCGGCAACATCTACATGAACGCCACGCCGCGCGTGATCTACGGTTGGGCGCAGACCGGCACCTTCTTCAAGGTCTTCACCCGCATCGATGAAAAGTCCGGGATCCCGCGCCCGGCGCTGTGGCTGACCTTCGCCCTGTCGGTGTTCTGGACTCTGCCGTTCCCGTCCTGGGAAGCGTTGATCAACGTGGTTTCCGCCGCGCTGGTATTGAGCTACGCGGTGGCGCCGGTGTCCGTCGCCGCCCTGCGCCGCAACGCGCCGAACATGCCACGCCCGTTCCGGGTCAAGGCCATGGGCCTGCTCGGGCCGGTGTCGTTCATCATCGCTGCGCTGATCGTCTATTGGTCGGGCTGGAGCACCGTGTCCTGGCTGCTCGGCCTGCAAATCCTGATGTTCGTCGTGTACCTGCTGTGCGGCCGTTTCGTGCCGACCGCGCACCTGAATCTTGGCCAGCAAGTGCGTTCCTCGGCGTGGTTGATCGCGTTCTACGCGGTGACCATCGTCCTGTCGAAACTCGGCACCTTCGGCGGCCTGGGCATCCTCACCCACCCATTCGACACGCTGGTCGTCGCGGCTTTCGCCACCGGCATCTACTACTGGGGCGCCGCCACCGGCGTACCGGCCCACCTGCTGCGTCTGGACGACGACGCGGATGAAAGCGAAGTCGCTGCCCAATCCACTGGCACCACCGCCAACCCGCGTCCTGCCGGCGCCTACTGAAACCTTGCAACGGGACACGTCCATGAAACGAGTACACGTCATTGATTCGCACACCGGCGGCGAACCCACGCGCCTGGTGATGAAGGGATTCCCCGATCTGTCCGGCAGCAGCATGGCCGAGAAGCGCGATGCCTTGCGCACCCAGCACGACCAATGGCGCCGCGCCTGCCTGCTGGAGCCGCGCGGCAACGATGTACTGGTCGGCGCGCTGTATTGCGAGCCGGTGTCGACGGACGCCACCTGCGGGGTGATCTTCTTCAACAACGCCGGTTACCTGGGCATGTGCGGCCACGGCACCATCGGCCTGATCGCCTCGTTGCAGCATCTGGGTTTGATCGAACCGGGCATACACAAAATCGACACGCCGGTCGGCCAGGTCAGCGCCACCCTGCATGACGATGGCGCGGTGACCCTGGGCAACGTGCCCGCCTACCGCCATCGCAAGCAGGTGCCGGTGGATGTGCCGGGATATGGCCGAGTGTTCGGCGACATCGCTTACGGCGGCAACTGGTTTTTCCTGGTGTCCGAGCACGGGCAGACGCTGACGATGGACAACGTCGAGCACCTCACCGCCTACACTTGGGCGATGCTCAAGGCCCTCGAAGACCAGGGCATTTTCGGCGAGGACGATGCCGTCATCGACCACATCGAACTGTTCGCCGACGACGCCAAGGCTGACAGCCGCAACTTCGTCATGTGCCCCGGCAAGGCCTATGACCGCTCGCCGTGCGGCACCGGCACCAGCGCCAAACTCGCCTGCCTCGCTGCCGACGACAAGCTGCAACCGGGCGAGCGCTGGGTGCAGGCGAGCATCACCGCCAGCCAGTTCGAAGGCCGCTTCGAATGGGAAGGCGATCGCATTCGCCCGTACATCACCGGCCGCGCCTACATGACCGCCGACAGCACCTTGCTGATCGACGAAACCGATCCGTTCGCGTGGGGCATCTGAGCCGCCGCGCTGCTTTTCCACCCAATCCGACTGAACGTTCCAAGGAGCTAGAACAATGAGCGACAACATCTTCACCGGCTGCATGCCTGCCCTGATGACCCCGTGCACCGCCCAGCGCAAACCGGACTTCGACGCCCTGGTGGCCAAGGGTCGCGAGCTGATCGACATCGGCATGAGTGCGGTCGTCTACTGCGGCTCCATGGGTGACTGGCCGCTGCTCACCGAAGCCGAGCGCCAGGAAGGCGTGGCGCGGCTGGTGGCCGCCGGCATTCCGACCATCGTCGGCACTGGTGCCGTGAACACTCGCGAAGCGGTGGCCCACGCGGCTCACGCGGCGAAAGTCGGCGCCCAAGGCCTGATGGTCATCCCGCGCGTGCTGTCCCGTGGTGCTTCGCCGGCTGCGCAGAAAGCTCACTTCGCCGCGATTCTGCAAGCCGCGCCGAAGCTGCCGGCGGTGATCTACAACAGCCCTTATTACGGCTTCGCCACCCGCGCCGACCTGTTCTTCGAACTGCGCCGCGAGTACCCGAACCTGATCGGCTTCAAGGAATTCGGCGGTGGCGCCGACCTGCGCTACGCCGCCGAAAACATCACCTCCAAGGATGAAGACGTGACCCTGATGGTCGGCGTCGACACCCAGGTGGTCCACGGTTTCGTCAACTGCAACGCCACCGGCGCCATCACCGGCATCGGCAACGCCCTGCCCCGCGAAGTGCTGCAACTGGTGGCCCTGAGCAAGCAAGCGGCCAAGGGTGATGCCAAGGCCCGTCGCCAGGCACGGGAGCTGGAATCGGCGCTGGCGGTGCTGTCGTCGTTCGACGAAGGCACCGATCTGGTGCTGTATTACAAACACCTGATGGTGCTCAACGGTGACAAGGAATACACCCTGCACTTCAACGAAACCGACGCGCTGAGTGACTCCCAGCGGCGGTATGCAGAGGTGCAGTATTCGCTGTTCCGCCACTGGTACGAGAACTGGTCGGCAGAACAGAACTTCGCCTGATCCTGCGATGCGGGGCTGTGTGCCTCGCATCTTTTTTTCTTGCCTGCCGCGCCCTGCGCCCATGCAGGGCGACCGCCACTTTTTATCAGGAACACACCATGACACTGACGGGCCACATGCTGATCGGACAGCAAACCCTCGCGGGCAACCGTGAAGCCATTCACGGGATCAACCCGGCCACCCATGCCGCGCTGGAACCGGCCTACGCCGGCGGGTCGGCCGAACATGTCGAGCAGGCTTGCGCGCTGGCCTGGGCGGCGCTGGATGGTTATCGCGAAACACCACTGAGTGCGCGGGCGGCGTTTCTGGAAACCATCGCCAACGAAATCGAAGCCGTCGGCGATGAGTTGATAGACCGCGCCATGGCCGAAACCGGCCTGCCTCGCGCCCGCTTGTCGGGTGAGCGCGGGCGCACCTGCCAGCAACTGCGGATGTTTGCCCGCACCGTGCGTGCCGGCGAGTGGCTGGATGTGCGGGTTGATCCGGCGCAACCGCAACGCCAGCCGATGCCGCGTTCGGATCTGCGTCAACGGCAGATTCCGCTGGGGCCGGTGGCAGTGTTCGGGGCGAGCAATTTTCCGCTGGCGTTCTCGGTGGCAGGCGGCGATACCGCTTCGGCACTGGCGGCTGGCTGCCCGGTGATCGTCAAGGCGCATGGCGCGCACCCTGGCACCAGTGAACTGGTCGGGCGCGCGGTGACGCGGGCGGTCAAGGCCTGTGGTTTGCCGGAAGGTGTGTTCTCGCTGCTATACGGTTCGGGACGCGAAGTCGGGATTGCGCTGGTCACCGATCCGCGTATCAAAGCCGTGGGTTTCACCGGTTCGCGCAGTGGTGGTCTGGCGCTGTGCCAAGCGGCGCAGGCACGGCCCGAGCCGATTCCGGTGTACGCGGAAATGAGTTCGATCAACCCGGTGTTGCTGTTTCCGGCAGCATTGCAGAATCGCGCGGAGGCATTGGCCCAAGGGTTTGTCGCGTCGCTGACGTTAGGGGCGGGTCAGTTCTGCACCAATCCCGGGCTGGTGATTGCCCAACAAGGGCCGGCGTTGGACAGCTTCGTGGCCGCCGCTGCCAGGCTCATCAAGGATTGCTCGGCGCAAACCATGCTCACGCCAGGAATCTTCAATGCCTATGAGGCAGGCGTGAGTTTACTGGCCGAGAACGCCCGGGCGCAGGTTGTGGCTGCCGGCCAGATCGGCACCGGCCCGAATCAATGTCAGGCCCATCTGTTCATGACCAACGCGAGCGACTTCCTCGCCGATCACACCCTGCAAGCCGAAGCCTTCGGCGCCGCTTCATTGGTCGTGCAATGCGCCAGCGACGATGAAATCCGTCAGGTCACCGAACACCTCGAAGGCCAGTTGACCGCCACCCTGCACCTGGATGACGCTGACCTGGAACAGGCCCGCACACTGTTGCCAACCCTTGAGCGCAAGGCTGGACGCCTGTTGGTCAACGGCTGGCCCACCGGCGTCGAAGTCTGCGACGCCATGGTTCACGGCGGCCCGTTCCCGGCCACCTCGGATGCGCGCAGCACTTCGGTCGGCACTGCTGCCATCCTGCGTTTCCTGCGCCCGGTCTGCTACCAGGACTTCCCCGACAGCCTGCTGCCCGCCGCGCTGAAACACGACAACCCTTTACAGCTTCGCCGCCTGCTCGACGGCCAACGGGAAACCCAGGCATGAGCCAGAACGCCTCCCAACACGACGCCGACATCGCGGTCATCGGCGCCGGCATCATCGGTGTCGCCAGCGCCCTGCGCCTCGCGCGCCAGGGCAAACGCGTGATCGTCCTCGACCCACAGGAACCCGGCCACGGCGCGTCCTTCGGCAACGCCGGACACCTGGCCACCGAACAAGTCTTCCCGATCGCCGATACTTCCATCCTCAAGCGCCTGCCCGCCATGCTCATGGACCCGATGGGACCACTGCGCCTGGACTGGAAATACATGCCCCGCGCATTGCCGTGGTTCACCCGGCTACTGCTGAACCTGCGCCCGGCGCCGTTTCAGCGCACGGTGGCTGGATTGCGGGTGCTGAATGAGGCCAGCCTCGATGCGTGGCGCCGGTTGCTCGACGATATCGGGCGAGCGGATTTGCTCAAGGTGGAGGGGTCGTTGTTGGTGTTCGAACGATCAGAATCCCGCCAAGCCATCGACGCCTTGCAGGCCCGGATGCGACAGCAGGGAGTAGCGGTGGATTATTGGCAGGTCGGGACGATACGCGAGACTGCGCCGCAACTGAGCGAGCAGATTCAGGGCGGATTGTTCTTCCCAAGCACCGGGCACTTTATCGACCCCTACCTTGTGGTTTGCGAACTGGTCAACGCCGCAAAAGCTGCCGGCGTGAAATTCGTCAAACAAGCGGTTCGCGACGGCGTCGTTCGCGAGCACGGCGCTTCCCTCGTCACCGATAACGGTGGGTTGACGGCCTCTCAGGTACTCATCGCCTGCGGCGCCCACTCGGCCAGACTCACCGCCGCACTGACCGGCAAAAAAGTCCCGCTCGACACCGAACGCGGCTATCACCTGATGCTGCCCCACGAACACGACCGCCTGCCCTTCCCCGTTACCTCGCTGGAACGCAAATTCATCATGACGCCGATGACTGAAGGGTTGCGGCTGGCCGGGACGGTGGAATTTGCAGGGCTGGAGCGGCCGCCGAGCATGGAACGAGCGTGGCAGTTGCATCGGTTGAGCAAGGGGTTGTTTCGCAGGGATTTGAATGTGGACGGGGCTACGACGTGGATGGGGTTCCGGCCTTCGCTGCCGGATTCATTGCCGGTGATTGATCGGGTTTGTGAGGGGAAGGTGCTATTGGCGTTTGGGCATCAGCATTTGGGGCTGACGCAGGGGGCGGTGACTGCGGAGATGGTTGGGGGGATGGTGATGCCAGATGCTGGTAATCGGGTTGGCGGGCTGCCGGCGATCCAGGCCTACAACCTGGATCGCTTTTGAGAGGTAATTTTTTCTGATTGAAAGCAGCCGTTGGGGATTGGCTGCTTTAGGCTAGGAGCGGATAGTCCCTGTCGTTGCGATCAGCCCATCGACGGCTCAAGATCGCGCGCACGCCGGCGGATCTTGAGCTGGCCGACGGGATCAGACGCGGACATTTGGCCGATGTCACCCCTTGGTCAGATCAACCAATGGCGTCTGTCGCACCTCAGTCTCCCGTCCACCCTGAATCTCGCTCACCTGCTTCAAGGCCTTATCTACAGCCGCCTTATCCGCCAACAAGCTGTAGCGGATGCGGAACTGCTTGTGTTCCTTCGGTCCGATTGTCGGTACCAGGTTCAGTGGCCGCTGATAACGGCGGTTGTAGGAAAAACTTGTCCCCGGTTCCAGCCCCGTCACATAACCCTGGCCTTGGGTATCCGTGTTTTTCCATAGGGAAAACACGGGCAGTGTCTGAGTATTAAAGCCAACCGAAACGCCCAGGCTGCCGGCCTTGTTATGCAACACGGTCAACGTATCGCCTTTGGCATCGGCGTACGGCACTACGTT
>NZ_JAOEJT010000019.1:0-94390 GCF_025447575.1 Pseudomonas sp. B2M1-30 | reverse complement strand
AAGCCTTTTGGGTTACCTTTTTGGCGTCTGAAAAAGGTGACTCGCCGTAAGGGCGAAACCGCCAGCCGCAACACCCACAAAAACGGATATTCACCCCAAACCCCAAACCCCAAGAGCCTGGCCGGCCCAAAGGCCGCCACCACCTACCCAAACACCCAATCAACAAACCTGCCCGCACCGCAACAGTGCAACCGCCCATCCGACGCGCACAAAAACATGACTACCCAGTCACCGTTTTGTCTCATTACCCCTGCTAAAACTGCACTTCGTCGGCGCATTCCCTCGTACAACCCACGATTTGCGCGGCCTGCAAGCCCATTGTCGAACAATTCATCCGATTGCCATGGCCCGCTCTAGGATCTGGCCTAGACTGGTTTTCGCGGGACGAAACCGACCGGTCACAAAGCGGAAAAATTATCGAAACTTTTGCTGATTGCGACGGGTCATCTGAAATACAAGGCCAACGCGACTGGTTCATTCCTTGCAACGGCCACTCCACCCATTCTGCTTGCGCGTGTTGGGTAGCGTTTGCTCACCGATGCGTGGCGCGTTTGCGCCCGGTCAAAGGATTTGGCCATGGACATCGCTTGTTCAAGACAAGAATCAGATCAATAGACGGGAGAGACATATGATCAGTGCGGCATTGGATATTCAGGGAGAGCGTGCTCACCAGGTTGGCGAATCGAGCACCATGAACGTACCCGACAGCCGATCGATCAACGTTCCCGCCAGCAAAGTGCTGACGCCGGTTGCCAGTCGGAATCGCAACAAGAAGAAAGTCCTGTTCGTGACCTCGGAAATCAACGATCTGGTAAAAACCGGCGGCCTGGGTGACGTCTCCGCCGCCCTGCCCAGGGCGATGGCCCATCTGCATGACGTGCGCGTGTTGATCCCCGGTTATCGCCAGGTGATGAACAGCGAAAACCCGATCCACATCATCGGCGAGCTGGGCGGTCACGCCGCGCTGCCACCGTGCAAGATCGGGCGCATGGACATGCCGGACGGCCTGGTGATCTACGTGCTGATCTGCCCCGAACTCTACGAGCGTGAAGGCTCGCCGTATGGCGCCAATAACGGCCGCGACTGGCCGGACAACCACATTCGCTTCGCCCGTCTGGGCCTGGCCGCCGCCGATATCGCCGCCAACCTCGCGCAAATCCACTGGTGCCCGGATCTGGTGCATGCACACGACTGGCCCGCCGGGCTGGCACCGGCCTACATGCACTGGCGCGGTCAGCGCACCCCGACCCTGTTCACCATTCATAACCTCGCCTATCAGGGCGTGACCAGCCTCGCTTCCTGCCCGGAGCTGGGCATCCCCGCCCATGCCCTGCAACAGGAAGGCATGGAGTTCTACGGCAAGATGTCGTTCCTCAAGGCCGGCATGGCTTATTCGAGCCACATCACCACGGTCAGCGCCACCTACGCCCAGGAAATCACCACCCCGGATTTCGGCTGCGGCCTGGACGGTTTCCTCGCCGCCAAGACCCATCAGGGTCTGCTCAGCGGGATTCCCAACGGCATTGACGAGAGCTGGGACGCCGCCACCGATCCGCACCTGTTCGCCCCGTTTGCCATTGGCGACTGGGACGGCAAGGCAATCAACGCCGCCCATGTTCGCCAGTTGTTCGGCCTGCACGACTCCACCGGCCCGTTGTTCGCCGTGGTGTCGCGACTGGTCTACCAGAAAGGCCTCGACCTGACCCAGGCGGTGTCCGAGTACATCGTGCAGAACGGTGGCCAGATTGCGATCATCGGTCGCGGCGAACCGGAAGAAGAACAGGCCATGCGCGAGCTGGCACTGCGCTTCCCCGGCCAGATCGGCGTGCGCATCGGCTTCAATGAAACCGACGCCCGGCGGATGTTCGCCGGCAGCGATTTCCTGCTGATGCCGTCGCGCTATGAACCCTGCGGCCTGAGCCAGATGTACGCCCAGCGTTTCGGCTCGTTGCCGGTGGCGCGCAACACCGGCGGGCTGGCCGACACCATCGAAAATGGCGTCACCGGGTTTCTGTTCGACGAGTCCACCGCCGAAAGCTACCGCGAAGCCCTGAGCCGCGCCTTCAAGGTCTTTGCCTTCCCCGAGCTGCTCAACGCCATGCGTTGCCGCGCCATGGCCGCGCCGTTCAACTGGTGCAAGGCAGTGGAACCCTACGCCGAACTCTACGAACAACTGGTCGCCAAGGCGCTGGGTAAATCACAACACAAATAAACCAGGGAGGTTTCCACCATGCCGTTACGGACACCTGAAAACTGGCCCCACGGCGCGATCATGCTGGACGACGCCCACACGCAATTCGCGTTGTGGGCGCCGGATGCGTTTTACGTCAGTGTCGAACTGGAAAACGGCCAATCCCTGCCGATGCTGCCCCAGGCTGATGGCTGGTTCGTGATCAAGGCGCGCTGCCCCGCCGGCAGCCTCTACCGCTACAACATCGACGGCGAACTGGAAGTGCCGGACCCCGCCTCCCGCGCACAGGACGGTGACCTCGACCGCCACAGCGTGGTGGTCGACCCCCACGCCTACACCTGGCGCCACAGCGCCTGGCACGGCCGGCCATGGAGCGAGGCGGTCATCTACGAACTGCATGTCGGCGCGCTGGGTGGTTTTGCCGAGGTCGAACAGCATCTGGCGCGGCTTGCCGGACTGGGCATCACCGCCATCGAACTGATGCCCCTTGCGCAATTCCCCGGCACACGCAATTGGGGCTACGACGGCGTTCTGCACTACGCGCCGCAGGCCTCCTACGGCAGCCCGGAACAACTCAAGCATTTGATCGATACCGCCCACGGCCATGGCCTGGCGGTGATTCTCGACGTCGTTTACAACCACTTCGGCCCCGACGGCAATTACCTGCATCGCTACGCCAAGGGCTTTTTCCGCGAGGACAAACACACGCCGTGGGGCGCGGCCATCGACTTCCGCCGCCGCGAAGTGCGCGACTTCTTCATCGAAAACGCCCTGATGTGGCTGCTCGAATACCGTTTCGACGGCCTGCGCCTGGACGCCGTACATGCCATCGACAGCGCGGACTTCCTGCCGGAGCTGGCGCAGCGTATCCGCCAGCAGATCGATCCGATGCGCCATGTCTGGCTGACCGTCGAGAACGAACACAACCAGGCCAGCCTGCTGGAAGAACACTACGACGCGCAGTGGAACGACGACGGCCATAATGCCCTGCATGTGCTGCTGACCGGTGAAACCGACGCCTATTACGCCGACTATGCCGAGCATCCGACCGAACAACTGGCCCGCTGCCTGAGCCAGGGTTTCGTGTTTCAGGGTCAGATCAACCGCCACGGCGAATCCCGCGGCGAGCCCAGCGAACACCTGCCCTCGACCGCATTTGTGCTGTTCCTGCAGAACCACGACCAGATCGGCAACCGGGCTTTCGGCGAGCGCCTGCATCAGTTGGCCGACCCTCGGGCACTCGACGCGGCCACGGTGCTGCTGTTGCTGTCGCCGATGATTCCGCTGCTGTTCATGGGCGACGAATATGCCGCCGAGCAACCGTTCCTGTTTTTCACCAGCCATCACGGTGAACTGGCGCAGTTGGTGCGCGAAGGCCGGCGCAACGAATTCGCCGCGTTCAGCGCCTTCAAGGATCCACACCAGCGCGAACGGATTCCCGACCCGAACGCCGAGCAGACCTTTCACGCCGCGCAACCGTCGCTGATCGGCGAAGGCAGCGTGAAGCAGCGACAGACGCTGGCGCTGTATCGAAAACTGCTGCAACTGCGCCACCGCCACATCATTCCCAACCTCTCCGGCACCCAGGCGCTGGGCGCGCAAGTGCTGGGTCATGGCGCGATCAGCGCGCGCTGGCGACTGGGCGATGGCAGCGAGCTGCGCATCGACCTGAACCTGGGCAACACGCCAGTGGTCAACCCTCCACGGGCCGACGCGGACTGGCTGTTGCGCCAACCGCCCGATGTCGAGCCGACGGATCAGGGCCTGCTCCCGCCGTATTGCGCGCTTGTCAGTCTCACGGCCGCAACCCCTTTGCACCTTCTGGATGGAGAGCGCCTATGAGCGATGCGCAACTGGAAATACTGGCGAGCCGGGCCGGCCTCGCCGTCGACTGGATCGACGCCAACGGCCGCCCGCAGAAAGTCGCCCCGGCGGTGCTGCGCAATGTCCTCACCGCCCTCGGCCATCCGGCCGGTTCGGCGCAGGAAATCGACGCCAGCCTGCAACAATTGCAACAAGCCCAACTGGATCGCCACCTGCCGCCCCTGTTGACCTGCGACGTCAACGTCGGCCTGGATCTGGCGCGCTATTTCGAGCCTGGCACGCCGTGCGAGATTCATCTGGAAGACGGTTCGCGCCTGAGCCTGAAACTCGACGACGCGGCCGTGTTGCCGGGACTGATTCCGGTGGGTTACCAGCACGTTCACATTGCCGATCAACAATTCACCCTGGCCGTGGCGCCCGAGCGCTGCTACAGCGTCGGTGACGCGGTCGACAGCCCGATCCCCCGCGCCTGGGGCCTGAGCGTGCAGCTCTACGGCCTGCGCCGCGCCGGTGACGGCGGTTTTGGCGACACCCAGGCCCTGGAGGAAATGGCCCGGGTCGCCGGCGAGCGCGGCGCTGATGCTCTGGCGATCAGCCCGCTGCACGCGATGTTCAGCGCCGACACCGGGCGCTACAGCCCCTACTCGCCCTCCAGCCGTCTGTTTCTCAATTCGCTGTACGCCGCGCCGGGCGCAATTCTTGGTGAGCGCGCCTTGCGCGATGCCATCGAATCCGCCGGTCTGGCCGAGACGTTCGGGCAACTGGAGGACTTGAGCCTGATCGACTGGCCGCGCGCCGCCGATGCCAAGCAAAAACTCCTGCAAGCGCTGTACGAAGGCTTTGTCAGCGGCGACCACCCGCTGCACCCGGACTTCGCCAGCTTCCGCCATGCCGGCGGCGAAGCCCTGGAAAACCACTGCCGTTTCGAAGCGATTCAGGAAATGCGCGCGGTCCGTGGCGAAAACCTCGACTGGCGCGAATGGCCGGAACACTGGCACGACCCACGGGGCGCGGCACTCGGCGCCTTCGCCGAGGAATATGCCGAGCGCATCGGCTACTTCGCCTTTTGCCAATGGCTGATCCATCGCTGCCTGGAACGCGCGCAAACCGCGGCCCGCAGCGCCGGCATGGGCATCGGCCTGATCGCCGATCTGGCGGTCGGTGCCGACGGTGCCGGCAGTCAGGCCTGGAGTTTCCAGGATGAGTTGCTGGCCTCGCTGACGGTCGGCGCGCCGCCGGACATCCTCAACCGCTCCGGCCAGGGCTGGGGGATTTCTGCGTTTTCTCCGGAAGGTCTGGTGCGCAACGGCTTTCGCGCGTTCATCGACATGCTGCGCGCCAACTTCGCCCATGCCGGCGGCTTGCGCATCGACCATGTGATGGGCCTGCAACGGCTGTGGGTGATCCCCAACGGCGCCATTCCGGCCGATGGCGCTTACCTGTATTACCCGGTGGACGACCTGCTGCGGCTGCTGACCCTCGAATCCCACCGGCATCAGGCAATCGTGCTCGGCGAAGACCTCGGCACCGTGCCCGACGGCCTGCGGGAAAAACTGGTCGCCCGCGCCATGCTCGGCATGCGCGTGCTGTTGTTCGAACAAGACAATACTTACTTCAAGCCGATTCTCGACTGGCCGGACAACGCCCTCGCCACCACCAGCACCCATGACCTGCCGACGCTCAATGGCTGGTGGCATGGCCGCGACATCGACTGGAATGCGCGACTGGGGCTGATCGACGCCAATGGCGAAATCGAATGGCGGCGTCATCGCGAGCGTGAGCGCGACGGCCTGCGCGGTGCGCTGAGCCAGGACCCGCAGAACTTTCGCGAGGAGTCCCACGAAGCCGACCAGGTGGTCGACGCCGCCGTGCGCTTCCTCGGCCATACCCGCGCGCCACTGGTGCTGTTGCCGCTGGAGGATGCGCTGGGCCTCAACGAGCAGGCCAACCTCCCCGGCACCATCGACACCCACCCGAACTGGTCGCGACGTTTGCCCGGCACTGCCGAAACCCTGCTCGATGGCATCGACGCGGCGCGGCGTCTGGAATTGCTGGCCTGCGCGCGCCTTCAGGCTGCCGAGCGTGACCGATGAGTGAGCTGCTGATTACGCCGCTGCGCGCCACCCTGCGCCTGCAATTTCACAAGGGCTTCACCCTCGACCAAGCCGTGCCGCTGGTGCCGTACTTCGCCCGGCTCGGCATCAGCCATGTCTACGCTTCGCCATTGCTCGCCGCCCGCGCGGGTTCCATGCACGGCTACGATGTGGTCGACCCGGCCCGGGTCAACCCGGAACTTGGCGGCGAACTGGCGTTGCGTCGATTAGTGGCGAGCCTGCGCGAACACGGCATGGGACTGATCGTCGACATCGTCTCCAATCACATGGCCGTCGGCGGCGGTGACAACCCGTGGTGGCTCGACTTGCTCGAATGGGGCCGGCTCAGTCCCTACGGCGAGTTTTTCGACATTCAATGGCACTCCCCCGACCCGCTGATGGAGGGCCAATTGCTCCTGCCGTTCCTCGGCAGCGACTACGGCGCCGCCTTGCAGGACGGCGCCCTGCCACTGTGCTTCAACGCCGAGGGCGGGACGTTCCACGTCGAGCATTACGAGCATCACTTCCCGATCTGCCCCAGCGATTACGGCGAACTGCTCAGGCCTGACGACACCCTTTCAGGCGAAGCGGCGGATCAACTCAAGGCCCTGGCCGAGCGTTTCAGTACCCTGAGCTACCAGACCGACGCCCATTCCCTGGCGGGTCCGCTCAAGGAAGAACTGGCACAACGGGCAAGCGACCCGCCGATCCTGCATGCCATCCTGCGCAATCTGGCCCTCTACGATTCGAAGACCGAAGCCGGTTTCGCCCGTCTGCATCAACTGCTGGAACGCCAGAGTTACCGGGTGGCGAGCTGGCGCACCGCCGCCGATGACATCAACTGGCGGCGCTTCTTCGACGTCAATGAACTCGGTGGTTTGCGGGTCGAGCGGCCCGCCGTGTTCGAAGCCACCCACGGCAAGATTTTCCAGTTGATCGGCGAAGGCCTGATCGACGGCCTGCGCATCGACCACATCGATGGCCTCGCCGACCCGCGCGGCTACTGCCGCAAGTTGCGTCGTCGCCTCGACGCGCTGGCGCCGGGGCGGCACCTGCCGATCTACGTCGAAAAGATCCTCGGCGAAGGCGAAACCCTGCACGCCGACTGGGCGGTGGATGGCAGCACCGGTTACGAATTCATGAATCAGTTGGCGTTGCTGCAACATGACCCGGCGGGCGAAGCGGTGCTGGGAGAGCTGTGGCAACGTCTCGCCGAGCGCCCCGCCGCGTTTGCCGAAGAAGCCCGGCTGGCACGCCAGCAGATTCTCAACGGCTCGCTCGCCAGCGATTGCGAAAGCGTCGCCCAGGCATTATTGCAAGTGGCGCGGGACGACCTGATGACCCGCGACCTGACCCTCGGCGCAATCCGCCGGGTGTTGCAGGCATTGATCGTGCATTTCCCGGTGTATCGCACCTACATCAGCGCCATGGGCCGCTCGGCCCAGGACGAGGTGTTTTTCCAGCGGGCGATGGACGGTGCACGGCAGAGTCTCGGCGAAGGCGACTGGCCGGTGCTCGACTGCGTGGCCGGCTGGCTTGGCGGCCATCCGTGGCGCCGCAAGCCGCGCGGGCGCTCGCGCAAGCTGCTCAAACATGCCTGCGTGCGCTTCCAGCAACTGACCTCGCCGGCCGCCGCCAAAGCCGTGGAAGACACCGCGCTGTACCGCTCGGCGGTGCTGCTGTCACGCAACGACGTCGGCTACAACACCGAACAGTTCAGCGCGCCGGTCAGTGATTTCCATGAGGTTTGCCAGCAACGCCTGACGAGCTTCCCCGACAATCTGCTGACCACCGCCACCCACGACCACAAACGCGGCGAAGACACCCGCGCGCGCCTCGCCGTGCTGAGCGAACGCAGCACCTGGTACGTCGAGCAGATCGGCTTGTGGCACGTCCTCGCCAGGCCCCTGCGTGAGGACGATCAGGCGCCGTCCTTCGGCGACGAGTTGATTCTGTTCCAGGCGCTGCTCGGCAGTTGGCCGCTGCACTTGCGCGATGACGATCAGGACGGCTTTACCGAGTACGCCCGGCGAATCTGGCAGTGGCAGCAAAAGGCGCTGCGCGAGGCCAAATTGCAAAGCAGTTGGAGCGCGCCGAACGAAGCTTATGAACAAGCGGTGCAGGCCTTCACCGAACGTCTGCTGCTAAGCCGCGAAGGAGCGCTGCTGCGGGGCAAACTGGCGGAGGCGGTCAACAGCATCGCAGCGGCCGGGGCACTCAACGGTCTGGCGCAAACCTTGCTGCGCATGACCGTACCGGGCATTCCCGATCTGTATCAGGGCAACGAGTTCTGGGATTTCAGTCTGGTCGATCCGGACAACCGCCGGCCGGTGGATTACCCCGCTCGGGAACAGGCCTTGCGCGCTGTCGCTCCGCTGCCGGAGCTGCTGGCGAACTGGCGCGACGGGCGCATCAAACAGGCGCTGATCGCGCAGGTGCTGAACCTGCGCGCCGAACACACGGAGTTGTTTCGCCGCGGCTCGTACCAGGCCCTCGAGGTGCTGGGCAGCCAGGCGCACAACGTGCTCGCGTTTACCCGCGAGCATGGGGAGCAACGGGTCATCGTGATTGTGCCGATCCGTTGCGCGACGTTGCTGGAAAACGGTGCCGTGCCTCAGGTGGATGCGCTGCGTTGGGGCGATACGCGGGTGGTTCTACCGTTCGCCGCTTGCGACGCAAATCTGAAGGGACTTTTTTCCAGCCGCGCAGTCACAAAAAACAGGGAGCTGGAAGTCAGCGCCGCGCTGGGGGATTTCCCGGTCAATCTGTTTATCTTGCAAGAGCATTGAGTTCAGTTCAGGAGCATTGCGATGAGTACCGACGATAAACGCATCCGCGAATTCGCCTATCAGATCTGGGAATCCGAAGGTAAACCCGAAGGTCACGAAGCCCGCCACTGGGAGATGGCGCGCAAACTGGCCGAAGCTGAAGCGCTGGCCCCGAAGAAACCGCCAAAGGCTGCGGGCAGCAAGACGGCAAACGGCAAGGCCAGCGAGCCCAAGGCCGCCGCCGCAAAACCCAAGGCGACGACGAAGGCCAAGCCAGTCGGCGCCGCCAAAGTGCTGCCCCCGGGCGAGAAAGCCGCCGAGAAAAAGCCCCGCGCACCACGCAAGCCGCCGGCGGTCTGACGCTTCTCCTCTCTTTGAATTGAATCAAACGTGTGGCGGGTTTACCCGCCACCAGGACTCGCTCGCCCTCGGAAAACAGACCCAAACGATTTTGCAGGAGCAATCATGACCCAACCGAAGAAAGCCGAACCCGCACCGCACGCCGAGCCTTCGAGAATCCGTGAAGGCCTGCCCTTCCCGCTCGGCGCGACCTGGGATGGTCTGGGGGTGAACTTTGCGCTGTTTTCCGCCAACGCCACCAAGGTCGAACTGTGTATTTTCGACGATGCCGGCGAAGTCGAACTCGAACGCATCGAGTTGCCGGAATACACCGACGAAATCTTTCACGGCTACCTGCCCGACGCGCATCCGGGACTGGTCTACGGCTACCGCGTCCATGGCCCATACGACCCGGCCAACGGCCACCGCTTCAACCCCAACAAACTGCTGATCGACCCTTACGCCAAACAGTTGGTCGGCAAGTTGAAATGGTCGGAAGCGCTGTTCGGCTACACCATTGGCCACCCCGACGCCGACCTCAGTTTCGACGAGCGCGACAGCGCGCCCTTCGTCCCTAAATGCAAGGTCATCGACCCGGCGCACACCTGGGGCAACGACCATCGCGTCAGCGTGCCGTGGGACAAGACGATCATTTATGAAACCCACGTGCGCGGGATCAGCATGCGCCACCCCTCGGTGCCGGAAAACGTCCGTGGCACCTTCGCCGGGCTGATGGTCGACGACGTGCTCGAACACATTCGCAAGCTCGGCGTCTCGTCGGTGGAATTGCTGCCGATCCACGCCTTCGTCAACGACCAGCACCTGTTGCACAAGGGCATGACCAACTACTGGGGCTACAACAGCATCGCGTTTTTCGCCCCGGACCCGCGTTATCTGGCGAGCGGCAAGATCGCCGAGTTCAAGGAGATGGTCGCGCACCTGCACGAAGCCAATCTCGAAGTGATTCTTGACGTGGTCTACAACCACACCGCCGAGGGCAACGAACAAGGCCCGACCCTGTCCATGCGCGGCATCGACAACGCCTCGTACTACCGGCTGATGCCCGACGACAAGCGCTTCTACATCAACGATTCCGGCACCGGCAACACCCTCGACCTGAGCCACCCGTGCGTACTGCAAATGGTCACCGACTCGTTGCGTTACTGGGCCAGCGAAATGCACGTCGACGGCTTCCGCTTCGACCTGGCGACCATTCTCGGGCGCTATCACGACGGCTTCGACGAACGCCACAGCTTCCTCGTCGCCTGCCGCCAGGACCCGGTGCTGCGCCAGGTGAAGATGATTGCCGAACCCTGGGACTGCGGCCCCGGCGGCTATCAGGTGGGCAACTTCCCGCCGGGGTGGGTGGAGTGGAACGACAAGTTCCGCGACACCGTGCGCGCGTTCTGGAAAGGCGATGAAGGCCAACTCGCCGACTTCGCCGCACGGATGACAGCCTCCGGTGAAATGTTCAACCAGCGCGGCCGCCGGCCGTATGCGTCGGTCAATTTCGTCACCGCCCACGACGGCTTCACCCTCAATGACCTGGTGTCCTACAACGACAAGCACAACGAGGCCAACGACGAGAACAATCAGGACGGCAGCAACAACAACCTGTCGTGGAACCACGGCGTCGAAGGCCCCACCGACGATCCGGAAATCAACGCGCTGCGCCATCGGCAGATGCGCAACTTCTTCGCCACCCTGCTGCTGGCCCAGGGCACGCCGATGCTGGTGGCCGGCGACGAGTTCGCCCGCACCCAGGACGGCAACAACAACGCCTACTGTCAGGACAGCGAGATCGGCTGGGTCAACTGGGACCTGAGCGAGGACGGCAAGGCCCTGCTCAAGTTCGTCAAACGCCTGATCAAGCTGCGCCTGACCTACCCGATCCTGCGGCGCGGGCGCTTCGTGGTCGGCGAATACAACGAGGACATCGGGGTCAAGGACGTGACCTGGCTGGCGCCGGATGGCACCGAGATGACCACCGAACACTGGCACGACGCGCACAACCGCTGCCTCGGCATGCTGCTCGATGGCCGCGCCCAGGAAACCGGGATTCGCCGCAAAGGCGCCGACGCCACGCTGCTGCTGGTGGTCAACGCCCATCACGACATCGTCAATTTCAGGTTGCCGGAAGTGCCCGAGGGCAGCTTCTGGACCTGCATGATCGACACCAACCAGCCGTCGATCCGGGGTCAGGAACGCTTTGAGTTCGGGCATGAATATTCGGTCA
Source organism: Pseudomonas sp. B2M1-30 (assembly GCF_025447575.1). NCBI lineage: Bacteria > Pseudomonadati > Pseudomonadota > Gammaproteobacteria > Pseudomonadales > Pseudomonadaceae > Pseudomonas > Pseudomonas sp. B2M1-30. Next base: position 82,939 of record NZ_JAOEJT010000019.1, on the reverse strand, counting down.
CCGGGCGCTCGCTGCTGCTGTTCGAACTGCAACGCGAAGACGAGGACTGACATGGATCTGCATGAATATCTGCGCGAGCGCCCGCCGGACTTTGCCGACACCGAAGCCCTTGGGCGCGGTCTGCGGGAAATGGTCGAGGCCGGCCTCGATCAACTGCCGCTGCCCGGCAGCGGTCACACGCTGGAACGTTTTCAGCGCCTGGCCGAGGTCGGCGGCCATGACCTGGGGTTGTGCAAACTCTACGAGGGCCACACCGACGCGCTGGCAATCATCCAGCAGCTCGGCGGCTCGCCGACACCCGGCAGCACCTGGGGGATGTGGGCGGCAGAACCGCCGCAAGCACGGGTCAAGGTCAGCCCGAGCGGGCACATGGTCATGCTGAACGGGCGCAAGGCCTGGTGCTCCGGCGCCGCCGTGCTCAGCCATGCGCTGCTGACGGCCTGGGATGAAGAAGGCCGCCAGCAACTGGTGGCCGTGGCCCTCGATCAGCCCGGCGTGCGCATCACCGATCAGGGCTGGCAAGCCGTCGGCATGGTTGCCACCGGCAGCGTCGAGGTGCTGTTCGACGGCGCCGAGGGCCAGGCCATCGGCAACCCCGGCGATTACCTGCAACGGCCGGGTTTCTGGCAAGGCGCAATCGGCATCGCCGCCTGCTGGTACGGCGCCGCGCAGCAGATCGCCGAACGCCTGCGCCGACACGGCGGGCAACGCGAAGAACCCCACGCCCTCGCCCATCTCGGTGCCGTCGACAGTGCCTTGCAGGCGGCGGCCGCCGTGCTGCGCTTCAGCGCCCTGCACATCGATACCCATCCCGAGGCCGATGCCGAACTGCTGGCCCGCCGTGCGCGGGCGGTGGTCGAGTACTCTGCCGAGCAGGTCATGCGTGACGTCGGCCGCGCCCTCGGGGCCGGGCCGTTCTGTCAGGATCGTCACTTCGCCCGCCTGAGCGCCGACCTGCCGGTGTTCCTGCGGCAAAGCCACGCCGAGCGCGATCTCGCCGTCCTCGGCCAATTGATTGCCGGCCAGCCCGGCGAGACATGGACGTTATGAAAACCAATCCGATCGTCGGTCAGGGTACGACCCTGCACCAGTGGCAAGGCTCGCGGCATCTGGCGGAACTGGACAGCATCGACATTCTCAGCCTGGTGCCGCCGGGGTGCCGCGCGGTCATCATCGCACCGCACCCGGACGACGAAGTGCTGGGTTGCGGCGGCCTGCTGCAACTGCTCGCCGCCGCTGGGCGTTCGCTGCAACTGATTTCAGTCACCGATGGCAGCGCCAGCCATCCCGGTTCCGACCGCTGGCCGGTGGAGCGCCTGAGCGTGGTTCGTCCGCAGGAATCGGCCGAAGCCCTGCGCCGCCTCGGCCTGCCGATGCACCGTTTGCAATGGCTGCGCGGCGGCTTCGATGACACTCGGGTGGCGGCTCAGGAGGAGCAACTGCGCGACTTCATCGAGCGCTACCTGCGGCCGACCGACGTGATTTTCACCACCTGGAGCGAGGACGGTCATTGCGACCATGAAGCCTGCGGCCGGGCCGGTGCCGAAGCGGCCCGGCGCGTCGGTGCGCGCTGCCATGAACTGCCGGTCTGGACCTGGCATTGGGCAACCCCCGAAGACGCGTTCGTGCCGTGGCAACGGGCGCGCAAGATTGCCCTGACGCCGGCGCAGGTCGCCCGCAAGCGCCACGCCGTGCACGCCTTCGCCAGCCAGTTGGAGGGCGACCCCGAGGCGGGCCTGGGGCCGGTGCTGGCGCCCTATGTGCTGGATCGCCTGCTGCAACCGTTCGAAGTGGTGTTTCTGTGAGTGTCGAGGATCGCTATTTCGACGGTCTGTACGCCGGCAGCGATGATCCGTGGGCGTTTCGTCAGCGCTGGTACGAGCAGCGCAAACGCGCCATCACCCTCGCCGCCCTGCCACGCCCGCGTTATCGGTCGATCTTCGAACCCGGTTGCGCCAACGGTGAGCTGAGCGGCGAACTGGCGCAGCGTTGCGATCGCCTGTTGTGCTGCGACACCGCGACCGCTGCCGTGCAACTGGCGCAAATCCGCTTGAGCCCGTTCGACCATGCGCACGTCGAGCAAAGGCGCCTGCCTGCGGAGTGGCCGGAGGAAAAATTCGACCTGATCGTATTTAGCGAAATCGGCTACTACCTCGATAGCGCGGATCTGACAGCCGCGATCCAGCACATCGCCGACTCGCTCACGGCTGACGGTCAATTGCTGGCCTGCCACTGGCTACCGCCGATCGACGGCTGCCCGTTGAATGCCCGCCAGGTTCACGACCGGATCCACGAAACCCTGGGGTTGCCGCGGCTGGTGTTGCATCAGGAGGCGGATTTCATTCTGGAAATCTGGAGCCGCGAGCCACGGTCGGTGGCGGCGCTGGAAGGTTTGCGCTGAACGATGCGTCTGACGGGCAAAATCTCCTGTAATTGTTATGCAGGGGAAAGTTTTTACAGCCCCGTGCGAATTCAGCCACAGGTTGAATAAAAAAAAACGGATCAGTTCGATCTGCGACGCGACGAACCGCGTGTCTTGAGCAATACTCTGCGTCGCGGCAATCCAGGGTCAGGAGCGCCGCACGACGATCAATTCGCCTTCAAGGGGTTCGGCACGTCCAGCGGTCATGGCGTGCGCGACCGAAGGCAGACAACACAAGGACGTATCCATCATGAAACCGTTTCCCCTGAGTGAAAGCAGCCTGCCGGCGCAAATCTGGAACAGCGCTGCGCAACTCGACAATATCCCCGTCATCAACACCCACAGCCTGGTCCCTGCCGGTGCCCGCGCGGTGGTCATCGCTCCGCACCCCGGTGATGAAGTGGTGACCTGCGGCGGCTTGCTGCAACTGCTGTCCAGCCTCGGCCACCCGCTGCAACTGCTGTCGATCACCGACGGCAGCGCCAGTCACCCCGGTTCGCGGCAGTGGTCGGAAAAACGCCTGAGCGTGTTCCGTCCCCAGGAAAGCGTCGAAGCCCTGCGGCGCCTGGGCTTGCCGATGCACAGCCTGAAATGGGTGCGCGGCGGTTTCACCGACAACGCCCTGAACGATCAGGAAGAGCCCCTGACGGAATTCATCGGCCGCTATCTGCGCCCCGGCGACGTGGTGTTCAGCACCTGGCGCGAGGACGGCAGCGACGACCATGAAGTGGTCGGCCGCGCCAGCGCCAAGGCCGCACAGCAGATCGGCGCCACCTATCACGACGTGCCGGTCTGGGCCTGGCACTGGCCAGAGCGCGATCAGGAGCTGATTCCCTGGCATCGGGCACGCAAGCTGCGCCTGGACACCTGGACTGTCGCGCGCAAGAGCCACGCCACCCACGCCTACGCCAGCCAGTTGAACGGCGAACCGGCCATCGGCATCGCGCCGCTGCTGCCCCGGGTGATTCTGGAGCGCATGCGCCTGCCCTATGAAATCGTCTTCGTCTGAACAGCTACAGTGAGGGTTGCGGCGATTGCAACTGAACTGCGCGGTCACCCATCAGTCGCATGGAAAGGCAGTCATGATTCAGAGGAGCGAACGTGTCCAGCGATCCGAAGCGCCACGCCGAGGCGCAACCCTTGAACCCGTCGACCATCCATCGCCTGCGGGTCCTGACGGTCAACACCCACAAGGGATTCACCGCGCTCAATCGCCGTTTCATTCTCCCGGAGCTGCGCGAAGCGGTACGCAGCACGTCGGCCGACCTGGTGTTTCTCCAGGAAGTGGTGGGTGAGCATGAACGGCACTCGAGCCGTTACAACGAATGGCCGCAGACTTCGCAATACGAATTCCTCGCCGACAGCATGTGGAGCGATTTCGCCTACGGGCGCAACGCGGTCTATCCCGATGGCCATCACGGCAACGCGCTGCTGTCCAAATACCCGATCCGCGAATACCGCAACCTCGACGTCTCGATCACCGGTCCCGAGCGCCGTGGGTTGTTGCATTGCGTCCTGGATGTGCCGGGCCACACCGAAGTCCATGCGATCTGCGTGCACCTGAGCTTGCTGGAAAGCCATCGGCAATTGCAGTTGCAATTGCTCTGTCAGTTGCTCGAATCCCTGCCCGACGACGCCCCGGTGATCATTGCCGGCGACTTCAATGACTGGCAGCTTCAGGGCAATCAGGCCCTTTCGCGCCGCGACTATCTGCACGAAGCCTTCGAACGCCACCACGGGCGTCCGGCCAAGACTTACCCGGCACGTTTTCCGCTGCTGCGCCTGGACCGCATCTACCTGCGCAACGCCAGCAGCCATGACCCAAAGATCCTCGGCAACAAGCCGTGGACGCATCTGTCGGATCATTTGCCGCTGGCCGTCGAAGTGCATCTTTGAGAGCAGTTTTGACAGCAGCCCGCGCCGTCTCCAGCCATCGTCCAAAGCTCTGCCCATCGACCGATTGTCGGCGGCGCAACGTCTCTGCCTCGGGGGTCGCGGCGCGTTTTTCCCTGCAAACAAGAACTTAGATATGTGCAGAAAAACAAACGCTTGCATCGGGTATTTTGCTCATACCGCTTATCGTCCAATTTCTTGACGCAGTGTCAACGGTCTTCTTAGCTCTAGCGTACTACCCCCGGAAAAACACTTGGGGCCAGCCTTCGGACGCTCGCAAAACGGGCGGCTGAGGTCTTGCCTCGCTCCATTCGGTCGCCCCTCATTCGGGGTAGGAGAGACGCCAAATCGAGATACCGCATGCGATTGCTGCAAGGTAGACCTCCATGAGAACCTCACTCACCCAACACGAGATCAAAATCACTTTCTGCACCGTTTCAAGCTCCCTTCTGCTGTGCTCATCCATGGAGGCGCAGGCCGGCCCTGTGGCGGATGAGACGACACCCTGGTATCGAGCGGACGTGCCGGTCATGACCTTGCCGGCCACGGTCATCACGCCCGGCCCACAGCGTTTCAGCCCCCGCCCCGACTTGCAGGGCAGCAATCTCATCACCGAAGACCTGGCCCCCGGCGCCTGGGAACGCCTTTACGGGCAAAGCTCACGCCAGGCGCAAATCGATGTGCTCAGCCCCACTCTGGCGATTCCCGGCACGGGCGATTTCAAAGGCCCGGCGATCATGACCCTGCAAAGCAGCAGCGGCCACACCCAACAGATCGGGTTGATCGGCGGGGTCACCCAGATTCAGGGCAACAGCAACGGTTTGATCGCCACCCGCGCGCTCACCGATCCGACCACCGACACACTGAACATCCAGGGCCAGAGCCTCGGTGCCTATTACAGCCTGACCGGACCCCAGGGCTGGCACGTCGACCTGTCGGCCAGCGGTGGCCGGGTCAGCGGTTTCAGCCGTAACGAACAAGGCGCACGGCTGGCGACCGAGGGCAGCGCGATGACCCTGTCGGTGGAAGGTGGCTTTCCGATCGGATTGACCGAAAACTGGGTGGTGGAACCCCAGGCGCAATTGATCAATCAGCGCATCACCCTCGACACGCCCTACGCGGGCTCGGGCAACGCTTCATCCAGCGATATTTCATCGTGGAGCGGCCGGGTCGGTGCGCGCTTGAAAGGCAGTTACGATCTCAATGGCCTGCCGGTCGAGCCTTACGTCAGGACCAACCTGTGGCACACGGTCTACACCGGCAACACGGTGACACTGGATCAGGTGGACAAGATCAGCAGCAGCCGCAAGTCCTCCACCGTCGAACTGGGCCTGGGCCTGGTGGCGCGGGTGACACCGACGGTGAGCCTGTACGTCAGCGCCGATTACAGCAGCGATGTGGATGACAATGATCTGAACGGGTTGATCGGCAGTCTCGGCGTGCGGATGCGGTGGTGAGGAAAAATACTCAAGCCACACCGAAGTCCTCTCAATGGGGGAGCGGGAAAGCCAGCTCCCCCATTGAGATCCGGTGAATCAACCCTCAGGCTTGAGGATCAACACCGCCAACGGCGGCAGATTCAGCTCCAGTGACAACGCCTGGCCATGACTCGGCACCTCGTCGGCAAACGCCCCGCCACCATTGCCATAATTGGAGCCGGCATAGGTGTCGGCATCACTGTTGAACAATTCTTTCCAGCGCCCGGCAAACGGTACACCGACCCGATAAGCCTGACGCGGCACCGGGGTGAAGTTGGCGACCACCAGCACCGGCGTGCCCTCCTTGCTCCAGCGCAGCCAGGCGTAAACGCTGTTGATCGCGTCATCGCCAATCAGCCACTGGAAGCCCTGCGGCGCATCGTCCTGCTCGTGCAGCGCCGGTTCCTCGCGGTACAGACGGTTCAAGTCACCCACCAGTTTCTGCACGCCTTTGTGTTCCGAGTACTGCAGCAGATACCAGTCCAGTTGCTGGTCGTGATTCCACTCGCGCCACTGGCCGAATTCGCAGCCCATGAACAACAGTTTCTTGCCGGGATGAGTCCACATGAAGCTCAGGTAGGCACGCAGGTTGGCGAACTTTTGCCAGCGGTCGCCGGGCATCTTGTCGATCAGCGAGTGCTTGCCGTGGACCACTTCGTCGTGGGAAATCGGCAGGATGAAACGCTCGGACCAGGCGTAGACCAGGCCGAAACTCAGCTCGTTGTGATGATGGGCGCGGTACACCGGGTCCTGCTGGATGTAATGCAGCGAATCGTGCATCCAGCCCATGTTCCATTTGTAGGCGAACCCGAGGCCACCCTGCTGGGTACTCTGACTGACACCGGGCCACGCCGTGGACTCTTCGGCGATGACCAGGGCGCCCGGCGCTTCCAGCGCCACCACGTCATTGAGGTGTCGAAGGAAGTCGATGGCTTCCAGGTTTTCCCGTCCGCCATGGCGGTTCGGCACCCACTCCCCGGCCTTGCGCGAATAGTCGCGATAAAGCATCGAGGCCACCGCGTCGACCCGCAAGCCGTCGACGTGGAAATGCTTCAACCAGTGCAGCCCCGATGCCAGCATGTAGCCATGCACCTCGGTGCGGCCGAGGTTGTAGATCAGCGTGTCCCAATCCTGATGAAAGCCCTCCAGCGGGTTGCCGTACTCATACAACGCCGTGCCGTCGAACTGCGCCAGTCCGTGGGTATCGGTCGGAAAATGCGCCGGCACCCAGTCAAGGATGACGCCGATTTCTGCCTGGTGGCAGGCGTTGACGAACGCCGCAAACTCGTCCGGCGAACCGTAACGCGCACTCGGCGCGAATTGTGACAGCAACTGATAACCCCACGAGCCGCCAAACGGATGCTCCATGATCGGCATCAGTTCGATGTGAGTGAAACCCAGCTCCTTCACATACGGAATCAGACGCTCGGCCAGCTCGGGCCAGGTGTATTGCCGGGCCACTTCACCCAGATCATCCAGCTCGCATTGCCAGGAGCCCGCGTGCAGTTCATAGATCGACAGCGGCGCCGAATGCCGCTGACGCTCGACGCGCCCGCTCATCCAGTCCTGATCCTGCCAGTCGATTTGCAATGGCGAGGCGACCTTCGAGGCGGTGTCCGGCGGCAGGCTGGTGGCCAGCGCCATCGGATCGGCCTTCAACGGCAGGATGCCGTGCTGGCCGAGAATCTCATACTTGTACAGATCCCCCGCTTGCAGACGCGGAATGAACAATTCCCAGACCCCGGACGGATGCCGCGCGCGCATCGGATGGCGGCGGCCGTCCCAGACGTTGAAATCGCCCACCACCGACACCCGCTTGGCATTCGGCGCCCACACGGCAAAGCGCACGCCGTCAACGCCGTCGACGGTTTTCAATTGCGCACCGAGGCAACTGCTCAGGTCGCGGTGATTGCCTTCGGCGAACAGGTACAAATCCATTTCACCGAGCAACTGGCCGAAGCTGTAGGGATCTTCCGCGACCTGCTCGCCACCGGCCCAGCGCGTGCGCAAAAGATACGGCCGCGCCTGCTCGAAATGGCCGACGAACAGCCCTGGCGTTTCCGTCTGTTCCAGCGGGCCGCGCTCTTCACCGGTGTCCTTGTCCAGGACCGAAACGCTCAACGCACCGGGCAGATAGGCACGAATGAATTGCCCGCCGACGCCATCGGCATGGGGACCGAGAACGGAAAACGGATCGTGGTGTTCAGCCCGTACCAGGGCGTCGATGTCCCGGGGCTTGGGCAACAATCGTTCTTTGACGTGACCCTGTTCCTTGTTCGAGAAACTCATGACTACTCTCCACCAAGATCGGAAAAGGGTTTAAGCCCCGTCAGTAACCCGTGCAGACCGTGCAACGGCACGGCCAGCCAGGTGGGGCGGTTTTCGGCTTCATAGGCCACTTCGTAGGCCGCTTTCTCCAGACCGAACAACGCCAGTGCGGCGTCGGCACCTTCAGGATCTTGCCAGGCATGTTCAAGACTAGCTGCCGCCCGGCGATATGCCTCGACAAATGCTTCACGGGCTTCACGCAGGTAACGTTCGGCCACTCGCTGACGCGCTGCTTCGGCCTCAGGGCTGTTGTCGACGTTATGCACATTGGCGGCCATCGCAGCGGCGTAATCGAAGGAGCGCAGCACGCCGCTGACGTCCTTGTACGGGCTGTGCTTGCCCCGACGTTCGGACAACGGCCGCGCCGGCTCGCCTTCGAAGTCGATCAGGTAGGCATCGCCCTTGATCACCAGCACCTGACCCAGATGCAGATCGCCGTGGACGCGAATGCGCAAGCCACCGACCGACCGCTTCGCCAGTTCCTGCACGTGGGCGAGGATGGCTTTCTTGTTGTCGAGCAGGCGCGTGACCAATGCCTGATCCGCCGCGCCGAGCTCCTGTTGATGCTGCTTGAGCAGCTTCAACGCATGCTCGACCTGGGCCGCGACGTCCTTGCCGGTGGCCTGCGCATCTTTGGCAGTGCAGATCTGCGGCGCAAAATCCGGATGGTCGGTCGGGGCCGCCAGCACCTGATGCATTTCCCCCAGGCGCTGGCCGAGCATGCCGGCAAAATCCCGTAACTCGCCCAGGGCGTTGTAATGCTGTTCCTGCTCGGACATGGCATCGGCCAGCTCATCGCGCAGCGCCCGTTCGAGGTTGTTCTGCGTCCACTCCCACGCATCGCCCTGATTGCTCAGATAGCCTTGAGCAATCATCAGCAGAGTGTCTTCACCCTGACCATCGCGACGGATCACCGAGCCCAGCAACGGGGAGATATTGGCAAATCCGGCGGCCGTCAGGTAAGCGCTCATCTCCAGTTCCGGGTGTACGCCGCCAGCGACTTTACGGATCAGCTTAAGCACCAGACTGTTGCCGATCACCACCGAACTGTTGGACTGCTCGGCCGACAGATAACGCACCTCGGAATCGGCGCCGAGGCCCAGCGCCTCCAGCTGCGGCGTCGATTCGAAGCGAATTTCGCCCGCATCGCAGGCCAGTACCGTGTTGGCCTGCATGCCTTGCAGCACCGCACGAATGAACGCTTCCAGACTGAACGCATCGGTAATCAACCCGACCTGCCGCACGCGTCTTACACGAGACAGCGCCAATTGCTGCGGCAGCGCCGGGCCGACCTGATCTTCGGAAATGAAGCCGAACGGCAGTTGATAGCGACTGGTCTGCCCGCCGCTGCTGACTTCGATTTCGCTCAGTAGCACCGGATGCTGCGCGTCGCCGAAACGCACGCCGTACACCAGATTGACCTGCTCGATGGCCGCGTCCTTGCCGGCGAACCAGCGGCGGTTCTGCAACCAGCTCGGCAGGATGCCCTGCTCCAGCGTCGCACGGGACGGCGCTTCGAGCAGTTCTTCCATGCGTTTTTTCAGCACCAGTGTGGTGAAGTCCGGCAGACTCTGCGCCGGTTCGACGTGCCAGCTCGGCATCTGGTTTTCTGCCGCCAGCACAAACCAATAGAAGCCGTACGGCGCCAGGGTCAGGAGGAAATTCAGTTGGCCGATCGGCGGGAAGGCGTTACCGCCGAGCATCTCTACCGGCACCATGCCGACGTAGGCCGAAAGGTCTAGCTCCGCCGCCTGCGCGCTGCGCGAGACGTTGGCCACGCACAGGATCACTTCATGCCGGCCATCGGCGTCGGTGAATTCACGGGTGTAGGCCAGAATCCGCCGGTTGCTCGGCGAGAGCATTTTCAGGCTGCCGCGACCAAAGGCCTTGGACTGCTTGCGCACCGCCAGCATGCGCCGCGTCCAGTTCAGCAGCGAGTGCGGATCGCCGGCCTGGGTTTCGACGTTGACCGACTGGTAACCATAGAGCGGGTCCATGATCGGCGGCAGCACCAGGCTCGCCGGATCGGCGCGGGAGAAACCGCCGTTGCGGTCGATCGACCACTGCATCGGCGTACGCACGCCGTCGCGGTCGCCGAGGTAGATGTTGTCGCCCATGCCGATTTCATCGCCGTAATACAGGGTCGGCGTGCCGGGCATCGACAGCAGCAGGCTGTTGAGCAATTCGACCCGACGCCGGTCGCGCTCCATCAATGGCGCGAGTCGGCGACGGATGCCCAGATTGATCCGCGCGCGGCGGTCGGCGGCGTAGTAATTCCACAGGTAGTCACGTTCCTTGTCGGTGACCATCTCCAGGGTCAGTTCATCGTGGTTGCGCAGGAAGATCGCCCACTGACAATTGGCGGGGATTTCCGGGGTCTGGCGCAGAATATCGGTGATCGGAAAGCGATCTTCCTGGGCCAGCGCCATGTACATGCGCGGCATCAGCGGGAAGTGAAACGCCATGTGGCACTCGTCACCATTCACGCCTTGGGCGTCGGTGTCGCCGAAGTACAGCTGGGTGTCTTCCGGCCATTGGTTGGCTTCGGCCAGCAACATGCGGTCGGGGTAATTGGCGTCGATCTCGGCACGGATCTGCTTGAGGACGTCGTGGGTCTCCGGCAGGTTTTCGTTGTTGGTGCCGTCGCGCTCGATCAGGTACGGAATCGCGTCCAGCCGCAGGCCGTCGATGCCCATGTCCAGCCAGTAACGCATGACGTTGATGACCGCTTTCATCACCTGCGGGTTGTCGAAATTCAGGTCTGGCTGGTGCGAATAGAAACGGTGCCAAAAGTATTGCCCGGCCACCGGGTCCCAGGTCCAGTTGGACTTTTCGGTGTCGAGAAAAATGATCCGCGTGCCGTCGTATTTCTGGTCGTCATCCGACCACACATAAAAGTCACGCGCCGCCGAACCGGGCTTGGCCTTGCGTGCGCGCTGGAACCACGGGTGCTGGTCGGAGGTGTGATTGATGACCAGCTCGGTGATGACCCGCAAGCCACGCTTGTGCGCCTCGGCGATAAAGCGTTTGGCATCGGCCATGGTGCCGTAGTCAGTGTGGACGCCTTTGTACTCGGCGATGTCATAACCGTCGTCGCGGCGTGGCGAAGGGTAGAACGGCAGCAGCCAGATGGTGTTGACGCCAAGTTCGGCGATGTAATCGAGCTTGGCGATCAGGCCAGGAAAATCGCCGATCCCGTCGTTATTGGAGTCGAAATAGGATTTGACGTGAACCTGATAGATGACCGCGTCCTTGTACCAGAGCGGGTCCTTGATGAAGGTGGCTGATTTGGGTTTCTTCGCCATGTGAAACTCCTGGAAAAATCGTAAGAGCGACAACCACTCGAAGGGAGAAATGCGTTCCCCGTGGGAGCTGGCTTGCCTGCGAAAGCGCCGGGGCAGTCAACGAGGAGCCGGCTGACAAGCCGCTTTCGCGAGCCAGCCCGCTCCCACGCTTGATCGTCACCGGCCCTACGAACTGCTGATCCGCCAGATCCCGAACGGCTGATGCCACGGCTCGATCCGCATGAACTGGTACTTGCCGTGCCAGTCCCAGCGATGGCCGTTCATCAGGTCTTCGCCATGGGTGGTGGCATCGTCCGGCAGGCCCATTTCCCACAGCGGCAGCTCGAAATTCGCCTCCTGCGCGTTATGCGGATCAAGGCTGACCGCCACCAGAATGAAGTTGCTGCCATCGGCGCTGCGCTTGCCGAAATACAGGATGTTGTCGTTCCACGCGTTATAGATGCTCAGGCCCAGATGACTGTGCAGCGCCGGGTTCTGCCGGCGGATGCGGTTGAGCTGGGCAATCTCGGCAATGATGTTGCCCGGCGCATTGAAGTCGCGGACGCGGATTTCGTACTTCTCCGAATCGAGGTATTCCTCCTTGCCCGGCACCGGCGCCGACTCGCACAACTCGAACCCCGAATACATCCCCCACAGGCCCGAGCCCATGGTCGCCAGCGCCGCGCGGATCAGAAAACCCGCCCGCCCCGACTCATGGAGGAACGCCGGGTTGATGTCCGGGGTATTGACGAAGAAGTTCGGCCGGTAGCACTCGCGCCACGGCGATTGATTGAGTTCGCTGAAATACGTCGCCAGTTCAGCCTTGGTATTGCGCCAGGTGAAATAGGTGTAGCTCTGGGTGTAACCGACCTTGCCCAGGCGCGCCATCATCGCCGGCGTGGTGAAGGCTTCGGCGAGGAAAATCACTTCCGGGTGCAAGGTGCGCACATCGGCGATCAACCACTGCCAGAACGGCAGCGGTTTGGTGTGCGGGTTGTCGACCCGAAAGATCTTCACCCCCTCCTGCACCCAGCCGACGACGATGTCGCGCAACTCGACCCACAGGCTGGGAATGGCCTCTGGCGCATAGAAATCGACGTTGACGATGTCCTGGTATTTCTTCGGCGGGTTTTCCGCGTATTTGATCGTGCCGTCCGGCCGCCAGTTGAACCAGCCCGGATGCTGCTTGAGCCACGGGTGATCCTGGGAACACTGGATGGCGAAATCGAGGGCGATTTCCAGGCCGTGCTCGGCGGCGGCGGCCACCAGTCGCCGGAAGTCTTCACGGGTGCCGAGTTGCGAGTGAATCGCTTCGTGCCCGCCCTCCTCGCTGCCGATCGCATAGGGGCTGCCGGGATCGTCGGGACCGGCGGTCAGCGAATTGTTGCGGCCCTTGCGATGGCTGCGGCCAATCGGGTGGATCGGCGTGAAATACAGCACGTCGAAGCCCATGTCCTGAATCATCGGCAACCGCGAGTGAACGTCATTGAAGGTGCCGTGGCGGGCGGGATCGTCGGTGATCGAGCGGGGAAACAGCTCGTACCAACTGGCGAACTCGGCGAGTTCGCGCTCCACGTCCACGGGGAATTCGGCACTCAGGCTCAGGTAGGCCCGGTGATCGGCCTCGGCCATCAACTGCGCACTGCGCGAGTGCAGGAACAACGCAACCTGCTCGGTTTCGAGCAGGCCGGACAATTCGTGGTGCAGGGCCGCCAGTTGTTCGCTGAGCGGACCTTCGCTGCGTTCGGCGGCCTGCTGCACCATGTTTCGCCCTTCTTGCAGTTCAAGGCTGACCGGGACGGCGGCATTGTGCTTCTTCTCCAGTTCGTACTGGAAACTGGCGAACTGATCGATCCACGCCTCGATCAGAAACAGGTAGCGCCCCTGGCGCTCAGGCCGGAAGCGCCCCGCCCAGCCATTGTTGCCCTGATCGGCCATCACCTCGCTCTGCCAGCTCTCGTCGCCGACTTCCCGCCAGCGAATCCGCACCGCCAGTTTGTCGTGGCCATCGGCGAATACCTTGCTGGTGACCGGCACCTCGCGCCCGACAATCGCCTTGACGGCAAACTGCCCGCCTTCGAGGGTCGGCATGGTGTCTTCAATGACAATGCGCGGCAGCAACAGCGCCTGGGACAGCGGAATATGCGGGTTGTAGCTTTGTTCAGAAGGTTTTTCAGCAGTCACTGAGCATCTCTCCTTAACGCCCCAAGGACGCTCGTTTGCCTGTTCGGCCTGATGAACTCACTTAGGTTCCGAGCGACCCTCGCCGGCAAAAGTTCACCGCGATTGGCCGCGACTTTTCACCCGCCCAAAAAAGCGGATCGAATTCGCTGCGAGGTGGTCAACCCACTTAAGCACTTCTCACGCCATGTGCCACACGGAGGTTCACCTATGACTATCCCGATCCCGGCGGAAACGCCCGATCCCAACATCGACAAACCGGTCCTGCCCGAGACCGAACCACAGCCGATTCCCGAACAGGAACCACCGGGCACCACGCCACCGCCGAAAGTAGAGCCGCCAACGACCATACCGCCGGTGATTGTTCGCCATATCCGTTGATCGTACCCGCGCGCCGTGACGATCTTTCGAGCCAGGTGGATGGGTGATTCGTTCTGGATCGCCGGAGCGAGGGGCAATCAGTGCGGGGAATCGTCCTTCTCGAACACCTTCACGATCCTCGGCATCACACTGAAAATCCCCAACGCCAACACCGTACTGAACACCGCCGTCGCTTCCCGCCCCAACCCGGCCGCGACGCCGATGGCGGCGGTCATCCATAGCCCGGCGGCGGTGGTCAGGCCCTTGACGTGGCCTTCGTCACCCTCATGGTTTTTCAGGATGGTGCCCGCCCCCAGAAATCCGATCCCGGCAATGACGCCCTGCACCACGCGGCTCATGGCGTCGGCCTGGGAGCCGGACAATTGCGGCACCAGCACAAACAGCGCCGCACCGAGGGCCACCAGCATGTGAGTCCGGACGCCCGCAGCCTTGCCCTTGTGTTCGCGCTCGAAGCCGAGAATCCCGCCCAGCAGCGCCGCCATCAACAGGCGCACGGTGATGCGGGTCAGTTGTGCGGCATCGCCAATGTCGGCGAACTCCGCTTGCAGGGTCACCCAGACTTCGTGCCACCAGGCGTCCATCGCGCTGTCCTTGTGAAAGGTTCGATAGACGGTGGACAGCGCCGACCATTAATCGGTTGCGTAGAACGATCACTCGCACCCGCGCCCTAAGCTTTCAACATCCCTTGGAAAAAAGGACAGCGCCATGAGCCTGCGCATCGAGAACCAGACCTGCTTTTTCGCCACCGAAAAGGGTGAGCAAATCCGTCTGTGCGGCGACCTGACCGTGATCACCGACAGCGAAAAGGCCATGTCGGCCGTGGAGATCGAGGGCCGGCGCATCTACATCACCGAAGCCGAGGCGGACGCGTTGACCGTCGCAGGTGCCACCGACGGTCGCAAACACCTGAAAGCCGATAGCGGTGATTCGGTGATTTGACTGACCCCGGTCAACGTGCGTCGCAGGCGTCTGGGATAGGCGTCCGCGCCCCGTCGGCCGGGCTGCTTCAAGTTGTCGCAGGCGTTGCGTAAAAATCCATCTGATACGCTTTTTATTGAAATACCTGAGTCTGTTATGCAAACAGATCGGCGCTCATAGTGCTCTGGCCTGATGGAGGCTGATGAGCTAAAGACCATGAGCGAACAAATCCCCGTCCGAACCGTAGAAGCAACGCCAACCATTAAAAAAGTGCCGGCCCGTCCAATGAAGACGAAGGCCGCCTCCAGCGACAACCAGATCTTCACCCGCAGCTTCACCGGCCTGTTCCGAACCCTGCGCATGAGCGGCGCGGGGTTTCTGTTTTTGCTGTTCTTCGGCACCGTCTGGCTGAACTGGGGCGGTCGCCAGGCCGTACTCTGGGATCTTTCCGAAAGCAAATTCCATATCTTCGGCGCGACGTTCTGGCCGCAGGATTTCATTCTGCTGTCGGCGCTGCTGATCATCGCCGCGTTCGGCCTGTTCGCGATCACCGTGTTCGCCGGGCGGGTCTGGTGCGGTTACACCTGCCCACAGAGTTCGTGGACGTGGATTTTCATGTGGTGCGAGAAGATCACCGAGGGTGAGCGCAACCAGCGGATCAAGCTGCAAGCCGCACCGTGGAGCCTGAACAAACTGGCCCGGCGCGCAGCCAAGCACACCCTTTGGCTGGCAATCAGCGTACTGACCGGCCTGACCTTCGTCGGTTACTTCACGCCGATCCGACCATTGGCCGAGGAACTGCTGACCCTGCAGATCGGCGGCGTCAGCCTGTTCTGGGTGCTGTTCTTTACCGCCGCCACCTACATCAACGCCGGTTGGCTGCGCGAAGCAGTGTGCATGCACATGTGTCCGTATGCGCGGTTCCAGAGCGTGATGTTCGACAAGGACACCCTGGCGATTTCCTACGACGTGGCCCGTGGTGAAAACCGTGGCCCGCGCAAACGCGAGGTCAAACCCGCCGAGGCCGGCCTCGGTGACTGCATCGACTGTCAGTTGTGTGTGCAGGTGTGTCCGACCGGCATCGACATCCGCGACGGTCTGCAAATGGAGTGCATCGGCTGCGCCGCGTGCATCGATGCCTGCGACTCGATCATGGACAAGATGAACTATCCGCGCGGCCTGATCCGCTACACCTCCGAGCGCGAGTTGCAGGGTGGCAAGACGCACCTGCTGCGACCACGCTTGATCGGTTACGTCGCGGTGCTGGTGGTGATGATCGGCGCGCTGGCCCTGGCGCTGGCCGAACGACCGATGGTGTCGCTGGACGTGACCAAGGATCGCGGGCTGTTCCGTGAAAACGGCCAGGGCCAGATCGAGAACATCTACACCCTCAAGGTGATCAACAAGACCCAGCAGCGCCAGGAATACAACCTCAGCCTGGTCGATGGCGATGGATTTCAGCTGCAAGGCAAGACCGACCTGAGTCTGGCACCCGGCGAAATTGTCGACGTGCCAGTGTCGGTGGCGATGACCACGGATCGTCCGGCCAGCAGTTCGCAGACCTTGAGCTTCAAGATTGCCGATAGCGATGAGCCTGAGGTTTACAGCGTGGCCAAAAGCAGGTTTGTGGCGCCGATGAATCGCTGAGCCGCTAGAATCCCCCCTCACCTCAACCCCCTCCCCAAAGTGGGCGAGGGGGAAAGGGAGCTGATTTGCTGGCTGTTCAAACCTGAGTTCAACTCGATATTTCAGGTCGATAATTTTCTGCAGCAACCCTCGGTCAGTCCCCTCTCCCTCCGGGAGAGGGTCAGGGTGAGGGGCTTTTTTCCATACCAGCCACAAGGCCATCGATGAAACGCTACGAAAAATTCGCCGACGACATCGCTGAACTGATCCGCTCCGGCGTCCTCGGCCCCGGCCAGCGGGTGCCCTCGGTACGCTACGCCAGCCAGACCTACGGCGTCAGCCCGTCCACGGTGTTCCAGGCCTATTACCTGCTCGAGCGCCGGGGCCTGATCCGCGCCCGGCCGCGCTCGGGCTACTTCGTCAACGCCCACGCGCCGAGTCCGTTCTCGGAGCCGGTGATCAGCAGCCAGGTCAACGAGTCGACCGAAGTCGACGTCAGCGAACTGGTGTTCTCGGTACTGGAATCGATCAAGGACCCAAGCACCGTGCCCTTCGGTTCGGCGTTCCCCAGCCCGACCCTGTTCCCGCTGCAACGCCTGTCGCGTTCACTGGCGAGTGCAGCGCGGGAGATGGATCCGCGCATGGTGGTCACCGACATGTCGCCGGGCAACCCGCAACTGCGTCGGCAGATCGCCCTGCGCTACATGGTCGGCGGGTTGATGCTGCCGATGGAAGAACTGCTGATCACCAACGGCGCTCTTGAAGCGCTGAACCTGTGCCTGCAAGCGGTGACCGCACCCGGCGATCTGGTCGCCATCGAAGCCCCGGCGTTTTACGCCAGCCTGCAAGTGCTGGAGCGGTTGAAACTCAAGGCCGTGGAAATCCCCGTGCATCCACGGGACGGCATCGATCTCGGCGTGCTCGCCCAGACCCTTGAGCGCCATCCGATCAAGGCGTGCTGGTGCATGACCAGTTTCCAGAACCCGATGGGGGCGACCATGCCCGAGGCGAAGAAACAGGAGCTGGTCGAGCTGCTGCGCCGGCATCAGGTGCCGCTGATTGAGGATGACGTCTACGCCGAGCTGTATTACGGCCAGCAAGCGCCGAAACCGGCCAAGGCGTTCGACACCGAAGGTCTGGTGATGCATTGCGGCTCGTTCGCCAAGAGCCTGGCCCCCGGCTACCGCATCGGTTGGGTCGCCGCCGGCCGTTACGCGCAAAAGATCGAGCGGCTGAAACTGATGACCTCGCTGTGCGCCTCGATGCCGGCCCAGGCCGCCATCGCCGACTACCTGCAACACGGCGGCTACGACCGTCACCTGCGCAAATTGCGCTACGCCCTGGAAGAACAGCAAAGCGCCATGCTTGCGGCCATCGCCCGCTACTTCCCGGCGCAGACCCGGGTCAGCCAACCGGCCGGCGGCTACTTTCTGTGGCTGGAACTGCCACCGCAGATGGACTCGCTGAAGTTGTTCCAGATGGCCCTGGCGCAAGGCATCAGTATCGCGCCAGGACCGATTTTTTCACCAGCCCAACGCTTTCGAAACTGCATTCGTCTGAACTATGGCAGCCCGTGGACCGAGGACTCGGAAAAAGCGATGGAAACATTGGGGCGAATTGTGCGGTCGTTCTGAACCCGCCACTGCCCAAATAAAAAAGTCCTGCCGATCACTATCGGCAGGACTTTTCAATCACGCATTCAAACGACTCAATCAGACGGATCGTTCGATAACGGAACGTCTTTCACCTGTATATCGAAGTTCACACCGAACGGATCGTGCAGCAGGTGCTGCCCCTCAATCCGGGTTTGCGAAAAGTAGCGTTGATTATCCAGCTCCAGACGGCCAGGTTGCTCGTAGAGATAAATCGGCCCCTTGATCTCATTGTCCGAAGACGCTTTTTTCGCGACGTTCAACATCCTGACAGTCCCGGGAGAAACACTTTCCAGGAAAAACCGGGTCGGCTCGGTTCGATCAACGACCACCCATTGCTTTTCAAATGTCTGTTGCCCCTGCCCATCCCGAATGTTCTCCATGCTCAAGAGTTTTCCAAGAAACATCCCTGGCGTGGCCACACGCAGCGTGTAACGTTCTTCTTCAAAGTGAAAGTTGATCAACAACGGCTCAGTGTCTTCCCTGTCAGCGACTGTCAGGAAGCCGCCTTCATTCTGCAACTGGCGGTTATATTCCGCGCGCTGAGCCGGCGTCAGACGCTTGCGCTTCAGCCTGGCCTCCATCAACTGATAGTTCAGAACCAACGGCTTGCCTTTATAAAAAAGGTTGGCCTTGAACGATTTTTTCGGGCTTTCCATACTTGCCACACTTCCATTTCAATATCAGGTAATTATCAAAAAACAATAAATAACTTAATTATTTATCTTCAGAAACAACTTCACGCTTGCGGCGCTCAAGAATAAACTTGTCCGCCAGATCGGCAATAATCTTCAGCATTTCCGGCGGCATGGTCAGCGTAAAAGTCTTGGTCAGGGTTTTCGCCACGAAATCGCTCCACAGTGCTACTTCATCTTCATAAAGATCCATCTTCAAACTCCTTTCATTAATATTTAAACCTTGCTCGCTGCAAGGCAAACAAAGAATATCCAACGAGCAGATTCAACTCAACAGCCGACCATGGAACTTACCGTACAAATAATTTCAGGCTCAAACATATCAAACAGTGCAACTAACAACTTACGAAGCAGATACCCAGCAAATACGGGACTGCAAAACAAAAAACCACCTCCCTTTTTACATACAAGGGAGATGGTTTCGCTATTTATTTAAAAATTTAACAACGCTGAACAATAGCCCCGGCGTTAAAGATGAACAGCCAGAAGGACTAGCGCCCGCCACCCAGGTCGACAAACGTTCCCGTCGCATAGGAGGCCTTGTCCGACAGCAACCAGACAATCGCTTCCGCCACTTCATCCGGCCGGCCGCCACGGGCCATCGGGATGGCCGATTCCAGTTTGCTGACCCGGTCCGGATCGCCGCTCAAGGCGTGGAAATCGGTGTAGATGTAGCCCGGACGCACCGCGTTGACCCGAATCCCCTCGCCCGCCACTTCCTTGGACAAGCCGATGGTGAAGGTGTCGAGCGCGCCTTTGGAAGCGGCGTAGTCGACATACTCATTGGGCGAGCCCAGGCGCGCAGCGACCGAAGACACGTTGACGATGCTGCCGCCTTGCCCGCCGTGTTTGGGCGACATGCGCAGGATCGCATGCTTGGCGCAGAGAATCGGCGCCAGAACGTTGGTCTTCATGATTTTGAGAATGCGGAATTCGGACATTTCGTCGACCCGCGATTTGTGGCCGACGGTGCCGGCGTTGTTCACCAGGGCGGTGACCCGGCCCAGTTCGGTGTCGACCCGGTGAAACAGGGCGACCACTTCGTCTTCGATACTGACATCGGCGCGGACCGCAATGGCTTGGGCGCCCAGTGCGCGGACTTGCTCCAGCACGTTTTGCGCGGCCTGTTCATCCGCCTGGTAGTTGATACAGATCCGATAGCCTTGCTCAGCAGCCAACAGCGCGGTGGCGGCCCCGATTCCGCGCCCGCCGCCGGTGATCACAATGACTTTATCCATGCTGGCCTTCCCCCAAATGCACTCGTAACAGTCGGGGGAAGAATAACCGTCATTGCCGGGTTTTGCATAAGTCTGTGCCGGCAGACATGACGCCTTCGCGGGCAATCGCTCACGCAAGATCCTGTGGGAGCGATTGCCCGCGCAGAACGATGACGCGGTGGCGTCAGACCGCCGTCAGGCGCTTGTCCCGCGTCACGCTCTGGATAAAACGATCCGCCGGCATCGGATGGCCGAGCAGATAACCTTGCAGGGAATCACAGCCCAGTTGCGTCAGGAAGTCCTGCTGCACGCCGGTTTCGACACCTTCGGCAACAATTCGCAGCCCCAGGGCCTGCCCCAGCGCGACAATCGCCGAAACGATGGCGGCGTCATCGCTGTCGCGCTCCAGGTCGCGCACGAAACCGCGATCGATTTTCAGCTCATTGGCCGGCAGACGCTTGAGGTACATCAGGCTCGAATAACCGGTGCCGAAATCGTCGATCGACAAATCGACGCCCATGTCGGATAGCTCTTGCAGCACCGTCATGCTCGCATCGGCGTCGCTCATGGCGGTGGTTTCGGTGATTTCCAGGGTCAGGCTGTTGGCCGGCAGATGGTGGGTCGCCAGGGCATTGGCCACGCTCTGCACCAGTCCCGCGTGGCAGAACTGCAACGCCGACAGGTTCACCGCGATACGCCAGTCGGTATGGCCGAGGACGTACCACTCGCGCATCTGCCGGCAGGCTTCATTGAGCACCCAATCGCCGATGGGGATGATCAGGCCGGTTTTTTCCGCCAGATCGATGAACTTGTCCGGCATCAGCATGCCGTGGGTCGGATGCTCCCAGCGCAGCAGCGCCTCGGCTCCTACCGGAAGACCGTCGGCGGCATCGAACTTGGGCTGGTAATGCAGGCTGAATTCATTGTGTTCCAGTGCCGCGCGCAGGTCCTGCAACAGTTGCAGTTGCTTGCGCGCGTTGTTGTTCATCGACGCGTCGAAGAAGCTGTAGCCGTTCTTGCCACCCCCCTTGGCGTGGTACATCGCGGCGTCGGCGTTCATCAGCAGTTCCTGGGCGTTCTGGCCGTTGCCGGGGAACAGCGCGATGCCGACGCTGGCGGAAATCTGCAAATCGTGGTCGGCCACCCGGAACGACTGCGCGATTAACCCGACCTGGCGCGCCGCCAGCCCCAGTGCGTCGTTGGGTTCGTTGAGGCGCACCAGCAGGACAAATTCATCGCCGCCGATCCGCGCCAGCGTGTCGAGGCTGCGCAGGTCCTCACGCAGACGCACCGCCACTTCGCGCAACAACTGATCGCCCATGTGATGGCCGAAAGCGTCGTTGACCGGTTTGAAGCCATCCAGATCGATGAACATCAGCGCAAAACAACCGCCCTGCTCGTTGACTTTTTTCATGGCCTGATTGATCCGGTCGTCCAGCAACAGGCGATTGGGCAGACCGGTGAGGGTGTCGTGCAGCGCCAGTTGGGTCAGTTCGCGGTTGGCGACGGTCAGCGAATGGGCCAGATCGGCGGTGCGCGCTTCGAGGCGCGCGTCGAGGATCGACGTCAGCAAGGCGATGGTCAAGACCGCCAGGGTGGTAATCAGCACCAGATTATCGAGGCCGTTGCCGTTCAGGCCGCTGAGCGCCGCGCCGCAGAAACTGCCTTCGGGAAAACGCGCCGCCGCCATGCCGGTGTAATGCATGCCGACGATCGCCACGCCCATGACAATCGCTGCCCCGGCACGGAACAGCCGCACATAAGGCGACTGCTGACGCAGGCGAAAGGCGATCCACAACGCCGCCGCCGACGCCCCGACAGCAATGAGCAAAGAAGCGCCGAACAGGGTCGGGTCGTAGTCGATACCCGGCTGCATGCGCATGGCCGCCATGCCGGTGTAATGCATGGTGCTGATGCCGGCGCCCATGATCAAGGCGCCGAAGGCCAGTTGCCACGCGGGCAGTTTCGGTTGGCTGACCAGCCACAAGGCAAAGCCGCAGGACAACACCGCGATCAACAGCGACAGGGCCGTGAGCCCGGTGTCATAACCCAGGCTGATCGGCAGCTTGAAGGCCAGCATGCCGATGAAGTGCATCGACCAGACACCGACGCCCATGGCAAACGCGCCACCGGCCGTCCACAAATGCACGGCACGTCCCTTGGCGGTGGCAATGCGCCCAGTGAGATCGAGAGCGGTGTACGACGCGAGGATCGCCACACACAGCGAAATAAAAACCAGCGTGAAGGAATAGTTACCGATGAGCATGGGAGTTCTCGTGACCACCCCACCGTAGTGCGTCCGTTCTCGGCGAGGGTAAATGCGCCGATTGTACTGATTGCACAGAAGAACGCACTGACAAAGTAGTCAATTTGCCATCAAGCCGATGAAACGCTTGTTTGACCGACCCCACCCCTCTAATCCGGTAGCCGGCGTTGATCGATCAGCGGTTGTCACTCACATCGAGTTGCCCGTCCCAGCCCCCGCCCAGCGCGGCAATCAACTGCACACTGGCGATCAACCGGCTCTGCAGCACATTCAGCACGCTGCGCTCGTTACTCAACGCCGTGGCTTGCACCGTGACCACATCGAGATAGGCGATAAGCCCGGCCTTGTACTGGTTTTCGGTCAGGCGCACCGAGTCGCGGGCCGCATCAAGGGCTTCCTGGCGCACCGCCGCTTCGTCCTCATACACCTTCAACTGCACCAGGTAGTTTTCCACCTCGCGGAAGCCGTCGAGCACGGTCTGGCGGTATTTGGCCACGGTCTGATCGTAGATCGCCTCGGTACGGTCGACTTCCGCCGAGCGCTGCCCGCCGTCGAACAGCGGCAACGTCACTTTCGGCCCGACCGACCAGAAGCGGTTCGGCAGACTGATGAGATTCTGCGAGGTGCTGCTGCTATAACCGCCGCTCATGCTCAGGCTCAGATCCGGGTAATACGCCGCTTTTGCCACGCCGATATTGGCGTTGGCGGCGATCACCGAACGCTCGGCCGAGGCGATGTCCGGACGTCGCTCCAGCAATTGCGAGGGCAGGCTCAGCGGAATCTGCGGCAGCTTGGGAATGTCCTGGGTTTCGGCGAGTTTGAACTCGGCCGGCGGTTGCCCGATCAGCACCGCGATGGCGTTTTCGAACTGCGCCCGCTGCCAGATCAGATCCACCAGATCACCCTGGGTGGACTTCAACTGAGTCTGCGCCTGGGCCACCGCGTCACGACCGGAAACCCCGGCCTTGTACTGGTTCTGTGTCATTTTCAGCGAGCGTTCATACGCGGCCACGGTCGACTCGAGCAAGCGCTTCTGCTGATCGATCACCCGCAGTTGCAGGTAGTTTTTCACCAGCTCGGACTGTTGGCTCAGGCGCATCGCCGCCAGATCGGCAAAACTGGCCTGGGCACTGGCTTCGTTGGCCTCAAGGCCACGACGCAATTTGCCCCAGACATCCGCCTCCCAACTGACGCCCAACTGCGCGTTGTAGGTATCACGAATACCGCTGGAGGAACTGCTCAGGCTCGAACTGCTGCTGCCGGTGCCCTGGCTGGAACGGGTCTTGCCCGCGCTCAGATCAACGCTCGGGTAAAACGCCCCGCGCGCGCTGCGCACCAGTGCCTGGGCCTGACGGAACTGCGCCTCGGACTGCGCGACGCTCTGGTTGGCGCCGTTGAGTTTCGCGATCAATTCATTGAGCTGACGGTCACCATACAGTTCCCACCAGGCACCACGGGCCAGTGCATCACTCGGGTTGGCCTGGCTCCAGCCTTCGGCTTCCTTGTATTGGGTGATTTGCGCGGTTTGCGGGCGATGGTAGTCCGGGCCGACGGCGCAGGCACTGAGCATCGCCACGCACAGCGACAGACTCAACAGACGCGAGCCACGGGCAGTGGCCAGATTGAGAAGCGAACGGTCAGTCATAGCGGAGTTTCCAGTGCGGCATCGGTACGTACGCCACGCCATTTGTTGAAACGATGGCGCAGTTTGTCGAGATAGAGGTAAACCACCGGCGTGGTGTAAAGGGTCAGCACCTGGCTGAAAATCAGCCCGCCGATGATGGTCAGGCCCAGCGGTTGACGCATTTCCGCGCCTTCGGCCCGACTGAGCAACAGCGGCAAGGCGCCGAGGATCGCTGCCAGCGTGGTCATCAGAATCGGCCGCAAGCGTTGCAGACAGGCGCTGCGGATCGATTCCAGCGGCGACAGGCCCTGATGGCGCTCCAGTTGCAGCGCCAGGTCGATCATCAGGATCGCGTTCTTCTTCACCACGCCGATCAGCAGGAACAGACCGAGCAGCGAAATCAGGCTGAACTCACCGCCCAGCGCATAGATCGACAGCAGCGCACCGACCCCGGCCGAAGGCAGGGTCGAGAGAATGGTCAGCGGGTGAATGTAGCTTTCGTACAGCACACCGAGCACCAGATACACCGCCAGCAGCGCGCCAAGAATCATGAACGGCTGACTCTTCTGGGTCGCGGCAAAGGCATCGGCGGTGCCGGCCATTTTTGCGATCACGTCTTCCGGCAGACCGACCTTGGCAATCGCCCGCTCGATCGCGGCACTGCCCTGCTCCACCGTCACGCCTTCGGCCATGTCGAAGGAAATGTCCTCGGACGCGAACTGGCCTTCGTGGCTGACCCGGTCGTCTTCCAGGCTGTTCTCATAGTGGGCGAAGGTCGACAGCGGAACCCGCGCACCGTCGGCGGTGATGACTTCGACCTGCTTGAGCGTCACCGGATCCTGGGCGTATTTCGGATTGACCTCCATCACCACCTGATACTGGTTGAGGCTGTCGTAGATCGTCGAAATCTGCCGCTGGCTGTAGGCGTTGTTCAGCACGGCGGTGACCATGTTCATGTCCACCCCCAGGCGCTTGGCCTGATCACGGTCGACAATCAACGTCACCTGCTGCGCGCCGCGACCCTCACGGGCGTCGATGGCGGTCAGTTCGGGCAAGGCCCTGAGCGCGCTCACCACTTTCGGATACCACTCGCGCAGCGCCCCCAGGTCACCGCTTTGCAGGATGTAGCTGTATTGCGAGGTAGTCTGCTCGCGGCCGCCGCCGAATTGCAGGTCCTGGTCGGCCATCAGCATCAACTGGGCGCCCGGCACCTTGGGCATTTCCTTGCGCAGGCGTTCGATGACTTTCTGCGCCGACAGATTGCGCTCCTTGATCGGTTTCAGGCGAACCAGCATGAACGCGTTGTTGGTGCCGTTGGTGCCACCGATGAACCCGGCAACGCTTTCCACCGCCTCATCCTTGAGCACCGCGCGACGGAAGATTTCCATTTTCGGCTGCATCACGCTGAACGACAGGCCGTCGTCACCGCGCACAAAACCGATCAACTGGCCGGTGTCCTGTTGCGGCATGAAGGTCTTTGGCACCACAACGTACAGGGCGACGTTGACCCCGACGGTGACGATCAGGCTCAACAGGGTCAGACGCCGGTGACGCAGCACCCAGTCGAGGCTGGTGGCGTACTTGCCGACCATCCAGTCGTTGGCGTGCCGGCTCCAGCGTTGCAGGCGGTTCTCCTGCCCTGGCGTGTGCGGCTTGAGCCAGCGTGCGCAGAGCATTGGCGTCAGGGTCAGCGACACCACCAGCGACACCACGATGGCCGCCGCCAGCGTAATGGAGAATTCACGGAACAGGCTTTCGATGATCCCGCCCATGAACAGGATCGACAGGAACACCGCGACCAGCGAGACGTTCATCGACAGCAAGGTGAAGCCGACTTCCTTGGCCCCGAGGTACGCGGCCTTCATCGGTTTGACGCCTTCGTCGATGTGCCGGGAAATGTTCTCCAGCACCACGATGGCGTCGTCCACCACCAGTCCGGTGGCGAGAATCAGCGCCATCAGCGACAGGTTGTTCAGCGAAAAGCCGTAGAGGTACATCACCGCGAACGTACCGACCAACGACACCGGCACCGCCAGGGTCGGGATCAACGAGGCGCGGAAGTTACCGAGGAACAGGAACACCACCAGAATCACCAGGGCCACGGCGATCAGCAGGGTCATTTCGGCTTCGTGCAACGTGGCCTTGATCACCGGCGAGCGATCCATCGCCAGGTTCAGTTTGACGCTGGCCGGCAGCACCGCCTGCAACGCCGGCAATTGCGCCTTGATCTCGTTGACCGTCTCGATGATGTTGGCGCCGGCCTGCCGGTTGATCACCAGCAGCACCGCCGCGTCATCGTTGAAGAACCCGCTGTTGTAACGGTCTTCGACACCGTCGCTGACCTTGGCCACATCTTTCAGGCGCAACGCGGCGCCGTCGGCGTAGTGAATGATCAGCGACTCGTAATCCTTGGCTTTCTCCAGTTGATCGTTGGCCTGGATCTGCCACAGCCGCTCACCGTCCTCGACCGAACCTTTCGGCCGGCGCACGTTGGCCTCGGCGATGGTCTTGCGCACGTCGTCCAGTGCCACGCCGTACTGGTTCAGCGCCTGGGGTTCGAGTTCGATGCGCACTGCCGGCAGGGAGCTGCCGCCAATCTGCACTTCACCCACGCCCTGCACCTGGGACAGGCTCTGGGACAGGATGGTCGAGGCCAGGTCATAGAGCTGGCCTTTTTCCAGCACGTCCGAAGTCAGCGACAGCACCATGATCGGTGCCTGGGACGGATTGACCTTCTTGTAGGTCGGCATGCTGCGCATCCCGCTCGGCAGCAGGTTGCGCGAGGCGTTGATCGCCGCCTGCACTTCCCGCGCCGCGCCGTTGATGTCGCGGTCGAGGTCGAATTGCAGAATGACCCGGGTCGAACCCTGGCTGGAGCGGCTACTCATGGTGTTGACGCCGGCAATGGCGCCGAACGAGCGCTCCAGCGGCGTCGCCACGGTGGATGCCATGACCTCGGGACTGGCGCCGGGCAGGCTGGCCTGCACCACGATCACCGGGAAGTCCATTTGCGGCAGCGGCGACACCGGCAGCAAGCCGAAGCTCACGCCGCCCAGCAGCATGATCGCCAGGCTCAGCAGCATGGTCGCCACCGGACGCTTGATGAAAGGACCGGAGAGGTTCATGTATCGACCCCATCAGGAGCGGGCCGGGTGTTCAGCATGATCACACTGCCACCTCTTCAGCCCTGGACTTGCCGAAACGGCGACCCAGCCGGTCGAAGTACAAATAGATCACCGGCGTGGTGAACAAGGTCAGAATCTGGCTCATCAGCAAGCCACCGACCATCACCAGACCCAAAGGCTGACGCAATTCCGCGCCGGAACCGGTCGCCAGCATCAACGGCACCGCGCCGAACAATGCGGCCAGGGTGGTCATCAGGATCGGCCGGAAGCGCAGCAACGCTGCCTGATAGATGGCCTGCTCCGGCGCCATACCCTGGTTGCGTTCGGCGTCGAGGGCGAAGTCGATCATCATGATCGCGTTCTTCTTGACGATACCGATCAGCAGGATGATGCCGATGATCGCGATCATCCCCAGGTCATTGCCACTGAGCAACAGCGCCAGCAAGGCGCCCACCGCCGCCGATGGCAGGGTCGAGAGAATGGTGATCGGGTGGATGTAGCTCTCGTAGAGCACGCCAAGCACGATGTACATGGTCACCACCGCCGCCAGAATCAGCAGCAAGGTGCTCGACAGCGACGCCTGGAACGCTTCGGCCGCGCCCTGGAACTGGGTCTGCACGCCGATCGGCATGCCGATGTCCTTCTGCACCTGATCGATCACGTCCACCGCATGCCCCAGCGCCACGCCGGGCGCGAGGTTGAACGACATCATCACCGCCGGGAACTGACCGATATGGGTGATCGCCAGTTGCGCCTGGCGCTCCTCGACATGGGCCAGGCTCGACAACCGCACCTGTGCGCCGTCGGTGGTCTTGACGTGAATCTGATCCAGCGCCTGCGGGCCGATCCGCTCCCCGGCCTGGGCTTGCAGCACCACGCGGTACTGGCTGGCCTGGGTGTAAATGGTGGAAATCTGCCGCTGGCCGAAGGCGTCGTAGAGCGCATCGGTGATGTTCGACACCGAAACGCCAAGGCGCGAGGCCGCATCACGGTCGATGACCAGATACACCTGCAACCCCTTGTCCTGCAAATCACTGGCGACGTCGGTCAGTTCCGGGCGCTGCGCCAATGCCTCGACCAGTCGGCCGCTCCACAGGCTGAGCAGATCGGCGTCCGGTGAAGACATGCTGAACTGGTATTGGGTGCGGCTGACGCGGTCTTCGATGGTCAGGTCCTGCACCGGTTGCATGAACAGACGGATACCGACCAGTTTGTCCAGTTGCGGTTGCAGTCGCGCGATCACCTCGGCGGCGCTGAGGTCACGCTGACCGTGGGGTTTGAGGTTGATCAGCAGACGTCCGCTGTTGAGCGTGGCGTTGTCGCCATCGACGCCGATGTAGGACGACAGGCTTTCCACCGCCGGATCTTCCAGGATCACCTTGGCGAGCGCCTGCTGGCGTTCACCCATGGCGGCGAAGGAAATCGACTGCGGTGCCTCGGAAATGCCCTGGATCACCCCGGTGTCCTGCACCGGGAAGAAGCCCTTGGGCACCACCATATAAAGGAACACGGTCAGGGCCAGGGTGCCGATGGCGACCAGCAGGGTCAGCGGCTGACGCTTGAGCACCCACTGCAACATGCGCCCGTAGCCGGCGATCATCCAGTCGATGAACTCACCGCTGGCACGATAGAAACGGCCCTGCTCGCTGGCCTCCGGCTCACGTTTGAGCAGGCGCGCGCACATCATCGGCGTCAGGGTCAGCGACACCACCAGGGAAATCAGGATCGCCACCGCCAGGGTGATGGCGAACTCGCGGAACAGGCGCCCCACCACGTCCGCCATGAACAGCAGCGGGATCAGCACCGCGATCAGCGACAGGGTCAGGGAAATCAGGGTAAAACCGATCTGCTTGGCGCCTTTGAGCGCGGCCTGCAGCGGGCTGTCACCTTCTTCGATGAAGCGCGCGATGTTTTCCAGCATCACGATGGCGTCGTCGACCACGAAACCGGTGGCGATGGTCAGGGCCATCAGGGTCAGGTTGTTCACCGAAAACCCGGCCAGGTACATCACGCCGAAGGTGCCGATCAGCGACAGCGGCACGGCCACCGACGGAATGATGGTGGCACTGGCGCGCCGCAGGAACAGGAACGTCACCATCACCACCAGGGCGATGGCGATCAGCAGTTCATGCTGCACATCGGTGACCGAGGCGCGAATGGTCTGGGTACGGTCGGTCAGCACGGTGACGTCGAGACCGGCCGGCAGGTTGTCGGTGATGCTCGGCAGCAGTGCCTTGATCCGATCGACCACTTCGATCACGTTGGCGCCCGGCTGACGCTGGATGTTCAGCAACACCGCCTGATTCTGGTTGGCCCACGCGGCGAGGCGTTCGTTCTCGGCGCCATCGACGATTTCCGCCACGTCCTTGAGCCGCAACGGCGCGCCGTTCTTGTAGGCGAGGATCAGATTGGCGTAGTCCTTGGGTGAGGTCAGCTGGTCGTTGGCGTCGAGCATCGACACCCGGGTCGGGCCGTCGAAGTTGCCCTTGGGCTGGTTGACGTTGGACGCACCGATCAGGGTACGCACGTCCGACAGGTTCAGGCTGTTGGCGGCCAGGGCCTCGGGGTTGACCTTGATCCGCACCGCCTGACGCTGGCCGCCGGCAATGCTGACCATGCCGACACCGCTGATCTGGGCGATTTTCTGCGCCATGCGCGTATCGACCAGGTCATTGAGCTTGGGCAGCAACATGGTTTTCGAGGTGATCGCGAGCGTCAGCACCGGGGTGTCCGCCGGGTTGACCTTGTTGTACACCGGCGGTGCCGGCAAATCGGTCGGCAGCAGATTGGTCGCGGCGTTGATCGCGGCCTGCACTTGCTGCTCGGCGACATCCATGTTGATGTCGAGGCTGAAGCGCAGGGTCAGCACCGAGGCACCGCCGGAACTGGTCGAGGCCATCTGCGTCAGGCCCGGCATCTGCCCGAACTGACGTTCCAGTGGCGCAGTGACAGCGCTGGTCATGACGTCCGGACTGGCGCCGGGGTACAGGGTCATGACACGGATGGTCGGGTAATCGACCTGGGGCAGCGCCGAAACCGGCAGCAGACGATAAGCGATCAGACCGGCCAGAACGATAGCCAGCATGCTCAGCGTGGTGGCGACCGGGCGGAGAATAAACAGCCGCGAAATGTTCATGCGCCCTTCTTGGCCTTGTCGGTAACGGCGGTGTCAGGCGCGGTGGCGGCGGATTTGCCTTGCAGGTGTCCGGTCGGCGTGGTCGGTACGTCCTGGCTGTCGTTGACCACTTCCACTTCACTGCCTTCCTTCAGGCGGTCAGTGCCCTCCAGCACCACGCGGTCGCCAGCGACCAGGCCTTCGGTGACCACGGTGTTGTTGCCATCGCTGGCGCCGATCTTCAACTGGCGGATGGTGACTTTCTTGTCACCGTCCATGGCGTAGACAAAGGTGCCGTTGTTGCCGAACTGGATCGCCGCCGAAGGCGCCAGCACCACACCCTTGAGGGTGTCGGCCAGCAGGTGGACGTTGACGAACTGGTTGGGGAACAGCGACTGGTCGCGGTTTTCGTAACGGGCCTTGAATTTCAGGGTGCCGGTGGCGACGTCGATCTGGTTGTCGAGGCTTTGCAGAACGCCGGTGGCCTGCAACTTGGTGTCGCCGCGATCCCAGGCTTCGGCCGGCAGTTTCGCGCCGCTGCGATAGCGGGCAAGGACGGTTTCAAGGCTGTTTTCCGGCAGGGTGAAGGCCACGCTGATCGGTTGGGTCTGGGTAATGACCGCCAGGAACGTGGTGTCGTTGGCGGCCACCAGGTTGCCGACGTCGAGCTGGCGCAGGCCCACGCGGCCGGCAATCGGTGCGCGGATCTTGGTGAAGTCGAGGTTGAGCTTGGCGTCGTTGACCGCCGCCTGATTGGTTTTCACCGTGCCGAGGTATTGGCCGACCAGCGCTTCGGCAGTGTCCAGGGTCTGCTTGGCGATGCTGTCTTCCTTGAACAGGCCGCGATAGCGCTCGACGTCGACCTGGGCGTTTTTCAGTTGCGCCTGGTTTTGCAGCAAGGTGCCTTCGGCCTGAAGCAAGGCGTTCTGGTACGGACGCGGGTCAATCTCCGCGAGCAGGTCGCCCGCCTTGACCATCTGCCCTTCTTCGAAATAGATCTTCACCAGTTCGCCGGCCACGCGGCTGCGCACATTGATGGTGTTGAGCGCCGTCACCGTGCCCAGCGCCTTGTAGTACAGCGGGAAGTCCCCGGTGACCGCCGGTGCCACGCGCACCGGAATCGGCCCGGTGCCGCCACCGAAGCCCGGCCGCATCATCCCCGAACGGCCGGTATGGCCGGCCGCAGCCTTCTCGGCGCCCGCCTTGTGGGGCGCTCCGGCCGGCCAGAATTTCCAGCACAGGACGGCGACGACCAGCAGCACGAACAGGCTGATCAGCCAGCGACGGGATTTACGGGGAGACGATTGCATGGAGTGATTAACCATTGGGCGCGTGGGCTTCTTTTACGGGAGGCTGAACGATAAGCACTGGTGGGGATTAAGCAAAGCGCATTTACCGGCAATTTACCTTCAACTTACGTTTCAAGGTGTGAGGCAAGACACTGATACACAAATGAAAACGGCCTGGACAGGGCCAGGCCGTTAACAATTGTAAAAACGCTGTTTGAGAAAGCGGATTACTTCAGAACAGCGAGGGCTGCTTCGTAGTTCGGCTCTTCAGCGATTTCCTTGACCAGCTCGCTGTGCAGCACTTTGTCGTTCTCGTCCAGAACGACGACGGCACGGGCGGTCAGGCCTTTCAGCGGGCCGTCGGCGATGGCAACGCCGTAGTTCTGGATGAACTCGGTGCCGCGCAGGGTCGACAGGTTCTGTACGTTTTCCAGGCCTTCGGCGCCGCAGAAACGGGCCTGGGCGAACGGCAGGTCAGCGGAGATGCACAGCACCACGGTGTTGGCGATGTCGTTGGCCTGGGCGTTGAACTTGCGCACGGAGGTAGCGCAGGTCGGGGTGTCGACGCTTGGGAAGATATTCAGCACTTTGCGCTTGCCGGCGAAGTCTTTCAGGGTGACGTCGGACAGATTGCCGGCAACCAGGGAGAAGGCAGGTGCCTGGGAACCGGTTTGTGGCAACTGGCCGTTGACTTGAACCGGGTTGCCTTTGAGGGTGACTTGAGCCATGAACGGAATCCTTCTGAACGTTGTTTTATTGAAAATCACGCAAGAGGCCGAAGTTAACCACGAAATTGTCCGACGACCTATGCCTGAACTGAAATTGTCATGCTCCGGAAGACAAAACTGGATACAACCTGAATCAGCAGGGTTATTTGAGCAGTTGCAGCATGTTGCGGTGCCGCGCCTCGAAAATCCGCCGCATGTAGCCGTTCACCAGCAACGCCTCGCTGAACGCCCCGCCAATCGCCGAGTACGTCACCCGGTCGGTGTAAAGCGTACCGCCCTCTCCCGCCGCCACCCGATGTTCATGACGAAAGGCACGCAGCGGCCCCTTGAGCATTTCATCGATGAAGTGACTGTCGCTGACCTCACGAATGACCACCGTCCAGTTCGACGGGATAAGGTTGAACATCCAGTGCCGAAACCGAAACTGCCGGCCGGCCTCGATGCGCAGCCGGCCCAGGTCGATATCGCCCAGCGGCGTGACGCGTTCGGGGAAAATCTTCGGGAAGTTGACGCCCTCCAGGCAGAAGTCGAGCACCTCGCTCGGGGTGCGCGCGGGGATCAGGGTCGTGAGTTCAAGGGTAGGCATGGCGGACACATTCCGTATGGAGGCGATGCTTGTTAAAACGCGGGTCTGCATCTTTTATTTAAAGGCCCTGTCGATTCAAGTCCTGCCCGTTCGACTAAGCAGTGAATCCCTTACACGCCTGCGGAGAACCACCATGCAATTCATGATCATTGTCAAAGCCAGCGCCGACTCAGAAGCCGGCGCCATGCCCAGCGAAGAACTGCTGACCGCGATGGGCAACTACAACGAGGAACTGGCCAAGGCCGGCATCCTGGTGTCCGCCGATGGCCTGCATCCCAGCAGCAAGGGGGCTCGCGTAAGGTTCTCCGGGGAAAAACGCACGGTGATCGACGGCCCTTTCGCTGAAACCAACGAATTGATCGCCGGCTATTGGATCTGGGAGGTGAAATCGAAGGAAGAAGCCATCGAGTGGGTCAAGCGCTGCCCGAATCCGATGCCGGGCACCGAGGCCGAAATCGAAATCCGCCAGGTCTTCTCGGCAGAAGAGTTTGGCGCCGAATTCACCCCGGAACTGCGCGAACAGGAGCAGCGGATCCGAGAGGCGAAAAAACACTGAAATGGCTTGAGAGTCTCAGTGAATCGAACCCCGCTTCCACAAAGGTTTTGTGGGAGCGGGGTTGCTCGCGAAGAGGCCAGCGCCTCAGCCAGTCACTTGGCCTTGAGTTTCAGATAGGACTGATGCATGTCCGCCGCCCAGCCATCGATCACGCCTTTGACATCAGACGGTTTCATCACCTGGGAGTCGTTTTCCAACGGTTTGCCGGTGCCCTTGCGCACAACCTGGGCCACGACCTTGTTGTTGCCGCCATCCAGGAACACGGCCTCGGTGGCGAGGGTGGTTTCCTGATCGCGAGAACCGCTCGCGGTGGTGACCGCCGCCGCCACCAGTGCGATCGGAATCACTTCATACGGCTTGAGGCCCTCGGTCGAGCTGCTCACGGCAGTGATCGCCGCACGCACCACGATCACGCCCGGCCCCGGGCCGGTGGCCAATGGCAATGACTTGCCGATTTCACGCTTGAGCGCCTGATCGTAGTAGCTGGTGATGCCGTTGAGGGTCTGCTGCGGGATTTTCACAGTCGCTTGCGGTTTGGGGTAAAGCTGGGTGGGTTCGATGTAGACGCTGCTGTATTTGTTGATGTCGACCTTGGGATCTACCCAACGCATGACCTCGGCACCGGAAGGCGACTTGGCCTCCTTGAGCTGACTGTAGTCTTTGAGGAAACCGGAATATTCCTCGGGAGAGACGGTTTTGCTGGAGCAGCCCACCACTCCGAGAGTGGCAATGCACAACGTGCTCATCATCACTGCTAGCTTCATGCTGTAACTCCTGTCAGAAGGCCCAATCAGTGTTGCGTGGGGAGGAATTACAGGTATAGCTAAAACCTTGAGGTTTGCGATCAGAAACCACAAAAATCACGGATTTTCCGTGCGGGGATGGGCGTGGGGAATTCGGGTCGGGTGACCGGCTGGGAATTGCTGCCCTCACCTGGCCCTCTCCCAAGCGGAGAGGGCACTGATTGGGGGATATTGGAGAAACTTGCCGACCTGAACGATTGTCCTTGAATCCATAATCGGCCGGTTCTTTCAGGTCGGCGCATGACACAAGAGAACCCGGTCAATCCCCTCTCCGCCTGGGAGAGGGTTAAGGTGAGGGGCTTTTCAAGCCACACTCGATCACCAGGAAGACGTCGCCCCGCTCTTCAACGCCATCTCCCGCCGGCTATTGGCCCGCATCGCCTTGATCAGCGACACCGATCCCACCAGCAGAATCGCCGCGCCAAACAGGAAATCGATGTTGTACAACTGGAAGTCCTGCACCGGCCCGACCAGCAGCACCCGCACCACGCCAATCCCCACCAGCGTCGCCAGGAAGTCGATCCCCGGCTCATCGCGATAGAACACGTGGAGCAACGGCAGGCACAACACCAAGAGCAACAACAGCACGACCACCTTGAACGAGCCCTTGCGCTCGACACTGAACGCACACTCATGGGCGCCGTAGGCCTTGTAGTCCTCGTCGCGGATCATCGAGTTTTTCTCGTCGATGTACTCGACACGGTTGTATTTCTGGATCGGTGTGAAGGTGTTGGACATCTCCATCAACGTAGTGATGTTCTTGAAGCGCAGGTCGATGCGCTCGCTGCCCTTGAGGTAATACAGCACCGGCTTGTAGCCGTAGCGGTAAGTGTCGAACGGAAACTCGGTGACCCGCCCCTGAACGCCGATGGGCCGTGGTTCCAGTTCAGCGAAGGCGCTTTTGTTGGCGGACGCGAGGTTGCGGCTCAGTGGCTGGATCTTCACTTGCTCGAGGAAGATCGGCGTGACGCCGTAGGACCATTGCAACGGCTCCAGGCGCAGGCGCAATTCGTTGCGGCCCAGGTCGTAGCGGTTGAACGTGCGCTCGGACACCAGCACCGAGCCGCTGAGCATGAACTCGCCGCGCAGGTTGTTGGTGATGCGCAAGGTCAACTGGTCCTTGCCCAGCAGCGCGGCTTCGCCGTTGGGCGGCGTACCGCACCAGGCAGTGCTTTCGCTGGCGCCGCCGAGCTGGCCGTCGCGGTTTTCCTTGAATACATAGAAGTAGCTGGCCCACAGCGTCAGCATCAATAGCAACGCCGTGAGGCCCAAGATCTTTTTGCCCGCAGTCACAGCCCAGACTCCTTTCTTCGATTCCATCGTCCAGCCGAAAACCCGCTGGCGCGAAGGACTCTACCAAAAGGCCACCATCGACCCAAGGAAAAATCCGCGAATGACGTGGGCTGTAGGGGTTTCCCTTGTGTGAAAGATCAGCGCCGCCGAAACAACGGACGCGGCTCAATCACCGAGCGCCCGTACAACACGCTCATCCCGGCCAGCCCCTTGAGCGCGTCCTCGACGGACTTGTCTTCGCGCACGGCAAAGCTGTCGAAGCCACACTGGCGCATATGACTGAGCTGATCGCGCAGCACATCGCCAATGGCGCGCAACTCTCCCGTCCACCCCAAGCGACTGCGCAGCAGATAGGCCTGGCTGTACGCGCGACCGTCGCGAAAACTCGGAAAGTCGAGGGCAATCAGCGGCAGCGACGCCAGCCACGGCACCAGACTGTCGACCTCATCGTCCGGCCCCAGCCAGACCGCGTGGGTCGAGGGCGACTCCAGCCAATGGGCCAGCGGCAGGATCAGCAGCCCCGCCGGCCTCTCCTGCTCAGGTTCGCGGACCAATGTCCATGGATCGTCGACCGCGATCCGCGCGACACCCTGCTCCAACCGCAACAGATTGTTCATGCCGACACCTCCAGCATTTTCGGGTAGACCCGTTCCTTGAAGGGTTCCAGGCCAATGCGGGCCAGGGTGTCGACAAACAATTCCTCACTCTCGCGATAACGCACGAAGGTGGCGATGATTCGTTCGATCACCTGCGGCACTTCGGCGGCGCTGAACGACGGGCCGATCACTTTGCCCAGCGCACTGTTTTTGCCTTGCGCGCCACCGAGGGTGATCTGATACCACTCGCTGCCGTTCTTATCGACGCCAAGGATGCCTATGTTGCCAATGTGATGATGCCCGCAGGCGTTCATGCAGCCGGAGATGTTCAGGCTGATGTCGCCCAGGTCATGCAGGTAATCGAGGTCTTCAAAACGCGCCTGAATCGCTTGCGCAATCGGGATCGACTTGGCGTTGGCCAGCGCACAGAAATCGCCGCCGGGGCAGGCAATGATGTCGGTCAGCAAACCGACGTTGGCGCTGCCCAGGCTTTGTTCGCACGCCATCAGCCACAGGGCGTGGAGCGCGGATTTCGGCACGTCCGGCAGCACGATGTTCTGCTCGTGGGCGATGCGGATTTCCCCGAAGCCGAACTGCTCCGACCAGTCCGCCACCGCCAGCATCTGCACACCGGTGACATCGCCCGGCGCGGCGTCCATGCCGGGTTTGGTCGACAGCACCGCACTGGCATAACCCGGCACCTTGTGCGGTTGCACGTTGCGCGCGACCCAGCGGGCGAACGCCGGGTTCTCGGTCAGGCGCGTGCCGAAGTCCAGATCGGTCGCCGCCAGCCTGTCGTAGTCCGGCGGCACAAAAGCACTGGCGACCCGCTGATACTCGGCTTCGGTCAACTGCGCCGGGCCGTCCTTGAGGTGCTGCCACTCCGCCTCGACTTCCCCGGCGAACGCCTCGATCCCCAGCGCCTTGACCAGAATCTTGATCCGCGCCTTGTACTTGTTGTCGCGTCGACCATGGCGGTTGTAGACCCGCAACACCGCCTCGACGTAGGACAGCAAGTGTTGCCAGGGCAAGCCGTCGCGGATCTGCAAACCAAGAATCGGCGTACGCCCCAACCCGCCGCCGACGATCACCCGCAACAGCATCTGGCCGTCGCGGCCCGGATAAAGATAGAGGCCGATGTCATGCATCATGATCGCCGCGCGGTCCTGCCTGGCCGAGCAGATGGCGATCTTGAACTTGCGCGGCAGGAACAGGAATTCCGGGTTGATCGTCGACCATTGCCGGAGGATTTCCGCCAGCGGACGCGGGTCGATCATCTCGTCCGCAGCGACCCCGGCAAACGCCTCGGTGGTGATGTTGCGCACGCAGTTGCCAGAGGTCTGGATCGCGTGCATGTTGACCTGCGCCAGGCGTTCGAGAATGTCCGGCACCTCGTGCAACTCGATCCAGTTGAATTGCATGTTCTGCCGGGTGGTGAAGTGGCCGTAACCCCGGTCGTAGTCACTGGCGATGCTCGCCAGGGTGCGCATCTGTTCGGCGCTCAAGGTGCCGTAGGGAATCGCCACCCGCAGCATGTAGGCGTGCTTTTGCATGTACAGGCCGTTTTGCAGACGCAGCGGCAGGAACTCCTCCTCGCTCAATTCCCCGGCCATGAAGCGCTCGACCTGATCGCGAAACTGCGCAACGCGCTCGAACACCAGCGCCCGGTCGTAATCGTCGTACTGATACATGCCACTGCTACCTCATCAGATGTCTTTCTGTGGGAGCGGGCTTGCTCGCGAATGCGGTGTGTTGACTGACACACCGCATTCGCGAGCAAGCCCGCTCCCACAGGTTTTCCAACGACTATGCAGCAACAGAGCAGCCCATTACAGATTCACCTGAAACCATAAAAACCGTATCAGAACGCGGCAGATAGCCGCAGGCAGCGCACCTATCTGATCCGCATAAATGAACATTTCCTGAGCCTGTTTTGTTTCCGACGGGATTCCTACAGTGCAGCCCATGCCAGACCGGGTGGCCTGGCAAGACTTTGCAACCGTGGATGAACTGACCATGAGCACAGCAACAATCGGACAGGCTTATAACTACAAGGTCGTCCGCCAATTCGTCATTGCGACTGTTTTCTGGGGTGTCGTGGGCATGGCGATGGGGGTATGGATCGCCTCGCAACTGGTATGGCCCGAGATGAACCTCGACCTGCCGTGGACCACCTTCGGCCGGCTGCGGCCGCTGCACACCAGCCTGGTGATTTTCGGTTTCGCCGGCAGCGCACAATTCGCCGCCAGTTACTACGCCGTGCAGCGTACCTGCCAGGTGCGGCTGTATTCGGACAAGCTCGCCGCCTTCACCTTCTGGGGCTGGCAGTCGGTGATCGTGATCATGTTCATCACCTTGCCGCTGGGCTTCACCACCACCAAGGAATACGCCGAAATCGAATTCTCCGGCGCGGTGTGGATGGCCGTGGTCTGGGTCGCCTACGCCGTGGTGTTCTTCACCACCGTGGTGCAGCGCAAGACCAAGCATATTTACGTCGGCAACTGGTTCTTCGGCGCGTTCATCCTGGTGATCGCCATGCTGCACGTGGTCAATCACCTGTCGATTCCGGTGGACTGGTTCAAGTCGTATCCGGTGTACTCCGGGGCCACCGACGCCATGGTGCAATGGTGGTACGGGCACAACGCGGTGGGTTTCTTCCTGACCACCGGGTTCCTCGGGATGATGTATTACTTCGTGCCGAAACAGGTCAACCGGCCGGTGTATTCGTACCGGTTGTCGATCGTGCATTTCTGGGCGCTGATCACCCTGTACATCTGGGCCGGCCCGCACCATTTGCACTACACCGCGCTGCCGGACTGGGCGCAGTCGCTGGGCATGGCGATGTCGCTGATCCTGCTGGCACCGAGCTGGGGCGGGATGATCAACGGGATGATGACCTTGTCCGGCGCCTGGCATCAGTTGCGCACCGACCCGATCCTGCGCTTCCTGGTGTTGTCGCTGGCGTTCTACGGCATGTCGACGTTCGAAGGCCCGATGATGGCGATCAAAACCGTCAACGCCCTCTCCCACTACACCGACTGGACCATCGGCCACGTCCACGCTGGCGCCCTGGGCTGGGTGGCGATGATCACCTTCGGCGCGACTTATCACATGGTGCCCAAGGTCTTCGGCCGCGAACGGATGCACAGCACGCCGCTGATCAACCTGCACTTCTGGCTCGCGACCATCGGCACCGTTTTGTACATCGCCTCGATGTGGGTCAACGGCATCACCCAGGGCCTGATGTGGCGGGCGATCAACGAGGACGGCACGCTGACGTACTCGTTCGTCGAGGCGCTGCAGGCCAGTCATCCGGGGTTCATCGTGCGCTTTGCCGGCGGGGTGTTTTTCCTCAGCGGCATGTTGCTGATGGCCTACAACGTGTGGCGCACAGTACGGGTCGCGGATGTGGCGCTGGCGCATCGTGATGCGCAGATTGCCTGAGGCCGGGAGGCGATGATGGAGATGTTTTTGAATGGATTGGGCGTGGTGTTTCTGTGGCTGGCGGTGGAGTACTGCCTGCGCCATGAGACGGCGCAGAGCCTGGAAGATGCCAGTCTGACGCCGTTCGCCGATGACCCGGAGGTGGCGCGGCGGGTGGAGCTGGAAACGGGCAAGACCGTGAACGCGGTCGCGCCCGAGGAGGCGCGGCCGGGGTGGGTCAACCTGGAGATGTGAGGGGGGCGGCGTTGCGATGAGGGGGGCTCTTGATCTTGATTTTCCCCCCTCATAAAAACTAAAACCGCAACCGATACCCCCCAGGCGTCATCCCCAACTGCCGGCGCATCGCGCTCCCCATGTGCGACTGATGCGCAAACCCCACCTCCAGCGCAATCTGCGCCAGCGCCCGGTCACTGCCCTCAATCAACCGTCGAGCCGCCTGCAACCGCACCTCCACCAGATAAGCATGCGGCGTAACCCCCATGAACCGAGAAAAATCCCGCAACAGACGCAGTTCATTTTCGCCATAGGTCTGCGCCAGTTGCGCCAGGGTCAGCGGTTGATCGAACTCCCCGGCAATCCGCTCCAACACCCGCAAAAACGCATCTGAAACCGCCCCGCCGCCATCAGCCTTCACAGAACGCCCCAGCGCCACAAAGCCCAACGCGCATTGCTCGATCGCCAAGCCATCCGGATGCGGATCGAGCATCAAGCGGCGCAACGTCTGCGCCAGCTTCAACCCCCGCCGGTGCCCCTCCTGCTGCACGCGCCGATCCAGCACTGGCAAGCATTGCTCAACCAACGCCGGGGCCAGTCGCAGCGCCAGGTACTCGCCGCCCTCGGCCGATTCGGAAAACACCTCAACCCCCGCCGGCGTCTGCGCCAGCACACCGGGCAAGGTGTCGAAGTCCACACGCCGGTCAGAGCCAATCGCATGCACACCCTGCTGACGTTCAAGGGTCATGCCCAGCGTCTGCCATTGCAGCGGATCCCGTGCGCTGTAAGCCGAGCGCGGCAGCAGGTGCAGACACAACTGACCGTCCAGCAGGCTGTGGCTCAGCACGCCGGGCATGTGAAATTTCCTGATAGAACGAATCGACAATCCACGGGACACTCACCCCACGCAAGCCATCAAAACAGGAGCACGCCATGCGCACCATCGGCCTAATCGGCGGCATGAGCTGGGAGTCCAGCGCCGAATACTATCGCCTGATCAACCAACAGGTCCGCGACCGCCTCGGGCCGCTGCGTTCGGCGCGGTTGCTAATGTACAGCGTCGACTTCGGGCCTGTCGAACAGGCTCAGCACGCCGGGCGCTGGGACGATGCGGCGGCGATTCTGGTGGACGCTGCGCGCCGGCTCCAGGCCGGTGGCGCCGAATGCGTGGTGCTGTGTACCAACACCATGCACAAGGTCGCGGAGCAGATTCAGGCAGCGATCGACATCCCGTTTCTGCACATCGCCGAACCCGCCGCCCAAGCCGCGCTGGCCATCGACGCACCCACGGTCGGCCTGCTCGGCACCGCGTTCACCATGGAACAGGATTTCCTCAAACAACGCCTGGTCGCCCGGGGCCTGACCGTGCTGGTACCGGACGAAGCAGAACGCCAGGCCGTGCACAGGATCATCTACGACGAACTGTGTGTCGGCATCATCAGCGACAGCTCGCGCCAGACCTACCAACGGGTGATCGAATCGCTGACCGCTCGCGGCGCCCAGGCGATCATTCTCGGCTGCACGGAAATCGGCCTGCTGATCAAACCGCAACACAGCGCCCTGCCCCTGCTCGACACCACCGAACTGCACGCGCAGGCGGCGGTGGCGTTCGCCCTGGGCGACTGACTCAGGCCTTGGGCGAGCGCCGCAGACGGGCCATGCTCAGGGTGTCCACCCACTGCCCGTCGCGCACCGCGTAATCGCGAAACAGGCCTTCGGTTTCAAAGCCGAACTTGCGATACAGGCCGATGGCCGCCTCGTTATCGGCGTACACCGTCAGCTCGATTCGGTGCAGGTTCATCCAGTTATCGGCGACGTCCAGCGCCGCCGCCAACAGCGTCGACCCCACGCCCTTGCCCTGCCACGCCGCCGCCACGCCCATGCCGAAACTCGCGGCGTGGCTGCGGCGCATCCGCGCATACGCCTCCAGCCCCAGCGTGCCGATCACCACGCCCTGATGCAGCGCCACCAGCTTCACCGCCCGCTCATTGTCCGCCAACAACCGCTGCCGCCAGACCTCAACGGACTGAAACGGCATCTGCAACACCTGCCGCGCCACGGCCGGGTCGTTGTACAACGCGGCGATGCCTTCAAGGTGGGATTCGTTGAAGCGTTCGAGGTGAATGTCGGGATTGTGGTCTGGCATGGCGATTCGTCCGTGATCGTGAAGTGGCTGGTCACTCTAAACCACAGCTATGGAACAGGGGAAACCAAAGCCGCCACTCGTCGGGAATCCGCTGGCACCTGTCAGATCTGACAGGTGCCATTTCCCCGCAACAGGCGCTCAATCACTCCGTCCCCTTCCCTCGACAGGAGTGTTCGCCATGCTGACTCAGCCACCGAGAAAAATATCGACCCTCGCCCTGCTCGATCCGGATATTCCTGACAGCCCCGAAACGCCTTTGCCTTCCGGCGAGCGGAGCATCAACCGCGCAGCGGTGCTGGGCGTGTTTCCCGACAAAGGCCTGCAAGTGCGCATTCATCCGTGGGCCGTCATGGGCAGGGGCGACAAGGCTGAGCTGTTGGTCAATAACAACGTGGTTGCTCAACACACCCTTCAGAATGATGCCGAGGTTGATCAGCGGGTGACGATGTTCGTCCCGTCCCGCAATCTGCTGACGGGCGCCCACACCCTGTCCTATCGCATCACCCGGCTCAACCAATTGCCGGAGACCCAGACCCCGCCCCTCAAGCTCTACGTCAAACTCGAACTCCCTGCCGACCAGGATCTGGATCCTGGCCCCGGTCACTCCAACCTGTCCATGTACATCGACCCGAAAATCATCGACGGCGGCGTGGACAAGGAAGTGGCCGAAGATGGTGTGCTGGTAATCATCCGTGGGCCGGCAGGTGACGATGCGCTCTACCCCGGCGCAGCCGTGGGCGACATCGCCACGCTGAGTTGGGGTGGCGTATTCAAAAACTCTGAACCGTTGACCGCCGAGCAAATCAGCAATCCGGTCGATAACCCGTTCGGCGTTCTGGTGGACAAAACCATCATCGACGAGGCTGGCGATACCGACGCAGCCGGCCTGGCTGTCTCCTACCTGCTGGAGGATGTCGTCAAGAACCGAGCCGAGGACTGGTGCAAGGAAACCCGGATCATGGTTTCGACCAGCACCGACCTGCTGATCGCGCCCATCATCGAACAGGCCACCAACAATGTTATTGATCTGGAAAAGCTCAAGGACGAGGATCCCGTCGCTCAAGTGTGGGTCACTGACAAGTTCAAACTTGGCGACATCATTACCGCAACGATGCGTGGCACCACCACTGATGGAGATCCCGTCGAAGTCGATTCCGATCCCCAAACAGTCGTCAACCTGCCGCATATTTACGAGCTGAAGATCAAGAACTCGGCTATCCGCAAACTGGCAAAAACCCAATGCGTGTTCTTCTACCACGTAGCTCGCGCCGGTGCTCCCGCCCCGCTACGCTCCAAAGGCCAGTTCGTGCAGGTCATCGGCGAGGGCACGCCCATTGATGCGCCAATTGCCGAGGATGCAAATCAAGGGATACTGGACCCGGATCTCTCCAGCACGACAATCCGCATTCCGCACAATCCATACATTGAGGCGGGCGTTGCTATTGAAGTGAGCTGGTTTGGTACTCTGTTTGATCAGAGCAGCTACAACCCGGAACTCGACTGGCACTTCCCCAGCGCTGCCGAGGCAAACAATCCCGATGGATTCACCCTTACAGTGGATGGGCAGCACCTGAAAATTCTCGAAGGTGGAACGCTGCGCTTGTCCTATGTCGTGCTGAAAGACGTTAACGGCGAGATCGTAAAACGCAGTTCTCGCACCGCGGCGGTGTTGAACGTCGGAGAACCAAAACGCGAACTGGTACACCCACTCGTCGAGGGAGAAAAGGACGGTGCGCTCGAACCCGCCGATCTGCCCGACAACCGCAGCAAGCTGACCGCCCCAAGACCCACCACCACACCGAGCAAGGCCAAAGATGTGGTGACCTATACCTGGGACGGTGAAGTCACTGGCAAGGTGGAAGACTCGGTCACGTTGAACTCGCTCTCGGCTAACAGGGACGTTATTTTCAATCTTGATCCCGAGTTCGTGGCGAAACACATAGAGCCTAACCGTGGGAACAAGGTGATCGTCACGTATCGAATTTTGCGTGCAGAAACCAGTACAACCAGTTATTCCAATCCACTGGAGTTTGTTGTCGGCGTAGCGCAGCAGGAGCTACTTGATCCGGCTCGAGTCATTGAGGCTCCGGACGATGTGCTTGATCCCGCCGATGTACCAAATGGTGCAACCGTCCAAATGGACGCCAATCGC
Organism: Pseudomonas sp. B2M1-30; assembly: GCF_025447575.1. Taxonomy (NCBI): domain Bacteria; kingdom Pseudomonadati; phylum Pseudomonadota; class Gammaproteobacteria; order Pseudomonadales; family Pseudomonadaceae; genus Pseudomonas; species Pseudomonas sp. B2M1-30. The sequence goes on along the minus strand of NZ_JAOEJT010000019.1, from coordinate 38,928 downwards.
CAGGAGAACGCCGGAGACCACTTTTACATGAAGTGGGTCACGGCCGACAATGCAACGGTACACGAGGATGACAAGCCCATTAGCTCCAACAATAAGGGCAAGCCTGTCGAGTTCACTGTACCTCATCGCATAGTGCTAACCAGTCTCGGTCAGGACGTGACCATCAGCTATCACGTTGAGTTGTTCGAAGGCGGCGAAGCCTTGGGCAAAGAGTACCGCCTGAAAGTTGAGGCACCGTCATTCGAGCTTCCTGTTGCTGTTTTCAAAGAGGCAACCGGAGCGCAGGAAGATCAGTTGAACCCTGATGACGTTTATCCAGGCGGCGCGACTGTTGTAATTAAAGCCTCCGCTCACTTAAAAGAAGATGACCAAATCACGGTAACCGTCGAGGGCAAAACCAACACAACATACTCACACACAGTGAAACTTTCAGAGGCCGACAAGGAACTGTCATCGATAAAAGTACCGTACAGCGTTATCAGTGCCAATGAAGGTGACGCTATCGCTTTGAGTTACATCGTCAAGCGCAAAACGGGAGGAACTGACGGCCCTTCCACACCGACAGAATATGATGTGCGTAAAGTCATCGGCTCAGGACATTTGAAAGTCCTCGGGGCACGCTACAACCGCAGCACGTATCGAGCGTCCAGTGCCAGTCGAGTATTGAGTTCATTCAATGCCACCACCGGGCAAGCACTCCAGGCCGAGTGGAAATATGCCAATCAGAGCGACTGGACAACCGCTTCCACTTGGCGCGATACCGAGCCACAAGAGCCCTTGCAAGTACGTACAACCGACGACCAATGCACCCTCAATCCAGCGAACATCATTGGCAACGGAGTCGACACCGAAGTTGCGGGCAACGCGGCGTTTGTTGCTCATCGCGATTTCGGTGATGTGGTTGGCTGGGGGAAAGCGGCGTATGGCGCCAGTATCCCGGCCACCATTATCACCATGACCGACATCGTGGAGGTCAGTTGCACGCGCAGTGCCTACGCTGCACGGCGTGCCAACAGTGCCGTCGTAGTCTGGGGGACAGCCGCTGAAGGCGGCAGCATGACGGGAGTCACACCGCTAGGTTTCACACAGGTAGTTGGAAATTCAACGGCATTCTCCGGTATCAAAAGCGACGGAAAGGTCGTTGCCTGGGGCACCGCGGCAGACGGCGGCGTAATCCCCGCCGACATTGCCGCATTGACTGACATTGTTGGCGTCACCTCTGCTGGCCAGGCTTTCGCCGCGAAACGGGCAACCGGGCAAGTAGTGGCCTGGGGGCAGGCTGCCAATGGCGGTGAGGTGCCACCGGAGATCGGGGGACTCACCGATATTGAACATGTACTCGGCAGCTTCGGTGCGTTCGCTGCCCACCGCGCCAATGGCAGGATTATTGGTTGGGGTCACGCGACATATGGCGGAGTGGTTCCCGCCAATATTGCTGCGCTGACCGACATTGTCGAGCTCAGCTGTGCCAACGCCCAAGCCTTTACCGCCAGACGTGCCACCGGCCAGGTGGTGGCTTGGGGAACGGCCGAGTACGGAGGCACGGTCGACCCGTTGATTGAAGGACTGACAGACATCGCCAAAGTCGTTTCGACCTGGCGTGCTTTCGCGGCGCTGCGCGCCAACGGTCACGTTGTGGCGTGGGGAAGACCCGCGGAGGGAGGTTTGGTGCCAGACGACATCGCGACGCTGGACGACATCGTCCAGATATGCGGCTCGTCGATGGCCTTCGCCGCGTTGCGCAAGAACGGCACGGTAGTGGCTTGGGGAGACGCGAAGGTAGGCGGTGACACTTCGGCAGTGATTAATGAACTCACTCAAGTGCAAGCGGTATATGACAATACCCATGGCTTCACAGCCCTGACGGCCGACGGCCGAGTGGTGACCTGGGGGCACCCAGAGGGAGGCGGAGACAGCAGCGCCGTACAAGATCGGCTCAAAGGCAAAGTATCGTACCTCGCTACACCAACGTCCCGTGGACTGGCACGTAAAGCCAGGGCTGGGGCGCGGTTGGCCGTAACCTCGAATATACCGACCTGACCACAGCCTCTCAGCCCGTACGTGGCGCTTGCATGAGCGCCACATGCTGTCCTTCACGAGGTGATGACATGACCCCTGCACAGAATTCCCTGCGCCCGCCCTCAGTAGACGAAGCCCCTGATGACGTTCTGAATCCGGAAACAATTCCGGCTGGAGGCGCCACCGTACGAATCGAACCCTACGACAACATGACATTCCGCGACCATGTGTACCTATTTGTGGGTGACGACTACACGGATGATCTTCCGATCAGTGCGGGCGCCGTCGGCAAAGATGTCGAATTCACCGTCACTGCCAACCACTTCGTAGCCGATATCGATGACATCGTACGTACACGTTACGAGGTGCAGTTTTACCAAGGTTCTCGCGAACCCTCAGCAATCCTGGATCTCAAGCTGCAAGCGGGTTTTGAAGCAAATGCAACGCTGGATTTGAGTGATGAAAACTATGTCATCTCAGTCGACAAACCACCGTTGAACACTCCATCGGCGGCTCGCATGACCCGACTGGCCGGTTGGGGCGTCAGTCCTTACCTCTATTCCAGCAGCGACTCGACAATTGCCAGCATCAACGAGTTATCCGGCGAAATCACTGCCACACGCAACGGGACATGCACAATCAGCGCAACCGACAGCCAGAACCAGAGCCGCGGATTCAACCTGACAGTCAAAGGCATACAAGAAGTACATTTCCTCAGCCCCGGCGCGGACTGGCAAGGGATGGCCAGAATTTGTGCCGCTGCGAGCCTGGAACCGATCACGCTGAACCAGAGCAAGCGTCTCTGGGCGCTGTATTTCCCCGATACCGGTCCTGTCGCCGACTACCTGCAGTGGCTGAATTACCCAGTGTGGACAGGTGACTCCCTGGGCGCAGGAACGGCATGGACGTACGACCTCAACGGGCAATCAATCAACGACAACGCCAGCGCCCAGGACACCACTCTTTTTTGGCAGGTAATCGGTGTCTCTCAAGCGTGATATGCCTATAAGCGTATGGGGAGTGCGTCATGAAAAGCAGCATTCTGCGAATAAATCACCTGTTGCTGGGCTTGCTGCTTTTCAGCGGCATCAGCCAATCAGCCACCGGTCCGGAAATTGCGTATCTGCTCAATCAGCGCTATCAAAACACCTCGAATCAATGTGCGGGGGCAACCCCGGCCTACTTTTGCAGTGGTGTCTTGCTGCGTGGCAGTCAAGGAACCGGTCCGTTCTGGAAACATGATGCACAAGCTGTCCAGTTGGGTGCAGAAGGTTTTAATTTCCTTCGCGCAGATCTCGACAACCCTGCGCTGACAGAACAATACGGCGCGGTGTTCAGCGACCAGTTCACGGCTATAGGCGAAAACAAGGTACTGGACGCCCTTTGTGTTTATCCGGTCGCGTTCCCGGTGCAGGCCACCCGACCCGGCTTCGGGTGCGGGTGGAACGCTGCTGCCAGGACGCAGGACGTCAGCTCTTGTAAGGCTTTGGACGCCACGCAAGTAGAGAGTTGGCTCTCACACTTTGCGCAACAAAGCCACCAGCCTGCACGCCAATGCTCGCTGAGCACTCGAGATCCCGCACAGTTCCTCGTCAGCCTGATCGCACACCAGCGCATTCAGGCTGACCAGCCCACGCTTGTACAAATCAGGAATTGGGATGATCAGGCACCCAATCAGATACCGCTTCAAGGGTTGTTCTATGACTTGACGCAAGCTGGCTCTTTGCTCGGCGCACAGAAGGATCAACGTGATTACTTCGAAGCTACCGGCGACTGGCTGCCGATCATTCGAATGGATTTACGTCAGAAACCCAATTCGGTGTTTGGCTTCAATCAGCAGGATCAGTTGTACATCGGTTATCAGGTAGCTGCGAAGCTGAACGCACGCTATGCCGACACGGCCATGGCGTGCCGGGGCAATACTGCTGCCTATAACTGCAATGGCATTCTGATCCGCACCACTGATGCATCCGCTGACTTCCATGCATGGAACCCCAGCCCTGGATCAGTGGAACGCAACGGAGTCTCGTTTTCCTACTTGCGTACCGACCTGCACCTGCCAATTCTGGCCTGGGCAAAAAATCAGGGGCTGATCATGAAAGAGCTGGCAGCACCGACTGCCTATCCACTGACAGTACGTTGTGCCTGGCCGTTTGATGCAGCTACTTTTTACCGAAGCGACAGTTGCAATGGGCACTCTGGAAATCCGACCGCCAGCAAACCGTGCGATGAGCAAGGAATCACAACGGTCGATGAATACATTACCCACTTTTACAAACAATCGAGTCGATATCACGGTTGCAGCCTCAAGGGCGAGCAGGCTCCCTTTGCCGTGAGTATCGAAGCGCGTTCTCGACTGACACCCACAGATCAGCGAGTTCATAACGAAAGCATCATTGCCGCCTGGCCTCAGGACATACCGGATCAGCTACCCCTCGAGGCCTTTTTCTATGCCGCTGTCTCCGGAAAACCAAGCGCACAATTTTTTCAGCGCGACTATTTTCAACAAACCGGGCGTTTCCTTCCGATCGTGCGATTGACGACGAACGTGGCCAGGAACGCGTACGTATTTGAGTTCGATCCTCAAGATCAAACTGTGGCTGGAGAAGACGTGCGCCCGCCACGTATCGAATGATGTGTCAAACAACTCACCTGAAAGAAAAGCAAACGTAATCCTGCAGAAATGGACAAGCACCTTGAGGACCAAGACGGGGCTGCCACTCGTCGGGAACCCACCGGCACCTGTCAGATCTGACAGGTGCCATTTCCCCGCAACAGGCGCTCAATCACTCCGTCCCCTTCCCTCGACAGGAGTGTTCGCCATGCTGACTCAGCCACCGAGAAAAATATCGACCCTCGCCCTGCTCGATCCGGATATTCCTGACAGCCCCGAAACGCCTTTGCCTTCCGGCGAGCGGAGCATCAACCGCGCAGCGGTGCTGGGCGTGTTTCCCGACAAAGGCCTGCAAGTGCGCATTCATCCGTGGGCCGTCATGGGCAGGGGCGACAAGGCTGAGCTGTTGGTCAATAACAACGTGGTTGCTCAACACACCCTTCAGAATGATGCCGAGGTTGATCAGCGGGTGACGATGTTCGTCCCGTCCCGCAATCTGCTGACGGGCGCCCACACCCTGTCCTATCGCATCACCCGGCTCAACCAATTGCCGGAGACCCAGACCCCGCCCCTCAAGCTCTACGTCAAACTCGAACTCCCTGCCGACCAGGATCTGGATCCTGGCCCCGGTCACTCCAACCTGTCCATGTACATCGACCCGAAAATCATCGACGGCGGCGTGGACAAGGAAGTGGCCGAAGATGGTGTGCTGGTAATCATCCGTGGGCCGGCAGGTGACGATGCGCTCTACCCCGGCGCAGCCGTGGGCGACATCGCCACGCTGAGTTGGGGTGGCGTATTCAAAAACTCTGAACCGCTGACCGCCGAGCAAATCAGCAACCCGGTCGATAACCCGTTCGGCGTTCTGGTGGATAAAACCATCATCGACAAGGCTGGTGATACCGATGAGGCCGGCTTGGCGGTCTCCTACCTGCTGGAGGATGTCGTCAATAACCGATCCGAAGACTGGTGCAAGGAAACCCGGATCATGGTTTCGACCAGCACCGACCTGCTGATCGCACCCATCGTCAAACAGGCCACCAATAACGTTGTTGATCTGGAAAAACTCGGCGACGAAGACCCCGTTGTTCAAGTATGGGGCACTGAGCCGAGGTTCAAGGCTGGCGACATCATCACCGCAACGATGCGTGGCACGACGGCAGAAGGCGATCCGCTCGAAGTGGTGTCGGCCCCTGAAACAGTCGACAACCTGCCACACATTTACGAGTTGCAGCTCAAGAACTCGGATATCCGCAAACTGGCGAAAACCCAGGGTGTATTTTTCTATCGTGTAACGCGTGCCGGTGCGCCCGCGCCGCTACGCTCCAAAGGCCAGTTCGTGCAGATCATCGGCGAAGGCACGCGCATTGACGCGCCGATTGCCGAGGATGCCAATCAGGGAGCACTGGATCCGGATCTTGCCAGCACGCGCATTCGCATTCCCTACAATGCGTTCATCGAAGCAGGGGTGGCCATTGAGCTGAAGTGGTTCGGCACGCTGCCCGATCACAGCAACTACGACCCGGAACTCGACTGGTACTTCCCGACCGCTGCCGAGGCGAACAACCCCCAGGGATTTACCCTCCAGGTTGAAGGGCGACACGTGAAAATCCTCGAAGGCGGAACCCTGAGCCTGTCCTACATTGTGCTGAAAGAAATTGACGGCGAGATCGTCAAACGCAACTCGCGTACCGCTGAACTGCTCAACGTCGGCGAACCCCGCCACGAACTGGTAGCCCCCATCGTACTGGGAGAAAAGGACGGCGCCCTCGAACCCGGCGACCTGCCCGACAACCGCAGCAAACTGACCGCCCCAAGACCCACCGCCACACCGAGCAAGGCCAATGATGTGGTGACCTATACCTGGGACGGCGAAGTCACTGGCAAGGTGGAAGACTCGGTGAAGTTGAATTCGCTCTCGGCCAACCGGGACGTCAACTTCAATCTGGAACCGGAGTTTGTAGCCAATCACATAGAGCCGAACCGTGGGAAGAAGGTGACGGTCACCTATGAGATCTGGCGCGCGGAAACCAATACCACCAGTTATTCCGAGCCTTTGAGTTTTGTGATTGGTCAAGTGCAACCAGAACTGTCTCTGCCGCGTTTGCATAAGTCCAATGCCGGGGTGGTTGACCCGACAGATCCAGAGAACCGGAATGGCGTCGTCATTATTGTGGAGTATCTCGATCACCGGTCGGGGGACAAGGTCAAGATTATCGTCAAGGGTGCTGATGGAGTGGGCTCGCCGGTTTCTGACTGGTTGGAATTCGATGCCAACGGCCAGGTGAACTTTGCACAGGGCAAGCCGTTTGTGGCGAAGAACATGGGCAAGTCGCTGACGATTGAATATCTGTTGCAGCAGGACGGCGAAGAGCATGGGTCGCCGGTGCTGAATGCTTCGATACTGACGATTCCGGATGATTCGCCGTTGATGCCGAAGCCAATCATTGATGATGAGTCAGGCAATGAGTTGGATGTGAAAGCGCTGACCGCCAATTCTCAACTGCGGGTGGCTGAGTGGATTCTGCAAACGCCGGGACAACGTGGGTGGGTGAGATATCACGGGGTGATCAACGGTAAGGCTGAAACTTTTGAAGATTTGAAAGGAGAGGTTCTGGAGGGTGAATCGGGATTGGTTAGATCCGTTGCATGGGCGTGGTTGCAGGGCCTCGACCATATGAGTGAGCTAGGAATTTCGGTCCTCATTAACATGAGTGGCGAGCTGGAAGAGGCGAAGGCAGTCAAGCTCCCCAAGAGGAACTACCTTATTAGGAATCAGTCATTGCCGGTATTACCTGAAGAAAATTTTGATGACAAGCCGGATATGACTATTTATCCGACTGAAAGTATCCAGCTACCTGCTATAAGAATAGACTTCACCTCAGGACACGGGGAAGTAAAAATAGGCCGCTACTCACTCACCCCCGAACCTGGAAAACTGGAAGGAAACGTACTAACAATAAACAAGAGTTCAACTGGAAGTTATCAATTAGTCAAATTCACGCCAGATACAGACATAACTGAAATTTCGTTCTGGATTAGAAATAACTATTCTTCCGTCCCTTGTGAAGTCGCGATCCTCAGAGACAATTTTTTAGTAAGCCAGCTATTTCTTACCCCAGGTTCAACACAACGTGTACACCACAGAGCTGAAAAAATTACACACTTCATAATCGCGAACCATGAAGGCGAGCTGTACATCGACACAATAAACTTTGTCAGACATTAAACGTATAAATAAGACAGGACAGATTCAATAAAATAAACCTTCTTTTTCAGTATTTTTACGAACAAGACGTTGAGAGTCTGGTATGTATATTTCAGTCTCTCAACGTCGCTTTGGAGTTGGGTAGTCATGTCCACTAACAACAAGCGGACAATCACCTATCAGCCCGTCAACTCCATCGTATCCAGCACCCGATTCACCGCCAGCTCACTCAACATCACCAACTGCGCAATCCCAAGCAGCGTCCGGCGGTGTGGTGGCGGCAGCATGCCGGCGAAGTCGAGCGAGATGGTTTTGGCCGAGCCCAGGGTTTCGCTGACGTTGGCCAGGAGTTCTTCGCTGGTGTAGTCCGGGTCGATGGCGTACATCGGGCCGCGTTTGCGTTTCGCGTCGGGATTTCTGGGTGGATTGAGGTAGTGGTCGAGCGCGCGTTCGGCGGCTTCGTGGAGTCTTTTCGAATCGGCGGATTCGTAGGGAGAGGTGTTATCGGGGGTGGGGATTTCGTCTGGCGGATTGGGTGTTGGTTTGATCATGGTGAAGCTCCTATTGGTTACTGAGCCACCCGTAACCCGTCGCTAAACAGGTAAGGGTGGCGGCTGCACGCAGGTTAGCGAACCGGTAATAGGCAACCGGCAGACCCGAGGGTCTCCCGCATACAGCCACCATGACAAATTGCGGATGAGACCATCCAGCAACACTGTTTGGAGCGCTGATGCACCTATTAGTGATCCGGGTCGCTAAACCCGATCGCTGATGTATTCAGCGACCGGGAAACAATAAAACCGGCACCCTAGGCGCACAAGCCGGCGGATTCTGGCGTATGCGTAGGCAGCGGCGCAAGAATGTGTAGCCTGAAAGGCATGTCGAGTGATGTCACTTAAACGCTAACGTTTAAAGAAAGGCTCTGGCCTGAAAGACAACTTCGGCATTTCAGCTATATCGCGTAAAACGCCACGGCACGCGACGACTCGCCCCTACTCAAACCAATCCCCCCGCTCCCGAAACGCCCCCCGAATCAACTCCACCAACCCCTCCACCTCTGCCCCACCCTGCGACTCTTCGTTCACCGCCAGCCACGCCTGCAACTGCATCGGTTCATCAAACAACCCCGGCAACGCCACCAGGCCCCGGTCGAACTGGCTCATGTACATCGGCAATAACCCGATGCAGGCGCTGCAGCGGATCATCTCCAGCATCAATTCGTAGGACTGCATCTGCACCACCCCGGCCAGGCGTTGGGCGACGAGGTCGTTCCAGGGGCGGAAGCTGTCGATCTGGTGGTCGTGGCGCCATTGCACGAGCATGAAGTCGGCGAGGTCGTCGGTGCTGTCGGGGCGTGCGGTGACGCGGGAGTAGCGCTTGGCGATGTGCGGCAGGTAGTCGATTCTGGCCAGGCGTTGCGGTTCGCTGGTGGCGAAGGTCGGGCCGGGGTTGGGGGTGTCGCCGTGGGCCAGCCACAGGACGATGTCGGCGCTGACGGCGCGCAGGGCCAGTTCGCTGTCCAGGGCGATGATTTCCAGGCGCACGCTGGCGTTGCGCCGCAGCAGTGCGATGAGGTCGCGGCCGAGGATGTCGTGCAGGATCGATTCGGCGACGGCGAGGCGCACCAGCGGTTGTTCGATCACCGGCAGTTTGCGTTCGTGGGCCAGGGCGATCAGTTGCGCCTGGAGTTGCTGGCCTTCGCGGGTCAGGCTCAGGGCGCTGCCCTGGAAGCTGAACAGAGTGTGCTTCAGTTGCTGTTCGAGTTGCGCCAGTTGTTTGCGCAACAGGGTCGATCGCACATTGAGGCTGCGCGCCGCCTGCATGAAACAGCCGCACCGGGCGCTGACCAGGAAGTATTGGGCCACTTCGCTGTCGAGGGTCGCGGCCTGGGCCAGCCAGGGTTGGCTTTTGTCCTCGGGGGCGCGGTAGTCGGGGCTGCTCTGTCGGCCTGCGGGTTCGGTGAATGACATCGATGACTCCCTGTCGATCTTTGTTGTTTGGCGGCTTCCGGTGCTTGGAGCATTTTTCAGTCTGTTGGCGCTTTCCTGTGGGAGTCGGGCTTGCCTGCGAAGGCGCCGGCACTTTCAGCCTTTTCGGTGCCTGACACGCCGCTTTCGCGGGCAAGGCCGGCTCCCACAAGTGCCGGGGCATTTCATCACTCCGGATTACTGCTTGCTCTCCAATACCTTGTTGAGTTCAGCGCCGTCGATGCTCAGGGTCGCGGTGTTGAGCATGCCGTCGAGGTAGGCCTGGGCGATTTGTTCCTGGCGTTGATTGCGCAGGGCCTGGGTCAGTTGGTCGCGCAGTTCGTCGAGGGTCGCGGCGCGGGCCGGTTGTTGTTCGGTGAGTTTGATCACATGGAAGCCGGCGGCGCTTTGCACCGGGTCGGAGACGGCGCCGACTTTCAGCCGCGCCACCGCGCCCCGGACTTCCGGCACCAATTGCTGCAACGGTTGCAGGCCGGTGTCGCCGCCGCGTTCGGCAGTCACACGATCCTGAGAATACTGGGTTGCCAGTGCGGCAAATTCCCCCGGCGCGGCCTGGGCTTTTTTACTCAGTTCCGCCGCCTGTTTGCGCACCGACTCCAGACTCTGGGCATCCGCCACGCCAAGGAAAATCTGGCTGACGCGGTACAGCGCCGGGGTCTGCCAATTGGCTTTGCCGGCGTCGTAGGCCTGCTGCAGCTCAGTGGCGCTCGGGTAGTCCGCCGGCACTTGGCTGACCGAGCGCAGGTAATCGCGGAACACGATCTGCTCGGTGGCCGCGCGGGTCTGCCGGGCGACGTCGGGACGTTGCGCCCACCCCTGGGCATCGGCCTGTTCCAGCACGGCTTTCTCCGCCAAGCGCGCGCGAATCCAGCGCTCCAGCGCTTCACGATTGCCACGCAGTTGCTCGCGGCTCGCCTCGGGCAGCGTCGCCAGCAGCGTCTGCAACTCTTCCGGCGACACCTGCTGATTGCCCAGCCGCGCCACCGCAGGCCCGGCACTGGCGCCCGGCACCGGCGCCGGCTGCTGAGCGGCGACCGGGTCGCTGCCCGGTCGCAACACCAGCGCCACGGCCACCACCAACAGCGCCACCGCAACAGCGCTGATCACCATGGCAGGCTTTTTCACAGCGCGACTTCCTCTTCCTCGGCCACGGCGACTTTGGCGGTCTGCGTCTGATTGGCCTGGGTGAAATCACGCAGGTAAACGATGAACTCCTGAAGCAGGCGATCCCACAATTCGAGGTTGCCGCGCAGGTGATCGGCGCTGACCCCGGCGGCCACCACCACGTCCATTTCCATCACCAGAAACTCGCCCTGCAACGACAACCGCGCGAAGCGTCGGGTCGCGTTCCACTGCTCGGCCACACCGGCCGGCAACTCGCCCTGAACCCGCAGCGCGCAACTGAACGTGAAGTCGACGTAGCTGCCCTGCTCCGCCACCGCCGGGTTGCCGAACCGCACGGCGTAGCCGATGCCCTGGCTGGCGCTGAGCAACTGGACGATGCCGTTCTGTTCGGTCTGGTTGACGCGATAACCGGCGGCTTGCAGGACATCGGTCAGGGATTGCGCGGATACGTGGCTGATCAATTGAGTCATGGTGTCTTCCTTGTCAAATCAGTGAGCGAGCGCCGCTCGTGGCGCATCGAATTGAGTCTTGTACAGGTCGTCGCCAAAGCCCTGAGCCAGTTCTTCGAACTTGACCCGGGCGCTGCCCGCGAAGGGCTGGCGGATCTTCATCACCTCGGCCACGTCGATGTTTTCGTAGGCGCTGAGGATCTGCTTGGCGACGCCGTACATTTGCTGATTCTTGACTGAACATTGCTGCACTTGTGTGTCACGTTCAGCCAATTGCGCCTGAAGCTTAGACCGTTCTGCCTCTTTGGCACGGGCCATGACCAGCAGATCGTCATAGGCCTTCTTGAACTTGCCGGTCTGCTCGTTGCTGGCCGCCACTTGCGCCTGGGCCTGGCTGTGCAGGCTCTGTTGCTGGCCGGCCAGTTGCTCGGCGAGGCCTTTGGCCTTGGCCAGTTCAGCGGTCAATTGCCTGATCTGCGCCTGCGCGGCCTTGGCCTCGTTCTGCGCCGCCAGTTGCGCGGCGCTGGCCTGGGCCTGCTGGCTTTGCAAGGCCTGCAACTGCTGGGTGGTGCTGCGCAACTGGGTGCGCAGACGCTCTTCCATGCCCTCGGCGCTGGCCCCGGTGGCGATCAGCATTCCCAGCCCGAGCAAGAACAATCGCGTATTCATCAGACTCTCCCGGCGCCTCAGAAGCGCGTGTTGATCTCAAGCTGCAAGACGTCGATGTCGAACGGCGCGCCGTACACCGCTTCCGAACTCAGCCAGCGACCGGTGGCGTAGACGTTCTTCGCCAGACCGTAGTTGCCGCCGAGGAAGTAGCCCTTGGCGTTGGTGCCGCCGAGGTGGAACGAGGAGTCGTTGAAGCCGTCCGGCAAGGCATCCGGCTGGATGTACTTGTAGCCGGCGAAGAAGTTCCAGTCGCCCTGCTTCTTCAGGTCCAGCGCATTGCCGAGGGTGAATTGCACCATCCACGCGTTGGCGCCGCTTTCGATGTCGCCGCTGCTGTCGAGGTTGTTGACCAGTTGCCCGGCCGAGCGCTTGCGCATGTCGCCTTCGTCGTAGCCGAGGTTGTGGATGTAGTTGCCCTGGCTGCGCAATTTGAAGTCGTGCGGCAGGTCGGCGTCCCACACCAGGTTCAGGTCCAGCAGGTTGAACTCCGAGGCCAGGCCAACGAATTGCGGCTGCGGCGTGGTGGTCGGGTTGAGCGGGTTCGGCGTGATGTCGCGTAGCAGGAACACGCTGTTGCCCTTCTGCATGAACGAGGCGCGGGTGCCGTCGCTGTCGCAACCCGGCGCGCCGGCCCACGGTTCGCAAGGGCTGGAGCGCTGGCCTTCGATGTCGTCGAAGCGGTAATACGCCAGGGCGCCCTTCACGCGGTTGTTGCTGTTGATCGCCCATTTGGCGCCGATCTGCGCGCCGTACAGCCACTTGTTGTCGCTGTCTTCCTTGTCGAAGCCGTTGCTGGTGGTGGTGTCGTTGGTGTACTCCACCGGGAATGCGCCGACGGTGCCGAACACGCCCCAATCGTGACTGAGTTTGTGGTCGAAAATCGCGGCCACGCCGTCGAAGTTGAGGTCGTTGGAATACAGCATATCGGTGGACATGAACGGGTTGGCGAAACGCCCGCCGGTGAGGGTCAGTTCATCCGAAGGCTTCCAGGTCAGGTAACCCTGGTCGAGCCAGATGTCTTTCTTGGCGAAGCCGCCGCCGAGGGTCTGGGTGGTCGACACCGGGTTGTTGTCGGAACCGGTGCCGATGCGGATGCCGGCGGTCCATTCCGGCGAGATCACCGCTTTCATGCCCAGACGCGCGCGCAGGCGGAACAGGTTTTCGCGGTCTTCGCGGGTGTTGAGCAACGGCGGCAGATTGGTGCTGCTGTTGGGGTTCACGTCGTACGGGCCGTTGTTGTTGAGCTTGGCGAAGTCGACGATTTCGTTGCTGTTGTTGCCCGAGTAGTAGCGCGATTCGTCACGCAGACGGATGTCGCCATCGAAGCTGATGCGCGAGGCCCAGTCCGGGAAGGTGTTGGGCGCCGCCCAGTTTTCCTGCTTGGCGGTGGCCATGACTTCAGCCTTGACCTGATCGCGGATCTGGTCGCGTACCGCCGCCGGCACGTACTGCACGCGCACATCGCCCGGTGCCGCGACCGGCCCGGCCGCCACGGCGGTGGACGCCGCTGCCTGTTTGGCCTGGTCGGCTTCGTTCTGGGCCTGGGCGATCAGCGCGTCGGCCTTGTCCTGTTTCAGAATGCCCTGCTCGACCAGCAAGCGGATCAGATTGATCGTGGCGTTTTCCGAGGGCGCAGGCGCTGCCACGGCCTGACAGACCAGGGTCGCGATGACCATGCCGACCGCCAGGGACAATCGATTCACATTGGAAATCATCTGCACACAACTCCTTTTGGCAACTCTCTAAAAATGGGGTTAACCCGGACGCCGCCCTTGCAGGGACAGGCGCACGGGCAAGGTCATGGAGGCCGGTGGCCGTTCGCTCAGGTGCGGCGCGTTGCGCAGCGCTGCGATGACGTTTGAATCGATCTCGGGATTGCCGCTGGACTTGACCAGCTCGACCCGGGTGATCTCGCCGACGCTGCTCAGCCACACATCGGCTTGCAGGGCAAACGCGAGGTTGCGCAGGTCCGGGTTCTCGCGCAGCAGCTTCTGGAAAGTGAACGCGAGGAACTGGCTGTAGGTGCCATTGCCCACGCGCCCACCACCGGAACCGGCCATGCCGCCGCCCTTGCCCGCACCGATGTTGAAGGCGTCGCTGCCGCTCTGGGCGTCGCCGTCCATTTGCATCGGGTTGGCCAGATCGTCCGCCGGCGATGGCGGTGCTTCTTCCTCGGGCTTGACCTCTTGCGGTTCGGGCGTCGGTTCCGGCTCGACGATTTTTTCTTCCACCGGGGTTTCTGGCTCCGGCGGCTTTTCCGGCGGCGGAGGTGGCGGTGGCGGCAACGGAATGATCGTCGGCACTTTCGGCGCTTCACGGCGCACGCCGCTCATGTCGTTGGCCCACTGCCACAGCAGATAAGCGGCGAGCGCGCCGAGCAGCAGCCCGGCGCCCCACTTCACAAAGCGCAGGGGCGACTTCTTCACCGGCAGTGGCTCGATCGGCAGTTGTGCGGTCATGGCTCAGCCCTGGGTCGGTTTGCCGGTGACGAGACCGACCTGGGACAGTTCGAGCCGGCGCAGCAGATCCAGCACTTCGATGACTTTCTGGTATTGCACCGTGGCGTCGCCGCGCACGATCACCGGGAAGTCCGGGCTCTGCGCCTTCTCGATGCGCAGGCGCTCTTCCAGCTCCGCCAGGGTCACCGGGTAGGCATCAAGGAACACCTGGCCGCCGTCGTTGACCGAGATCGCCTTGGTCTTGGCCTCCGACAGCGACACGGCGGCGCTGGCCTTGGGCAGGTTGATCTGAATCCCGGAGACCTGCGCGGTGGCGGTGAGGATGAACATCACCAGCACCACCATCAGTACGTCCACCAGTGGCGTGATGTTGATGCTGTCCACCGCTGCATCTTCATCATCGTCGTGGGAGGCATTTACGGACGCCATGTCGATGCTCCTCAGGCCGGTACGGAGTGGTTGGCGTGATGCCCGCGCGAATGCGCCGCTTCACTGGACTGGCCTTCGCCGTGCATCTCCGCCAGACGGGTGATGAACTCGTCGACGAACACGCGCATGTCGGCGCTGACCTCTTTGTTGCGGGTAATCAGCCGGTTGTAGCCAAACAGCGCCGGGATCGCGACGAACAGGCCCATGGCGGTGGCGAGCAGCGCGGCGGCCATGCCGGGGGCGATGGCGTTGATGTTGACGTCACCGGCCATGGCCGTGCCGAGGAACACCACCATGATCCCCAGCACGGTGCCGAGCAGGCCGATGTACGGGCCGCCGGCGATGGCGTTGGACAGGGTCGAGAGTTTCGAGCTGAGGGCCTGGTTTTCCCGGGTGCGCACGCCGTCCATGGAGCAACGGATGGCCTCGATGGTCGCCGCCGACACCGACGAAGTGTCGGCACCCTGCTCGCGACGGGTGCGGATCTCCTTGATCGCCACCTGGTACAGACGCCACAGCGGCGAATGCTGCAAGCGCTGGGCGAGTTGCGCGTCGTCGGCGAACATCTCCAGGCGGGTGCCGACCTTGGCGAACTGCACGCGGAAATCTTCGTTGGCGGCGGTGACGCGGCTGAGGGTGCGGTTCTTGCGCAGCATGATGATCCACGACTGGAACATCATCAGCACCAGCACCGCGATGATGACCCAGGCGTCCACCGGCACCGCGTTGAGCAGGAAACCGAGGCTGCCGAAACCGAAGCCCGACTGTTCTTCATCGACGCCGTAAGTGACCAGTTTGGATTCGGCGCCCTGGGAGGTGGCGTCGGCCAGCAACAACGCGGCCGGACGCGCGACTTTCGACAGGCGCAGTTCATCGATCGCGCCCACGAATGGCTGGTAAGGGCCGGCGGCCAGGTCACCGCCAATTGCCAGCACCGAATTGAACGCCGGCATCGCCTGCGCCAGGGCCACGCTTTCGCGGCCATTGAGGTACAGCGCGACTTTCGCGCCTTCGGCGGTCAGCGCCAGGTGTTGCCATTGGCCGGGGTTCAGCGCCTGGGTGGCGACCGCACGCTGGCCGTCGATTTCCACGAAAGGCACGCCTTGGTTGAGGCCGACCAGCAAGCTGTTGGCGCCTTCGCGGCGGGCCAGGATCAGTTGCTCGCCGTTGGCCTGATCCAGTCGCAGCCAGGCACTGAAGGTGAAGGCGCTGCCGGCGTTGTGCTGCAACGACGGACTGGCCGGCAACAGCAGCGGTTGGCCGCTGAACTGCAAGGCGCGACCGATCACGCCGTCAATCGCCGCGCCGGTGGCGCTTTGCGCGGTGTTGCCGTAGGCGGTGGTGTCTTTGGCCGGGGTGCCGGTGGCGCCGTCGAAGTGGTAGAGCGCGGTGTAATTCGGATCGAACGCCAGTTGCCCGTTGCCGGTGGCCGGGGCTTTCTGGTTGCCGTAGTACATCCAGATGTCCTGGCGCTGACCGCCCTCGACATTCGGCACGTCGACCCAGATCAGCGCCATGCCCATCAGCGCATCGAAGCTTTCGATCTGGTGGTTGAGCACGGTCTTGTCATCGGCGGCGACGAAGCGCAGGTCCGAGCCGTCCTCCTTCACCCCGTCGAAGGTGAAATTGCCGGTGTGCAGACGCACCAGCAGCGCGGTGCGGCCAAGGGGCTGGCTGATTCCGGCGCCTTGCGGCGTGGTGTCGACGGCGATCTGTTTGCGGTAATGCCAGTCGTCCTGCCACCAGGCCTGGGCCGTGGCCGGGAGCACGAAGCCCAGGCAGATCAACAACGAAAGGAAGAGGCGCTGCATGAAACGTGCTCCTTTAGAAAGTGGCTTGAAGGTTGAAGTGCAGGCGCGATTCCTGTTTCGAGGTGTTCGGCCCTTCGAGCAGCGGGTAGCCCCAGTCGAGGCTGCCGGACAGCCATTTGCTCAGGCTCGCGCGGGTGCCGAGACCGACGCTGGCGAGGGCGTAATCGGCGTCCTGATCCGGCAGTTCGTCGCGCAGGTACAGTTGCGCACCTTCGGCGAAGGCGTAGAAGCGCCACTCCTGCATCCAGCCGCCGACGTACTTGGCCAGCGAAGGGGTGCGCAGCTCCTGGCTCAACAGGTAGCCGTCATCGCCGGTACGCTCGGCGGCCAGATAGCCGCGCACCGAGGTCGCGCCGCCGGCAGAAAATTGCTCGTTGGACACCAGCGGCCCGGAGGCCAGCTGGAACGCGGCTTTGCTCGCGCTCTGCCAGTCGTTGTCGAAGGTCCAGGTGAAACTGGTGTCGCCCTTGACCACGGCGAAGCTCGGGTTGGCGCGGTAGCGCTTGTAGTCGAAATCTTCGTCGGAGCTGCCGTAGCCGAAGATGCTGCGGGTGGCGGCGACCAGGCTCAGGCCGAGGCCGAGCTGGCTCTTTTCGGTGTAGCGATAGCCGTTGTAGGCGAAGGTGAACGGCGCGTACTTGAGCGGCACCTTGTCGCTCTCCCCGGCCAGGGTCAGGCGTTCGTCGAAGTCCTTGAAGTCGATGCCCGCCGACAGCGAGTTCGACCAACTGCCGCTGGACGGCAAGGTGTAGATCGCCGACACGCCGTAGGAATGGCCCTTGCCCAGCACGTTGCTGCCGCCGATGGTGGCGACGTTGCTGTCGGACTGGTAACCGGAGAATTGCAGGCTCCAGCGTTCGGTCAGCGGCGCGGTGTAAGAACCCGACCAGACCTTGGCGTTGTCGGTGTCCTGGGGCGCGGTGAAGTAGGTCAGGTTGATGCTGTGGCCGAGCTGCCAGAGGTTGTTGTAGCCGAGGCTGGTGACCGCGCGCAGTTTCTCGGTGTCGGCACTGTAGTCGTTGTTGAGGCCGACGCTGGCGGTCCACGGGTTCTGGTCTTCGACCTGCAGATCGACGTCCATGGTGCCGGGGCGCTGACCTTCGCGCACCAGCGGCATGACCTGGCGACCGGGGGTCTTGTTGAGTTGCGCCAGTTCGCCCTGGACCTTGGCGAAATCCGGCACCTCGCCTTCCTTCAGGGCCGGCACGTTGTCGCGGATGTCCAGCGGCGAATAGTGTTTGGCGCCGACCACGCGCACCCGGCCGACCTTGGTTTCGCTGACTTGCAGGTAGACGATGCCGTCGGCCACGGCCTGTTCCGGGAGTTCGACGAACACCGACTGATAGCCGCGTTCCTGATAGGCCTTCTGCAACGCATCTCGCGCGCCTTCGATGTCGCTCAGGGCTTTTTGCGGGCCGAGAAACGGGTACACCGCCTCTTCGATGGCCCGCGCGTCGAGCACGGTGTTGCCGCGCACGAAGTATTCGTTGACGTCCACCAGACGCGGCGGCGCGGCGGCTTCAACCGCTTCTTCGGCAATCGCAGGCTGCACGCCGGCCGTCACCAGCAGCCAGCCCCACAGCGCCAGCCGTGACGTGAAAATCTGATCCACACTACCCCCTGAATTCGCGATGACCTGATGGCGCTCGAACGCCTTGTGTGTTGCGTCGATGGCTGGCGGTTAGTTGCCGGTTGTCGCCGGGCCTGCGTGCTTGCCCAGCCACGTGTGCAGCAGCGCGAAGTTCAAGGAGAACTCAGGCATTTGCAGCAAGGCGCCGCAGAACACTTCGCCGATGATTTTCTGGATGAGCTGCACCGCACGCGGGTTGTTGAGCAGCGTGGCGATGTCGCGACTGAGGACGTTGAAGCTCCAGACTTTCTGGTTCAGGCCCAGGCCGACGAACCAGCGGAACAGCAGGTTGTAATTGAGCTGTTCGTAGAGTTGCTGCTCGCTGGGCACCGAATACAAAAGTTGCAGGAGCAGGATGTGCATGACCGTCTGCGGGGCGATCAGCATGCCGGGCTGGGCGTCGAGGTCGTGCAGGATGTCGCGGTGGGCGTCGAGCAAATCGTCGATCTGCGGACGCAGCAGCACCAGCGAGTGGCCCGGCGGGATGTAGCTGGACACTTCTTTCAAGGCGCCCTGCCAGTCATCCTGCGACACGATCCACACCCACGGCGCGCCGTAGCGATACACCGAAACCGGCTTCTTGCGCGCGGCCTCGACGATCTTCGACAGGCGTTGATCGAGTTCCTGCATGCCCACTTTCGAGTAGCGTTCCATAGTCCCCATTGCCTCACTCCCGGCGTCCCGCCTCGGCTTGTAGAAAACGGCCCGAAGGCCCCTCAAGCGCGTTACATAGGCATGACCGGCGCGGCGATGTGCTACCGAACTTTTGTCATAAAAGCTTCATTACTGGGGGCATTGCGACAAACGTATACAAACAAATCCAGAAGTGAGCCTGCTCGCGATAGCGGTGTCAAAAATGCCAAGCCTCTGGCTGACAATCCGCCCTCGCGAGCAGACCTGCTCCCATATACCTGTGTCATGGTGTTGATGTAGTTAAGGGTAGATACAAAAAAATACGCTATACGTGCTCGTGACTTAAAGAAAACAAGGCAGTTACGCTCAATTGCTCAGGCCATTTAATTTCACTGTCCGCCGTCGGCTTCATTTCCATTTGAAGTACTCCATTAAGCGCCGCTGAACCTGCAGCAATCCAGGCAGTTAACTTTCCGGATACCGGGGCAAAACGAGCTGTGTGTGAGTCCGAAAAAGTCACAAATGCCACCGACGGTAAGTCTTTGACATCAAACACCGTCAATTTTTGAATTTTCGGAAGACTCAGCTCAAGCTTCGACCAGCTTTTTCCGGCATTACCGATATTTTCTTGTACCTTGAGCTCATAAAGATCGCTAGAGGAATGCAATACGATTTCGTCCGGTTTGAGGGCATTCCAAGCATCAGTAAAAACTTCAAACTTACCTGTCGTAGCCATTTAGCTCACCAAATTTGTGGAGTTGTTTGAGTGCACGCCCGACAGTCTCTTCGCAACTGCTTGACGTTGCCCAAGTAATTACTGCTCCCGAAGAAAAAATTGTCTACTGTCAAACCTGACAGTAGACAAATCCGAAACCCTGTGCCCCAGCCACAACCACTTATTAAATAATCTAAATTAATATCCGAACGAAATTTCGGCTGACTCTCTCGCGGACCGTCAAAGAGAAATCATTAAATTGAAGTCAGCTATAGACCGGCCAGGTATCAACAATCCTTCCCCCCCGTACCGCCAGCAAGTCGCCGAACTGCAACAGCACGGCCTCGGTCTGGGTCGGCCGCAGGAAGACCTGATCCTCCACGGTCAGCCCCACGGCACTGGAGCCATTGACCATCTCCTGATTCGAACTGCGCCCGTATACGCCATTGCTCTGAAGCCCCGGCGGCGATTCAAACTCAGCCATCCAGTTACCGCCATAGATGAAAAAAGTCTGGCGCTGGTTGGCGTCCCACCACGAAAACAGTTTCGATTTGTCATCCAGCGCCGGAATGTTCACTGCCCCCGTGCTCTTCAGCACCGGGGTCGCGATGTAAGCGGCAGGCTCGTGCTCGACCAGTGACGGCAAGTCGTAATGGGTCGGTTTGAGCATCGCCGTTCCCACCGAAACCTCCGTACTCAGGCGCTCGTTTTCATGCATGCGATAGCTCGGACTGCCTGCGGTGTTCAGGCACAAGTCTTCGCGCCACAACGCCGGAAACTGCTGGCGGGTGAAGTCGACGCAGCGCTGATAAATCACCATCACCTTGGCGAACAATTCTTCAGGCGAGCCGAGAATCCCCGGCACGCCCATGCCCACGAACGGGTCGTAGCCCATAAACCCGGCGAACTCCAGATGCTGTGGGTTGGCGCTGATCAGCGTGAGCATCTGCCCCAGCACATTCAGGTCGCTGACCCCACCGCGATGCAGGCCGACATCCAGCTCGATGTTGATCCGCATCCGCGTGCCCAGGCCCTGCGCGAGCGCCAGGTATTGCTGTAATCGTTCGGGGCCATCGAGCAACCATTGCAGTTGTTTCGACGGATCGAACGGGCCTGTGTGGGTTTGATAAAACAGCTGCGCCGAACGCACCGGCAGCGGTTTGCCGAGCAGGATGTCGGACTGCGGAAACGTCAGCGCATCGTGGTTGAGAAACGGCTGATGAAACGACATCAAGCGCTGCGTCCCGGCGCGTTGGGCGATGTAGCTCAGCAAACCCGGTGCCGGCAGCGACTTTTCCACCAAACGCAGTTGCTTGCCGGTTTTCTTGATCGAGCGCACCACCACGGCGATGTTGTGATCGAGGCGATCCAGATCGATCAGCAACACCGGGCGCATCGGCCCCTTGTCCTTGAGTTCGCGATTCAGCCCACGGAAGTAATCGCTGTACGGCCCGCCGCGATCCCCCGGCCGCAACCATGCACCAACCCCGAACAACAGCGCGCCGACACCCAATGTCCCGAACAGAAAATTGCGTCGATTGACCGCCATCAGCTCACCCCCAGAATCGATGACAGATGTGCATTGAGAAACTTGCCGCTCGGGTCGAGGGCCTGGCGCACCTGAATGAATTCCTGCCAACGCGGGTACAGGGTCTGCAGGGTTCTCGCGTTGAGCGTGTGCAACTTGCCCCAGTGCGGACGACCGTTGTACTTCCAGAAAATCGGCTCGATGGCGGCGAAGAAGTTGTGGTGATCCATCTGGTAATGCTGGTGGACCGAAATCGAGCAACTGTCGCGGCCCTCGAACATGCTCAGGGGAATGTCGTCGGCCTTGACGTAGCGATACTCGATGGGAAACCAGGTGCGCAGGTCCTTGTCCTGAATCAGCTTGAGAATCTCCCGCAGGCAGGCCGGGCCATATTCCGCCGGGACTGAATATTCCATCTCGTTGAAGCGCACGGTGCGCACGTTTGCGTAGACATCGAACGAGTCGCCGACCCGATCCTCGAAGCTCGCCAGCAGCCGCAGACTGTTGAGCAGGTGGCGGCGCAGATCGGGGAAATCACTGCCGTACTTGTCGATCTTTTCGATCAGGGTCACGAACTCGTTGCCGCCCTCCTCTTCAGGGCTGATCGGCGGCGTGGCCGGGTCGTCGGTTTCGTTGAGGGCGATGGACAAGGCGTAGTCGGAATGGGTGACGACAAGCATTTCCCAGTGCTGGTTTTCCGAAGTGTTCTTGTCCAGGTCTTCGAGCAGCTCTTCGGTTTTGGCGATCCACTGGCGCTCGCGCAGACGATAGGCCGGGCGGTTTTGCAGGCGGATTTTGCTGGCGACTCCGAGCGCCCCGAGGGACACCCGCGCGGCATTGAACACGTCGGGATGGCGCTGGCTGTCGCAGTCGAGCACGTCACCGTTGGCGGTCACCAGTTGCAGACCGCAGACGTGCGCCGAGTAGGACTGGAAGGTCTTGCCGGTGCCGTGGGTCGAGGTGGAAATCGCACCGGCGAGGGTCTGGTAGTCGATGTCGGCCATGTTCGGCAGGGCCTGTCCGATGTCCTTGAGCGGCACGCCCATACGCGACATCGGGGTGCCGGCGGCGAACTCCGCTTGCAGGGTTTTCGGATCGTGATCGAGCAGCCCGCTGAAGTAACTGAGGGACAGCAACGTGCCGTCGGTGGGCACCAGGGCGCTGAAGGAGTGCGCCGAGCCGACCGGGCGCACCTTGCCCGGCGCCTGGCGGATCACGCTGGTCAACTCGTCAAGATTCTTCGGCGCGAGCCGTGCGGCGGGCTGGCAACTCTGCCCGCCCGACCAGTTGCGCCAGGGAATCAGCCGGGGCGCGCGCAACAACTGGCCCAACGCCGGAGTCGCCGCCAGCGCGCTGAACGCCCCGACAATGCTTGCCCGCTGCAACAGCTGCCGGCGTGTCAGATCTATCGGCATGCCAGGATCCTTATTGTGGGAGGGGCTGGTCGGCCATGAAGCCGATCAACTGGAGGAACTGTTCTTCCGAGCACTCCACGCACTGGCCCATCGGCGGCATGCCGTTGTAGCCGTTGATGGCGTGGTCGAGCAGCGTGTCGGTGCCCTGCCGCACCCGTGGCTCCCAGGCCTTGCGGTCACCGGTGAGCGGCGCGTTCGCGGCGGGGTTGGCGTGGCAGAGCTGGCAACTGTTGGCGTAGATCTGCGCCAGGGCCAGGTCGGAGGGTGTGGCGCTGCTGGCGACGCCGTTGGCGGCTGGGGATTTGGCCTCATCGCCGCAGCCGGGCAGCGCCATCGACAGCGCCAGCAGTAAAGTGAACGGGAATGCCCGCATAACGATCCTCGCGTGGGATACCGCTTATTGTTGTGATCACACCTTAAGGCAGGCGCGCCAGCGGGTTGAGGGCAATGCGGGACAGTGAGGGGGGCTTCGGGGGCCAGTGGAGGTCCTTCGAACGGCCACAATGGTTTTCATCCGCCCCTCAGCGCTCTGTTCCGCGCCTCCGGGTGACATTCGCGTGACATTTGCCGGGTTAAATTCCAGCGCATTCAGGCGTATAACCTGTACAGACTTTCCAATCTGCACGCCGACATCACACACGGGGTAGCGACATGACCACAGCAAACATCCTTGGCAACCTGTTCCCTTCTGTCAGCGACATCCCGGAAAAATACCGCCTCGACGGCCAGATCGAACAACGCGACTACCTGGTCGACGGCCAGTTGCGCCGCTGGGACGGCCCGCTCGCCACGGTGCGCAGCCCGGTCTACCTTCAGGGTGAAAACGGCGAAGAACAGGTCATCCTCGGCAGCACCCCGCTGCTGGATGCCGACACTGCCCTCACCGCGCTCGACGCCGCCGTGCGCGCCTACGACCGCGGTCAGGGTCTGTGGCCGACCATGCGCGTGGCCGAGCGCATTCAACACGTCGAAGCGTTCCTCGGACGCATGCGCCAGCAGCGCGACGCCGTGGTGAAACTGCTGATGTGGGAAATCGGCAAGAACCTCAAGGACTCGGAAAAAGAGTTCGACCGCACCTGCGACTACATCGTCGACACCATCAATGCCCTGAAAGAACTGGACCGCCGCTCCAGCCGCTTCGAGCTGGAACAGGACACCCTCGGGCAGATCCGCCGCGTTCCCCTCGGCGTGGCGCTGTGCATGGGGCCTTACAACTACCCGCTGAACGAAACCTTCACCACACTGATCCCGGCGCTGATCATGGGCAACACCGTGGTGTTCAAACCGGCCAAGCTCGGGGTGTTGCTGATTCGCCCGTTGCTCGAAGCCTTCCGCGACAGCTTCCCGACCGGTGTGATCAACGTGATCTACGGCAGCGGCCGCGAAACCGTCAGTGCGCTGATGGCCAGCGGCAAGATCGACATCTTCGCCTTCATCGGCACCAACAAGGCCGCCAGTGACCTGAAAAAACTGCACCCGAAACCGCACCGCCTGCGCGCCGCCCTAGGACTGGACGCGAAGAACCCCGGCATCGTCCTGCCCGAGGTGGACCTGGACAACGCGGTCAGCGAAGCGGTCACCGGCTCGCTGTCGTTCAACGGCCAGCGCTGCACGGCGCTGAAAATCCTTTTCGTGCATGAGGATGTGGTCGACAGTTTCATCGAGAAATTCAACGCCAGACTGGCCGCGCTCAAACCCGGCATGCCGTGGGACAGCGGCGTGGCGCTGACGCCGCTGCCGGAGTCAGGCAAGGTCGACTACCTGCACGGCCTGGTCGATGACGCCGTGAGCAAAGGCGCGGAAGTGGTCAACCCGAATGGCGGCGAATCCCGCGCATCGTTCTTCTACCCGGCGCTGCTGTACCCGGTCACGCCGCAGATGCGCGTGTACCAGGAAGAGCAGTTCGGCCCGGTGGTGCCGATCGTGCCGTACCGTCACCTCGATACCGTGATCGATTACGTGCTGGAGTCGGATTTCGGCCAGCAACTGAGCATCTTCGGCACCAATCCGGTGGCGGTCGGCCGGCTGGTCGACACCTTTGCCAACCAGGTCGGGCGGATCAACCTCAACGCCCAGTGCCAGCGCGGCCCGGACACCTACCCGTTCAACGGCCGCAAGAACTCCGCCGAGGGCACGCTGTCGGTACACGATGCATTGCGGGTGTTTTCGATCCGCACCCTGGTGGCGACCAAGTTCCAGGACAGCAACAAGGATCTGATCAGCGAAATCATTCGCGGCCGGGATTCGAACTTCATCGCCACCGACTACATCTTCTGAGGAGAAACCGCCCCTGAGTACCTTCAGCCCCCACCGCTGGCCACCACTGTTGCGGCGGATTTTGCGCCCGCTGCTGGACCCGTACCGCCGCTACCGGCATGCCCGGCTGATCCACGCGGTGCGGGTGGCGCTGGGGTTGCTGGCGACGATCCTGCTGACCACCGGCATCAACCTGCCCCATGGTGAATGGGCCTCGGTGACCATGCTGGTGGTGATCGGCGGTCTGCAACACCACGGCAACATCGGCAAGAAGGCTGCCGAACGCGCTATCGGCACCTTGATCGGCGCCGGTGTCGGACTGCTTCTGGTGGCGCAGCAGGCATGGCTCGGCCTGCCATGGCTGACCTATTTCGCGATGGCGTTGGTCTGCGGATTTTTCTCGTACCACGCCATCGGCAAGGGCGGCTACACCGCCCTGCTTTCGGCGATCACCGTGTTCATCGTCGCCGGCCATGGCGACAACCCGATCACCGACGGTTTGTGGCGCGGGGTCGATATCCTGATCGGCATCGCCCTGGCCCTGGCCTTCTCTTTCGCCCTGCCACTGTACGCGGTGTATTCGTGGCGCTACAACCTGGCCGATGCGCTACGCGACTGCGCCACGTTGTATGGACGAATCATCAGCGGCCAAGCGGTTGCCGCCGATGAACACCTGAAACTGATGGGCCGCTTGAACGCCATGCTGGTGCAATTGCGCTCGCTGATGCCGTCGGTGTCCAAGGAAGTGAAGGTGTCGATGACCGAACTCGACGCGATCCAGCGCAACTTGCGGATGTGCGTCAGCACCCTGGAAATCCTCGGCAACACCCGTCCGGATGGCAACGACCCGGAAGCCATGGCCCACCTGCAATCGGCGCTGAACGCCGAACACCGGCAGATCCGCGTGCAACTGATCGGCATGGCCCGCGCCTTGAAATCCGGAGCGACCCAGCGTCTGGGACGCCCCATGGAATTGCCGGATGCCGGTCTCGATGCACCGGTCTACAGCGCCCTCGACGGTTATCGTTTGCTGACCCGGCAACTGGCGGCGAACATCGGCGAGATGCGCCAGCGCCTGGCAAAAACCGCGCCGCGCTGGAACATCTGAGGTTTACGAAGTCGCCAGCCGCCGCGACTTCACCCCCCACCCCTGCTGCATGCCGGCGGCCGCCAGCAGAATCGCCGCCACCCCGACCCATTGCAGGGTTTGCAGTTGATGGCCGAAGGCGAACCAGTCGACGAAAATCGCTGCAATCGGGTAAATGAACGACAGCGCGCCGGTCAATGCAGTCGGCAGTTTCTGGATCGCACCGTACAGCAACACGTACATCAGACCGGTGTGAATGATGCCCAGCGTCACCAGACTGGCCCAGGCACTCGGCGCTTGCGGCAGCGCGGAAAAGTGCGCAAACGGCGCGAGCATCAACACCCCGGTGCAGACCTGGATCAACGCAATCAGGTGCGGCGGCGTGCCGGTCAGGCGCTTGATAATCAGCGCGGCAATGGCATACAAAAACGCCGCGCCGAGGGCCAATGCAATACCTGTCAGATAATCATTGCCAGCCTCGCCGTGCCCGCCATGGGCGCTGACTATCGCCAGCATGCCGAGGAAGGAAACTGCCAGCCAGAACAGTTTCTGCAAGGTGATTTTCTCGCCGAGAAACAGCGCCGCCAGTCCGACCAGCATGAACGGCTGCACGTTGTACACCGCCGTGCCGATGGCAATCGAGGCCCGGGAATACGAGGCGAACAGCAGCACCCAGTTGCCGACAATCGCCATGCCACTGAGCACCGCGAGCAGGAACGTGGTGCGGGTCAGAATGCCCGGACGCAGAAAGCCGAACGCAGCGCAGATCAGCAGCAACGTGCCGGCGCCGAATACGCAGCGCCAGAACACCACGTCGAGCACCGGTTGCCCGGACACCAGCACGAACCAGCCGATCGTCCCGGATATCAGCATGGCGGCGGTCATTTCCAATGAACCGCGACGGATGGGGTTGTCCATGATCGATCTCCTCTGGCTGTGGCAAAACTGTGGCAAAAGTATGCCAAGTGGGTGCCAGCCTTCTCCAGCGCAAAAAGCAGGCTAAACTCGCCATCTGCCTTTTTTATCGAGGGTGGTTTCGATCAATTGCCTAATACGGGAGTTGCAGCATGACCGACGACATCGACCAGATCCTCATCAGCGCACTGATGGAGGACTCCCGGCGCTCGCTCAAGGCCCTGGCGCAGATCAGCGGCTTGTCCTCACCGAGCGTGGCCGAACGCCTGCGCCGCCTGGAAGAACGCGGCGTGCTCAAGGGCTACACCGTGGAGATCGATCCGAAATGCTTCGGTTATCAATTGCAGGCCATCGTCCGGGTGCGGCCGCTACCGGGGCAATTGCAGGAAGTGGAACGACAGATCCTGTCGATCCCGGAGTTTACCGAGTGCGACAAGGTCACCGGCGAAGACTGCTTCATAGCCCGCCTGCACGTGCGCTCGATGGAGCAACTGGACACCCTGCTCGATCGCCTCAACACTCTCGCCGAGACCAATACCGCGATCGTCAAGAAAACCCCGGTCAAGCGCCGCCTGCCGCCGATGGCGTGAGTGCTTTTCCGGCAGGTTCGGCGTAGATTGAGGTTTTTCCGGCGAAGGATTGGCGGTATGAAAACTCAGGCAATGATGCTGGCGGCGTTGATGCTCGCCGGCTGCGGGACGGTGCAGACGGTGGCGTTGAGCGACAAGAAGGCTTCCGAGCAGTTGAAGGCGAAGAAAACCTACTGCGGCGCCGTACCGCGCATCTATAGCGGCGTGACCTTCGACTTCTGCATGTTGCATGCGGAACGGCCGGACGACGTCGATGCCTACACCTACAACAATGCACCGCTGGGCATTGCCATCGATGCCGTCGCCTCAGGCGCCCTCGACACCTTGCTCCTGCCCTACACGATCTACAAACAACACGCCGATGGCAGCATTGAGATCAATTGATCGATTGCCGGCATCCGCCCCGCTTGCCATTTCGCAGGCAACAAAAAACCCGCCTAAGCGGGTTTTTTGTTGCTATCGATAATGCGATCAGTCGTCGCGGCCCATGATGCCGAACAGTTGCAGCAGGCTGACGAACAGGTTGTAGATCGATACATACAGGCTGATGGTCGCCATCATGTAGTTGCGCTCGCCGCCGTGGATGATCGCGCTGGTCTGGAACAGAATGCAGACCGACGAGAACAGTACGAAACCAGCACTGATCGCCAGTTGCAGGCCGCTGATCTGGAAGAAGAAGCTCGCCAGCGTCGCGCCCAGCAGCACGAAGAAACCAGCGGTGATGAAGCCACCGAGGAAGCTCATGTCCTTGCGGGTAATCAGCACATAGGCCGACAGACCACCGAACACCAGCGCGGTCATCGCGAATGCCGAGCTGACCACTTCAGCGCCGCCCTGCATGTGCAGGTAACGGTTGAGGATCGGGCCGAGCAGGAAACCCATGAAACCGGTCAGCGCAAACGCCGACACCAGGCCCCACGCGGAATCACGGAGTTTGTTGGTGAGGAAGAAAAGACCGTAGAAGCCGATCAGCACCACGAAAATGTTCGGGTAGCCAACACGCATCTGCTGCGCCACGAAAGCCATGACGCCGCTGAATGCAAGCGTCAGCGCCAGTAGGCCGTAAGTGTTGCGCAGGACGCGGCTAACCTCTAGCTGCTCAGCCTGCACGCTGTTATTAACTGCGTAATCCTGTTCGCGCATGGCGACACTCCTGTTGGTTTGAAACGTTCAGTGGCAAAGATCATAACAGACGCTCTGTAACAAGCCATGCAGAGAGTTTGACAGTGTGTTTCATTCAGGTATTATGGCGCCCGCAACGCAAACGGAGGTGTGGCCGAGTGGTTTAAGGCAACGGTCTTGAAAACCGTCGACTGTAACAGGTCCATGAGTTCGAATCCCATCGCCTCCGCCATATTTGATACGACAGAGCCCTGATTGTTCAGGGCTTTGTCGTTTCTGGGGGTCTGAAAATTCTGCGACCATCAGGACGCGTTCCATAACTATTCTGGACGTACTCCATAACCCAGCAGTCCCCCCTTCTGGCATTCTGCCAACGAACATAATCCCACCTGCTACTGCTCCAAATTCGCAGCCCTCTTGGCTGTCACGAAGCAGCCGGATATCGAAACCACGCCGTAGCTTGGGTGGTTCTCAAGCCAAAAACAGCGTGCGGCGATTGGCTCTGAAGTGCCACGAAGCGCCCAAGAGCATGGCTACAACCGTTAATACCGACTTTTACCGACATGATTGGAACGAACAGCGACCTGTCTCAGACCGAGGCACAGCGTAGTGAGAGCGGAACTCCGAGGCACTGAAAAGTGGCACGCGGATCGATCCGGCCGAATCACTGCCAGCAGGTTCAAGGACGCGATGGCCTGGGGTAAGCCTGACAAGCATGGAAAGCGCGAGCCGATGGGGCGCGCACCTCATACATGCGCGAACTCTGCTTCGAGCGACTCGCCAAAAAGTCCAAACACAACGTCAGTAGCGCTTCCATGAAGTGGGGCCACAGCGAAGAGCAGAAGGCTCAGGACGCTTACGAGATGTTGACCGGCAATATC
Organism: Pseudomonas sp. B2M1-30; assembly: GCF_025447575.1. Lineage (NCBI taxonomy): Bacteria > Pseudomonadati > Pseudomonadota > Gammaproteobacteria > Pseudomonadales > Pseudomonadaceae > Pseudomonas > Pseudomonas sp. B2M1-30. The sequence continues at coordinate 9,385 of NZ_JAOEJT010000019.1, read as the reverse complement.
GTCGTCCCGTCAGTTCATCGTTCACCCGAAGTACGACTGGCTCGACTGCTCGCCAGACGGCCTGATCAACGACGACGGCGGCACCGAGTCGAAGTGCCCCTTCAACGAAGCGATTTACGTCAGAACATGGCTTGAGGGCATGCCCGAGGAACACATACCTCAGGTCCAAGGCTGCATGTTCGTCACCCGGCGCAAGTGGTGGGACTTTCTGTCTTTCGATTCTCGCCAAGATGAAGAGTGCCAGCTCTACGTCGAAACCATCCACCGCGACGAGGAATACATCGCCAACCTGCACAAGGAGCTAGTCCAGTTCAACCTGGAGCTTGGCCGGATGGTTGATGAGGTCGCGGACAAAGCACGGGCGCAGGCCCATAGATTGGGAGCTTGAGCATGATCAGCAACCACCTCAATCTGGTCGAGCAGCACCGGCCAGACGCTGAGTCGATCTCTGAACGAGTCGCCCAGTACCTGGCCGCCGACGGGCAGATCGACCAACTGAAAAGTCCGCCGCGCAATCCGCTGCCACCTCCCCCGCTCGAAGAAAATAGACCCCGAAACGGTACTGAAGCGGCGACCCAAACCGATTTCAGCCGCCGACCGAAAAGCGCTGCGCAAGATGGCGGACTCGCTATGAAATCGAAACGCAAACCCAACAACGGTTTCGCCCTGGCCGAACGCAGTTGCCGGGCACTGCTCAGCACCAACCACGTTGCGGTGGTGAACATCGACCCCAGCGGCTCCCAGATCATGGTGAACTGGAAGAACTGCAAGCAGATCCGCAGCCTGGCGATCGCCAATGCCCTCTTCGACTTCTCCTACCACTGGACCATCTACATCGCCGCCATGTGTCGCGACGAGCGCGGCGGTGAGTACATCAAGTCGGTGGAGATCTCGCCGGAGGGTATGTACAAGGTCGAGCGCCTGACTGACGCGATCGAGCATTACTACCTGGAGCTGCGCAACAGCGCGAACCCGAACCACATGGTTGCTTCTGGTTGGATCACAGTACCGGCGGACATCACGCTCAACGAGAGCGCCGCCGCGAAACTGTTCAACGCCGCCGGTGCCTGGCATCAGGTGAAGGTCGCAGCGTGAGACGAACCATCAATCGGGCGGCCACGCGCCGCCGGCGGACCTTGTTGGTTCTGCTGGCCAGCGGAATTGAAGATCCGCCAAGCGATACGCTTTACTCCTACAACCTTCCGATTGAGTTCAAGCTTTATCAAGCACCATATAAATCGGAGCCACTTCACCTGGCATGAGAATCAGCCAGCTCTCTCCATCGACTAGACGAATATGATGAGCGTTCAACAGGCTCGTTATCTTCATCAACCACGAAGGCGCTTGCTCAAGAAGATCGGTGTACCTATGTGCATCTCCGTAGGGGTTCTCACTGTGCATGAACGCTCCACACTCGTCATAAAGCGTCTCAAATTGTTCGCGAGTTAAAAAACCTTCCTCCAAGCCGACGAAATTCAAGCGCTCAGGGGCCTCCTCCACTTTTTCGAATTTCAAAGGATCTGGATAAAATTCCGCATTGAGACTCTCAATTTTTTTTAAAAATCTTTTAGCATGCCACTCTGTCGAGTGGTCGTTCCTAGCAGCCGAGTAAATTTTAAAGTTAGCGACTAAGGACGCATAAGCGATGAGCTCTAATATCTTTCTGAACTGTAGATAAACCGTCTCTGCGTTGATGTTCACAAACCCCAAGCTAACGTTTTCTTCCAAAATTAAGCGTATAGCGGAAACCCTATTCTGGATCTCCTGCATCAATCCGCAGTACTGCTTCACGCTCGAATCACTCATTGCTCGCCACTCGTTTAGACAAGCCCTTTACATACCCTAACCCAAATCAGATTGCCACCATCGATCACGAAGAGCGGCGCCTGACTGGAGAAATCCATGAGCCACGATTGCGCATACGTTCAGCAGCACTAGATGCCCACCAAGATCATCCGACGCGGCGATGTCCGCGAGAACAACAGTTTTCCGAGCCTAAGTGAGGCGATTGATCAACCGTGCGGCCACGCGCCGCCGGCAGACCTGGCTGGACTTGCCCGCCAGCGGAATTGAAGAGGTAGGCCATGGCCAAGAGCAACGCGGAACGCTCAGAGAAAGCCTCGGAGAAGAGAAAGAGTCGCGGCGAAGTGGAGATTCGGTTTCACACGCTGTCCGCTACGCGGCAAGCCCTTGCTGACCTGATGGCGTGGAGCGGCATCAAGGAACCCGGCGAGGCAATGACGCTGATGATTCACCACCTGCACGGCCTTGGCCCGGGCGGCGCTCTTCCTCTGCTAACCCCACCGCGACACGAATATGTAATTTCAGAAAACGTGTCGCGAAAACTGAAGTTAGCTTATCAAAGCGAAGAGCTTCGTAACCATGTCGAGGAATAATTATCGTCTTGCAAAAGAAATCAGACTACTAGCCATTCCATGATGCTTCACCTCTGTCTCGGATAATTTCCACTACGAATGTCCGTCAACATACTAGCAAAAACGCTGTACTCCGGATCATTTCCAACGCTATTAACTACAAACAACAAATCCGCTTCAGCTTCTTGCTTTCTTCCAGTCGCAGCATATGCATTCGCCCTTAAAATATAAGGAGCGTAGTACTCAGGAACTCCCTCAATCATTCGGGTGCACGAAGCGATTACTGCATTCCATTCAGCCTTCCTCTCAAGCTCTTGAGCTTGTGGAAGCCAACCAACCAAATGATTAGATGTTTTGATATTTGATCCAGTTATAACAATCTGAACGCCTTTAAATGAATATCTTGTGTACGTAACCACCTCTGAATCCATTCCGGTAACTTTATGTACTTCAGCATTCCTAGGTGGCTCATCCGCGTTTTCCAGCGCTTGCTGCAAATTTTGCAGAGTACGCAACGCGTTCTCAATTTTCGCCATAGCCACCCATGCGCCTTCCAGCACGGCGACATCGAATTTTTCACGATTAGCGATAACGTGAAATGTCAATGCAAAATCATCTACTGCGTTTCTCACTAAGAAAAGCTGATGGTACATCTTTGAATCAATCCCGCGACTTGACACCATCTCTTTCAAATATTGTTGACGGAGCGAGAACTCAAATTGCATACCACTAACTAAGTCAGGCAAATTGCCATTTGCTGTTATTGCCTCCAGAGCGTTTTTTGCAGCTATCGCAGTATGCTCAACAACATTTACCACTCTAATCATCGCCTCAACACGCTCCTGCGCCTCAGTTGTTTTCCGCAACCGTGACTCACGACCAGCGATCCATACCGCAGCCAATATTGCGGCTATCGAGCCAAATGCCTGAACCCAACTAGCCAACTCATTTGAGTTTAGGCTAACCAACCTAAAAAAAAGAACCAGAACAAAAAAAACTGCTAAGCCAAGAATAATGTTTTGAGCTGAAACTATAGGTTTAAACAGACTCTTTCCGTAGTCATTTAGCATAACCACCTCCTTCACTTGTTTTGTGAAATATACATGGCGAGGATCCCCTATGTCCGCACAACAGAAATTGCCTCAGTTCATCCATGGCCAGCCGAGCATGGGCCTGCCGTTCGAAAAGGAACTGGTGGTCGACCTGTTCGCCGGCGGTGACGGCGCCAGCACCGGCATCGCTCGGGCATACCGGGAGCCGGACGTGGCGGTAAACCACAACCCGATTGCCTTGGCCGTGCATCGCGCCAATCACCCGAAAACAGCGCACTACGTCGCCGACGTGTACGAAGTCGATCCGCTGGAGGCTACTGGCGGCCAGCCCGTTGCCATTATCTGGGCGTCTCCGGATTGCCGGCATCACAGCAAGGAAAAGGGTGGCGCTCCGCGCGATCGAGGTGTGCGCGGGCTGGCGTGGGTGGTTATCCGCTGGCTGTACGTCACGAAGTCGCGCTTGCTCTTCCTGGAGAACGTCGAAGAGTTCTGCGAATGGGGCCCGATCAACGAAGAAGGCCAGCCAATCAAAGAAGAGCGCGGCCGCACCCTCAAGGCCTTCATTTCCGCGATCAGCACCGGCCTACCTGCCGACCACCCAGATATGCCGGAGATTTTGCAGTCCATTGGCGAGTTCGTGCCTATGGAGGCTCTGGTACGCGGTCTGGGCTACAACGTCGAATGGCGCGAACGTATCGCGGCGAACGTCGGTACTCCGACCATCCGCAAGCGTCTGTACCTGGTAGCGCGCAGCGACGGGAAACCGATCGTCTGGCCGGTACAGAAGCGCCACAAAAATCCAACAGGCAAACAGCAGCCGTGGCGCACGGCCGCGGAGTGCATTGACTGGAACAACGTCGGGCGCACGATCTTCCGCGAGCGGCCGATGGCCAAAAACACAATGCGCCGAGTGGCCAAAGGCCTCTGGCGGCACGTTCTGACCAGCGCCAAACCGTTCATTGTTCCGATGCGTGGCACGTCCGAACAGCACACCAGCACCCATGGCGTCGACGGGCCACTGTCGACAATCAGTGCCGGCGGCACGCATCACGCGCTTGTTCAGCCAGTGGAGGCGCCGTTCCTGACCGAATGCGCGAACGGTTCGTCGCAGCGCAATTTCAGCGTTGAAGAGCCTCTGCGCACACAAGTCGCCCAGGTGAAAGGCGGCCACTTCGCAATGGCGGCCGCGAACATGGTCACCTTGCGCAAGGGATCTGTGGGCGCCGACATGACTGAGCCTCTTGGCGTGGTCGCTACCAGTACCGGGCACCATGCGGTTTCGACCGCGTTCTTCGAGCAGGCCAATGGCGGCTTCTCCAAAGGCGACGGTCGATCGGCGTATGACCCGGTTTCAACCATTTGCCAGTCCGGATCAAATCAGCGGTTGGTGAACGCATACCTGGTGAAGTACTACGGATCTGTGAAAGGTGGTGTTTCGCTAACTGAGCCGATGCCGGCGCTGCCGACCAAGGATCGGGTGGCCGTGGTTGAGACGATTCAGGTACCGGACACGCTGACGCCAGAGCAGATGGAGGGCGCGCGCCGTTGTGCTGCGCTCATGCACGAATACCTGCCGGAACACTTCAAAGATCCCGCAGACCTGGTGCTGGTCGGTGGCTACGTGTTGGTGGACATCACGCTGCGCATGCTGCAACCGCCCGAGCTGAAAGCTGCCCAGGGCTTCGACAAGGACTACATCATTGATCGCGGCTTGTTCGTCGATGCGGTAACTGGCGAGGAACAGTGGCGCGACATCTAGAAGGTCGACCAGGTGCGACTGATCGGCAACAGCGTCTGTCCGGACGAAGCCGAAGCACTGGTCGCCGCCAACGCCGCCGATATCATTGAGCTCTACCAGAGGCTAGCGGCTTGAAACCAATCGCCAGCGTTCAGTGCCTGGCGTGATAAATGGCGGGTAGTGGCCCAACGCTCGCTGGTCCCTAAGCCACTGTCTCATCTGCTCGACGTCGAATTCGTAAGCGTTTCTCCATTTGATAGCCAAGACACTTCCGTCGATGTCATATCGACTGCATTCAACGCAATCAACGGATCGGCCACCCAGATCCAGCGGCCAAGTCTGGGCTATGGCCCCGCATATGTAGCACTCCATATCCACCTCCAATGACTGATCGCTGAACTGTAGCTCATCCCTCACCACCCTCCACCCATGGTGTGGCTTGACCAGCACCGCTTGATGTTCGAGCGGAAGCTTGTTTATTCTTCTTTAACTTGAATAAAAGAAATTTGTGCAATTCTTTTTATAGCCGACGTAACATCCACCCTCATCCGATACCTATCGGCCCTAACTACCCCCTCTCCATACTTGTACCTAAGAGAGAAGTCATACGAGCCATCTTCCCTTGGAAGTCCAAATTTAAAATCAATTGACCCGCTATTCTCTAAAGCCAAGAACCTATGAATAACTCTGTTAACTAGGAGAATTTCTAAATCCTCTGCGAGACCTCCGAGATTTCGAATATTCATCGAAACATTCAAATTTTCGCTAGCTGACGGCACAACCGCTTGTAATTTAAAATTCGGAAGCAAAGCAATATTTCTTTGCTCTCTTTCAAACAAGACTTTATCCAACTCAACCTCCAGCTGCCTCCCTGCAATACCCACCATCTCTCTCTGCTGATCAACTGAGAGTCTGAGCTCTTTGGCTTGCAACTGTAGTGCTTCCGAACTTAACCTCAGTTCACGTCCTTGTTGCAAATAACCTAGTATCAGCCACAAAAATGCCACCGGCCCAAAAACACCGGCAGCGAGATCCCCTATTTCATTTAGCTTTAGAACTATCAGCTCATCAAATCTTGCACCCATGATAGTTAGAGCTCCGCCAACGTAGAGAGCCGTAAGATGAGCCGCCCACCACTCCAAACCCCGGCTGCACCACCATTTTGCTTGGCCACGCCAGTATGCCCGAATGCGATTCAATGACTTCTTCCTAATAAATTTTGGAAGCCACCTTAACAAAAAATCACGTTACTAACCTCAACGCGCAGGAACCCCTCCCCCTTCAAAGTCAGCCGCTATAGCGGCAAGGATACCTATGCGCCTGAAGAAAGCTGAGCGCGAGCAAGTTCGCCTGAAATACGGCGGGCACTGCGCCTACTGCGGCGTGCTTTTGGGCGAGAAGTGGCACGCCGATCACTTCGAAGCAGTGCGTCGCGGCACCAGCCCTCGCTGGGAAGGAAACGCAGAGCGCCCGGAGAACCACAACCTGGAAAACATGATGCCCGCCTGCGTACCATGCAACCTCAGCAAGGCGCATATCTGACTGTTCAGCAAAACAAGACGCAGAAGAAGCTTCGAATCCAGCTAACGACTGGCGGGGAATCAAACAGCCTGGGCAAGCTGATCACGGCAATCACTGAACGAAACGCCCAGCACGTTTCGAGTTACCTGATCATCAACCGGAGCGGTAAACGCATGACGGCCACGATACTGAGGAAACGCTGGGACGCGGCGCGGGAAAAGGCAAAACAGGATGCTCTTGAACAAGGTGACGAACTGTTGGCCAACCGTATCGGCGAATTTCAGTTCCGCGATATACGCCCGAAAGCCGCGTCGGAAATCAGCGATATCGGCGATATCGGCGATGCAAGTCTGCTTCTGGGTCACACGAAAGGCGACATCACCGAGCGGGTTTATCGACGCGTCGGGGCCATCGCGAAGCCGTCGAAACAGTGAAAAGATGCGTTCCAGAACTCGCAGCGCACCCCTTGTAGAACACGGTCTGTAGCGGTGCTGAAAAATGAAAGTAATGGAACGGAAAATCGCTACAAGCCGCAGCCTGATTACGTCGTTGTATCGGTCTTGAAAACCGTCGAATGTAACAGGTCCATGAGTTCGAATCCCATCGCCTCCGCCATCTTTAGTACGACAAAGCCCTGATTATTCAGGGCTTTGTCGTTTTTGGCGTACAGCAAATGTTTCGCTATCCTAAATGCCAATAACTCTCAACTGGTTCCGAGGCAAAGGTATTCCTCTGCTATAGCGGTCCAATTGGATTTCTGGCCGACCACCCTCCATCGCCAGGGTACACCCCGGAATAGGACGCCCCATGCCCACAGAAAAAGAATGGTCGAGCCATTGCCGAGCTTGGTGACCGGCGCCGCGCTCAATGCGTCGATCTGAAACGACTTCGTGACTCGCATGCGACATGACTGTGTGGGCAAAAATGGCCCCGACCATTGCACCGCCAACGCTGTCGTCATCAAGCAGGCGAAGCGGATCGTGTACGGCATCAATACCGACTACAGCGACAACCACGTCTTTATCAAGCACTGTAACGATGGTGAGTATTTAACGCCAAAAGAGTTCGGGGCTGAAAAAGATCGCGAAGGTCGCGCGGGATTGGGGATCCGGAATGGATTAGATCAGTACTAGAGCAGCATCAAGAAATCAGATCGCAATTGAATAAAAAGGACTTTTCATGAAAATTCTCGTGGCGCTCCTGCTGGCTGTTTTGGTGACAGGAGCTGGATGGTTTGGTTGGACTCAGTATAAGAGCAGCGAGGAGAGAATCCTCGCCATCGAAACAGTTCAAGTATCTGTCGATTTAACAGAGCGCCAACTGAAGGCCCGCAAAGAAAGCGAGATCACAGTCGGGGAGTACTTCAAGAGTAGTGCGGCAGCAATAGAGCAGTTGGATGCTGGCATTTCCAATCTTGAAGCACACAAATGGCAGTACCACCGTTCTGATCGAGATGTGGCGGTCAACTTCTTGGAGCAATGCAAGGTCATCGTCTGGTCCGACCAGGCTGAGACTCGCCTACTGATGGACAAGAGTAACGCCAAGAAGCAAGTAGATCAGGCGCAAAGAGAAGTCGAAGAGGCCGAAACCCCTGAGGCGATTGACTGGAGACTGAAACAATACAATCGTGCCAATGATGAGCTAATTGCGGTTATGCAAAAGCAAATCGAAGCCGTCAAACACAGCGTAGAGAAGATTAAGCAACTCATCGCGGCTGATGACTCGGTGAAGCTGGCATTCGGTAACGATCAAGGATTTACGGAAACTACGATCGCGGCGATGAAAAAATACATTGCGTCAGAACAGCCCAAGGAAGCTGACAACGGCTAGATTAATCATCGCATCAAGGCCCGCCATAGAGCGGGTTTTTTATTGCTCATCAGAAAATATATTCCATTGGTATTGGCGACAAATAATGCCATAGGTATTTTTCTCTCATCGCAGCGACGCACAGCCACTGCGAAGTGCCTTAGCCCCCTCACGCTTGTATCAGTCAGCGCAGACCTGCCAGCAGTCCCAGGCCCCGTGAATGGGCGCTTGAGCAGCGGCACCTCCCGGATGGCATCACCGTCCGCCAAACGCCCTCGGGCCAGCTCAGGATGCGCCACGGCAGCGCGGTTGCTTCACACATGGCCAGACTCACCCGCTACAAGGCCAGGGCCTACCAGCGTCGCTAGTTGATTGATCGCCAGTGGGTGCTCATCAAGAACCGAGGCCAGTGCCCGCTTCCGGGTTGTCCAAAATCCTTCTTGGCAATACCTGCATGCGCCGTGTCGCCTTTTAAGCTTGCTGAAACGTTTCATCAAGTTTATAAAAAGCGCACAACTCCAATAAAGGCTGCTGCCATGACCCCGCTCAAACTCGTTGTTGCCCTCAGCGCATTGTTCGCTGGCTCCCACGCCATGGCCTGGGATTACGTTCTGCTCGACACCGACAAAGCCGCACAAAACTGGCAGATCACCAGCCAGCAACTCGGCATAAAGACCGACAAACCCTTCAGCGTTACCCTGCGCACCTTGCATGGTGGTCGGCAGGAGGGCGTCAGCATCGTTGATATCGATAACGGCACGATGAAACTCTCGGTTGTGCCGACACGGGGAATGAACGTCTTGCAGGCCTCGATCGGCAATGTGCGCATGGGCTGGGATTCCCCGGTCAAGGAAGTGGTCAATCCGTCCTTCATCGAACTCAATGGTCGC
>NZ_JAOEJT010000018.1:0-103021 GCF_025447575.1 Pseudomonas sp. B2M1-30 | reverse complement strand
AACGTAGTGCCGTACGCCGATGCCAAAGGCGATACGTTGACCGTGTTGCATAACAAGGCCGGCAGCCTGGGCGTTTCAGTCGGTTTCAATACTCAGACACTGCCCGTGTTTTCCCTATGGAAAAACACTGATACCCAAGGCCAGGGGTATGTGACGGGGCTGGAGCCGGGGACAAGCTTTTCCTACAACCGCCGTTATCAGCGGCCACTGAACCTGGTACCGACAATCGGGCCGAAGGAACACAAGCAGTTCCGCATCCGCTACAGCTTGTTGGCGGATAAGGCGGCTGTGGATAAGGCCTTGAAACAGGTGAGCGAGATTCAGGGTGGGCGGGAGACTGAGGTGCGGCAGACGCCGTTGGTTGATCTGACCAAGGGGTGACACCGGCTAAAGCATTGTCGGCCGATATCGCAACGCCTCGGCCAAATGTCTGCGTCTGGTTCCATCGACCAGTTCAAGATCCGCCAGCGTGCGATCTTGAGCAGTCGATGGGCTGCTCGCAGACGCCCGATCAGCGCAAATCCGCGCGAGTCGGGAGGTCGCCGCCGCTATCCTTCCTGGTAATAGCCGTCGCAAATGACCTTCAGCAAGATCTGATCAGCCTCGGTATGTAAACGCAAAATGGCATTCTCTACGTCTTCCTTATAGGCCGGCTGAGTCGCGATTTCCCGAACGTGATCCGCCATTTGCGCCGACATGCGTGGGTGCAGCGAGATGAACTGTTCCAGCGAAAGCTCCTCTTCGGGATGCTTCTCCCCGCACACCTGATGGGAAGCGACGACCACGACGGCAATTTCGTGGTCGCTGGCAGCTTGGGCATTCATCACTGGCGCGCAGGCAATGAGTGCGATGGACATGCCAATGCGGGCTATCTTGGGCAACATTCAAAACTCCGGCTCTTGATTGATTGGCATCAATGCCAAGGCGATTCTATCGGCCGGATTTCTCTGTTTCTTTAGTGCCCGGGTTCTCCTTTCAGCTAATCCCGAACGAGCACGCTAAGTGCCTATTGCTACAAAATTCCTCGCATCTTCATGACGTAGCCCCTGATTGACACAACAGCACTTATGTAACGCGAAAGGACGCCGATACCGTGCACAGCACGCAAGTACCGCAGCAGCACTGACGCCATAGAAGGCAGGAGCCCGAACAATGTTGGAACACATCTGGCGCAGCATCCATTCCCCGGGCTATTTCCCCAACGTACTGGAATGGATGATCCATATTCTCCTCAACCCTTTCATGGTGATTATGTGCCTGATGGTCGGAGCGCTGGCCGGTAAATGGTGGAGAACACTTTCATACGGCAGCCTGACTTGTTATGTGGTCTTCCTGAGCCGGTCGTCCTTCTACCGGTGGGGAAGCATTTTCCCCGAAGCCGGCCTGCCTGCGCTGGCGATTGACAGCGCGCTGCTGGCCCTCCTCGGCTTTTATTTGAAAGGCGTACTCAGAACCCGCTCACAAGCAAGACCCGAAGGCCATTGGCTGCGCAGGCTTTATCAAGGCCTCAAGGTCATCATGCTGACAGTCATGGTGATGTTCTGGGTAGTCGTCGTGCTGTTTGTCATGATCTTCACCCTCTCGGTCGTTACCAAGCCGTCATTGGCGCACTGACCAACCCTCACGCTCATCGCCCTTTATTGCATTGGCACCAGCGCAGCGTTTGCGGATGGCTCGCAAGCGATAAACGATACGGCCGGGCAGACAGGGATGGAAACCGACGCGCTGCGCCCGGGTGTTTCGGTCGGACGACCCGACGGCGAGTTCATTACACCTGGCGAGTATCTTCAATTCCGGACAGGCAGAACTCGGAGAGCTCCTTGATGGCTTGGCGCAGCTCGTTCTGTGCGCTCAAAAACATGTCTATCCGGGCTGAATGAAGATGTCCCTCTTGCGGTACAAGCCCCGTCGATACGGCAAGTTTCACCTTCATATTGATCGTGAGCCTGGTGCATTCATTGATAAAATCCTGAACGTTCATAAATCTTCCTGAGTCAGCCCCGAAAAAACTGTAAGAAATAACCTATCCGACATCAAATTGCCACACTACCGTGCTGAAACCCGGTTATAGAGCGGTTCTCTCCTCAATGCGGAGGGCATTTCCGTAGCAGGAACCCACACGAAGTGACCGACAGGATGTGATCAACCGAGTGAACTGATATGCCGAAGACAAAACCGCAAAACAAACCCGCCACCACCGCCGCCGACATCGAGCGCTCTATCCAGGCGCTGAACAAAATGGCTGAACGGCTGTGGGGCGACGGCCGTGAGAGCGAGGCCAAAGCCCTTCTCGATGCGCTGGACGCGCTGAACCGCGCTCTGGACCGGATCAGGATTGGCGAGAGCCGCCGGGTGCTTCACTGAGCCGAGGGGCATTGGTGAGCCCCGCTCATGACTCCATCCTGTTTTTGCCCCTTAATCCCTCAAGCGTGTCTTCCTAGTATGTGGATCAGGTTGGATCGGCCTCGCAGTGGCGGCGTCGGTCCTCGCAACCAGACCTCAGGAAACCGCCCTATGAAACTGCTCACACCCGCCCTCGCCGGTCTGTTTTTCTCGGCACTGGTCAGCGCTGAAGAAGGCAAGGCGCGCCCCGACCCCAAGCCGTCGCCGGATGTGCTGGAGGTCACGCCGCAGCTTTACGCCTACACCACCGAGTTGCTGTTCGGTGAAGTCTGGAAGCGGCCGGATCTGGTCCCGCGTGACCGCAGTCTCATTACCCTCGCGGCGTTGCTCGCCAGCGGTCAGACCGCGCAAATGACCAGCCATATCAAACTGGCGCTCGACAACGGCGTGAAGCCCGAAGAAATCACCGGTCTGATCACCCATTTGGCCTTCTACAGCGGCTGGCCCAATGCAATGTCGGCGGTCGGCGTCGCCAAACAGGTATTTGCCGAACGCGGCCTGACGGCTGAACAGATCGCGCCGCCGGAAGGCGACTGGCTCAAGCTTGAAGAGCAAGCCGAAGCCAGACGCCGGGCGGCGGTCGATGCCAACGTCGGTGCAACCGCTCCAGAGCTGGCGCGCTACACCAACGATGTGCTGTTCGCCGATCTGTGGCGGCGCACCGACCTCGCGCCCCCGGATCGCAGCCTGATCACCGTGGCGGCGCTGATCAGCCAGAACCAGTCGGCACAACTGCCCTTCCACCTCAATCGGGCGATGGACAACGGCCTGACCCGCGAGCAGGCGGCCGAAGTGGTGACGCATCTGGCGTTCTACGTAGGCTGGCCGAAAGCGATGTCGGCGGTGCCGGTACTCAAGGATGTGTTTGAGTCGCGCGGTAAATCGTAAGGTCTGTCGGGCGCGGGAGTTTGTCCTGCGCCCCACGCGACGTTCAGGCCCTGGCTCGCAAAACCTTCACACTCGCAAACGTCGCCTCGCCCCGCGCCTCATCCAGCAAATTGCTCGGCCTCGATACCCGCGCCGGACGGACTGCCGGCCTCGCCACCTCGATACGCTCCGCCTCCAGCCCCGCCCGCTCCTCACTCGGCGGCACGCCGAAGTATTCGCGGTAGCACTTGGAAAAATGCGGGGTGGAGACAAAGCCGCACACCACCGCCAGTTCAACAATGGAAATCGGTGTCTGCTTGAGCAACTGGCGAGCGCGGATCAGTCGCAGTTTCAGGTAGTAGCGCGACGGAGAGCAATGCAGGTATTTCTGGAACATCCGCTCCAGTTGTCGGCGGGACACATCGACATATTTCGACAGGTCGTCGAGGTCGATGGGTTCTTCGAGGTTGGCCTCCATCAACGCGACGATCTCCTGCAACTTCGGCTGCTGGGTGCCGAGCATGTGCTTGAGCGGCACGCGCTGCTGATCGCGCTCATCGCGGATGCGTTCGTAGACGAACATTTCCGAGATCGCCGCCGACAGCTCATGCCCGTGATCGCGGCCGATCAGGTGCAGCATCATGTCCATCGGCGCGGTGCCGCCGGAGCTGGTGAAGCGGTTGCGGTCGAGGGTAAACACGCTGGCACTGACGGTGACCCGCGCGAAGGCTTCCTGCATCGCCGCGAGAAATTCCCAGTGGACGCTGCATTCAAACCCATCGAGCAACCCCGCCTGCGCCAGCGCCCAACTGCCGGTGCAAACACCGCCCATACGCTTGGAAAGACGCGCCTGATTGCGCAACCAGACGACATGGCCGCGCGTGACCACGTTGTGAATACCCACCCCGCCACAGACGATGACGGCATCCAGCACCAGTCCATCCTGAGCCGACGCGTCCGGGGTCACGGGCACGCCATCGCTGGCCTGCACCGCCGCGCCATCGAGGCTGAGGGTGTGCCAGCGATACAGCTCTTCACCCGCCAACTGATTGGCCATGCGCAGTGGTTCCACCGCCGAGGCCAGGGAGATCAGGGTGAACTGATCCAGCAGCAGAAAACCGATGGACTGGCTGGACGTGGTCAAGATGTCTCGCCCACCGAAACCGTTCCCCGCGCCGCGCCATGCTGCCGCGTGGTCACCAGGCCGATAAAGGAAATCACCAGGGCCAGGCCGATGGTCGAGGTCACCTCCAGGCGATGTTCCGGCGTCACCATCATCACGCCCAACGCCGCGCAGATGAACGCGATGACCAGATAGGTCAGCCACGGAAACAGCCACATGCGGAAGCTCAACTGGACATTGCGTCGGTGCAGCATCCGGCGCATGCGCAGTTGCGAAATCGCGATGACCAGATACACCAGCAGCGCGATGGCGCCGGAACTGGCGAGCAGGAATTGAAACAGGCCGGCCGGCATGAAGTAGCTGAACAACGTCACCCCGGCGCCGATCACGGTGCTGGCGATCACGGCGGCACGCGGTACACCCGCCGCGGATGTCACTTTCAACGGCGCGGGTGCATCGCCACGTCGGCCCAGAGAAAACAGCATCCGCGAGGAAATGTAGATCGAGGAGTTCATGCAACTGGCGACGGCGATCAGCACGACCACATCCACGAGAAATTTGGCGTGGGGAATGTTCATCAGTTCAAGGGCGCGCTGGTAGGAGCCCACGGACGCCAGCAACGGATCGTTCCACGGCACCACGGAAATCACCACGAAGATCGACAACACGTAGAACACACCGATGCGCCAGATCACCGAACGGGTCGCCTTGGCGATGTTCTGCGCCGGATTGTCGGACTCGGCAGCCGCGATGGTCACCGCTTCCGTGCCGATGAAGCTGAACATGATGGTGATGAACGCACCGACCACCGCTGAATAACCATTGGGCGCGAAGCCGCCGTGTTCTTCCATCAAACGGCTCAGGCCGCTGGCCTCGCGCTCGGGAATCCAGCCCATCAGCACCGAAAACCCAAGGCCGATGAAACCGATGATCGCCACGACCTTGGCCATCGCGAACCAGAATTCGAACTCACCGTACTTGGCGACGCTGAACAGGTTGGTCACCACCAGCACGATGATCGACAGCAAGGCGAACAGCCAGGCGTCGACCTGGGGAAACCACTGGTTCAGGACATGCCCGGCGGCCAGCGCCTCGATGGGAATCACCAGCACCCAGAACCACCAGTAGAGCCAGCCGATGGTGAAGCCGGCCCAGCGGCCGATGGCCTGGTCGGCATAGGTGGAAAACGAGCCGGTGTCCGGATGGGCCACCGCCATTTCACCGAGCATGCGCATGACCAGCACGACCAGCAGGCCGGAGAACAGATAAGCGAGCAGCACCGCCGGACCGGCGGCGGCAATGGCGTGTCCGGAGCCGACAAACAGCCCCGCGCCAATGATTCCCGCGATGGAAAGCATGGTGACGTGACGCGGCTTGAAGCCCTGCGCCAACTGACCGTTCGAGTCCTTCGAGTTCAGGCTATTCATTGTTTTTGTTGTTCTCGGGTGATCGACGTTGAGGCGTACTGACTGAGGGTCAGGCGATCATCATTTCTTCCTGTTGCCCCTTGTGAAAGCGGCGCACCTCAAACGCATCGGCGTTTCTGATCAGTCATACGGCATACGCACGGCGATGAAATGATGCGTCACCTTACGTGCCTCGTCCGCCGCACAAATAGCCTGAGAACGGCATGCCTGAGCCTGATTTCGACATGCCGCCGCTGTCGCCCGGCCCAATGTCGGGTTGCCGGTTAGTATGGTATTCAGGGCAAACTGTGCGGTGAACGAGCCGTATTGAAAGAGAGCGTTGATGCAAGTCAGAAGTGAACGTGCCGCCACAGCCTGTGGCCTTGTGGCGATTCTGTTGTGGAGTACCGCCGCTGGACTGATCCGCAGTGTGAGCGAGTTGTTCGGCCCGTTGGCGGGCGCGGCGCTGATCTATTCGCTGGGCGCCGTCATGCTGGTGGCGATGCTGGGGCGACCGCGCCTGCGCTCCACTTCCTGGATGTACCTGATCCTCGGCACCGGGCTGTTTGTCGCCTACGAGGTGTGCCTGTCGCTCGCCCTCGGGTTTGCCAGCAATCGCAATCAGGCGATTGAACTGGGCGTGGTGAATTACCTGTGGCCCTGCCTGACCGTGCTGCTGGCGATTGTCATGAACGGGCAGAAGGCGCGCTGGTTCATCGTACCGGGTACGGCACTGGCGTTGTTCGGCATCGTCTGGGTGGTCAGCGGCAACGGGCTTTCAGTGGCCTCGATTGTCGCCAATATCCAGTCCAACCCGCTCAGCTACAGCCTCGCCCTGGCCTGCGCAATCACCTTTGCCCTGTACTGCAACATCACCCGGCGCTATGCCGGCGGGCAGAATCTGGTGGTGCTGTTTTTCGTCCTGACCGCGCTGGTGCTGTGGGGCAAACACGCCTTCAGCGCTGAAGTGATTCCCCCGCTCACCCTGCGCAGCAGCCTCGAGCTGATTGCCGCGAGTACTGCGATGGCTGTGGGGTACGCGCTGTGGAATATCGGCATTCTGCGCGGCAACCTCACGTTGCTGGCGACCGCCTCGTACACGGCGCCAGTGCTGTCGTCGGCGTTCGCGGCGATATGGCTGGGCGCAGCACTGGACGTACAGTTCTGGCAAGGCGCGGTGCTGGTCACCGTGGGCTCGTTGGTCTGCTGGCTGGCGACCCGTGAACGGGTGCAGGAGCGCCAGCAAGAACCGGCGTGACCCGTGCCGCTCGTCCCGCCGTTCGCACCTTTGCCGCCAGCGGTCTTCCAACGCTTACACCCCCTGCACGGAAGATCACCGATGAACAGAAAAATCGCGGCCCTGACCTTCGCCGGCCTCCTGGCCGTCTGTGCTTTCCCCACGCTGGCCGCCGGCCAGTCGACGGCCGGTTCGACGGTTCCGCCGACCGCCATTCCCGGTGTCAATCAGGGCGGCGGCAGTGAGTCCAAGGATGACAAGGCCGACACCAAGGGCGAGGAAGCCTCAGGGTCGAACTCCGGCGCCGACGCGAAAGCCATCGAGAAAGACGCTGCAACCTCCAGCGGCTCCAAGAGCGACAAGAAGAAACATCCGATCAACAACTGACCACGAAAAAGGCCTGCCGAAAGGGCAGGCCTTTTTCGTATCGACGTCACGGCTTCAGAATCAGCACCGGTTCGCCCTTCTTGACGATGTAGGTCGCCAGTTCCGAGCCCTTCTCCTGGCCGACGTTTTTCGCGATATGCGCCACGCCCTCGGGGATATACAGCGAGTCCCCGGCCTTGAGCGTGACCGGCGCGCGGCCCTCCAGTTGATATTCGAACGTGCCGCTGATGACGTAAGCCACTTCCACGCCGGGGTGGGCATGCCTTGGCGAGGTCACGCCCGGCTCGAAATCGACACGGGCCTGGATCACTTCACGATCCGCCGCGCCCAGATCCTGGCGGACCAGATCGGTGCGGCTCAGCCCTTGTTGCCAGTTTTTCGCGGCCGGTTGGGTGTCCGCCGCATGGGCGAAGCCGCTCAAGGACAGCAGAATCGCCGTGGCGGCCAGAAGTCGATTGCATCGCATGATGTTGCCCTCTCGAAGTGTGTGGTGACGGCCATCACTTTGTCCGGCGCATGTAGCGACGATGTGTCAGGGAACGGCAGATTGTTATCGGCGTGTATGCGCGAACGCGCTTGATACACGCCAATACAAAACCTGAAGGTTATTCGCTGAGGTCAGAGGCCGAGATCGACCCGGCGTTCTGCACCAGATCGATCAGCCAGGTGCGGAACGCCACGACTTTTTTCGAGTTGGCGATTTCCAGCGGCGTCACCAGATAAAAACCCAGGTCGGACTTCAGCTTGAGGTTGAACGGCGCCACCAGTTTCCCGGCCTTCAAGTCGTCGTCGACGTAGGTGGAGCGCCCGATGCACACCCCCAGACCGTCGATGGCGGCCTGCACCGCCATCATCGCCAGATCGAACGTCAGCCGCGTGCCTTCGGCGAGTTTCTTCGGCTGCCCCGCCGCACTCAACCACATATTCCAGTCGTTGCTGGTCATGCCGCTGACTTGCAGCAAGGTGTGATTGGCCAGATCGACCGGGCTTTTCAAGGCTTTGGGGCCGGTCAGCAGTTTGGGGCTGCACACCGGAAAAATCTCGTCGGACATCAGCCAGTCCGCGCGCAAGCCTTTCCAGTCACCGAAACCGTAGCGGATCGCCGCGTCGATGCCGCCCTTGCGGAAATCCACCAGCTCGGTGGATGCGGTGACTCGCACGTCAATATTGGGGAACGCATCCTGAAACGATGCCAGACGCGGCAACAGCCATTTGGAGGCCAGGGACACCAGGGTGCTGATGGTCAGTGCGCTGTTGTTGGTCGATTCGAGCAACATTTCCGTGGAGTAGCGCAATTCATGGAACGCCGAACGAATACCGGGCAGGTACGCATGCCCTTCGGTGGTCAGCGCCAGGCCATCCTTGAGCCGCAGAAACAGGCGAACACCCAGTTCATCTTCCAGTCGGCGGATCTGATGACTGATGGCCGTCTGGGTGACGTTCAACTCTTCGGCGGCCTTGGTAAAACTCATATGGCGGGCAGCCGATTCGAACGCTTTCAATCCATTGAGAGAGGGAATCCGGGCGACCATAAGACTTCGTAATGCTCATGAGATTTTGTCATAAGGTAGCACCCAAGAAGTCCTTTGCAAAATGTTTCCGTGGTCGTGGATTCTAGCGTCGCTTTCAAGCCACAACGGCCTGAAAACGACCACTCAAAGGATGAGATCGCCGTGAATAAAACAGTTGAAATCAACAACAGCCCGGACGAAAAAGCGCCACAACTGAAAGCTCGCAATGCCTCGAGAATGGCTGAAATCAGCCGTCCGCATTTCGACGCCGCGTATGAAAAAGGTCTGATGGGGGTTTCCTGCCGTGTGCTCGACAACCGCCGCATCGAAATCGCCACCAGCGGCAAGGAAGTCATCGACTACACCCGCTGCGGTTACCTCAACCTGGACGCCCATCCAAAAGTGCTCGCCGCCGCCAAGGCCTCGATGGAAGAAATCCCCTCGACGCACTTTTCGGTAGCCCGCACCCGCCTGTCCGCCGAACCGCTGGTACGCCTGGAACACACCCTGGCCAAGCTGTTCGATGTCAACGGCGTGGTGGTGTTTCCAACCGTAGCCGCCGCCAACATGGGCGCCCTGCCGCTGCTGGCCGCCGGCCTGTTCACCGGCGGTGAGAAGCCGCTGATCGCGTTCGACCGTTTCGCCCACGTGACCCTGCAATACCACATCCCGATCCTGCGCGAAGAGACCGACGTGATCGTCATCGAGCACAACGACCTCGAACACCTGGAGCGCCTGTGCCAGAGCGGTCGCAAGGTCGCCTACGTCGGCGACGGCGCGTACTCGATGGGTGGCGCGGCGCCGGTTCGCGAACTGCGTGCCCTGCAAGACAAATACGGCCTGTTCGTCTATCTGGATGACGCCCACGGCATTTCGGTGGTCGGCAAACACGGCGAAGGTTTCGTCCGTTCGCAACTGGACGGCCTGGACGAGAACACCATCGTCGCTGCCTCCCTGGGCAAAGGCTACGGCGCCGCCGGTGGCCTGCTGATGCTGGGCACCAAGCACATCGAAAACTCGATCCGCCGCTACGCTCCGACCTACGGTTTCTCCTGCGCACCGAACATGGCGGCCGTGGGCGCGGCACTGGCCTCGGCGGAAATCCACGCCACGCCGGAACTGCACAAACTGCAACACGCGCTGCGCAACAACATGAAACTGTTCGACAACCTGATCCCGACCGAAACCAGCGGCAGCGAACTGCCGATCCGCATCGTGCGCATCGGTAACGAAGAAGCCGCGATCGCCAAGGGTGAATACCTGCTGCAACAGGGTCATTACACCTCCGTGGTGTTCTTCCCGACCGTTCCGCGCGGTCAGGCAGCCCTGCGCATGTCGGTCACCGCCGCCCACAACCCGGCCGACATCCTCGACCTGAGCCTGATGCTCAAGAGCAGCGATGCGCACCTGGACAGCGCCCCGACCACCGCCCAGCTCCAGCCTGCGCTGGCCGTTTGACTGACGTCGTGCAGGAGACTTTCAACGTGAAGCGAACGGATCTGGCGGAAACCTTCGTCACGGCAGTGACGGATTTCGATATCAACACGGCTTCGCTGGATGAGATTCGTGGCATTCAGGAGCTGGTCTACGAACGTAAAGTGGTGGCACTGAAAAACCAGACGTTGACCCGTGAGGGCTATCAGCAGTTCGCGGCGTGCTTCGGCGAACTCGAACAGTTCAAGCTCAAGAGTTACCACGATCCGGCGTACCCGAACATTCTGGTGATCAACAACCGCAACGGCTCCGGCGCAGTCGGCGCGCGCAAGCTCGGCAACATGTGGCACAGCGACTCCAGCTACCTGGCCGAGCCCCTGCCGCTGACCATGCTTCATGCGCAACAGCTTCCAGAAGCGGGCGGTGACACGCTGTTCGTGGACATGCAGTCGGTGTATGACGACCTGCCAAAGGATCTGTACGAGCGGGTGAAAAATCGTCAGGCGGTACACGACGTGCGCTGGACCTACAAAGTCAAGGAAGACGATGTCGGGGAATCGATCCAGGAAATCTTCACGCGCCTGGAGCAGACCTTCCCGGCCAGCACTCACTCGACCGTTGCCGTACATCCGCGCACCCAGCGCGAAAGCCTGTACGTCAATCCGGGTTACACCACACGCATCAGCGGTTATTCGCAGGAGCAAAGTCGAGCCCTGCTCGATGAGCTGTTCGCGTTTGCCCTGACGCCGGAGCGGATCTTCAACTACCAGTGGGAGCCCAACGACCTGCTGATCTGGGATAACCGTTCGGTGCTGCATTGCGCGACCGAGCTGCCGCGCGAAGCCCAGCGGGTAATGTTCCGCATCGGCGTCAACGACGGTGAGTTCTTTGCCCCGAGCGTGCTGCAGGAGCATGTCGCATGAGCAAGAAGCGCGTACTGATCGCCCATATTCTGGGCGCCGAAGGCAAGCAAATGCTGCGCGAGCGTGACGACATCGAAGTGGTGGAGTTTGCCAACACCATCGAGCAGGGCCAGTTCCAGGCCTTGCTCGAGAGCTTCGATGAAGTTCACGGCGTGATCCTCGGCCTGACCCGCTTCGGCACTGCCGAACTGCAACGCACACCGGGCTTGCAAGTGGTGTCGCGGATCGGCGTCGGCTTCGACGCGGTGGACATTCCGGCGATGACCGAGGCGGCGATTCCGGTGATGGTCTGCGCCAACGCCAACCACCGGGCCGTGGCGGAACACACCCTGAGCTTCATGCTGTCGCTGGCCAAGCGCACCGAAGCGCTGACCCATCTGGTGCGCGACGGCAACTGGCATCAGCGCTACGACTACCTGCCGACAGAACTGGAAGGTCGCGAAGTGCTGCTGGTCGGTTGCGGGCGGATTGGCGCCCGTGTCGCCACGTTGCTGGTGGCGCTGGGGATGCGGGTCAAGGTGTACGACCCGTACCTCTCGCCACGCCAGTTGCCTCAAGGCGTGGAGCCGGTCGCCGTGCTGGAACACGCACTGGCAAGCGCCGATTACGTCAGCCTGCACTGCCCGAAAACCGCCGAAACGGTCGGCCTGCTGTCCGCCGAACGTCTGGCCCTGATGAAGCCGCATGCCTACGTGATCAACACCGCCCGTGGCGGCATCGTCGACGAGCAGGCGCTGTATCAGGCACTGGTGGAAAAACGCATCGCCGGTGCGGCACTCGACGTGTTCCTGCCGGAGCCACCGCCACACGGCACCGGTCTACCGAGCCTCGACAACGTGATCTGCTCGCCGCACCTGGCCGGCGTTTCGCGCGAGGCGGTCAGCCGCATGGCGAAACTGGCCGCCGGTAACGTGCTCAACGTTTTCGACGCCGAACCGAACCACGACAACGCGGTGAACCCGCAGGTGTTCGACCGTGCGGTTCACCTGGCGCAAGCGAACTCCGCCGAAGCCATCCCTTACCCAATCTGACTTGTGAGCAATGGAATGTACTTACGCTATCAGCTGTTCGATGACCAACGTGACGCGATGATCCTGATCGCCCGGATCATGATCCTGATCCTCTACGGCTACTTCGGTTTCACCTACGTCACCGACCACGGCAGTTTCGTGACCTACCTCAAATCAGTGGATGCACCGATTCCGGAGTTCACCGCGATCGTCGCCACCATCGTCGAATTCTTCGGTGGCCTGGCCCTGCTGTTCGGCTTCTGGACCCGGCCGATCGCAGCACTCTTCGTGCTGTACACCATCGGCACCGGGATCATCGGCCACGCGTTCTGGACGACCACCGACCCGACTGCTCATCACACGCTGTTCGTGCATTTCTTCAAGAACGTGAGCATTGCCGGCGGTTTCCTTTTCCTCTGCCTGTTGGGGCCTGGAAAGTACTCGATCGACAAACGTTGATCTTCTGGCGGCGGGCGCAGTCATGCGCCCGCCGTTTTTCTATTCAGTCCCTGCGGATATTCAAGATGAACGAATTGATTGAACCGGTTGCCGACCTGCGCGACTGGCTGGCACGGGCCGAGAAAATCGGCGAACTGCAAACCGTCTCGCAAGCCGTCGACCCGATTGAAGAAATGAGCGCCATCACTTACCTGGTGGCCCGCCAGCCCGCCTCACCGGCGGTGCTTTTCGATCAGGCGGACTCGCCGCTGGGCCTGCGTCATTTGTGGAACATCTTCGGCCCGAGCGTGGCGCGCACTGCGATCACCCTCGAAGAGGCCCCGGACACGCCGACCATGGAACTGATCCGGCGTACCAAGGACAAGCTCAAACACAGCATCGCCCCGCTTGAGATCGCCGCCGAAGCCGCGCCGATCTACCAGAACACCCTCACCGGCAACGACATCGACCTGACCCGCCTGCCGATTCCCAAACACTGGCCGCGCGACGGCGGTGCCTACGCCGGCACGGCAGACGCGGTGTTCACCCGGGATCTGGAGTCCGGTTACCTCAACGTCGGCACGTATCGCATGATGATCCAGGGACCGCGCGAGGTCGGCCTGTCGCTGGCACCGGGCAAGGACGCCCTGCGGCATATCCATCAGGCCTGGGCCAGAGGTGAAGCGCTGCCCGTGGCGGCCGCCTGGGGTGTCGACCCATTGATGATGGTGGTGGGTTCGCAATCGTTGCCGCCCGGCGTCAGCGAGTACGATTTTGCCGGCGGTATCAAAGGCAAACCGGTTGAAGTGGTGCGCGCGAAAAACTCCGACCTGCTGATCCCGGCCGCGGCGGAAATTGTCATCGAAGGCGTCATCCGTCCGGGTTCGACCCGCGAAGAAGGGCCTTTCGGTGAGTTCACCGGCTACTACGGCTACAAGGACATCGACTGCCCGCTGATCGAGGTCACCGCCCTGCACTACCGCACCCGGCCGATTCTGACCAACGCGCTGATGGCCGACTTCCCGTCGAACGAGCAGAGCGCGTTTTTCTCCACCATCCGCTCGGCGAAGATCTGGAACGACCTCGACAAGCTCGGCATCCAGGGCATCAAAGGCGTGTACTGCCCACCCGCCGCTGCCGGCGCCTTCGGCATGATCGTTATCAGTCTCGAACAGAAATACGCCGGGCATGCCGCACAGGCCCTGGCCCTCGCCGGCCAGGTGCCGGGCGGTGCGTACATCACCAAATGGATCGTCGCAGTGGACGAGGACGTCGACCCGACCGACATGAATCAGGTGCTGTGGGCCATGGCCACCCGCGCCACGCCGAGCGATGACATCGACATTCTGCGCAACACCCGTGGCTCGCCGCTGGACCCGGCACAGAACCCGCCGGAAAAACGCTTCTTCGGCTCCAAAGCCCTGATCAACGCCTGCAAGGATTACCGCAACATCCGCAACTTCCCGACCCGCACCCTGCTGCGCCCAGCGGTCTACGAACGGGTGCGCGAGCGCTGGAGCGATCTGGGTCTGCCGGGCGAAGCGCCGGTGGTCAACGCCTTCGACACGGCGGTGGATTCCCATGAGTAGCCCTGAACGACGCATCGTGGTCGGCATCAGCGGTGCCAGCGGGGTGATTTATGGCGTGCGCACCCTGGTGCTGCTGCGTGAGCTGGGCATCGCCACGCATCTGGTGATGACCAAATCGGCGCAAGTCACCCTGGCCCATGAACTCGACATGAAAGTGGCGGATGTCAAAGCCCTTGCCAGCGTCGTCCACGATCCGGCGGACATCGGCGCTTCGATTTCCAGCGGTTCGTTCAAGACCCTGGGCATGGTGGTGACGCCCTGCTCGATCAAAAGCCTTTCGGAAATCTCCAGCGGCATCACCGGCAGCCTGCTCAGTCGCGCGGCCGACGTGACGCTCAAGGAGCGCCGGCCCTTGATTCTGATGGTGCGGGAAACCCCGTTGCACCTGGGCCACCTGCGCAGCATGACCCAGGTCTGTGAAATGGGCGGCATCGTGATGCCGCCGGTGCCGGCGTTTTATGCCCGGCCGCAATCCATCGAAGACATGGTCGACCACACGGTTGGCCGCATGCTCGATCTGTTGGGACTGGACACCGGGACGGTACGTCGCTGGGGTTGAAACATCGCAGTTGGCTGCACCTTCGGCAAGCGTGCTTCGACGCCTTGCCGATTCGCTCTTTCACAACCTGACCCAAACAACAACGTTGCGTTTGCCTGCCCGCTCGATACGGGGCAGGCAACGCAACGTCGCTTCACTGCAACACTCACCGGCCGCGCTTCGGCGTGCCGGTCAGCATTCACTCACGACATCGACCTCGTCGGTGTACAGCCGCAACACGGTCAACAGGCCGGCGGCAACGAACGCCAGGGCTATGATCGACAAGGCGCCGGTGGCGCGCCCCGGCCCTTCAAGGGTGGCGCCGAGCAAGGCGATACCGGTCACCCCGCCACATTGGCGCGCGGCATTGAGTACCCCGGAACCGACGCCGACCTTGCCGCTCGGCACACTCGCCAGACAGGCGCCGACGATCACCGGCAAGGTCGCACCGCCCAGGCCGATCAGCAGCCCGCCGATCACCAGGCTGACGCGATCCATTCCATACAACGCCAGCAACGCCGCCCCGAGCGCCCCGCAGAGCATGCCGGCAGCGCCCACCGAACGGGCACCGAAGGCATTGGACAAGCGCCCCGAAAGGCTCGCCATCACCCCGGTGGCAATGGTCATCGGGATCATCGCCAGACCAATCTCCACCGGCGTGCGGCCCTGGCCTTGCAACGCGAACGGCAGGACGAACAGACTGCCGTAATACGCCAGGGTTTGCAGAAACCCGGCGCCGATGGCGGCGGAAAAGGTTCTCGACTCGAACAGATTCAGCGGCAGCATCGGCTCACGCTGGGCACGCTGCGAATAGATGAACGCCGCGCCGCAAACCAGCGCCGCCAGCAACGTCGCGATCACCCAGGTGTTGCCCCAGCCCCACACCGGCCCTTCGATCAGGGCGAAGATCAGCGACACCAGCGCCAGTGCCGACAGCACCTGCCCCGGCCAATCGATCGAACGCGGCTGAATGGCGAGGCGACTGCCGCGCATCGCGCAGCAACTCAGGGCAATCAGGCAGAACGGCACGTTCAGATAGAAAATCGACCGCCAGTCAACCAGCTCCACCAGCAGGCCGCCGAGCATTGGCCCGCTCACCAGCGCCAGCGCCGAGATCCCGCCCCATAGCGCCACCGCCTTGGCCCGCGCCTGGGTATCGGGATACGCCTCAACCAGCAGCGCCATGGAACTGGGCAGCATCAACGCCGCACCGATGCCCTGAATCGCCCGCGCGGCAATCAGCTCGACCACGCCTTGTGCCAGGCCGCAGGCCACCGACGCACCGGTAAACACCAACAGGGCGAACAGGAACACTTTCCGCGCCCCCAGCCGATCGCTCAGCGCCCCGGCGGACAACAGCAGGCTGGCAAACACCAGGGTGTACGCGCCGGCAATCCATTGCAGCCGATCCATCCCCGTTGCCAGGTCATGCCCGATGCTCGGCAGCGCCACGTTCAGCGCTGTGACATCCAGCGCGACCATGAACGAACTCAACGCCACGCTCACCAGAACAGGAGCCGCCGAGGCGGGTCTGGCCGCCAGATCCATTGACAGGGTTTTGCCCACTTTCCAACACCTCACTGTGTATTCAGGGGCGATCCTGAGGCGGTGCGGGTGCTTCGTAAAATTAAATCTCGATTAGCCGAACATAAGAGGAACTACTGAGATGATGAACCTGATGCATTGGCGCCTGCTGGTCGCCGTGGCTGACGCCGAAAATGTTTCCCGCGCCGCCGAGCGCTATGGCATTACCCAGTCGGGCGCCAGTCAGGCCCTGACGCAAATGGAAGAAGCGCTGGGGGTGAAAGTGTTCGTCCGCGACCGCCGCCAGACCACCGCGACTGCCATCGGACAGCAGATCATCGACCGCGCGCGGCGCATGCTCAGCGAGTTCGAATCGATCCAGAACCTGGTGGATGCCTCGCGCGGTTGCCACCTGGGGCGGATCAAACTCGCCAGTTTTCCTTCGGTGTTCGCCAACCTGCTGCCGCCGCTGCTGCAAAGCTTCAGTCGCCTGCACCCCGGCATCGAAATCGTTTCCCTGGAAGGTACTGACGAGGAAGTCGAGCAATGGCTGGCCAACAGCAGCATCGACCTGGGCGTGGTGATGAACCCCTGCCCGTCCCGTGGCGCGCTGCTGCTGGGCCGCGACTCGTGGGTGGCGGCCGTCCCCGCCAATCACGAACTGGCGCGCCGCTCCTCGTCCAGCACCGTGGCCCTCAAGGATCTGGTGGAAGAACCGTTCATCCTCGCCACCGGTGGTTGCCACCTCAATGGCCAGTCACTGGTCGAACGCGAAGGCCTCAAGCTCAAGGACATCAAGATCACCGTGCGCGACTGGACCACGGCGTTTGCGCTGATCAGCGAAGGCATGGGCATCTCCATCGTGCCGGCCTCGACCCTGCCGGTGGATCGTCGGGGCATGCGGGTCTTCGAGTTGAGCAAACCGATCTATCGTGAGTTCGGTCTGGTCTGTTCGCCCGCCGGTGAACGCACACCTTCGGCCCAGGCGTTTCTCAATGAAATCCGCAAGTCGACCCTCGGCAACGACATCCCGATGACCGTTCGCAGTACCGAAGCAAAAGTCGCCTGAATGGACATAAGAGCACCTAATGATGGGCGCATAAGATCGTAATTTTACCGATCGATGACATGACACCAATATGTCTGGAACGAGGTTCACAGCCGTTTCCGGCCTGGAACGGCAACACGTTCGGGTACGCGTTGCCCGCTTATAAGGAGATACCCATGAAACTGTACTTTGCCCCCATGACCTGCTCCCTCTCGCCGCACATCGTGCTGCGTGAACTGGGCCTGCCCTTCGAGCTGATCCGGGTCAACAACAAGACCAAAGCCACCGCCGACGGCCGCGACTTCCGCGACCTCAACCCCAAGGGTTACGTCGCAGCCCTGGTGCTGGACAACGGCCAGGTGCTGACCGAAGGCCCGGCCATCGTGCAATACCTGGCCGACCTGGTGCCGGGCAATTCCCTGGCCCCCGCCAACGGCACCTGGGAGCGCACCCGCCTGCAGGAACTGCTGAACTTCATCACCTCGGAAATCCACGGCGGGAGCGCGCCGCTGTTCAACGCCGACATTCCCGAGCCGACCAAGGAAATCTTCCGCCAGAAGCTGTTCAAGCGTCTGGACTACCTGAACAAGGGCCTGGTCAACAAAGACTTCCTGCTGGGCGCCTTCGGTCTGGCCGACGCCTACCTGTTCACCGTGCTCAAGTGGCTGCCGTTCTTCAACATCGATGTGAAGGACTGGCCGGAACTGGCTTCGTTCATGGAGCGCATCGAAGCACGTCCAAGCGTACAGGCTGCGATTGCCGCCGAAGAAGCCACGCAACCGGTTTAATCACGGATGACAGAGGCCAGTCGATGCTGGCCTCTGCCTCACTTCAATCTGGATGAAGACCCCTATGCAGACCATTGAACGCGTCCCAAGCGGCCACGCAGGACGTAGCCGTTCCTGCGCCTACGCCAACATCGTTTACACCGTCGCAACCTCCCCGGACACCTCGCTGGACATCGTCGGCCAGACCCACCAGGCCCTCGCCGCCCTGAGCGCCAGCCTCGAAGGCCTCGGCTCCCACCACTCGCGCATGCTCTCGGCCCAGGTGCTGCTGGCGGACATGGGCAGCAAAGCCGTGGTCGATGAGATCTGGGCCACATGGATCGGCGACAACCCGCAGCACTGGCCGCAACGCGCCTGTTACGGCGTCGACCTGGGCGGCAAACTGCTGATCGAAATCATCGTCACGGCGGCGCGAGGAACGGCTGATGACGCATAACGACCAGATCGACCTGGTGATCCGCACCTGCGAAGCCCAACGCAGTGCCGCCATGCTCGGCGGTCACCTGGACATATTCAGCTACCTGTTCCACCCAGACCTCATCTATATCCACGCCAGCGGTGTGGTCGATGACCTCAAGAGCTACCTGGAAAAATGCCGCTCCCGGGAGTTCATCTACCACACCCTGAATCATCAGATCGACAAAGTGACCCGGGTCGGCGAACTGGCGCTGGCGTTTGGCGAACTCATCACCACGGTCACCTCCGGCGGCGTGCGCAAACACCTGCACAACCGCACGCTCACCGCGTGGCAGAAAACCGATGAGCAATGGCAACTGCTGGTCTATCAGGCCACGCCGCTCAAACCGGCCGTGATCCTTGAGCCGGCCTGAGCGCTGCGGCGTGAGTCAACGCTCAATCGCGCAAACAAAAAGCCCTGCACGCTTGTCACGTGCAGGGCTTTTTGATTTGGGCCGGTTCAGCCTTTCGCGGCGCTGCCGGCCGCCTCGTCGATCAACGCCGCCACCTCCGCCGCGTGGGACGCCAGCGACGCATGACTGGCCTTCAGGGTAATGACCTTCTTCGCCCCCAGCCGCGACGACATGTGCTGCTGGTTATCCGGATGGATCATCCGGTCCTCGCTGGAAATCTGATACCAGCTCGGCTTGCTGCGCCAGGCTGGCGCGGTGATTTCATCGCCAAAGGTGCTCGCCAGCGGCGCCTTCTGCGTGACGGCCATCACCAGCGCTTCATCGGCGCTCAGATCCTGGCAGAAACTTTCGTGGAACTTGTCGGCCTTGAGCCAGAGGAATCCGTCGCTGTCCGGCGCCAGATTCGGTGCGGCGGCGGGCAGATGTTGCTGAGTCAGACCGCCGGGGCTTTCGCCCTTGTCCGGGGCAAACGCGGCGATGTACACCAGCCCGACGACGTTCGGCTGGTTGCCGGCCTCGGTGATGACCGCCCCGCCATAAGAATGGCCGACCAACAACACCGGGCCGCTCTGCTGGGCAATCATCTTGCGCGTGCGCTCAGCGTCGTCGGCCAGGGACGTCAGCGGCATTTCCACCGCATGCACATCCGTGTAGCCCTTGCGTGACAACTCGACAATGACCTTGCCCCAGTGCGCGGCGCCGCCCCAGAACCCATGCACCAAAACGATCGACGGCTTGTTGCTCATGGCCTACTCCTGATCTTGAGAAAGTGGCGCAGGGAGTATGGATCGGCTGGGGCGAAACGCGCTTCGGCCAGACAAAAGGCAATCCTGCGCCGCCATCAACGCCAAAGCGCCCGACGGTGCGGGCGCTTTGGTTAATTCATCGGCCTCAGATCTGCGCCGCCCCGCCGTCGACGAACAGCTCGATCCCGTTCACGAAACTGCTGTCATCCGAAGCCAGAAACAACGCGGCCTTGGCGATTTCGCTCGGCTCGCCCAGGCGACCCATCGGCACCACCGACGCCAGATGATCGAACAAGCCCTGGGTATGTTCGGCCGGCACCAGATCCGCCAGACCCGGCGTGCGCACCGGGCCAGGGCTGATGGCATTGACGCGGATACGACGTGGTTTGAGATCGAGCAACCACGAGCGAGCGAAGTTGCGCACCGCCGCTTTGCTGGCGCTGTAGACGCTGAAGTTCTCGGTGCCCTGCACGGAAGTGGTCGAGGACGTCAGCAGAATCGAGCTGCCGTCACGCAGCAGCGGCAGCGCCTTCTGCACGGTGAACAGCATCCCCTTCACGTTGGCGCCGAAGATGCGGTCGAAATGCTCTTCGGTGATCGCCCCCAGCGGCAGCATGTCACCGCCCCCCGCGTTGGCGAACAGGATGTCCAGATGCCCGGCCTTGGCGGCGATCTCGGCGTAGATACGATCCAGATCTTCAAGACTGGCGACGTCGCCGCGAATGCCGATGGCCCGTGGGCCGATGGCGGCGACCGCTTTGTCCAGTTCCGCCTGGCGCCGGCCGGTGATGAACACTGTGGCGCCCTGGGCCACGAATTCCTGGGCCGAGGCCAGGCCAATGCCGGTGGTGCCGCCAGTGATCAGTGCGATTTTGCCTTCGAGTCGGTTGCTCATGATGAATCTCCAGTTGCCGTTGAGTGAGGTGACGGCTGGGTTGTGTGCCGTTGGATGCCACTTTAGGGCTGAAGATTGATTGGAAAAATCCGTCAAATCGGTTTTGTTTGTACACATATATGCACAATAATCACTTCCGAACTCTTGCCGAGAAACACCCGATGGATCAGTTACTGGCAATCCGCGTCTTCGCCCGCGTCGTTGAAAGCGGCTCGTTCACCAAAGCCGCCGACTCGCTGAACATGCCGAAAACCACGGTCAGCAAACTGATCGGGCAACTGGAAAGTCACCTCGGCGTGCGCCTGTTGCAACGCACCACCCGCCGCCTGACGGTGACCGCCGATGGCACCTCCTACTACCAGTTGACCCATCCATTGATGAACCAACTGGAGGACATCGATCAGGGGTTCAGTCAGGCGCAGGGCTTGCCACGGGGCAAGATTCGCGTGGATATCGGCGGCTCAGCCGCGACGATGCTGGTGATTCCGCAACTGCCGAAGTTCTTCGCCCTATACCCGGACATCAAACTCGACCTGGGCGTCAGCGATCGCCCGGTGGACCTGATCAGTGAGCGGGTCGACTGTGTGATTCGCGGCGGTCGGTTGACCGAGCAGACCCTGGCCGTGCGCCGCCTCGGCGAGGTGTCATGGACAACCTGCGCCACCCCGCAATACCTGGCGCGGCACGGTACGCCGACGCATCCGGAGCAGTTGGCCGATCATCAAGTCATCACCTATCACTCGGCCTCCACCGGGCGCATTCTGCCAGCGCATTTCCAGCGCGGCAGCGAACGCCATCAGATCGAAGGCAAAGGCCCGGTCAGCGTCAACGAAAGCAACGCCCATCTCGCTGCCGGCCTCGCGGGGCTGGGGATCATCCACACCTTCAGCTACACGGTCAGGCCTTACGTCGAACGCGGCGAACTGGTGCCGATCCTCACCGACTGGCGCCCGGCCGCGTACCCGTTCCATGTGCTCTACCCGCCCAACCGCCATTTGAGCAACCGGGTGCGGGTGTTCATTGACTGGCTGGTGGAGCGCTTTGCGCAGGTCGACTGAGGTTACATCCGCACGCTGGCCTTTCCCGCCGCGAGTACGTATAACCCCAGCGTTTCGTCTAACCTGACTTTGCGCCCCACTTCATTAAGAAGCTGGCGCACCGATCCTGACGCTCATGAAACGGAGAATTCTATGCTCAAGCGTACCCTGGCACTGACCGCAGGCCTGGCCCTGTCCTTTTCCGCCCTGCTGGCGCACGCCCAGGACGTGCTGAAGGTCAGCGCGATTCCCGACGAAGCCCCGACCGAACTGCTGCGCAAGTTCGAACCGCTGGGTGCCTACCTTGAGAAGCAGTTGGGCATGAAGGTGCAATTCGTGCCGGTGGCCGACTACCCGGCGGTGGTGGAAGCGCTGGCGACCGATCGCCTCGACATGGCCTGGCTTGGCGGTTTCACCTTCGTTCAGGCGCGCTTGAAAACCGACAGCACCACCCCGGTGATCCCGCTGGTGCAGCGTGAGCAGGACGCGCAGTTCACCAGCAAATTCATCACCGCCGACCCGAACGTCAAAAGCCTGGCCGACCTCAAGGGCAAGACCTTCGCCTTCGGCTCGGTGTCGTCCACATCGGGCAGCCTGATGCCGCGTTACTTCATGCTGAAGAACGACAACATCAAACCGGAAGACTATTTCAGCCGCGTCGGCTACTCCGGCGCCCACGACGCCACCGTCGCCTGGGTACAGGCCGGCAAGGTCGATGCCGGTGTGCTCAACGCCAGCGTCTGGCAGAAACTGGTGGATGCCGGCAAGGTCGACACCAACAAGGTCAAGGTCTTCGCCACCACCCCGGCCTACTTCGATTACAACTGGACCGTGCGCGGCACCCTCGACCCGGCGCTGGCGGCGAAGATCAAAAAAGCCTTCCTCGACCTCGACCCGGCCAACCCTGAGCAGAAGAAGATCCTCGACCTGCAGGCCGCCAGCCGCTTCATCGACACCAAGCCTGAAAACTACAAGGGCATCGAGGAAGCCGCCCGCGCTGCCGACCTGCTGAAATGACCTTGCGCCTGACTCACGCCAGCCTGCACCACGCCAACGGCGTTCACGCCTTGCGCGGGGTGGACTTGCGAGTTGGCGGCGGCGAACAGGTAGCAATCATCGGCCCGTCGGGCGCCGGCAAGTCGAGCCTGCTCAACCTGCTCGCCACCGCCGTGCGCCCGAGCGACGGTGACGTCGAAGTGCTGGGCGAACGCGCCTGGCACCTGTCCGCCCGCCAACGGCAGCGCCTGCGCGCGCGCATCGGTCTG
Organism: Pseudomonas sp. B2M1-30; assembly: GCF_025447575.1. NCBI lineage: Bacteria > Pseudomonadati > Pseudomonadota > Gammaproteobacteria > Pseudomonadales > Pseudomonadaceae > Pseudomonas > Pseudomonas sp. B2M1-30. The sequence goes on along the minus strand of NZ_JAOEJT010000018.1, from coordinate 79,983 downwards.
GTGCATCAGGCGCCGCCGCTGCCGCCCCGGCAACGGGTGGTGACGGCGGTGCTGGCCGGCAAACTCGGCCAATGGAACCTCGGCAAAAGCCTGCTCAATCTGTTGCATCCTCTGGACGTGCCCGGTGCCCGTGCGGCACTGGCGCGGCTGGATCTGGGCGACAAACTGTTCAGCCAGTGCCAGCAACTGTCCGGCGGCCAATTGCAGCGCGTCGGCATCGCCCGCGTGCTGTATCAGGCGCCCGAAGTGCTGCTGGCGGATGAACCGGTGTCGGCGATGGACCCGGTACTCGCCGGGCACACCCTGTCGATCCTCTCTCGGCATGCCCGCGAACATAACGTCACCCTCGTCGCCAGCCTGCATGCAGTGGACCTGGCGCTGTCGCACTTCCCGCGCATCATCGGCCTGCGCGACGGCCAGATCCTCTTCGACTGCCCGTCCGCCGAGGTCAGCCATGACATGCTCGACGCGCTCTACGCCAACGAACAACTGCAATCCCCGGTGCCGGTGGTTGCGCCTCTGACCGTGCAGATTCCTCGATGCTGAACGCCGCTTCACGCGACCCCGCCGCCCTGCCGCGCCTGCTGCTGACCCTGTTGGCGATCGCCCTGCTGTGGCCGGGCATCCAGCTCAGCGAACTCGACCTGGGCGTGCTGCTGCGCGCCGACAGCCAGAGCGAAATGGGCCGCTTCGTCGCACAGTTCTGGCCGCCCGCCCACGACGAAGCCTTTGTTGAATTGCTGGTCAAAGCCACCCTGCAAACCCTGGCCATCGCCACCGCTGGCATGGCCTTGGCGCTGCTGCTTGCGGTGCCGGCCGGCCTGCTCGCCAGCCGCGCCCTGTCGTTGTCCGCCGCCGCCCGCAGCGGTCGACCCAGTCGCCTCGGCAGCCTGCTGCGCTGGCCGGTACGCGGCTTGCTGATCTTTTTACGCAGCGTCCCGGAAATCGTCTGGGCGCTGCTGTTCGTCCGTGCCGTCGGCCTCGGCCCCGCAGCCGGCGTGTTGGCCATCGCCATCACCTACAGCGGCATGCTCGGCAAGGTCTATGCGGAAATCTTCGAATCCACCGACCAACGCCCGGCTCACGCCCTGATGCAGGCCGGCAGCGGGCGCCTGGCGAGTTTCGCCTACGGCATCCTGCCCAACGTCTCGGCGGAACTGCTCTCCTACACCGTCTACCGCTGGGAATGCGCGATCCGCGCCTCGGTGGTCATGGGCTTCGTCGGCGCCGGCGGCCTCGGCCAACAGATCGACCTGTCGATCCGCATGTTCGCCGGCGGCGAAGTCGCCAGCATGCTGCTGACCTTCCTGCTGCTGGTCCTCGCCGCCGACCAACTCAGCCGCCTGCTGCGCTGGAGGCTGACATGAACCGCCTGATCAACCTGCTGCTGATCATCGCCATCGCCGTGGCCGTGGTCGCGTCATTCGGCTACCTGAGCCTCAACCTCGAAGAACTCGCCAGCGCCAACAGCCTGAAACAAATGGGCGCCTACGTGCAGCGTTTCCTCAGCCCGGACCTGAGCGCCGGCTACCTGCGCGCGGTGTTCCACGGCGCCCTCGAAACCCTCGCCATGTCCGCCCTCGGCACCCTGCTCGCCGCCATCCTCGGCATCGCCCTGGCCCTGCCCGCCGCCGGACGCTTCGGCTGGCCCCTGCAAAGCGCCGCCCGCCTGCTGCTGAACGCCCTGCGCGCCATCCCCGAACTCGTCTGGGCCGCCCTCATGGTCCTCGCCGCCGGCCTCGGCCCCAACGCCGGCACCCTCGCCCTCGCCCTGCACACCACCGGCGTACTCGGCCGCCTGTTCGCCGAAGCCCTGGAAAACACCCCACCGGAACCGGCCGAGGCGATCCGGTTGCAAGGGGGGAATCCGGTTGCTGCGTTCTGCTACGGCACGCTGCCGAACCTGGCACCACAGTTGCTCGCCTACTGCTTGTACCGCTGGGAGAACAATATTCGGATGGCCAGCGTGCTCGGGTTTGTCGGGGCTGGGGGGTTGGGGCAGATGTTGTATGTGAGTCTGAGTCTGTTTCAGGAGGCACAGGCGGGGACGGTGATATTGGCGATGTTGGTGTTGGTGTTTGGGGTGGATTGGTTGAGTGGGTGGGGGCGGCAGAGGTGGGTTAAGGCGTAGTTAGGACCGTTAATAGAGTACTTCTCTCACCAATTTTATCGAGGTAGCAACTACGGTGGTCACTCTCGCGAATGACTGTAATCAACCGATTGTGTTGAAAAAGCCGGCTATGCTTCCGAAGCAGAAAGAATGCATGTGAAAATCTACCCCCTCAGTCTTCGCATGCAGACTTAAAGTTAACGTAGCGTGCGCTAAAAAAGAGAATTAACCAAACAACCATTCGGCCGCCTCAAAAAAACCTTTGCAACAGAGTCAACCATAAGTGGTATTTATAATATTAACGATCGACTGCGAACGTCTATACTCCCTACACATCGATAAAAATTTAACAGCAATATACTTGCTCACCTAACAAATGGCTCGTGGGTTTTTACGGGCAATGTGACAGTACCACCATACTTCCAAACGTTATTACGCGATCAAGAAAGGCGCCTAAATCGCGTATATCACCACCACTTGGGACAGGTCCCGAGGACAGTCACCCCTTATAAAAATGCCCTATCCACCATCCAATGATAAACTCCTTCAATCTGAGCACGGGCAAGTCCATAAGTACGAACAGCATTTGCTTACCTCCAGGTATCGTGATCAGCCGATCCAACAATATTGAAGTTGCTTTCATTGCTTTAGCAGATGGAAAAGCATCTCCGTGACTTCTCAGAAGCAAGCTCTCTAGCGCCAAATCGTAGTCATGATTATAGTCAATCAACCAACGCGCCAGAATAAATTTGAGTATTAGCTGATAATGACTATTAAGCTCAGCTTGCCCGCCCCCTATGAATTCACATAAGACAGATAGCTTCGAAAGCTCTGCAGTCGTATCATTTTGATAAACATGTTCGAGAAGGGCTGGGGAAACTGACAAAAATTGGTGTTTTCGCTCTGCCAAGCCAAAAATTGCCTTAGCATATAACTCGTTTGTAATTAGCCCACACTGCGACAAAGCGTTTACTACTACTTGGAGCCAAACGCTATCTTTAACCTGATAAGTATTGGCAGCGAACCCCCTTGAATAAAAATCCTCAGAAACAAATAGCGCCCCCCTCTCTTTAGCGATAAAGTACGGCGCAACACCACCAGCATTCGTTTCGACCAACTTATCCGTTAGCTCGTCGGACTCCCTAGGAAAGTTATACTCAACGACCTCACAAACCTCTTGAATTTTGTTGATAATTTTCACGATATGAGCATTACCAGAGGATGCGACGCTAAGAAGTTCTGCTCTATCAACAGACATCATCTGCAATGTCTGCAAAGTACTGTGCGATACGATGACACTGCCGAAAAACTCTTTTAGAGCATCCAAAATCCCCAACTCCACTACGACCTTGGCAGCATAAGTGTCGAGAATTATCGGTCTGCCTTGGTAACTATCAACTAGCTCCATCGCGACCTGCCGTTCTTCCTGTAACCCCACGCAGGTGCTAATCATCCCGCCTCTGGATCGAACGAGATCGTAGACATCAAAGATGTTCTTATTGCTTAACCCTGAAGCAATTTCGAGAGGCATGCTCTTATCAAGAATCTCACCAAATAGAGTGTCATCCCATTCAGCTTTCCGTTGCATGAATGCCAACAATGACTCGATGTTGTCATTTTCAATTCGTAAAGCCCACAATCCTCCCGCTGTTGGAAACCGAGTTTCATACGTTCGGCATATCTCATGGAACGCGTGGAGGTAGGGGTGCTTTACCTCATCAAGCTTCCACACAATGTCGCCCTGTAGCTTTTCTTGAGTGAATTCGTAGCCAACGCCTTTCCCCCAGACGTGCTGGGTATAGAAGTCGACTTTTTCCGGGGAAAGATTTAGGAGGTCTTCAGTATTGAGATCAACTGACTTTTCAATTATCTGTCCTTCTGAGGGGACAAGGCGGTAAAAATATCCATTTCCGACGGTCATGGTGTTATCTAAAATGCCATCTTTCTCAACCATGAGAAAGGTGCTGAAGAAGCCTAGCGCTACCGGAGCTGAATCAGGATTCTCCACCCATATTTGATAGGCCTCAGCGAGAGCCTCCGCCCCCTGCCCAAGTGATGCCCGTACTCTCGCTACATGCATTCGCTGCTCGGGAGTTCCGACTAAAGAGCTCAGCTTATACGTTTGGAAGAGCTTCTTCAGTGCCAAAATATCGTGACTTAACTTGGCAATATCGCATAGCACGATGAAAGCAAATAAATCTTCTCCACCGTCATTTAAATACTTTTCGACCAAGGGGACAGATCGCTGAAAATCATTACGCTTAAAGTAAAAAAAACCAGCCAGAAGTTCAAAGCCCTGGGTATTTGGGATGATGTACTTCTCAAAAAAAGCGACGGCCTCTGCTCTTATTGGATGTTCGTTGAGAAAGCCCAATGCGAGCATATGTTTCAACTCATAATTTTCACTAACAGCAGGATGAAACTCAAGCCGAAGGACAATTTCTCGCCATAGCATCAAGAAGCGGACAAGCTTCATGTAGTGAAAAAACTCAATGGCTTCACTTCGCTCTGTGACTCGATTGTGTCCATACGCATGAGCCATATTGGCGATAGAATTAATTTTGCTCGCAGCTGCAAATTCAAAAAGCAGCAACCTACCTCGACTGTCTAGCTCACAGCTTGAAAGAAGCTGCGTTAATTGGTCTTTACCACTTGCTTTGCCCACAAAAGCCCTAGCAATGTACACCACTATTCGAGCATGATTGGCAAATGGCTCATCAAACTTATCAAGAGCATAATCTTGAAAACCGCTCAAACTATGCCAATCTTTTTTTGCTAATTTATTTAGAAATCTAAGTTTTTTTGCATTGATAGGATCAGTTACCTTTTGTACAGCTTGCTCGAATAGCTCAGCTTCTTGAAGATCAATCAAATTTCGCGCGATCGTTTCGATAATTTCTTGATCACCTGCCAGCTCAGCCAGCACATAAGAACACTCTTTTACAAGAGCATCAATATTACCTGAAAGCTTATATAGGATCAGGAGATATTGAATATTCTGGAGATCACTAGCATGAGCAACCCTATCGCTTGACTTAAACTGCTGCCATTCAGCATTTATATAGTCGGCAGCTAACTTTAACTCGTTTACTTCATCCTGAGAGAAAGTGAAGCCATTGGCGGTTTGACGATTATCAACATAATGTTGAAGTATGCCGATGGCTATAAGGTTTTTGGCCTGTGCGTCGTCGGGATACTCTTCTAGGAATTTTTGAGCCATGGCCCTCCACCCCTCAATCCGTCGTGAGGCAAGGAGGTGAATGTGCGCGATACGAACAGACTGGTTCAATTGCAGCCGTTCACCAAACTTGTCAAACGGATCTACAAAAGTATCTTTATTATGATATTTGATTCGAGCGGCTTGTAAAATAAACCCTGCTAAATTCTCGTTATCAGGGTACTCACGAATTTTTTCGCACCCATACTCCAGCGCTTTGTCACAGTCATCCTGAAGTATATATGCCAATGCCTGGAATGCTATTGCCCGTTTGTCATCAGGGGCGTAAGTACAAGCTTCGAGAAGGAGGTTTGGAGCTTTAGCAACATTTCCCAACTGATGATGACAGAGGGCAATATTTGCTTTAATACGAAACTTTAAAAGATCGGTGAGATTATCTTTTTGGTCTACTAAAAGCTTTTCAAATGATACCAACGCAGACTTTACAGCCCCAGAGTTCATTTGCTCGCGATAGTGATCAACTTGGCGGTCAAACTCAGTTTGAAGATCTCCCGCCACCCCCTGGGCCAATGCAGCGTGCTGAACTGCAATTGACTTAGAGAGAGCCTCAGCAATCGTGTCAACATCATTTATTATCACAGGGCCACTATTTGGCCCATTGATCGCAACGCTCGAGTTTTCCGCAGAAACGTTCGTGGCAATAGGCTTCCATCCTAGGCGGCTGATGAGATCCCTAATACCCACTATTTTTTCTCTTTATTATGATTAATTGTAATATTTCCAGAATTTTTCCCATTGAAAGCTGCGGAACCATTGGCTGCCTTGACATTGACATTTCGATTTCGTACGAACTTAAAACTCACCACCACTATCAGGCACAGCATCAATGCGCCGCCCAGTATCAACTCAGGATTCTCAGCCAAGGAAAAGCTCATTCCAGTACGCCTCCACTCGTTATTCAGATCCTAATCGTACCCGAGAGGGTAGCGATGTGCCATTCAGCATCGCTAAGGAGCGACCTTGCTGGCGTGTGAACTCGTACAGTAGACGTTTCGGAGCATTGAGCTGTTTGTTCAAGCCTGATTTAGATGGCTGAATACACTTGCCCTAGCTGCATCCTCAAAGGCCTAGCTGCTGCTGGCAACCTCCGCATAGCGGACTACGTCGGGATGGTCCAGAGTGAAAGCCTTATCAACCGTATGCTCGAGAGCAACTTTTGCCGCTCACAGGCGGCTGCTATTAATCACCAATGGCTTTCATCACTAGACGTAAAAAATAGCTCAACGCTCGCAAATTAGGCGACCATTTATGAGTGGCCATTGGCTGCCATACAACCAACCTCCGTCACCAGTTATCCTTCATGCCCAACGAATGAAAGAAATCAGCAGTTTGGGCATAGCCTTTAGGTTTTGTCCTACAGCCGGCACTTGAGCATTTCGGTAGCGTTGAGCTGTCGAAACCTCGATTCGGGATTCACGCACGAACAAGGATGATTCATGAGCGACCAAGGAAACGTTCCAAAACCCGCCCGACCTAACCCTTCGAGAAATACGGTTTACCGTGGCGTCGAGCCAGTCGATCTGCATGCGCAGCGCTGGGCAGAGTATCCCGAGGCGCCGGCGAAGAAGCCGGCGGTGGTAAAGGAGCCGGCGGAGCCAGGCTTCTACATCGTTCAGCAAGTCATGCCGCGCTCTGCGCTGGAAGCGGCATTATTCGACAAGCCGGACGGTGCAACGCTCGAGAAATTCAATCGCCTCAATCCTCACATCACCGGCTACGCCAAGCCTGGTCAACTCATCGTTTTGAGCGATCCGAACAATCCCCTGTGTACCCCTGAAGAAACGTTGCTCATGGAAGCCGCGCAAAAGGTGGACGCTGCGCTGAAGCCCATGACCGACGAAGAAGCCAGCTTCATGGTTCGCTATCGGAGCCAGATAGAGTCTGTTCTTTCGCAAGGCTCAACCTCAATCGGTGTAGGGGAAGCGATCTTCGCCAAGAACCTGGAAGACGTGAAAACCTCACTGAAGGAAATCGAGGCCCTGCATCAGAAAAGCTTTAAGCGTGACGGCCACTTACGCAGCCAGGACTTTTTTGCGGAACGTGCAAGACTGTTCGCCAAGCTCGACCGGCAGCTCACCGGGCTGACCAGAAAAGGCATCGGTTTCCCTGACCACCCCAGTCTGAAATCCGCCCTCGGCATCTCAAGCAGGAGCCTGGTGCATCACTGGAGCCTGGCGGGCGCTCCGGGGCAGATTCCCGGCTATGCCACGCACGCGGCAGGCATCGCCAAAGCGGCCAAGGTTGTTAAGTATGGCGGCTGGATCGGCACCGCCGTAGGCGGTGGCGCGTCGTACATGAAGGTTCAGGAAGTCTGTGCGGCAGGCAATAAAGATGCCTGTGAAAAGATCAAGTACACCGAGAGCGGCAGCTTCATTGGTGGCGTGGCCGGCGGTGCTGCTACCGGCGCGGTTTTGAGCGGTTCCACAGCGGGTGTTATCTGTGTAGGTTTGGGTGTACCTACGGGCGGCATGGCCACTCTGGCATGTGGCGTCATCGTTGTCGCAGCAGGCTCATACGCTGGAGGTAGCGTTGGCGGGGCAACGGGCGAATGGGCCGGTGAAAAGATTTATGAGGCGGGAAAATGAGTTTGAACGTTGTTGATACGGTCCTGCTATCCATCGCCGTGATTGATCTGGCAGGGCTTCTTGTTTGGATAGGCGTCTGTTTGCATCTGGGCTACACGAAAATGGATCTGATGTTGGAGCATTTGAAAAACTGCCAGGCCATCATGACTCGTGCTCCGCTTCGACATGGCGGACCTTGGGGCAAGCTTTTGCTCGTCGGTGGTATTTCGGGAATTGTTACCTTCCCGAAATTCTATTTGAAAAGAGGCGAGCTAAGCTCCGAAGACTTGGCCAGTTTCCCCGCGGCCCTTAAACGCAAGTTAGCCGTGCTGCAATGGAGCGTGATTGGGCTGCTACTGGTGATGATCTGCTTCGGGGTAGCGGTTAAGTCAGGTGTTATTTAGTGCTGCTGCCTACTGAGTCGCGCCTATTTCATTAGCGCATCCCAAACATACATTCAGATACCCATGAAAACCGCCATCCTCTCCGACACCAATGGCCTCCTCCGCCCCGAAGCCCTCGCCGCGTTGCAAGGCTGCGAGCGGATCATCCACGCCGGTGACATCGGCAACGCGGAGATTCTGGATCAACTCTCCGCCATCGCTCCCGTCCACGCAGTACGGGGCAACAACGACCTGGATCTTCCGTGGGCCAGCGATCTCCCCGACCTCCTGACCTTCGATCTCAACGGCTGGCAAACGCTGTTGGTGCATGACATCGCCGACGTCCCTGCCGACCTTGATGCCGGCATCAAACTCGTCATCACCGGCCATTCCCATAAACCCTGCATCGAGTGGCGTGGGGAGCGGCTTTATGTGAATCCGGGCAGTGCCGGGCGGCGGCGGTTCAGGTTGCCGGTGACGTTGGTGTTGATGGAGGTGTCGAGGGATTCGCTTGAGCCGCGATTGGTGTCGCTGGTGGATTTGCCGGGCTGAGGGTGTGCTTTGGCGGGTGCGGTGAGTCGTTGGGGATCGGGGTTTTCTCGGTGGAATTTCTTGATTTAAACGGGCCTGTTTAAAGTCACTCGCCGTAACTTCATCGAGGCTACAACGCCTTGCGTCATTGCCTACGACTGCGCCAGAATCCGCCGGCTTGTGCCTCTACGGCGGGGGTTTTATCGTTTCCTGGTCACTGAAAAACAGTGATGGGGTTTGGTAGCCCCGGATGATCGTAGGTTGCATAAGCATCATGTTTTGCGATGCCTGACAGGCTCCGCATTATGGTGGTCATGCACAGGGCGTCTTCGGGCGCGCCGGTTTCCTATGTCCCGGTCTACCAACCTGAGCATGGCCGCCACCCATTCGTTTGGTAGCGAAAAGTGACGGCTCCCATTTGGCGACATAGGAGTTTCACGATGATAAAACCAACACCCAACCCACCCGAACCCAATCTCGAAACCGACCCCACCTCCCCCTACGAATCCCCCGATTCCAAGAAATTCCACGACGCCGCCGAGCGTGCGCTGGATCATTACCTCTCCCCGGCCGCCCGGATCATGTCGTCCTGCAACGAACCGGAAGCCATGTACCTCGCCAATCCGAAATACAACACCGAATCCCTGCTCGCCAACGCCAGCGAAAACCTCGGTTCGGTCACCGAGATGCTGAGCAACTTTGCCGCCACCCTCGATCACTCGCATCGCAAGACAGCGCTGGGGATCGCGCAGGTGGTGATGGTCGCGGAGTTGGCGGTGAATCAGGCGCTGGATCATGTCGAGCTGACGTAACGGCTCGCCCCCTGCAGCCGGATCAAGCGATGGCCGGCGACTGTCTGTTGCAGCAGACGGTCGTCGGCCAGATGACGCCAGTCGCCCGGTGAAGATTCAGCCGATCGCCGAGGCAGGCTCCAGCCAAATCACGTCGCTCACTTCAGCCCTCACAGGCTGATGAACTCGCGAATGGCGCGGATGGTGTGAGTCGGCGCTTCTTCCATCAGCCAATGCCCGGCGCCGGGGATGACCAGTTCCTTGACGTTGACGGCGGCATTGCGCATGACGATGGCTTCGTTGTTGCCGAAGGATTTTTCGCCGCCGACGGCCAGTACCGGCATGGTCAGTTTGTTTTGCATGGTCGCTTCGTTGTCCTGCGCGTCCTGGCGGATGGCGCGGAACTGGGCGAATGCGGCGTGCATGGTGCCTGGGCGGGCGTAGAGTTTGGCATAGTGCTGGCGGGTCGCTTCGTCGACCTTGGCGGGGTCGCCGGCAAACTCGTTCCAGAAACGGTCGAGGTAGATTAGCTCACGGCCGGCAACCAGCCGCTCGGCGTCCGGGCCGCCAAAGTCGAAGTGCCAGAGCATCGGCGAGCGGACGATGTCGTTCCACGGGGTAATGCCGGGCACGGGCGCATCCATCACCACCAGTTTGTCGGTCAGTTGCGGATAGCGCGCGGCGTAGGCAAAGGCGACCATGGTGCCGATGTCATGGCCGACGATCACCGCGTTCTTGATGCCCAGCGTCGTCAGTACCCCATGCACGTCGCCGGCCTGGGTTTTCTTGTCGTAGCCACCTTCGGCCAGCGACGACAGACCGAGGCCACGGAGGTCGGGCACGACGACGGTGTGATCCTTGGCGAGGTCGGCGGCCAGTGGCGCCCACATGTCACCGGTGTCGCCGAAGCCATGCAGCAGCACCACGGCCGGCCCCTTGCCGCCCACGCGCACATGGATTTTCGCCCCTTCTACCGCGATGTCTTGCGTATGAAACGACGACGGGAACGCGCTCACGTCGGCACGCGCTGGAGCGCTGACGACAACGAACAGGGAAGCGATCAACAAGGCTCGGATCATCACGGCGTCTCCAGTGGGTGGTTGGAGGAGCGTAGACCTGTTTGGGCTGTTCGCAGGGGCGTGGCGGACGGCTCGCTTACTGGCAGGCTGGAAATTCGCCAGGGCAACGCTGCTGCCCCAGGCTTGTTCGCGGCCCATGTAGCGCATTTCCCGGGGTTCCGCGAAACCGGCAGAGTTTTCACGACATGGATCTGGGTGCGATATGCAGGTTTGAATTTCTGGTTGGCGCATCCGGCCCGGAACAGAACGGCGAACCACACGACAGCGAACTTCTTCCTGAACGACTCACAGCAAGAGACGGGTATGGGGAGGTTGGGTGTAGACGCCGTTTTCAGCTATAACACCGCGCACAATTCGAACGTTGGCGGCTATCAAGTACTACCGCAAGCCAGTCGATCGTTCGCGAGCACAACGGACAGTCTCGGTTCAAACCCCATGGAAATGAAAACAGTACTTATCGCTTTACTGGCTGCTTCATCGCTCACGCAAATACCCGTTTCCCTGGCAGAAAATGCCAACGGCAAGAACCTCTATGTGCAGCGATGCGCGGTGTGTCACGGAGCAGATATCAAGGGCACCGGGCCATTGGCTCATAAAAGCAATCCGCCCACGCCTGACCTGACGACTGCCGCGTTCAAGAAACGGCTTAACGATTATCCGGGCGTGATTGTGTCGTCGGTCATCCTGCGCCCGAACGGCAACCTGATTCCGAAAACCTTGCAGGAGAACGGTGTGAGAATCGCGCCGCATGCGTGGAGCGTTAAGGATTTTCGCGATCTGAATGAGTACATGGTCGGTTTGATTGCAAGCAAACGGTGAGCTTGAGTCGAGTCAATCGTCAGAGCTGCCGAGCAACAGTGGATTCACCTCAGAAAAATAGTCCGGGCCCGGCATCTTTTGGGCAAAAAAGCCTTCGAAAACCAATTTGAATCGAAAACGAAATTCGTAGACCTGCTTTCTTTTCAGATTTCGAATTTTGAATGAATCCTTGCGATCAAAGTGGCTCGCCAGCGCGTGGGAGCTAAAGCTGAATATCCTGAACACTTTTTGCGAAAGCTCTTGGGTGAAGTGTTCTGGGGTCGCCAGTTGATAAAGCGCCCACTCCAGTTGCCAATACTCATCGTGCGCCACGATTTGCGCTTCGTGTAATTGCCCGATGAAGGAGTCGTCGTCGAAGGCTTCGCACCTGGCGGAGTTTCTGTCGATGATGAAATGTGCATCCATGAAAGCAGCGTCCTGTTCAGATCCGTCGCCAGACTAATGGACTATCAGAGTCGTATCCAGAAAGGACTGGCGATTTATGGCTTCTCAATCAATCTGATCACCATCCCCTGAAGCCGCCGCCAGAATGGCCCGGTATTCGTTTTCTTCAGAGGTATACGAAACAAATTGCTTGCTATCCGGCTTTTGCAACTACAAGCGACCACAACCCTTGCACTCGTAAATGGTGGTTTCGTGGTGAGCCTGGATGCTACTCAGGCGGTTGATCAGAAGATCCGACGATTTGATCCATGGAGAGTGTGTACCGTACTCAGCGACGTAGCATGCCTTGTCTCCTGCTTCCACGGCAGCAACGAAAGTCTTGATCTGGCGCTCGAACTCACGCCAATACGCCTCCTCTGCTTCGTCGCGAAGCAGGCGGGCTTTATAGGGCAAGCTGTCAGTCTGGTCGACGATCACGTAGCCGCATTTACAACCCAGTTTGCTCATTGGCGATCTCGCACCCGTTCATTTGCCTGATTGGCGCCACTCTAGCAGTGCCGGCCTCGAAGGCTTTCGCGCATTCACTCCGTGGCATCAAACGCCGGGTGATATTGCACAGCAGCATATAACCCGTCGCGCGTTGATCTTGCAATTTCGCCAACGCAGCTTTCTCAGCGCTAAGCCAAAGCCCTGCCCCCTTCGCTCCGGTAATGGCTGGGCGATACGCCCATGTGTCGGCTGAATGCCGTACTGAATGCGCTGGCCGAGCTGTAGCCGACTCGCTCGGCCACTTCGATCATGCCCGCCGCCGAGCCGCGCAGTAGGTCCTTGGCGACGGCCATTCGCCAGGCCAGCAGATATTCCATGGGGGCTTGGCCGAGGGTGTGATTGAAACGCTTGAAGAACGCAGAGCGCGACAGCGCAGCAATCTTTGCCAGCTGCGGCACGGTCCACGGGCACGCGATGTCGCCGTGCATCTGTTGCAGGACTTTCGCCAGACGCGGGTCGGCCAGGCCGCGAATCAGCCCTGGTGGCGCCTCCGCTTCGGGTGTCGCGCGTAATGCTTCGATCAGCAGCATTTCCACGAGGCGAGTCAGGATCAACTCACGCCCGGCGCCCTGCCCCATGGACTCCTCACGCACGAAGCGAACCAGCGTCGTCAGGCGCTCCCTGTCCCGCACATGCAAGCGCGCAGGCAGCATTTGCGCCAGCAGGGTGGCATCGGGGGATTCAAAGACAAAATGGCCTCCGAGCAAACGCACGTCGGCTGGCGCGTCGAGATCGCCATGGCGAACCTCGTCGATCGGCGTGACCGCTTTGAGTGGCTGAATGTGCAGCGGCTCGACGGGATCGAAACCGGACATCGTGAACGCGGGCGTTCTGGGTAACAACAGGAAGTCACCCGCCTCCAGCGTGAGAACCGGTTGATCGTCCACGGCCAGCAGACAGCTCCCCTCCAGCACCGCGCAAAAGCTCGGCAAGCCAAACGCCGAGTAGCGCACCGCCCACCGTCCGGCGCCGCTGATGCCCTTGGAGAACACCGCGCGAGGTTTGAGCAACGTGATGACATCGGACAGAGGATCGCTCATAGGGACTTTCGCGAATGAATAGTGGACTTGTGATTATGGGGGGGTCTCGCCAGGCGCCGTTATCGTAGCCGCTACCTGACCTACCTGGAAATGCCCCCATGAAGACTGTTCTGATCACCGGTTGCTCCTCTGGCTATGGCCTGGAGACTGCACGTCACTTTCTCGCGCAAGGCTGGAATGTGATTGCCACGATGCGCGCACCGCGCGAAGACCTGCTGCCCCGCTCCGATCGCTTGCGCGTCCTGGCCCTGGATGTCACCGAGCCTGAAAGTATTCGCGCCGCACTGGAAACGAGCGGCCCCCTCGATGTGTTGGTCAATAACGCCGGGATCGGTCTGTTCGGCGCCTTCGAAGCCACCCCGATGACCACCACCCGTGAGCTGTTCGAAACCAATACTTTCGGGGTGATGGCCCTGACTCAGGCGGTTCTGCCACAGTTCTGCGCCCGTCGTGGCGGCGTGGTAATCAATGTCACCTCCAGTGCAACACTTGCCCCGATGCCGATGGTCGCGACCTACACGGCCAGCAAACAGGCGATCGAGGGTTTCAGCGGTTCACTCGCGCTGGAGCTTGCGCCGCTCAACATCCAGGTGAAACTGGTCGAACCGGGTTATGCACCCACGACACGATTCACCGCCAACGGAGAAGCGCGCATGGCGGGATTGATTCCAGAGGCTTACGTGCCGATTGCGCAACAGATCTTCAGTTCGCTGGGGACCTCGCCGATCACCACCGAGAGTGATGTGGCGGAGGCGGTTTGGCGCGCCGCGAACGATGTGTCGGGACAGCTTCGCTTCCCGGCGGGGGCTGACGCGATTGCGTTGAGTGGGTTGCGATAGATCTCGTCAGCGACTCAATCGAGCGCTGATCGCCCGAGAAATGCATGACAGATCAAGGCTACACATCCCTGCGTCATTACCTACAAACTCACCGGAAAGTGTCACCTTGTCGGGCGATTCTTCAAGCTCTATCGTTTCGTTGTGGCGACCTACGCTGCCCACATCCCGCCCAAGGCAGTAAGCCGCCCTAAACATCCAGGACGCGCCAAACCCTTGGGCGTTTTTTCAGGAAGAAAGCATGCCCGCAGCGGGGAGCCACCGAATCGGTGGCCCCACCAAAGCACGCCTCACCCCAACCGCATCGACACCTCAATATCATCAGCAAACGGCACCGACACGTACCCGTTCCCCGGCGCCCGCACATGGGCCAGATATTCCGGGCAGTAGTCGGTGTTGTCCGCCACCACCAGTGCGCCGGGGCGCAGGTGTTTTTCCACCAGGCCCAGCACATCGCCGTACAACGCCTTGGCGCCGTCCAGCAGGAGCAGGTCGACGGTCTCCGGCAGGTGGCTGGCGAGTGTCACCAGCGCATCGCCTTCGCGAACTTCAATCAGATCGCTGACGCCGCCCTCCACGAAGTGTTTGCGCGCCAGGGCGATCTTCGAGGGTTCGAATTCGCTGCCGATCAGCACGCCACCGCCGTTGTCGCGCAGGGCCGCCGCCAGGTGCAGGGTCGAGAGGCCGAACGAGGTGCCGAATTCGACGATGGCTTTGGCTTTGGTGCTGCGAGCCAGCATGTAGAGCAGCTTGCCGGTGTCGCGGGAGACCGGCAGCCACAGGTCTTTGAGCATGGCGTAGAGTTCGCGGTATTCGGTTTTGCTGTGCATCAGGCGTTCGCGCTCTTCGTGCGACACCGTGTTCAGCACCGGGCTGGTGGCGGCGCTGGCCTGGGTGTAGAGGCGTTCGATCAGGGTCGCCAGGGGCTCAGTGGTCAAAGTCGTCATGATTGCTTTCCGTCGATTGGGGACTAAGATGCGAGCAATTCGTCGCATTTAAATGATGCGAGTGATTCATCGCCTTCGCTATTCGCGTTCTCCCCCAACCTCCGAGTCCCCCATGACAGAGCGCCAGAACGCCCGTATTTCCTCACGCAAACAGCCGCAGCAGGCGCGCTCCACGGAGTTGGTCGGGGCGATTCTGCAAGCGGCTACTCAGGTTTTGGCCAAGGAAGGCGCCGCCCGTTTCACCACCGCCCGCGTCGCGGAAAAGGCTGGGGTGAGTATCGGTTCGCTGTACCAGTATTTCCCCAACAAGGCCGCGATCCTGTTCCGCTTGCAGAGCGATGAATGGCTGGAGACCACCGCCATGCTGCGGCGGATTCTGGAAAACCTTGAAGAGCCGCCGCTGGATCGCCTGCGCACGCTGGTGCATGCCTTTATCCGATCAGAGTGCGAAGAAGCACAGATGCGCGGCGCGCTGCACGACTCCGCCCCGCTCTACCGCGATGCGCCCGAGGCTCACGAGGTGCGCGCGGCCGGCAAGCAGATCTTTGAAACGTTCATCCTCCAATTGCTGCCCGAGGCCAGCGATCCGACCCGCGCGCTGGCCTGCGATCTGATCCTGAGGACGCTCAGTTCAGTGGGCAAGGACTTCTCGGGAACCCCGCGCAGCGAGGAGGAAATTGCGCTTTGTGCCGACGGGATGGCGGATATGTTTCAGGCGTATGTCGTTGCGCTCGCGCAGCCGAAAATGCCCAAAGATGAACGGTAGAAATTTTGAAGGCATTCAGCCATCAATCCTCCTCCAGTGCGCTAGGATGACTCAACGCACACAGGGAGAAGAGCGATGGGAAAGGCACTGCTGGTCAAGATCCGCGGGAGCTTAAGCGCAGGACAGAATCAGGGACTCGCAGCAGCCGTCGGCGGCCCGCCCCTTGAGGAAATCCTGAAAATCCCCGCTCCACCGGCCCCGGCCGGCGCGGCAGGCATGGCGGCCGCGCACGGTTCAACCTGGTATCGCGCGCCGCTGCCGCCAGCGGCCAATCCTTGGGACGCCGCCCATGCCATGCTCGCCCAAGGGGCAGCCTTCGCCGCCGCAGCGGGTGGCGGCACGCCGATCGAGTTCATCGAGCCGGACACCGAGCAAACCTGGTTTACCGAGCAGACACCGGGGGCACAAGCCTTGGCGGCCGCAGCGGCCTGCACCTTTCATCCTCAGGACGGTTCGGGCGAAAAAGCTGTCGCCACTGCCGGCGACGACTGGCATCTGCAAAATCAGTACTCACAGCTTGGCAATGCACGGAACAATGTCACCCCGGCCCAGCAGCAGGCCATCAAGATTGCTCATCTCGACACCGGCTATGACCCCAAGCACGCCAGTTTGCCGCTAAATCTGGACCTGCTGAATCAGCGCAACTTTCGAGATCCGGGCCGGCTCAATGATGCCACCGACCGCACGCCGGACGGCTGGAACGCCATTCGCAACCAGGGCCATGGGCACGCCACGCTGAGCCTGCTGGCCGGCAATCAGATCACCAACGTTCCGGCCGGAAAAGGCTTCAGCGGCTTCGTCGGCGGCGCCCCTCACGCGACGGTGATCCCGATACGCATTGCCGACTGGGTGGTGCGATTCTCGACCAGCACCATGGTTCAGGGCTTCCAGTACGCGGTGGATCAGGGCGCGCATGTACTGTCGATGAGCATGGGCGGCCTGACGTCTCGCGCCCTCGCCGACGCGGTCAATCTGGCCTATGAGCGTGGCCTGTTCATGGTCACCGCAGCGGGCAACAACTACGCCAAGCTGCCGACCCCGGGTTCCATCGTGTTCCCGGCACGCTTCCAGCGTGTCCTTGCAGCCTGCGGCGTGATGGCTGACGGCCGGGCCTACGCCGGCCTCAGCCTGCGCACCATGCAGGGCAACTATGGGCCAGCGTCGAAAATGCAGACGGCAATGGGCGCTTTCACGCCCAACGTGCCGTGGGCGGAGTTCGGGTGCGGCAAACTCGTCAGCATGGACGGCGCGGGCACCTCATCGGCCACCCCGCAACTGGCCGCTGCCGTCGCGCTGTGGATGGCCAAACATGCTCAGGCCCTCGCGGCGTACCCCGAGCCGTGGATGCGTGTCGAGGCTGCGCGTTGGGCGCTGTTTCAGTCTGCGCGACAAACGACGGCGGTCATGGGCAAAGGTGAAACGCTCGAGAAAATTGGACGAGGGGTGCTACAGGCCGACGCATTGCTGCAGATCGCCCCCCCTGCCGCCGCCAATCTCAAGAAGACGTCAAAAGCCGAACCCAGCTGGGGCTGGATCAACCTGATCTTCGGCGTCGGCGGTGTCAGTCTCGCCGCTGGACAGACGCCGGCGACACTTGAAATGTTTGCGCTTGAATTGACCCAGATGGCACAGATCAATCGACAGGTGGACGAGGCGATCCCGGACAACGACGCCGCCACCGGCGTGGCGGCGTCCCTGCGCAGCCGCTATCTGGAAGCGGCACTCGACTCGGGCAATCCATCGGCGCCGTTGAAGGCCTTCCTCGAGCAGCAACTGGGTCGCAAGCAGGCCGCCGCAGGCGTCGGCCCTGTCGCGATTCCCTCGGGATCACAAATCGAACGCAAGGCCAAAGTGCTGCCCACGCCGCCGCGACGTTTGCGGGTGTACGCTCTGGACCCCTCCATCGCCAAGACATTGAGTTCTGTGGAGATCAACGAGACGGTCATCAACGTCCCGTGGGAGGAAGACCTCAAGCCCGGCCCGGTCGGCGAGTACCTTGAGATCGTCGATGTCGATCCGGCGTCCAATCGTCTCTACGATCCGGTCAACCTCAACGAGCCAAAACTGTTGGCTCAAGATGGATGGCCGCCCTCCGAAGGCAATCCGGAGTTCCATCAGCAGATGGTCTACGCGGTGGCCATGAAGACCATCAAGAACTTCGAGGAAGCCCTTGGCCGGCGGGTGCTCTGGGCCGCACGCTGGGCAACATCCACCAACAGCAAGGGCCAGGTGGAGTTCAAGCCTTACACGGTGCGGCGCTTGCGCATCTACCCCCATGCCCTGCGCACTGACAACGCCTATTACAGCCCGGACAAAGTGGCGCTGCTGTTCGGCTACTTCCAGTCGCAGGCCGACCCGACCGGTGCCACGCCCGGCGGCACGATGGTGTTCTCGTGCCTGTCCAGCGACATCATTGCCCACGAAATGTCCCACGCGCTGCTGGACGGTTTGCACCGTCGCTTCCAGGATGCTTCGAACCCGGACGTGCCGGCCTTCCACGAGGCCTTCGCCGACATCGTGGCGCTTTTCCAGCACTTCTCGATTCCCGAGCTGGTGCGTTTTCAGGTGCGTCAGGCGCATGGGGTGATGGACGCCGCCCGCCTGCTCGGCGCGTTGGCCAAACAGTTCGGCGAGGGCACCAACCGTGGCGGCCCGTTGCGCGACTATCTCGCCAAAGGCCCGAAGCCCAAGTATCCCGACGACATGGAAATGCACGACCGAGGCTCGATCCTGGTGTCGGCGGTGTACGAGGCGTTCCTCAGCATCGTCGACCGCCGCACCGCCGATCTTATCCGTATCGCCACCAACGGCACCGGTCTGCTGCCCAAGGGCGCCCTGCCCCATGACCTGGTGGAACGGCTGACGGAGGAAACCTGCAAGACTGCCCGCCATGTGCTGCGCATCTGCATCCGCGCGCTGGATTACTGCCCCGCGGTCGATATCACCTTTGGCGAGTATCTGCGCGCGCTCATCACCGCCGATATCGACCTGGTCGCCGTGGACCGGTTCCACTACCGCGTCGCCTTCATGGACGCTTTCCGCAAACGCAATCTGCTGCCGCGCGACGTGCGCACGGTGTCGGAGGAATCGCTGGCCTGGGGCACGCTGGTCAATTCAAAACCGCAGTGGCTGGCGGGATTGGTGGCAGACCTCGACTTTGGCTGGGATCTCAAGCTTGATCGCGAGGCCGTCCAGAGGCTCAACGAAGAAAATCGCTGGAAACTGTGGAGACGTCTCTCGGATCTGCTGAAAAAGAACCCGGAACTGTGCGTGGAGTTCGGCTTGCTTCCCGATGTGCCGAAATACTCCTCGGATGGGGTGATTGTGGGTCCCGCAGCCCCCGGCGAAACCACCTTCGACGTGCCCAGCGTTCGCCCGGCGCGCCGTGTGACGCCCGATGGCGGCTTCCAGATCGAGGTGGTGGCGACGATCCTGCAACGCCGTCGCGTCCCGGTTGACCCGAATGACCCTGACGGCCCGCAGATGTGGTTCAGGGGCGGCACGACGCTGATTCTGGACCCGCGCAAGAACGATTGCGAAGTCCGTTACGCCATCGTCAAGAACAGTGGCAGCGACAGCCGTCTGGCCCGGCAACGGCAGCAGGCGTCCAGCGGTTCCATGGGGGCGCTGCAAGCGCTCTACTTTGCGACCACCCCGAGTGAGCCGTTTGCGCTCCTGCACTCACACAACGGAGGGTTCGGCCATGCCCAATAAGAACCCGGGCTTCACCATTCGCCACTATTGCCAAGGCATCGGTGACTGCCATTTGCTGCGTTTCGAGAAGGCCGACAAAAGCCCTTACTGGATGCTCATCGATTGCGGGATTCACACGTCCATCAAGGGCGGGTCGCAAATCATCGACGACATCGTCGCCGACGTGTTTGCGGTGACCAAGGGTCAAATCGATGTGCTGGTGCTGACCCACGAACACACTGACCACATTTCGGCGTTCAGGGCATCGGCGAACCGGTTTTCCGATTTCCATATCGACGAAGTGTGGATGGCCTGGACGGAGTCGCCGACCGATCCCGACGCGCAAAAACTCGACAAATTCAAGCAGCAAGCACTGAGTGCGCTCTCAGGCGCCAGCCGCCAGTTGCATAGTGTGGCGCACCTGGACGAGGCAAAGTCGGCCGCACCGCTGCGCGAAGGCATCGACGAACTCCTGGCATTCAGCTTCGGCGCCCAGGGCGAAACGGTACGCGGCATGCGAGATACGGCTGCCGGGCTCGCCAAAAAAGCCATCAAATACCTGGAGCCCGCGCAAGCGCCGCTCGACATTCCCAGCGCCTGCGCGATACGTGCCTACGTTCTCGCGCCGTCGCGCAACCCGGACTATTTCAACATCGTGGACCGCGTGGGCGAGCGCTACGCGATGTCCAGCGACGAAAACGGCCTGCGCATTGCCGACACGCTCTCCAGCGCGTTCGCCGCAGCGGCCTCCACTAGCGACTTCACCGACCTGACAGCACCGTTCGACCCCAGCCTGGGCACTCCACTCAACGGCATCTCGCGTGTGGTCAAGCCGCCCAAGGGGCCTGCCGAATTCGCGTACTTGCACTACTACGGCCCGAGTGAGCGGGCGCCACTGATCGCCTCGAAAAAACGCGTGCGCACCACCGACGCCAATGAGACCAATCAGGCGTGGCGGCGGATCGACTACGACTGGCTCAGTTCCGCCGGCTCGCTGGCGATGCAGCTCGACAACAAGATCAACAACACCAGCCTGGTGCTCGCCTTCGAGATCGTCGACACCGGCCGGGTTTTCCTCTTCGCCGCCGACGCGCAGATTGGCAACTGGCTGAGCTGGCAGGACGCGAACTGGAAGATGTCGGAAGAAATCACCGTGACCGGCCCGGACCTGCTGAACCGAACCGTCTACTACAAGGTCGGCCATCACGGCAGCGAGAACGCGACGGCCAAGGCCAAAGGCCTTGAGCTGATGACGAGCAAGGACCTCACCGCCTTCATCCCCACGAACAAGGCCGACGCGGAGAACGTGCATTGGGGCGAAATGCCGTATCACTCGCTCCTGACGGCACTGGATGCCCAGTGCGGCCCGCGCGTCATTCGCGCTGACGACCCGAAACTGCTGGCAGGCCAGGCGCCCTTTGCGACACCGTCCGGGTCCATTCAGGCGGTTCGGGTGGGGTTCGTGGGCAAGGGCGGCGACCAGCGGCGGACGTGGGTTGAGTTTGATGTTGCGTAGCGTCGCAAGGTCGCCCTGAGCGAGCCCCGGCGGAATCATCCCTGGATGAGCCGCCGGCCCGAGGCATTTGCCGTCCACGGCGCTTGCGTCAGTTCGCCGCCAGATAAAGCGCTCGATACGCCGCCACCAGTTGCTCCAGATTGAACGCCAGATTACGCCCACTGGGATTGGGCAGAATCCACACCTGTGCACCGCCAAACGTCTGCGCCTGAGGCCCCCACTGGAGCACTTTCTGCCCGGACAATCCGGCATACGCCGCCTTGCCCAGAAATGCCACAAAGCGCGGCGCACAGCGGGCGATCTTGTGCTCGAAGCTCGCGGCCGCCGCCGTGAATTCATTCGCCGATAACTGATCCGCTCGCGCGGTCGGTCGTTCCACCACGGCGGTCAATCCGCAGCCGTATTGCAGGATTGACCGATCCTCTTCCGGCCGCACTTCCTGCGGCGTGAACCCGGCCAGATGCAGCGTGCGCCAGAAGCGATTACCTCGCCCGGCAAAGTGATGTCCCTGCTCCGCTGCGAGCAGTCCGGGGTTGATCCCGCAGAAAACCACGGACAGACCGTCCGCCAGAATGTCTTCAAGCGCTGCCATGGACGCCATCACCCACAGATGACGCTGACGGCGCTGCGCGCCAGTGCTGCCAGCTCCTCGCGGGACTTACCGGCCCGTGCGCGGATCGAAATGCTGTGCAAAAGGGACGACGCAAGCACCGCCAGCGCGGCGAGGTCGGCATCGGCTTTCAGCTCGCCGGCGTCGATCGCCAGTTGCAGACGCGTTTGCAGATCGGCATCGAGCTGGCTGAGCCGCAAGGACAGCACCTGGCGAATCTCCGGATCCTCGACCGCTTCGGTGGTCGCCGTGCCGATCGCAAAACAGCCGCGCGGCTGGCCGTCACCCGAGAAATAGATCGCCAACTGACCTTCGTAAAAAGCGCTCAGCGCCTGCTCCAGAGTCAGGCTGCTGTCTTTCAACGCCGCCTGCATGGCGGCGTGGGCGGTTTCCCAATATTGGTCAAGCGCCTTGATGTACAGCGCATGTTTATCACCGAACGCGGCATACAGGCTGGGACGGTTCATCCCGGCCGCGCTGGCGATGCTGTCCAGCGAAGCGGCGGAGTAGCCGGTATTCCAGAACACCCCGAGCGCCTGTTGCAACGCGGTCTGCGGATCGTAGGCACGCGGGCGGCCGCGGCCTTTTCCTTCTGTCGGTTTATTTTGTGCCATCTCGCATTTAATCCTTGCAGGAACGTGGGGTCGCTCATATTCTTACACCATCGCACAAAATTAAGGAACCAAAAATTCCTTGATAGGCAGGTTTGTTGTAGCGGAGCTCGAACCGGGTCTGGCGACGACGAAACAGCGGCAGCGGAGCAATCCTCCACCACCGCACTCGGCTTGTTTTTTCACCGCAATGAATGACGTCCGGGCCGCTTGCACAGGTCGGCCCGATTTCCCGGTTACAGGTGGATTCGATCATGACCCAGCCCTTCGATCTCTCAGCGACAAAAGCCAACCCACACCCAGGCCCGACCCTGGCCGACGCCCCACCGAAAAAGCCCCTCAGGCAGAAACTGCGACCGCTGCTGATGGCCGGCGTCCCGGCGATTTTTGCCGCCGTCGGCTACAGCCATTACCTGGCCAACGAGCCGTTCGTTTCCACCGACAACGCCTACGCCCGGGTGGCCAAGGCCTCTATCAACGCGCGGATTTCCGGACAAGTGGTCGAGATCGCCGTCGAGGACAACCAGCCGGTGCGCAAGGGTCAGATCCTGTTCCGCATCGACCCTGCCCCGTTGCAGATCGCCGTCGACCGCGCCGAAGCGCAACTGGGCAATGCCCGCTTGCGAATCGATGGCCTCAAGGCCAGCTACCGCCAGCAACAGGCCGAGCTGCAATCGGCGAAAGCGTCGGCGGATTACGACCAGAAAGAGTTCGCGCGCAAGAAAGCGCTGGTCGCCACCGAGTTCGTTTCGAAGGCGATTTACGAGCGTGCGGAAACCGACCTCAAAGTCTCGCGGCAGCACATTGCCGCGATCGAACAACAGATCGCCAGCACCGTCGTTGCGTTGAATGGCGATCCGGACATCGCGATCGACAATCATCCAACCGTGCGCGAGGCCAGGGCGCAGCTCGACGAAGCCAGGCTCTACCTGTCCTACGCGACGGTCAGGGCGCCGGACGACGGCATCGTCGCCAAAGTCGATGATTTGCAGGTTGGCAACTACGTCAACAACGGCGCGCCCGCCTTTGCGCTGATCTCCGAGCGGGACATCTGGGTCGAAGCCAACTTCCGCGAAACCCAACTCACCCACATGCGCCCCGGACAGACCGCGACCATCGCCATCGACACCTACCCGGATCGCCGGTTCAAGGCGCACGTGACCAGCATGAGCCCCGGCGCCGGTTCCGACTTCGCCCTGCTGCCGCCGGAAAACGCCACCGGCAACTGGGTAAAAGTGGTGCAGCGGGTTCCGGTGCGGCTCGAGCTGGACGAACTCGATCCAACGGTGCAGTTGTTCTCCGGCACCAGCGCCACGGTCACCATCGACACCGGGCATCGCACGCCCTGGTGGCATCCGCTCAAGTCGTTGCTGACCGCCGGTGACTCGTGATGAACACCCACACCGCCACGGCGGCCGATGCGCGCTCGTTGCGCCTGGTCGCCCTGCTCGCCACATACATGCAGTCGGCCAATCTGCCGTTGCCGAACGCTGCGTTGCGCCTGATTCAAGGCAGCCTGTCGATGACCGACGACCAGGCCGGGTGGATTTTCACCGCCTACCTGGCTGCCAGCGCGATCACCACGCCGGTGGCGCAATGGTTGGCCGGACGCTTTGGCCTGAAGCGTGTCTACCAGAGCGCGCTCGCCCTGTTCGCCCTCGGTCTGTGGCTCGGCACCCTGGCCGCGACGCCGCTGGAGTTTATCGGTGCGCGTGTCCTGCAAGGCCTGGCGGCCGGCATTCTGGCGCCGCTGTCGATGGCGATTGCCATGGAAACGCTGCCCGCCGAGCGTCGCCCGGCCTTCGGCCCGAAATGGACCGCGCTGGTGCTGTTGGGCATCGTCAGCGGCCCGAGTCTCGGCGGCTGGATCTGCGAGTATTTCGACTGGCGGCCGATGTTCTACCTCAGCCTGCCGCTGACCGCGTACATCTTCATGGTGGTCAGCCTGCTGCTCGCCGAGAAAAAAGCCGATCCGCGCCCGTCGTTCGACTTCTTCGGTTTCGGCAGCTTCACCCTGGGCATGATCGGCCTGCAAATGCTCCTCGACCGGGGCGCGCGCATGGACTGGTTCGACTCGCCGGAAATCTGGATCGAAGCGCTGGCCTGCGGACTGGGGTTGTACCTGTTCAGCGTCCATGTGCTGACCCGCAAGGCACACTTCATCAACAAGGGGTTGTTCGCCGACCGCAACTTCCTGTGCTCGACCGCGATCTTCTTTGCCTTCGGTTTCGTGCTGCTGTCGACCATGGCCCTGACCTCACCGATGCTCGATGAAATCCTCGGTTATCCGCCGGACACCACCGGCTTCATGACCGCTCCGCGCGGCGTCGGTCTGGTGGGCGCGTTCCTGCTGATGGGTCGGGCACCGGCGTGGATCGATCCACGGCTGTTCGTGGCCCTCGGCGTGGCGCTGGTGGCGTACGCCAACTGGTTGATGCTCGGTTACTCGCCGCTGATGGACTGGACGCCGGTGGCGGTCACCGGATTCATTCAGGGGGTTGGCCTGGGCATCTTGATGCCGGCCCTGAGCAAGGTCGCGTTCAGCACGCTCGATCCGAAGCTGCGGCCCGAAGCCACCGGCATTTTCAACCTGATCCGCGTCTACGGCAGCACGCTCGGCGTGGCGGTGGTGCAGATCTTTTTCTTCAACAACACCCAGGCGATGCACTCGGCGCTGGTCAGCAACCTGACGCCCTATCACCAGGCGCTGCCAACCTCGCTGTCGGCGCTTGAGGGGCTCAACCATCTGGTCACCCACCAGGCGGCGTTCATCGCGGTGATGGGCCAGTTCAAGATTTTGCTGGTGGCGATGCTCGTGGTGAGCCCGCTGGTGCTGTTGCTGCGCAAACCCGTTGCGACCAACTAATTTTCGTGGAGTCCGGAACATGAAATCTTCTACGCGCTTTATCAGTCGGTCAGCGTTGCCGACGAAAATCACCCTGTTGGCGGCACTGGTGTTGTTGTCCGCCTGCACCGTCGGCCCCGATTTCCAGCGCCCCGATATCGCCAGCAAGTCGCAGCATTACGACCGGCAGGCCGAGCAGCAACTCGCGACCGAAACCACGCCCGGCAATCAGCACATCGACCTCGGCAAACGGCTGAACGGTGACTGGTGGTCAGCGTTCCGTTCGCCGAAACTCGATCAGGTGGTGCGCCGCGCCATCGACGGCAACCTCGAACTGGTGGCCGCCGACGCGACCATCCGCCAGGCCGCCTCCTCCGTCGCAGCGGCGGAAGGTGCGTTGTACCCGCAGGTGGATTTCGGCGCGCAGGCCGGGCGCCAGCGCACGCATAACGGGCCGCAGCCAACCGCCAACAACTTCTACGCCATTGGCCCAAGGGTCGCGTTCGACCTGGACGTGTTCGGCGGCAACAAACGCCTGGTCGAAGAGCAACAGGCACTGACCGAACTGCAAACCCATCGCTACGAGGCCGCGTACCTGACGCTGACCGGCGACGTTGCCAGTCAGGCCTTGCTGCTCGCCTCTGCCAACGCGCAGATCAAGGCCGTGGAAACCTTGCTGGCGAACGACACGAAGAACCTCGACCTGGTGCGGATGGCCCGGCAGCACGGCACGACTACCCAGATCGATGTGTCATTGGCCGAAACCCGCCTCGCCCAGGATCGCACGCTGCTGCCGCCCCTCGCCCAGCAGCGGGATGCGGCCCGGCATGCGCTGTCGATCCTGGCCGGCAAAGGCCCGGCTGACTGGATCGCACCGGACTTCAGCCTCGACGAGTTCAACCTGCCGTCGAACATCGCGGTCAGCCTGCCCTCGGAGATGGCCCACACCCGCCCGGACGTGCTGCAAGCCGAATCGGAACTGCACATCGCCAGCGCCGCGGTCGGCGTCGCGACCGCCAATCTGTACCCGCATGTCGAGCTGTCCGCTTCGCTGGCGCAAGCCGCGTCCGGCAATGGCGGCGCCGCGCTCTGGGGATTCGCTGCCGGGCTGACCGCACCGATCTTCAACGGCGGCACGCTCAAGGCTGAACGCCAGGCGGCGGTCGATGGCTACAACGCCTCCCTCGCCCGCTACCAGCAAACGCTGATTCAGTCGTTCGGGCAGGTCGCGGACACCTTGCAGGCGATCAACCACGGCGCCGAGCAGAACCTCGCCCAGGACGACGCCCTGCGTGCCGCTGAAACCAGCTTGCGCTTGAACCAGCAGGCCTATGCCCAAGGCGAGAACAGCATCCTTCAGGTGCTGGAAGCCGAGCGCGCCTATGAGCAGGCGCTGCTCGGGCAGATCCAGGTCAAGACGGCGCGCTACCTCGACACTGTGCGCCTGTTCGTGGCGCTGGGCGGCAATTCTGTCGGCGCCTTCGAGCAGAAAATGGCCGCCCGCGAGGCCTCGACATCCACCGATCAACAACCGCTTTAACGACGGAGAAACGTCATGAGCTACGAAGTCATTCGCGATGAACTGCGCGACACACGATTGCCGCTGAACAATGGTGCGGGCGCGATGCCGGCGGTGGGTTTCGGCACGTTGTTCCGCGATCTGAGTACCACCACCGAGGCGGTCAAATGTGCGCTGGAGGCCGGTTTTCGCCACTTCGATTGTGCCGAGCGCTACCGCAACGAAGAGCAGATTGGCGTGGCCTTCCAGCAAGTCTTCGACGCAGGCCGCATCCGCCGCGAAGAGGTGTTCATCACCACCAAACTGTGGAACACCAACCACCGTCCCGAGCGGGTCAGAGCGGCGTTCGAAGCGAGCTGTCAGCGGCTGCAGGTCGACTACATCGATTGCTACCTGATCCACACCCCGTTCGCCTTCCAGGCCGGGGACGATCAGGACCCACGGGACATTTACGGGCACGTCATCTACGACGGCGGCGTGACGCTGCTGGAGACGTGGCGCGCCATGGAAAGCCTGGTCGATGAAGGCCGTTGCAAATCCATCGGTCTATCGGACATCACCCTCGACGCCCTCAAGGCAATCGTTGCCGCCGCGCGGATCAAACCGGCGGTGGTGCAAATCGAGTCGCACCCGTACCTGCCGGAATGGGAACTGCTGGCGTTCTGCAAAGAGCACGGGATTATCGTTCTTGCGTTTGCTCCGTTGGGGCATGGCATGGTGCCGAATGTGCTGCAGGAGCCGGTGATTACCGGCATCGCCCAACGCGTGCAGAAAACGCCGGCGCAGGTGTTGCTGGCCTGGGCGGTGCAGCGCGGCACGGCGTTTCTGACGACCTCGGCGACGCCGAGCCATATTCAGGAAAACGTCGACATCAGCACCCTGCCGCATCGGGCCATGCATGAGATCAAGGACGAGATCACGACGCGGATTCGCTTCAATTCGGTAGTGGAGACTGGGGTTCCGGGGTTTATTCCAGCGCGTTCGGCTTGAAGTTTTGCGCGTGATTCAGGTCGCAGCCTTCTCTCTCCGGGAGAGGGCTGTTTTTCCGGGCCGCGCACCTATAATCCCTGCACCCCAACAAGGCCAAAACCATGGACGTCTTCCAGAGCATGCGGTTCTTCAGTGCAGTCGCCCAGACCGGCAGTTTCACCGCCGCCGCCGAACTGCTCGACACCACCACAACCAACGTCTCCAAAACTGTCTCCAGCCTCGAAGCCCGCTTGCACACCCGCCTGATCAACCGCACGACCCGCCGCCTGGCCCTCACCGAAGCCGGTGTGCGCTACCTGCAACGCTGCGAAAAAATCCTTGATGACGTGCGCGAGGCCGATGAAGAAGCCGGGGCCGCCCAGACCCTGCCCGTTGGCCGGCTGAAGATCCACACCATGTCCGCCATCGGCAACCATTACGTGATCGACGCCATCGCGCGCTACCGCGAGATTCACCCTACGGTGATGTTCGACCTGACCCTGACCAATCGCGTCCCGGATCTGCTCGAGGAAGGCTACGACATGTCCATCGTGCTGGCCCGCGACCTGCCGGATTCCGGCTTCGTCGCGCAACGGCTCGGCATCACCTACAGCATCCTCTGCGCGGCGCCGGCCTATCTGGAAAAACACGGCACACCCGACTCCCCCGCCGCGCTGTGCGAACACGAGTGCCTGCGGATCGTCAACACGGTCATGCCCGTGGAGAACTGGACGTTCGAAGGACCCGACGGCATGGAAACCATCACTATTCCCGTGTCGCCCCTGCACATCAACACCGCCGACGGCATGAGCATTGCGATCAGGAAAGGCATAGGAATCGGTATCCAGCCGATAGCATCGGCCGTGGAGGGATTACGGGCGGGAACGCTGGTGCGGATATTGCCGGAGTATCGGCTGGAGGAGTTGAACCTGTTCGCGATCTATCCGTCGCGCAGGTTCGTCGATGCGAAAATCAAGACGTGGGTGGAGTTTCTCAAGCAATCGATTCCGCAAATGCTTGCGGCGAATCAGGCCATCGTCAGCGCTAAAAACTGAGTGCCGCAGACATGGAGTGTCGACCCTCCATCGTCTGCACCGGACTCAACTGGAGCAGCCGGTGCCCATCACTTGATACTGCAGAACGTGGCGTTCGCCGTAGGAGTCTTCGTAGGTCATCTGTACCGGAACCGGCGCGCATTCGTTGGCGGGTTCGGTGATGGAGATGACGTGTTCGATATCCAGTCTGGTCGCGTAATCATAGGTTTCGATCGGGGTGGCGTTGGCTTCTGCGCTGTCCGCTGCATAAGCATGTGCGCCGAAGGTGCCGAGGATCAAAAGCAGCGCCGTTTTCTTCAAGGTCATGATGTTCACCGTCTCGTTGAAGGCCGCTGGAGCGTGATTGCTGGCGGCCTGGAGACGATGTTAGGGATCAGCCGACAGGGGAAAAATCGGCCGGCTGGACAAAGACTATTGCCGGGAGAGGTATGAATGCGAACGCTCATGCACCCACAGCGCAAGATCCTCCGGCTCCAGCGGACGAGAGAAGCAATAACCCTGCGCGACGTGATAGCCCAGGTTTCGAAGGATCTCCAGTTGCCCCTCGGTTTCGACCCCTTCGGCAACGATGTTCAATTGCAGGCTATGACAGATCCCGGCAATCGACTGAACGAGCGTGCGGGCGCTCGCACTTTTTTCGATATCGTCGATGAAACTCTTGTCCAGCTTGATCGCGTTGACGGGCAGGCGCAGCAGGTAGCTCAGGCTGGAGTAACCGGTGCCGAAATCGTCAATGGACAGACTGACACCCAGTTGCCGGACCTCGGTGATGACCGATATCACCGTGTCGGTCGCGTCCAGGATGAAGTCTTCGGTGACCTCCAGCGTCAGACAGGAAGGCGATAATTCATGTCTGGCCAGTAACGTCTGGATGAACTCGACAATGGCTCTGTCGCGAAAGGCCACCGGAAAGATATTGACCGACATGTGCGGGACCACAAGCCCGGCGTCGCGCCATTGGACCATCTGCCGACAGGCTTCGGTGAGTACCCAGCGATTAAGCTCGGGCATCATGCCTTCATCGCGCATCAAGGGTATGAAGCGGCTCGGCGGAATGTCTCCAAGTTGCGGATGACACCAGCGCACCAACGCCTCGACGCCAAACAACCGGTAGTCGTCGAGCATGATCTGGGGCTGGTAATGCATCGCCAGTTGATCCGACGCCAGCACATCCTTGACTGCCAGGCTCAACGTCAGCTCGTCCTCGACCGGAGGAGTAACCACCGGATCGAAGACTTCAATGACCTGACGACCGGCCGACTTGGCCTTGTACATCGCCTGGTCGGCATGCAACAGCAACGACTGAATGTCGCTGCCGTGGTCGGGATAAATACCGATGCCGATACTGGCGGAAGGCACGACTTTTACATCGTTCAACATCATCGGTTCCGCCAACTTGCTCATCATTCTTTCTGAAAAGGCAATCGACTGTTCAGCATTGGAAGGCGAAAGAATAATCACGAACTCGTCCCCGGAAAGACGGCTGACAAAATCATTGCCCCGTACCGACCCCTGAAGTCTCCTGGCGATTTCCGACAGCAGCAAATCCCCGGCGGCATGCCCGAGCGAGTCATTGATCTGCTTGAATTTATTAATGTCGATGAACAACACCGCCATGGAAGATTGCGCGCGTTGAGCATTGGCAATCATCGCATTGGCTTTCATCATCAGCATGCGCCGATTGGGCAACATCGTCAGGCTGTCGTAATAGGCCAGCCGTTCAATATCGTTGATGAAACTATCGCGCTCCAGGGCGAGCGCACACAGTTTCAGGCTGGTTTCCAGCAACCGGTACTGTTGGGCTGCCGGAAGGTGACTCTCGCGATAATAAAGGGTCAACGTGCCCAGGATGCGTCCGTTGTTGGAGCGAATGGTATTGATCCAGCCAGCGGTAAAACCGAGTGATTGCGAGAGTTCATGATCGACACAATCGCCCGTGTACGATGCGGGATCAGTGAAGTTCAACATGATGCTTTGTTGCGCATCCATTTTTTTCAGGATGGAGCGCTCGGCAAGGTTTTCCAATGACTGAATCAACCCTTCCGGCAAGTTGAACTCCGCGACCAGCGGAAGGCAGCCACGCTCATCGAACTGCCTGATCGAAACACCGATTTCGGGGGCGATACGGCCGATTTCCAGACAAATCAGCTTCATGACATCGGGAAGCGACTCTTCTCGGGCCATGGCGCTCAGCACCTTGAACTGCAACTCGTCGTTCATCTTGGCTTCGGTGATGTCTGTCACGATCGCCACGACGTCCTGTTGAACGCCCTCAGGGTCCAACACCGGGTTGGCAACCACACGCACCCATAAAGGATTCTTTGACTTGTTGTAGACCAGCAACTCAGTGGTGTGACTGACGCCGCTCTGGATGCTGTTTCTAAAGGAAAAGATCGCATCCTGATCCGTATGCCGACCATAAAATACCTCGTCCGGTTTCTTCCCTACCAGATCGGATGCCTCATAACCCAACATGCGCACAAAACCTTCGTTGACATACGTAATGATGCCACTCGAGTTGGTTACGACAATGGCGCTATCGGTTCTATTAACTGCAATTTTAAGCAGCCGGCTCTTTTCTACTTTCTTGATGATGTACAAAAAGAAAAAGGTCGTCGCCAACACCAGAAAAAGAATCATCGCGGCGGCAGCCATATATATTTCAAATCGGTCACCCATCGACTGAAGTGAAGTCTTGCTGACGCTATTGCCATACTTTATGAAGTTCTTTTGCTCCAGTAAAAATTCCTCTTGAATATCCTGTACCGGTTGCGCAAGTGCCCATTGCACATCGCCAGCCCCGGTGTATTTGAGCAATTGATTCAGTACATTCACATAACGCGAATAGACATCTTTTAGTGCCTGGACGCGAATATGGTTTTCTTCATCAACTCGGGTGCGAGTGAGAAAACGGTCGAACGATTCATTCGCCAGGGTCAACTCCATACGCGCGTGCTGCACCATCTCCTGTGGAACGGAATTGAACAGTACGATACGGGTGTTGGCACGCGACAGGGACAGCCGCGCCTCCATCAAGTGTTGAACGGTTTCCGCCACCGCATCGACTTGGTCGACGGCGACATTGGACAGGGTTCCGATACTCGATTGGTTGCTGGTCACCAGCCAGAAACTAAGGATTAAAGTTGCACATTGAAATACCAGAGCGGTAGCCAGGACCGTCCTCAAACCACGAGGCACTGCGAGCTTGCGAAGCAAATAATCCTCCTCTGTCTTGGACAGCCAGGGAAATTTTGTAAAAGAATCAGCCCGGCCGAAAGTTTCTGGCCAGCGGTCCAGGCTCGTACTAGAGGGTTTTAATGCGCAGGGCTGTACCGGATAGAAAGTCACCGCGCGGTATGGCAGAGTTGTCGTTTCGGAAGACGCTAATGGCGAGGAGCCATCAAGGCGGCGAATTCTATAAGAAAGCCATGTTGGATTGAAATGGTTAAATCTGCGCATCGACCTGTTTTTTTTGCAGTCGTTATTGGTCAAACGGTCAGAAAAGCCAACTAAATTCCTTTCCTCTTAGATGCTTACAAAAACGTGTCTGACAATCAGTCATTCCGATTCAAGTTGCTGTTTATGGCATACCAAAGAGCCTGCCGCGGGAAGGATGATTATTCATCGCAATGATTATCATGGAGGTAATGCGGAGAGTAAGTCGCGACCTGCGCCGCGTTTTTCGTAAGTTCGCCACAACACGGCTATTCTCAGCTTTTGAATCGGGCAATTGAACTCGCGTTTTTTCAACGTCAAATGTACGCGTTCCCCCTCCGGTCTAGAGGGTTTCAGGGTGTCCCACAGGCCTTTACGGATAAAGCGCGGTGGTTGCATGGAAACTGGCAGCAATGAATGCAAAAGTCGGACTGACGAGCGGCGACGAGGCCGAAGACTTCTTCGTACAGACCCTGGAACAGGCCATCGACGCCGTGGTGATCATCGATGATCAAAACCGTGTGGTGTTCTTCAATACCGCTGCCGAACGGTTTTGGGGCTGCCCGCGTCTGGAAGTGTTGGGCAGCAACGTCAGCACCCTGGTTCCGTATCCCTTGCGCCCCCATCACGATGACTATGTCCGCGCCAACCGCGAGACCGGGATCAACAAGATTGTCGGGGTCAGCCGCGACATCCAGATCGTGCGCAAGAACGGCGAAGAACGCTGGGGCACGATGTCCATCTCGAAAATCGCCCTCGGCGAGCGAATCCTGTACGCGGCCTTCCTCAAGGACGTCACGCAACTGCGCCTCAAAGACATCGAACACCGCTTGCTGTCCATGTCGGTCAATGTCACCAGTTCCGCCACCTGCATCGTCGATGCCCATGCACGGCTGATCTATGTCAATGACGGGCTCATCCGGTTGCTCGGTTATTCCCGCGAGGACGTGATCGGGCAATCACCGCTGATGTTCTTCGTCTCGGATATCCACGCCCAGGCACCTGCGGAGCCGAGGCTGGAAAAGATTCTCTGCGGTCAGCCCCACGAAGACAGCGCGCTGATCAGCAAGCGCAACGGTCAGCGACTATGGGTCCACGTGTCCTCGACGCCGGTGTTCGACGCCCAGGGGCAGATCGACAACATCGTGATCGTGTTGACCGACATCACCCAGTCAAAGCTGCATGAGGTGCTGCAGGAAAAGGTCATCAGCGCGCTGCTCAAAGAAGAGTCGCTGGAGAGCGTGCTGACGCTGATGTGCCAGGAAATCGAGCGCATCGCTCCCGAGGTGATCGTGTCGATCCTGGGCGTGGA
Organism: Pseudomonas sp. B2M1-30; assembly: GCF_025447575.1. Lineage (NCBI taxonomy): Bacteria > Pseudomonadati > Pseudomonadota > Gammaproteobacteria > Pseudomonadales > Pseudomonadaceae > Pseudomonas > Pseudomonas sp. B2M1-30. The sequence goes on along the minus strand of NZ_JAOEJT010000018.1, from coordinate 46,381 downwards.
CATGGAAGGCGTTCTGCACCCGTTGGCCAGTCCGAGTCTGCCGTCGCATTACTCCAGGGCCATCGAGGGCTTATCGATCGGCCCCGTCGCCGGGTCGTGCGGAACCGCCGCCTACCGGGGCGAACCGGTGCTGGTGACGGACATCAACAACGACCCGCTATGGGCCGATTACAAGGCGCTGGCGAAAGAGTCGGGCCTGCGCGCCTGCTGGTCGATCCCCGTGCGCAACGGCTCCGGACGGATCGTGGCGACGTTCGCGCTGTACTTCCGGGAATGTCGCGGCCCCGATCCGCTGCACACCCATCTGGTGGCGGCGGGCACGCACTTGTGCATGTTGGCGCTGGAACGGGAAGAAGCCCGGCAATCGATTCGCAGAATGGCTTTCTACGATGCCTTGACCGGCCTGCCCAATCGCAACTTCCTGATGTCCCAGGCACAGCGCTGCATTCTCGAAATGGCACGGGAGAACGCCGAACTCGCCGTGCTGTTTGTCGATCTCGACCGCTTCAAGCAAGTCAACGATGCCCTCGGTCACGCATCGGGGGACGAGTTGCTGCGGGTCATGGCGCAACGCTTGCGCAGCGTGCTGCGTGAGTCTGACTTTGTCGGGCGGTTGTCCGGTGATGAATTCGTGCTGGTCCTGCCACGGATGAACGCGACACATGTCACGGTTTTTCTGGAGCGTCTGCGGAGCATCCTGAGCAGCCCGACGACGATCGCGGGCACCTCGGTCGTGGTTTCGGCGAGCATCGGGATCAGTCTGTTTCCGGGTGATGGTCAAGACATGGAAAGCCTGTTGCACCGGGCCGACATCGCCATGTACCAGGCCAAGCGCACCGAGCGTGGCAGTTTTTCTTTCTTTCTCGAAGAGATGAACAGGATCGCGCAAGGACGATTGATGCTGGAAACGGCGCTGCGTGAAGCCCTCACCGGCAATGACCTGAAACTCCATTATCAGCCGCAGATCCATCTGGCGAGTGGGCGGCTGGTCGGTGTCGAGGCGTTGGCCCGATGGTCGCACGCGACGCTGGGCGCTATTTCCCCACTGCAATTCATTCCGCTTGCCGAAGAATGCGGGCTCATCAACGACCTGAGCCAATGGGTGTTGCGCGAGGCCTGCGAGCAGCTCGCCGAGTGGCGTCGACAAGGTTTGAGCGTGCCGTCGATGTCGATCAATCTGTCGCCGATCAACTTTCACAATCTGAATCTGGCGGGGCTGATCGATCAACAATTGCAACGCTGCGCTTTGCAACCCGCCGACTTGTGCGTGGAAGTGACCGAAGGCGTATTGCTTTCCAACAGTCTGGCCACCGAAAAAACCATTCGCGACCTGCACATCCTGGGCGTGCGATTGGCCATCGATGACTTTGGCACCGGTTACTCCAGCCTCGGCTATCTGCGGCGTCTGCCCATCAGCGAGTTGAAGCTGGACAAGAGTTTCGTCGACGACCTGAAACATGACAACTCATGCCGCGCCTTGAGCGAATCAGTGATCGGTATCGGCAAGGGGCTTTCCTTGCAGGTGGTGGCCGAGGGGATTGAATCGGCGCATCAGCGTGACATTCTCAAGGCCCAGGGCTACGAGATCGGCCAAGGCAACTTCTTCTCGGCGCCATTGCCTGGCGAGGCGCTCGCGCAATGGATTAAGCTGGCGCCATTCAAGAACCTGCAAGTCGAGTAAACCCGCATGAATCGTCAGAAAAAATTACAGCAGCTGTTCAAGGCCAAGGCCAAAAAGGCCAGCGCCAAACTGGCGCCGAAAAAGCCCAAGTACATCTGCAAGGCGGATCGCTTGAAGCTGGCAGCCGAAGCCAGCGATGAGGCCGTCACCGCCACCGAAAGCTGATCCCGAGTCAACGCGAGAGTCGATCGATCCGGCTCTCCCGCCCTGCCCTGACGCCGCCACCGATAGCCCATCGGACACCGCTCACGCCATCGCCGTCAGCACCGCGCTGTCACGCCACAATTGCTGTGCAACGTCGTCACGGCGCGCGAGGTCGGAGGGCTGCGGCCATGTCAGCTCACCTCTGACCAACGACGCATACAGACGCCCCCTCGGCGGCGCGACGCGCCCCGATGCAAGATCGGCCAGCACCTCGCCGGCCTGCACGCGCATGCTTTCAGCGAAATAAGGACTCAACGCCATGGCCGGCCCCGGAAGCGTTCCGTTCGGCAAATTGCGTCCCAAGCCAGTGCCGGGGGTATAACCCGGGTTGTAGGCGATCACCCGCAAGCGCCGGGACCTGACCACGGGCGACGCCGCGAAGGCTCGGGCCGTCAGCAGATTGCACAGTTTGGAAGTGGCGTAGGCGCGAAATCCAGCTTCGAACTCGACCTCGCCACCCGCACCCCGCCCAAGGTCCTGCTGCGCCAGTTGGTGCGCATCGACAAACGCAAACGGCGCAACCGGGCTGAACCGTGGATCGTGGGTGTTGCTGGTGGTCAGCAGCACAATGGCATTGCGCGCCAGTGATGGCGCCAGCAACCGCAACAACAGGTAGTGCCCCAGGTGATTGACCGCGAAAGTCGTTTCATGACCGTCCACGGTGCGCGCCGTGGTCGGGAAACTGAGTCCGGCGTTGAGGACCAGCGCGTTGATCCTGGTCTTGCCCAAGGTGTCGAGTACTTGCCCGGCGAACTGCCGGACGCTGCTCTGGCTCGCCAGATCCAGTGGCACGGCGGTTTCCCGTCCGCCCACGATGAGGCGAGTGCCAGAGGCTGCGCCCAGACGCTGCGCAGCCGCTTCGCCCAGACCAAACGTCCCGCCGGTCATGATGATCGTGTTCATGCTCAAAATACCTCGACCATGACCACTTCGGTGTCGTCGAGCGCTTCAACCACCTGCAAGGCTTCTGTGGTCATGGCGATACCGTCCCCGGCCTCAACCCGTTCGTCGTTGACATTCACTGTACCAAGGGTCGGCACCAGATCGGCGTGACGCGTGCCCGAACAATCGCTGCTCAAGCGCTGACCGCCCTTGAGTGTCGCCCCCGGCACACGGGCATCGGCGCGAATGGGCAAGGCGCTTTCATCGCCGGGCATGCCGCTGGCCAGCACGTAACTGACGATCTGCATGTTTTGATACCCGTGCATCGGGAACCCGATGCCGGGGGCGATCTCGTCGTCATTCCAGACCACCGGCGCGCCGAACGGACGGTGCGCGGGATTGCCGTCCGGGGTGACCTTGAAGTGATGCCGGGCCTTGAGCCAGCCAAAGTCGCCACCGCCGAGATCGGCCTTGATTCGATGCTCTACCATTTCAACTCCTGAATGACCGGTTGGGCCTGACGCCCGGCTTATCTGAAAACCGGCACGCTGGCCGAGTCGTTGGGCTGTCGCAGGTACTCGCGCAACCGGACACCGATCTCGGCGATTTTTTCCTCGCCGGCACGCAGGGCTTGCGGGTTGGTGTGAACCGAGTAGTTGCCCAACGCCAACTCATAGGGATGCGGAGTGGCCGAGCCGATGACGAAGACCGCGTCCTGTTGCAGGGCTGTCAGGGTCACGGCGTCGTTGCCCGGTTCGAAGATGGCCATTTCTCCGGCGTCGACAAGACCGGGAGCGGCCAAGGTTCCACGGCTGACGCTCAGCCACAGCGACTCATGGTCTTTGGGCGGCACATAGGTCCAGGACTCACCGGCTCGTAGCGTGACCAGTAGATAGTTCATGCCGTCCGGCGCGCGAACCGGGCTTTGCACACCTTGATAGGCACCGAGAATCACCCGCGCCGGCCCCGCTTCAGGCATCGCGCCCGACTCCAGGTATTGGCTGTCGACACTGGCGTTTTCCAGCGCAGGCGGCAGCGCAATCCACAGTTGAAAGCCCTGGATGCGCTTCGACGTACCAGGCGACATTTCCTTGCCGTGCCACACCCCGCCACCCGCGCGCATCCACTCGACGCCGCCGTAATCGATCATGCCCGTGCCCGAGTCCGCATCCTCGAAACGCAGATTGCCCTCAGTGATCACGGTGACCGTGGCAATCCCGGAATGGGGGTGCATGGGCATGCCTTTGATGAACGAACTCTCGCCTTCGAACAGATCGAGGAACACAAACGGCTTGATCAGATGCCCCAGGTCGGAAGGACTCATCAACCGGACGATCGCGCCATGTCCGCTGCCGGTCGTGCGGTAGCTGATTGCGCGGTGAGTCTCGGGGTCACGCTCGGAACGGGATTGCGGGTGCAAAGTCATGGTGGTTGCTCGCAAGAATGGATGAATGGCTCGAACAATAGAGCCAGGCCGATTACTTGATTAGCCGATACAATTGGATTGCACTCATCCATCAGCGTCAGGAATCACCATGCTCGATCTCAATGACATCGCCATGTTTGTCCAGGTCGTGCGCTGCGGCAGCTTTGCCGAAGCCGCACGGCGGCTGGGCATGCCGCCCAATACCGTGAGCCGGCGCATCCAGCAGCTCGAAGCGCACCTGCAAACACGCCTGCTGCAACGCTCGACCCGCAAGCTCACGCTCACCAGCGCCGGCCAGGCCTTTCATGATCGTTGCGTGGGAGCTGTGGATGGTCTGCTTGAAGCCGGGCAGGCCCTGGTGACCGGCAGCGACGAGCCCAGCGGACGGGTGCGAGTGGCGGCCCCCGCCGATTTTTTCGATTTCTTTCAGATGGAATGGGTAGCCGAATTTCTCGCGGCGCATCCACGGGTGCGCCTCGATTTCGTGCTCAGCGACGCCAAGGCCGACCTGATCGCCGAGCAGATCGACGTCGCCTTTCGCGGCGGCCCCTTGCGCGACTCCGGCTATATCGGCCGCAAGATCTTCGATCCCCGCAGCGTCGGACTGGTCGCCAGCCCCGCCTACATCGCAAGACGCGGCGCCCCGCAAACGCTACAAGACCTGGCGAACCACGACTGCCTAATCTCCGCCCAGCCCGGCGGCCACGCCACCTGGCACCTGGTCGGCCCCAATGGCGAGGAAGAAGTGCAAGTCGCCGGCCGCTTCAGCGGCAACACCGCCCAGGCCCTGCGCAAAGCCGCCGTCGCCGGCCTGGGCATCGCCCTGCTGCCACCGGTGATGGCCAACCATCAGATAAACGCCGGCACCCTCGTGCCGGTGCTGGCGCAATACCAGCCGAAGGGGTTTGGTCTGAATGTGCTGTACCCGAGCCGACGCCAGTTGCCGCTGGCGGTGTCGGCGTTTATTGGGTTGGTGATTGAGAGGATGAATGGGGTGGATAAAGACCTGGGCCATGACCATGTAGTGCCGACATAGCCAGCCGATTGATGTGATCCTCTGACAGGCCATAGGCAAGTCCTTAACAACCTAACGGACCACCGGGCTCGGATTACACAACTACATGTCACCGTATTCCGTCACTTTTAAAAGATGAGCAAAAGCCGGTAACGTGCCCCCCTGCCGAAAGGAGGGCATGCAGGATGACCATGACAAATGAAAGCGATCATTCAAAGACGCGGATAGACCGTGACAATCGTCATGAGCGAGAAGTGAAGGCGATTCTGAGACGCAACGGAAAGTGGGACTGTCTGTACCCCGGTTGCACGAAAAAAAGCATTTTCTCTCATGCCATTTCGGAGTCTATCTCTCTCGCAACAATCGCCGAAGAGGGACACCTGTCGACCATCGAGTCGCGCCGGAAGAAGGATATCAAGACATTACAGTTCGGCAGAATCGGTATCCACGATGCTACGGCTTTCAATGGTTTCTGCGAAGAACATGATGCTTTGTTCTCGACGCTGGACAACAACGAGATATCGGATGCACGAGGTTTGCTCCTGCAAACCTATAGAACCGTGATTTCCGAGTGTGCCGATGAGTCCAGGATCGCTGCTCTTAGCCATTCGGACTTCAAGGCAACGGATGTCGACAGCATTCTGGCGGAGATTGATACCGACGAGCACCCATGGCTGCAATCTGAAGACGGCCGTGCGCTTTTCATTGCCGAACACGCAAAAATTGCTGATGCAGATCTTCGACGATCGACCCAGTTGATGGAGCTTCCAGGTCAGCTGCTGAAAAAACTGGCGCTCAACGAAGATCTGTCGCTGGAAGGCCACAGCGTATTTACCACCGAACAACTGAGCCACTACATTCCCTTCAGGCGCTTGGGCTTCAGAATACCCGTAGCTATCAACTGCATTATTCCGTGTGTAGCAAACGGAGCTCGACACGACTTCTACTTCGCTGTCATCCCTTACCAACACGCCACGCTTGTAATGGGCGTCGTTCCAAAGGCAATGCAGCAGAGTCTGCTGGACAGGCTGATGGAAAATTTTTCCTGCGACTACGCGGCCATCGATCTGGTCGAATCCCTCATGGTCAGTAGCAACGAGTGGTTCATGACCCCTTCGGTACTCGCCGAAATGTCCAGCCAGAAACGGGAGGTTTTCCTTCACGACTCTACATTCATCACTGAGCAGCACTTCTACGAAGAATACGACATGACCCTGTTCGATAGTTTGCGCAGGGCACTTGCCCAACAGCACCCGGAGCAGCGTGAAAAGCTGAGGCTGGATAAAATCGACGTGATCCCTCATCGTGAAAGCTTCGAGGTGCGCCATAACAGAATGCTCGCTGCGCTAAGCGCTCAGTCAGTCGAGCTTCGGGATATCTGACAAGCCACCTATTAGCCAGAAAGTACCAGTGCCACTTCGGGGCTCGTACCCCGAAGTTTGTGTCTCCCCCCACAGAAAACACGAAAAAAAGGGCGGCCAACCGGCCGCCCGAAGCGTACTGCCACGAGAGTCCTTACAACGTCAGCTGTCCGCGCTCCTCCTCCGTCAGCTGCTGTTTGGCCTGGTCATCCAGCGCCCCTGCTCCCAGCACCTGCACCGGGCTGTTCGGGTTGTAACCCGGCGCGGGTGCGCGGCTGGCGCCGTCGCGGTTGGGGGCCAGCTGTTCGTTGCCGAAGCTGATGACTTGCACGGTGAAGACCGAGGCCTGGTTTTGTCGTGAGGCGGCCTGTTGCTGACGCGCGACGTCTTCTGCCGCTTGCGTGGCGGTGGATGCGGCGGAGCTGGCCGAGGTAATGGCGCCGGTGTTGACCGCTGCTACCACCGGAACGCCGGTGGCCTTGCCTTGCACCGCAATGTTGGCGGCGTTGACCACCGTCAGCGCAGCGATGTTGACGTTGCCGGAGACACGAATCCCCGCCTCGCCTGCGTCGATGGTCCCCAGCGGCGCGATCAGGTCGATGTCGCCCGGCGCCACTTCGGCAATCGGGTTCAGAGTGGCGATACCGGCACCGGTGCTCGGCACCGAGGGCGACAGGGTCACGTTGCCCCAGGTGTCGTACACGCGCTTGGGCGGGGTGTAGACCACGGTGGTTTTCGAGCCGCGACCGGCGTTGATGTCGCCCTCGGCGGACCAGCCGAGAATCGAGCCGCCGAAGGTGGTCATGATCCGGCTCTGGCCCAGCAGGATGCTGCCCTGGGAATAGAGCTGAATGTTGCCCGAACCCTGGGTGATGATCCCCGCCGTGGACGGCGGCGCCGCGCCTTCGATGCCGAACACCTGGCCGCCGCCCGGCGTGAGCATCTGGATGTCGCCGCCGAACAGGGTCTTGACCCCGGCACCGCCATAGAGGGTGATGTCGCCGTCGTAGCGGATCGGGTTGCCGGCCACATCGACGCTCGGGAACAACGCCGCAATGGCGTTGCGGCCTCGCAGGTAACTGCCTTTGCGCGGGCCGTCGGCGTCGGTGTATTCGAGGCCGCCGGCACGCAGTTCGGCGAAGTACACCTGCCGCGCGAAGACCGCCTGCTCGGCGCCCGGCAACTCGGCGAAGAAGGCTTTGGCCTGTTCTTCGTTGCCGCTGAAGCCGTAGCCGAGGGTCAGCCAGCTCTGCAATTCGCCAAGGTAGGTCTTGACCACTTTGCCCGGCTGACCGCTGAGGGCGGTGTCCGGACTGGCGAGGTTTTGCGGGTTCAGATAGCGCGCGATGAACCGCGAATAATCCGGCCCTTGGGAGCCTGCGCCGGCCTGCAGCACGATGCTCGCACCCGGAGTTTTGTCCCCCGCCACCAGAGGCCCGAGGCTGATGATGCTGGCGCGATCTTCCATCAGGATGTTGCGCCCGGCGTTGATGTCCAGCACGCCGGGGCCGGCGATGTCGAAGCTGCTGTAGAGAATGTCGCGCCCCGCCGAAACCCGCGACACATCACGCGGGTCGTTGTGGATGAACAGGTTGCCTGTGGAGGTGACGCTGTCGACGCCGTCGCCCATGTCGCTCGCCCCGGCAACGGTCTGGCCCAGGTAGCTGCCGGACGCCACGATGTCACGTCCGGCGAGCATCCACACCGGGCCTGCGGCTTCGTACCAGGTGCGTTTCGACGGATCGAAACTCAACGTCTCGCCGCTGCGGATACCGATCAGGTCGCCGCTCAAGGCATAGAAACGCGCCGGTGCCTGCACACCGCTCGACCCGGAATAGCTGTCGGCACCGAAGGCGAACAACGGGTAACGAATGTTGCGGTTTGCCCGATTGCCATCACTGCCGTAATTGCTCACGAGCGGCTGGTTGGCGCTGCTGCTGGCGTAGCCGTCGAAGGCCGGAGCAAACGGCGTGGCAATGGCCGACAGGCTCGCGCCGGACTGGTTGATCCCGTAGCCGCCGGCATAGATCGAATTGTCCGCCAGCAACTCCAGTTGCCCGGCATGCGAAGGAGCCAGCAACAGCGAATAACTCAGGAGCGGATAGACGCTGGAGATGTTGTAGGCGGCGGACGGCCCGGCATAGATCGAGCCTTGCGCCGCGACCGCGCGCAGGATCGACGGATACACGAAGCGGCCGTCGGTCGGTGACGTGTTGGTCCCGGTGGTCAGGGTGCCGCCCTCGGTAACCTCGGCCATCTGCGTACTCGGCGTGAGATTGCCGCCAGCGGAAAACAGGTCGATGGCCGTGTGATCGGTCCACAGCGAGAAGCTGCTCACGCCGCCACCCGTGTGCTCGACGCCGTCCGCGTCGGTGAACGGCGTGGAGTTCTGCAAACGTACCCGTCCCGGATCCGCCGTCCCTCCCAGCACCAGATCCCCCCGGGTACTCAGGCGCATGCCCGAATCCCCGGGAATCAGCACCAGCCCACCGCCGGCATTGCCGATGGTCGCAGTGAACGGGTCGAAGGCGCGCACTTCGCGCGGGTCCTGATAAGCGGAATAGGCGCCGTATTGCAGGTTGATCGCGCCGAGCGCGCCCCCCGTCAATTGCGCCGCGCCCCGCAGGTTGATCAGGGCGCCTTGCAGATCATGACGCGGCGCGGCTACGCCGGTTTTACCCGAGCGCGCTTCGAGCGACGGATTCAAGGTGCCGCCGATGCGCACATCCAGATCGCCACCGCCGGTCAATTGCAGACTGCCGTCGCTGCCCACCCGACCGGTGCTGCCCACCGCGACGATCAGCCCCTGACTGCGCGGATTCACACCGCTGTCGCCCAACGGCCTGAGCATCCCGCCATCGCCCCCCGCGCGCAGGCTGACGTTGCCGCCACCGAGGGCGCCGAACCCGGTGAAGCCGACCAGATACGGCCCGGTGTCGACGCTTTGATCCGGCAACGGCTGGGTCGCGTAGCTGCCGAAGTTGATCCACCAGGCGGTGGGCACATCCGCGTTGCCGCTGCCCTGACGCCAGAGCCAGTTGCCCACCGACACGCTGGCCACCTGCTCGCGCAACGCGGCTTGTGAGTTGACGCCCCGACGTCCCACGAGATCCCCGGACACCGAGCCGCCGGCATTGATCGTCAGGTTGCCGCCCAACTCCGGATACCAGGCTTGGTAGAGACTGTCGCTGCCACCGTTGACCCATTTTTCGTAATCGCCACCCTGACTGCCCAGCACCGAACCGTCGTCCGACAGCCGCCCCCGTGGCAGGTTGTATTGCGGATCGACATCGCGGGACTGAGTCCCGGCGGTGTACACGCCAAACGGCGAGTCCATGCTCAGGTTGCCGGCGGCCAGCAGATCCAGATCGCCGGTGCCGGTACGCAGCACGCTGAACATTTGCGAGTGGGTGGTGACGGTGATCCCGCCCTTGTTCGGCGTGCAGGAGTTCGGGTCGATATCGCACCAGAACAGGTCGTCGTCGATGATCGGCGTGCCCGGCGTCATGCCCAGGATGTTGCCCTCGGCCCAAAGGAATTTGGCGGGCGCGATGCAGGCACCGGGCAGGACGTCGCAATAGAACATGTCCTCGTCTTTCACCACTTCGCCCGCCGGATAGCCGAGCGGATTGCCTTCGGCCCAGACGGTGTCGAGTTTTTTCTCCACCACTTTCAAGCCGTAATGGGTGTCCGCCAGGCGCAGGTTGCCGTCGGCCGTCAGCGGCTTCAGGGCACGACTGTCGGCGGCCTCGAGATCGGCGCCGCCCACCAGACGCAGTGACCACGAAGAGCTGCCCGCCGGCAGCATGCTCGCGATGGCCCAGTTGCGACCTTGCTGGGTGGTGTTGGTGTAGCCGCGCAGTTCGATGAACTGCGTGCCATCGGCCAGTACCACGTCGGTCAGGGACGGAATCAGCGAGCCGCGCAGCAACGCCAGCGCACCGCTCAACTTGACCCCGCCGACCTTGTTGTCCGCACCCACCGCACCCGGCAGCGGCACGCCTTTGGGCCAGAGCATGGCTTGCAGGGCGGTGGCGTTGTTCAAGCGGATACCGGCGCCCAGGCGACTGCCGGCCGGCAGGGTCACGCTGTCCTGGAGCAAGGTCCCGGCGGCGTACAACAGATCGCCCGCCGCATCGTGGACGGCGCCGGACAACACAGTGCCGGCCGCCAGCGTGTAGTCGCCGGCCAGCACGCCCTCCGTCGGCAGCAAGGTGCCGCTGGCGAAGGTCGTCGCCTGAATCGGCAAGTCATAGTTCAACGTGGTGCCCGCCGGAAACTGCGTACCCTCGGCGAGGGTCACGCCCGTGCCCGGCACGATCAGGTCGCCACCGAATGGCTGCACGCCCGGCAACAGTTTCCAGCCGGCATCATCGACAGTCTCCGGCGGCGGCGCGAAACCGTCGTTGAGGCTGCCGTAGATGTCGAGGTTGCCGCCGGCACGCATCACCAGGCTGGCGGACTCGCCGGAGCCATAAATCGCGGTCTTCTGCGTATGCGGGTTGAGGCTGGCGTAGCGGTAACGGGACAGATCGATATCGCCCTCCACCACCAGATCGCCGTCAGCCGTCTGGCTGGCAATCTCCACGCCCGGACGCAGATGGAACGCATCGGCGTAGGTGGCGTTATTGAGGCCGGCGAGTTTGCGTTGCAGCAGATCGCTGTTATTCAGCGCCGCATCGATGAATGCGCCGTTGTCTGCGTCAATCCGGTCGAACAGTGCCTGATCGATCACCTGATACGGCCGGCCACTGGCCGCCGGATCAACGCCATCGCGGGCATCGGTGTAGCGACGTACGCCGTTGAGGCCGATGGAGCGCGCACCCTGAATGCTCAGCGCGCCGCTGGCATCGATGGCGATGTCATCGGTGCCCAGACGCGGTGCGTTCAGTTCCAGCGTGCCACGTGCGGTGCCGTCGTTCTGCCCCGGCAGTTTACCGAGGGCTGCATCGGTGCCGTGGCGCAGGTCGATGCGGGCGCCGGAGGCCAGAGTCAGCGGGCCGTCAGCGGCATTGAGTTCGACCACGGCGCGGTTCGGCGCATCGATGATCTTGCCGTAGCTGTCGACCCGCAGCACGCGGCCATGGGCATCGAGTACGGCGTTGCCGGTAAGGGTCAGAGCGTTTTTCCCCGAGAGGCGAATGCTGCCGACCCGCTCGCCACTAGCATCGATCAACCCACCGACCGTGAGGCTGCCATTGTCCACCGACACATTGATCTCACCGGCCTTGAGGCCGTCGCCGATCAGCAGATCGCCCTGCTTGAGCTGGAAGCGGCGGCTGCCGAACACCTGGCCCGCGTTCAGGCGCTGGTTGAGCGCAGCAAATTGCTCGTTCAGATCGCCGCCCAGGCGTTGGGCACGAATCTCCACGCCACCGGCCTTGTACGGCACCAGCGTGCCACCGGCGTCGTAATAGCCGCTGCTGGCGCCGAGGATTGCACCTTGCAGATCGACCGTGCCGGCATCCGTCGCCAGCGCCACCGCACTCAGATTGCCGGCCTGATTGTTCTGCGCCGACAGATCGATCCGCGACCCGCTGGCCTGACGGATATTGCCGTTGTGGCTGTATAGCGCGACGTCGCCACCCCAGCTGTACTTGTTCACGTCGTTGAACGGCAAGGTGCGCCCGGCCAGATCCAGTTGCGCGTTGCCGCTCAGAGTCAGGTCATCCTCAGCCTTGACCTGCAGTTTGCCGCTGGCCAGGGCGATGCGGCTGTCGAGCACGACATCGCGGGCCTCAAGATTGAGTTCCGCGCCCAGCGCATTGGCCACCGGGGCCGTCCCGGCACCGCTCAGGGTCAGGCTGTTGCCGGCCTTGAGGGTGTTGACCGACGCCGCTTCACCGGTCAGCAACGGCGTGTGCAGATTGAGGTTGCCGCCGCTGTAGACGTAGCCCTTGACCGGGTCATAGACGCCCTGCTCCTGATACACCGCGAGGCTGCCCTTGTGGTTGGCCGTGATGCGTTCGCTGGCCGTGAGGTTGACGTTGCTGAAACCCAACGCCAGACGATCGTTCTGATCCAGCCCGCTCGCCTGCGGGTTCGGGCCGTAGCCGAACTCGATGCGGCGGGCCTGGATGTCCAGGGTGCCGCGACCGCTGCCGGCGCCGCCGCTGATGACGCTGGCAGGTTTCTGCGTGGCGCCGTTCCAGATCAGGTTGGCAGTGCGGATGGTCGCCACGTCGTCGGCTTCGCCCTGCCCGTAAATCGCCGGGGTCGTCAGCACCAGATTCTGCAACAGGCTCTGGCCGGTCTGTCGGTCCAGCGTATCGAGGGTGATGTTGCCGAAGAAGTTGAACGAATCCCGCGCAGTCAGGCTCAGGGTTTCCAGCGCCGGGGCACCGAACTGGGTATCGCCCTGAAGCAGGCGATCGAGCACGTTCTGGCTGAGGGTCAGACCCGACGGCACACGACCCGCCGCCGCTGCCAGCGCCTCGGCGCTGCCGGCATTGACCGCGCCCACGGCCAGGGTCAGATGCCGCGTGCCGAAACGCACCGCGTCATCCAGATCGAATTGTTTGTCCGTAGCGGCGGTGATGCTGCCGGCGGAATACAGCACCGTCGGCTGATCGCAGGCCGTCGCCTGGCACGTACCGATGGTGAGACTGCCGGAGGCCGAACTTCCGCTGCTGGCTTCCGGGGCCAGGACATTGGTCCAGCCGTTGGACAGCAACAGCAGGCTGGCGGCGCCGGTCTGGTAGATGTAACCGGTCGAGGAATCGTACGGCACCGCGCCGCGCCCAAGAGTGTTGATCCCGGCGCCGGCTTCCACGGTGATGCCGCCTTCCGCCGTGTTGGTGCGCAACAGCACTTCCGGCGCCGACAGTACCGCGCCTTCGCGCAACGTGATGTCGGAGGTGCTGCCGAGAAACGAAATGATATTGCCGGCCGACGCGTAGTCTACCGTTGGCCGGGCGCCGATGGTCAGACGGCCGGCGCCGAGGTTGTTGAGCGTATCGGCATACAACGAAACACCGCTGAAACCTGGCGTGCGGGTATGCCCGCCGCCAAGAATCTCGAAGCTGAAAGCCCCGCCGCGAACCACCGCCCCGCCCTTCACGCCGCCCTCGGTCGGGTTGAACAGAACCTGACCGTTGAAATTCACGGCAACGTCATGTTCTCCGCCCTGGAGCAATTCCAGGTTCAGGGTTTTCCCGTCCATCGGCGCCAGCGCCCTCGGCACGCCACGGCGAGTCGCATCGCTCTTGATGAACTGGGTGAAGCTGGTTTCGTTGTATTGCGAATAACGGCGCAAGACATCGGCCGGCGTCACGATCAGCTGATTGGCGACGCTGTCCCGCAGACCGGTATTGGCGACCGACAACAGCCCGGCGCTGCTCCACGAACCATTGCGCATCTGCAACGCATTGCCGGCCAGGCTTTGCGGGGTCTGCCCATTGATCTCCACGCGGAACGCGCCGGGGAGCAAGGCGAATGTCGACGGCAGCAGTGTGTAGGTCCCCGCCGCCAGCCCCGGCACGCCGGCGCCAATGGTGATCTGCTGGCCAATACGCGGGTCCACGGCACCGCTCTCGCCGAGCATCGGTGCATAGGCGCTCTGATTGCCGGGAACGATGGCATAGACCGGGTTACTGGCCAGCCCCGGCAGGCTGAAAGTGCCGTCGCTGGCATTGCGCACCAACGGGTTGAAACGGGCATCGGTCGAACCGCCGCGCCCGGACACGAAGCCCGCACCGCGCAAGTCGCCGCCGCCGGACAAATCGATCAGCGCGCCGCTTTGCACGTCGACGTATTGCGACTTGAGGGTGACGCCTGCCGGGCCGCCGGCAATGCCGTGCAGCACCACCGACTCACCGTTATAGCGGTAGTCGATACCGTCCGTGGTGCCGCCATACGGCATGACCAGCCCGGCAGCGCTGACCGAGGTGACGCTGCCCGGCAGCAAGCTCAGCTCACGGGTCTTGGTGAAGATTTCATCGCCCAGGCTGATGGCACCCAACGGCGCCCGAATCACCCCGCCCTGCTCGATATTGCCGGCGATCAGCGACAGGCTGCCGAACACTGAGTACGGCAACGCGGCAGGCGCCGACCCGTGCCGACCGACGCGCAGCGTATGCACCGGGTCGTCGGTGCCGCCCTGATAGCCGACGCGTACTTCGGCAGCGGTATCGCTGGCCGGATAAATCTGCGCGGCGGTGAGGTTCAGGTCACCGGCGGCCCACAACTGGGATTTCACCTGCTTGTCGGTCGGCGCCAGAAAGCGCAGGTCGCCGCGACTGTCGAGCGACACCAGATCGAATCCACGCCGACTGACCTGCGAGTCCGGCGCATTCAACTGGGCAATGCTGCCTTTGGCGCCGAACGACAGACTGTTGACCACATCCAGCAGATCAGCCGTGGCAGTGAGCTGCGCAGACGACAGGCGCGTGGTCGGGCTGTTAATTACCCGTGGGCGCAACGAGCCGGGAATCGCAAAGTAATTGCCCACCCCGGACAGCCGGATGTAAGGCGCCGACAAGTTGATCCGCGCGGTGTCCGCCGAACCTTCCGCCAGCGAAATCGCCCCGGCGTACAGGTTGAGGTTCTGGTTCATGTGCAGATCGACATCGCCGTCGAACGACAGCAATCCGTTGCTCAACAGACTCAGGTTGTCGAAACCGCCGGACATCAAGCGATCGGCGCTCAGGCGCGCGCGCCCGTATTGCAGTTCCGGGCTGGACTCCCCCGGTTGCAGATCCGTCGGCAGCAGCGATTGTTCGGCCTGCTGCCCGATGATGATTTCCCTGGGCAGGCGCACCTCGTTGAGTGCTTCAGGCAGGCGATACAGCGGTGTTTCCAGGGCGATGTCCAACTGCCCGCCAGCCGCTCCGGCGCCACCCGCTGCTGCGTGCAAATGGCCGTCGATGAACAGGCCATTGTAGGCACTCAAACTGATCCGCCCGCCATCCGTGGCGATACGGGTCGGACCTTGGCCGGCGATATCCAGCATCGCTTCGGTGCCGCTGGCTTCCAGCCGCGCGCCGGGGCGGACGATGACGTAAGCGTCGGCCGCCGTCGCCGTGGCCAGCTTCGAATTGATCTCGCCGCCGATGACGATGCTGCCACCCTTGTCGACCTGTCCGTAGGTGCGCCCCAGGGCATCGGTGGCGGTTGCCGCGCGTCCGGCGACATCCAGCACGGCCTGCTCGCCAATCCAGATCGAACGGTCATGGGCCTTGGGATCGAAGTTCTGTGCGAACGTCGCCGGATCGACCGCACCGAACTGCTGCTGGCGGATATCGATGGTCCCGCCCCAGGCATTGAGTTCGCCGTCGACGGTGATCTGGCCGCCGCCGCGCAGGTTGATGCGCTGCCCCGGATCGACGCTGATCCGCGTCTGGCGACCGATGGTCAGCGTGCTGTTGGCGGCATCGACCAGATCAATCCGGCTCGCCCCGGCCTGCAACGAGAGACTCGCGCCACCCCGGCGGGTCAGCACGCCCTTGAGCGGATCTTCCTGATACAGCGCCGGCGTCCACAGTTCCAGAGCGGAGCGTGGGTCCACCCCACTGGCCTGGCCCGCTGCCGATTCGCCGAAGCGATAGACCGGCATGCTCACATCGATTCGGGTGTTGTCGCTGACGGTCAAGCCGTTCAGGCCGATCAGGTTATAGGCGGAGAACCCCTTGTCGAACAGGCTCGGCGCCAATTGCAGAGTGGCGTCGGTCAGTGCCTCGTCGGTCTGGCCGATCAGCACCTTGCCGGCCTGAACCGTCAGGGTGCCACCACCCGTTACGCCGTAACCGCGCACGTCGCCGTCAAACTTCAGTTTCGCAGTGCCGGCGACCGTGTTGGCGCTGGACTCCAGCGTCACGTCACCGCCCTTGCCACCGCGCGTCTTGCCGTTGGCCAGCACCGCGCCGCCGGATGAAACATCCAGCAGGCTGCCCGCCCCGATGTCGATGTCAGCGCTGCTGCGGATCGAGATCAACCCACCGTTCAGATAAGCCAGGCTGGCGCCGTCGTCCGGATCGGTGCCCAGATTGCTCCAGACACCACGGGTATCGAGCTGCACACCCTCGCCCACCGCCACCTGCGTCGGTTTGCCGGGTTGCGCGGTGATCTGGGTGTCGGTGCGGGTGCTGGTCAGCAACTGATTGAGCACGTTACCCAAGTGCAGACTGCCGCCGCGTGCCGTCAGGTTGGCATCGACCTGCACATCCGGCCCGTACAGGGTGATGTCGCCGCCAGTGTCCACGCTGACGGCCTCGTTGACTTCGATCCGGTCTTTGGCCGCGACCTTCAGCGCGCCGAGGCGGAAACCATTGAGTTGATCGGTGTCGAGAAACAGCTTGCCCTTGCGCGCGTCGGACACTGCGCCGGTCAGTTGCAGATCGTCCTCGGCAAGCGGACGCTCGCCGCCAATCTGCACGCGATCGAGCAACGGATTGAGGCTGTACAGCAAGCCACCGGCAGAGGCGACGTAAGCCGGGTCGTAACGGCCGACGATCAGTTGCCCACGCCGCGCCAGCGCGGTCTGGCTTTGCTCATAACCATCCAGTCCGGCGCGCGGCGTGCGGGTCTGGCGCTCACCCTGATACACCTCGCCCAGCAACTGGCCGTCGAGTACCGCGTTGCCGGTCGCAATTACCAATTGCCCGGCATCGCGGCCCACGGTGTAACCCGCTTCCTGGCGTTTGGTCGGGGCAATCAGCGGGCTGTAGTAATACTCGGTCTGGCCCCAGCGCTGGCTGGTGTCCTCATAACCCTTGTACAAACCGCTGTAGAGAATGTCCCCCGGGGCCTTCGACACTTCGTACAGACGCCCGTCGGCGCCACGCAACCAGCTCTGGCGAATCTCGCCGCTCTGCACATCGAGGGTGCCGCCCGACAGGTTGATCAGCGAGCCTTTCTCGCTGACCACATCGTTGCCGGCGAAACTGACCGTGCCGCCCTGGGCCATCCATTCACCGACGCTGTGGCCTTGGGTGCCGAGGTAACCGCCCACTTCGAGCAAGCCACCGGCGGTGTACCAACGATCAGTCGCATAGCCGTTGGTGCCCGCCGGCACATACACCAGTTCGCGCACATCGACCCACACGTCATTGCTGTTGAGCGCCGCGCCTTCGCGGTTGACCGACGCATCGCGCTGCTCGTTGCCCTGCACGTTGATCTTGATGTTGTTGGATTCCATCGCGACTTTCACGCCGATGGCGCCGGACACATCGATCATCGCGCCGTCGCGCACCAGACTGCGCAGCCCCGCCGCCACCGCGACCTGGCCGCCGGTGGCAAGGGTGATCGAGCCGTTCTGGAACTCGACGCTGCCGCCGCTCTGGATGTCGATACGCGACTGGTCGCCGCGAATCCGGTTGTTGGCGTCGACGCCAGTCAGCGCGGCCTTGTGCTGGCTGTCGAGTGCCGTCAGGTCACTGCTGTCGAGCATGATCGCGGTGGCGCTGCCCTGGCCCAGGGTGACGCTGCCGCTGGTGTCGCTGGCCGGGTTGAGCAGGTGAATCGTGCCGCGCGTCGCAACCGAGGTGCTGGCCAGCAGCACGCCGTTTTGCTGGACGTCATGACCGGTCAGGGTGATATCGCCGGTGGCGGCCTGAATCAAGCCGTTGTTGCTGACCTTGCCGGCGTTGCTGTCGGCCTTGAAGCCGGGAACGACTTCGCTGCCGAAGGTCGTGGAGAAGCCGTTCCCCTCGGTGCCCGAGCCTTTGCGGATATAGAAACGATCACCGGCACCGAGCACTGTCTGCCCCTTGGCGGTGCTGATGCTGCCGTCGTTCTGTACTTCGCTGCCGAGCAGCAAGGCATAGCCGCCGGCATCGGTGGACGTCGCGGGTTTTCGGGTTTCAATCGAGGCACCGCGCTCTACCAGCACCTGACCGGCGGCGTCGGTGAAGGTCGGCTGGCTGCCGGTGCTGTCGAAGTACAGGCCGCGATCACGGAACTGGATATCGGTGATGTTCGCCGCCGCGGCCACCAGATTGCGCACGTTGACCTGGCTGCTGCCGCTGAACACGATGCCGTTGCGGTTGATCAGCATCACCGTGCCGTCGCCCTTGATCTGGCCCTGGATCTGGCTTGGCCGGGCACTTGGATCATTGACCCGGTTGAGTACCGCCCAATTGGCCTGCTGGGCAAATTCGACGGTGGTGTTGCGTCCGACGTTGAAGGTTTCCCAGTTGAGAATCGCCTTGTCGGCGGTCTGCTCGATGCGCACGTTGGTCTTGCCGTCCGCCTGGGTCTGCTGCGGGCCTTTGGCGTTCTGCCAGCCTTGCGTGAGGCTGTTGTCGACCTTCAGACCACCCTCGCCCAGACCGTCCGGGACAAACTGCACCGTCCCCAAGGCAGCAGCCCGCCCGGCGGCTTGCGCGGCCTGTTGCGCGGCAATCGCCGCCACGGTGTTGTTCAGGGTCTGGATCGAGCGCTGCAACTGCTGGTTGGCTTTCTGCTGCTGCGCCAGCGGCGGCGTCATGCCCGGCAACCCGCCCACGCTCGGCCGCGCGGCGGCCGCCTGTTGCGCAGCCCCCTTGGCGGCGAACCAGCTTGAGCTGAACGCCGTTTGCGCGTGCGCACTGCCCGCCACCAGACACAACGCCACGGCCTGCGCCAGCGGCTTGAGCAGCCACAGCGCCGGGTCCACGGCATCACGCGGGAAGGACTGGACGTGGGTACGACGACGGGACGGGCGAGCGAGCATCACTACGAGATCCTTTTGTTGGCCGCAGGTCGGCAACAACCTGCTGTTACGACATAGGCGGTTGGCGAGGCGCGCGACCGAACGGATGTCACACAAACTTCACGATGGCGGTGTAACGGCGCGTCGCGGCAAAAAAAATGGCAGCCCCAAAAGGGGCTGCCATCGGTACGGCGGGGTGAATCGTGACGCTTATGGACGGCCGATGGTGTTGCAGACGCTGGCGTTGTTGATGTCCAGCTTGTTGCCGGTGGAGTTGGTGACGAAGTTGGCGGTTACAGCATTTTTCCAGTTGGTCGGAACCACGCTGAAGCCGTGAGCCACGGTAGCGACGGTGTTGCCTGGCACGCTGTAGTGCTGGGTCAGGAAGGCCTTCACGTCAGCCGCCACGGTTGCATCCTTGTAGCACTGGCCGAAGATGAAGTTGGTGTAGGCAGAGATCGGGTAGCCGGTCGAAGGGTTGGCAACCACTGGTGCCCACTGAGCCGGGTTGGCTGGCGCGGTTGGCAGTGGAGCGGTCGACAGCGCGGCGGTCACGTTGGCGGTGGTCGGCTGAACACCGTTGACGCGGGCAACCACAGCGTTGCTCGAAGCGTTGACACCGTCCGGACCGACATAACCGATCGAACCGTCAACCGCGTTCACGGTCGAGGCAACGGCGGAGGTATCAGCCACGCCTACCCAGTTGGATGGCAGCGCGGAACCGGCTGGCAGACGCGCGTTGGTGAAGGTGGAGTTGACGGTGAACTTGGTTGGGCAGATCGACGCCAGGTGACGGCTGAGGATCTCGGTGGTGCCGCTGGAAACGTTGCGGTACACGACGCGGATGTCGGTGTTGTCAGAAGTGCCCAGCAGCGGACCCCACTTGGTGACGGTGCCCGAGAACACGTCGCACAGTTGGGCGCTGGTCAGGTTCAGAGCGGTTTGACCGGTCTTCTTGTAAGGGATGGCAACCGAAGTGGCAACCGATGGCAGTTGGATCAGCGGGCCGTACGAAGCACCGAAGGCGCCGTTGTAGGTGCTGATTTCAGAGGCGCTGAGGATCGAGTCGCTACCGGCGAAGTGAACGGTGCCGGTGGTGTTGAACAGTGCCGAGTTGTTGGTCAGGAAAGCGGACTTGCCAGTGCCGCTACCGGTGCCCAGGTAGCTGAAGTTGGCAGGCAGGATGCTGTTGGCAGAGCCTTTGTACAGAGCGGCAGGCAGAGTCGCGCCACCACCGGTTACGTTAGCGGCCATGGCCTGGGCGCAAGACAAAGCAGCGATGGTCAGTGAGGCGGCGATCAGAGTGCGCTTGAACATGAAGAATCTCCTTTTCAACACAGGTTGTGGACTGAGGGTTTCAGGTTTCTTGCATGACACTGGGAGGACTCACCGCTGACCTTCGCAAGCGGGGTCCGTGGTTGAGTCGCACTGAGAAATTCGCAGTTTCCGGTGACAGATAAAGGAAAAAACCTCGGGAGCCGAGGGCTGATTTCAAGGGGATTTTCTCGGGTGTTTCGGGGCCGCTCGGGCCTGTCTGGACCGGGCTTTTCGGCGAAACGGGCTGGAGCCGTTGACGGGCCGTCGCAGATGACAGAAAGGAGAACCCGAGGATGGCCGGGACGGCACTCGGGTGATGCCAGGGCGGGTGAAAAAAATTGCGGAATTTATTGTTGGGGCCGGCCTCTTCGCGGGCGGGCCGGCTCCCACGAGGGACACTTCGAGGTGACTATTGCACCAACTGGTTGATCTCGATGATCGGCAACAGCACCGCCATCACGATCACCAGCACCACCCCGCCCATCACCACAATCATCAAGGGTTCGAGCAACGCGGTCATGCCCATCGCCCGCCGCTCGATGTCGCGGGACAGGGTTTGCGCCGCGCGTTCGAGCATCGGCGGCAGTGCGCCGGTTTTCTCGCCGCTGGCGATCAAGTGAATCAGCACCGGTGGAAACACGTTCTCCACCCGCAGCGCCGCCGCCAGGTTCACCCCTTCGCGGACCTTGGCGGTGGCCTCACTGACGCTCAGGCTCAGACGGTCGTTGGACAGGGTCTGGCGCGCCGCCTCCAGCGCACGCAACAACGGCACCCCGGCACCGCCGAGAATCGCCAGGGTCGAGGCGAAGCGCGCGGTGTTCAGACCGAGAATGAAGCGCCCGAACAATGGCAATCGCAGCAGCCGGTGATGCCAGCTCAGCCGCGCCGCCGGATTGCGCAGATACAGACGCCAGCTCCAGAACGCCCCGGCCATGAGCGCGGCACACAACCAGCCCCAGGCGCGGATGAAATCACTGGCGGTAAGCATCGCCAGGGTCAGCCCCGGCAGATCCTGGCGCGCCTGGGAAAACGCGCTCACCACCTGCGGTACCACGTAGCTGAGCAAAAAAATCACGATGCCGATCGACACCAGCCCGACCACGCCGGGGTAGATAAACGCGGTGAGAATCTTGCCGCGCAGGTTGTTGCGCTCCTCGATGTAGTCCGCCAGCCGCTCCATCACCTGCGCCAGATCGCCGGACTCTTCCCCCGCCGCGATCAGTGCGCGGTAGATTTCGGGAAAGTCTCTTGGCCGCGCCGCCAGTGCTTCGGCCAGGCGCATGCCGCTGCGCACATCGGCACGCACCGCGCTGAGGGTGTTGGCGATGTGCTTTTTTTCCGCCTGTTCGACCGTGGCGCTCAGTGCGGCTTCCAGTGGCAGGCTGGCGCCGAGCAGGCTTGCCAGTTGCCGGGTGGCCCAGGCCAGATCGTTGTCCGAGAGCCTGGCGCTGAACAATCCACCCCCGGCGCTGTGGGCGACGCTGCTTTCCTGTTGCACCGACAACGCCGTCAGACCACGGCCGCGCAACACACCGAACGCCGCGCCCTGGCTGTCCGCCTCCAGATGCCCGGTTTCGATCTTGCCGCTGGCGTCGGCGGCTTCAAAACGATAGCGATTCATCAGGCGTCCCGTGTCACGCGCAGGATTTCTTCAGGGGCCGTGGCGCCGCTGCGGATCCAGCGCTCACCGTCCTCGCGCAGGCTGAACATCCCGGCCTGCTGCGCTGCCGCGCGCAAGGCCTGCTCCCCTGCCCCGTTGTGAATCAAGGTGCGGATGTCGTCGTCAATGCAGAACAACTCATGAATGCCGGTACGACCGCTGTAGCCGGTGTGATTGCACGCCGCGCAACCGACCGGCCGCCACGTCCCCGGCGTCGCCGGATCTTCCTGTTTGCATTGATTGCACAGCCGTCGCACCAGCCGTTGTGCCAACACGCCGAGCATCGACGAGGCCAGCAGAAACGGTTCGACGCCCATGTCGATCAAGCGGTTGACCGCCGACACCGCGTCGTTGGTGTGCAGCGTCGCTAGCACCAGGTGACCGGTCAGCGACGCCTGCACCGCGATTTGTGCGGTTTCCAGGTCACGGATTTCGCCGATCATGATGATGTCCGGGTCCTGACGCAGAATCGCCCGCAGCGCCAGGGCGAAAGTCATGTCGATCTTGGCGTTGACCTGAATCTGGCTGATCCCCGGCAGGTCGTATTCCACCGGGTCTTCCACGGTGAGGATGTTGCTGGTGCTGGCGTCGAGTCGTGCCAGCGCCGCGTAGAGGCTGGTGGTCTTGCCGCTGCCGGTGGGGCCGGTGACCAGCACGATGCCGTGGGGCTGGCGGATCAGGTTGTCAAGTTTGGCCAACACTTGCGCGTCCATGCCCAGGGTTTCCAGTTGCAGGCGTCCGGCCTGTTTGTCGAGCAGACGCATCACCACCCGTTCGCCATGACCGGTGGGCACCGTCGACACCCGAATGTCGATCGGTCGCCCGGCCACCCGCAACGCGATACGCCCGTCCTGAGGCAGGCGTTTTTCGGCGATATCGAGCTGGGCCATGATCTTGATCCGCGACACCAGCGCGCCGTGCAACGCCTTGCGCGGCGACACCACGTCACGCAGGGTGCCGTCGACCCGATAGCGCACCACCGAATGGGTTTCGAACGGCTCGATGTGAATGTCGCTGGCCTCGTCACGCGCGGCCTGGGTGAGCAAGGCGTTGATCATGCGAATCACCGGCGCACCGTCCTGGGTGTCGAGCAGGTCGGTGATTTCCGGCATGTCCTGCATCAGGCGATCGAGGTCGACTTCGTTCTCCGCCGCCCCGACCACCGCCGCCGCGCTGCCGGTGTCGGCGTAGGCACTGGCGAGCAGGCCATCGAGTTCGTCATCCCGCACCCGCGCAAGCTGCGTCGGGCCGAACTGCCGGCGCACCTCGCTGATCGACCAGCCCGGCGTCGTCGGGCACACCGTCAGCACCCCGTCGCACAGCAGGATGCGTTGGGCCTTGGCCCAGGCGTACGGCAGGCTGCTCATAACCGTGGCCCTGGCTCGAGCGGCACCGCTTTGATCGTCGCGCGCGGGCCGGAAACGGCGTTCGGTGCCGGTACACCCTGCGCGGCGCTTGGCAGTTGCGGCGCCTGCATGTCCGGCATCGCCCAACTGCGTTCCGGTTGCAGGCCGCCCTGGGCACGGCGCATGAAGTCGTAGCGATTGAGGGTGATGCTGCGCCCCGCTTCGCTGTCGCGAATGATGTACGGGCGCAGGAACACCATCAGGTTGGTCTTGGTGATCGAACGGCGTTCGTTGCGAAACAGCGCGCCGATGCCGGGGATGGTCGACAGCCAGGGCACCGCGTCGTTGCTCTGGCTGTAGCCGTCCTGAAGCAAGCCACCAAGCACCATGATCTGGCCGTCGTCGAGCAGGATGCTGGTATCGATCGCGCGTTTGCTGGTGACGATCCCCGCCGAGGTGGCGGCAGCGGAAGCGCGTTCGTCGATGCTGCTGACTTCCTGATAAATGTCGAGCTTGACCGTGCCACCCTCGGAAATCTGCGGCCGCACATTGAGCTTCAGGCCGACCTCTTCGCGGGTCACGGTCTGGAACGGGTTGTTGCTGGTGCCTCCGCCGCCGGTGACGTAGCTGCCGCTGACAAACGGAATGGTCTGGCCGACAAAAATGCTCGCCGCTTCGTTGTCCAGGGTCAGCAGGTTCGGCGTCGACAGCACGTTGGTGCCGCCCTTGCTCTTCAAGGCGCGGGCCAGCACTTTCAGGTCGAGGATCTTGCCGATGCCGGGGATGTCCACCGTGCCGTTGACGTAACCGAGGTTCAAGCCTTGCGGCAGCACGTCGATGCTGGTCTTGCCATTGGTATTGATCCCGGACCCGCCGAGGTTCGCCCCACCGATCACACCGTTGCCGCCGAGGTTGCCGGTCTGCCATTGCACGCCGAACTCGCTGGCGTCGTCCTCGCCGACTTCGACGATCAGGCTTTCGATCACCACCTGGGCGCGGCGCTGGTCGAGCAGGTCGATGACTTCGCGCAGGCTGCGATACAGGGGTTCCGGCGCGGAAATCAGCAAGGTGTTGGTGGTGACGTCGGCCTGGATCGTCACCCCGCCAGCGCTGAAGGCAACGTTCTGTTCGCTGCTTTGGGCGCTGCCGCTGCTGCTGGTCGAGTTGCCGGTCTGGCCGTAGCTGCCACCGGTGTTGCCGTTGGAACCGGTTGACGTCGTGCCGCTGGTTTGCGTGCCGCTCTGACCGTTTTGACCGCCGGAACCGCTGGTGCTGCCCATTGAACTGAGCACCGAACGCGCATTGTCGCTGGTGCCGCTGTCGCTCTCGCCGGTCAGCAACCCACGCAGGGCCTGGGCCAGTTTCGCCGCCTGGGCGTTGCGCAGGTACACCACATGCAGGTTGCTCGGGTTGCTCTGGGCGTTGTCGAGTTTGTAGATCAGGTTGCGCGCTAGCTCCGTGCGCTCGGGGCTGCCGGCGCGAATGATGATGGTGTTGGAGCGCGGGTCGCCGATCACGGCGATTTTCTGCGTCGGATCATTGCCCGGCGCGTCGAGCAGGTCGGCGACCATTGGCGCGATGTCGGCGGCGATGCCGTTCTGGATCTGCACCACGTCGGTGTCGATGGCGCTTGGCGTGTCGATGCCCTGAATCAGTTGCGCGACGCGCGTGAGGTTTTCGGCGTAGTCGGTGACGACAATCGTGTTGTTGCCCGGATAGGCGTTGATCGGATTGTTCGGCGACACGATGGGGCGCAACACCGGAATCAGGTTGACCGCGTTCTCGTATTGCAAACGAAAGGTGCGCGTGAGCATGCCGTTGCCGGCCGGTTTGTCGGCGCTGTAGATCGGCCCGCCGAGCAACTTGGCGTCCGCCTCCGGCACCACCTGGGCGACGCCGCCGACATCAACCACGCTGAAGCCCTGCATGCGCAGCGCCGCCAGCAGCATGTCGTAGGCCTGACGCGCCGGCACCTGCCCTTCGGACACGAGAGTCAGGTTGCCCTTGACCCGAGGATCGACGAGAAACTGCTGCCCGGTGGAGCGGGACAATGCGCGCACCACCGCTTGAATGTCGGCGTCGACGAAGTTCAGCGTCACCGGTTGATCGCCCAGTGGATTGGCCGGCAACGCGCTGCCGCGTGCCCCGCCACTGCGCGCCCGTTCGGTGATGTTGTGCAATTGCTTGGGCGCCGGCCGGGCCTGCGCTTGCGCGCGCTCGCGGTCCAGCACCGCGTCACCGCTGCGCTGGGTGTTGCCCAACGGCCGACCGAGTTCGCTGTCGACCAGCAACGGCGGTTGATTCGGCGCGGTGGTGTTGCTGCACGCGCTCAGTGCCATCAACAGCATCGGCAGCGCCATGCGTTTGGATCCTGACCCCTTCATGAAGCTTCCTTAGCGCCCAGCGCCTGATCCATGCGAACGGTGCCCGACAGAGTGCCGGCGGTGTCATCAGTGGTGGCGTCGGCCCGTTGCAACCGGGCCTCGACCACTTGCAGCGAAAATTGCGCGGGATTGCTCAGCAGCCAATCGAGCACGGCATCGGCCGGGGCCGCGTCGAAGCTCAATTCCCAAGTGCCCGGCTGCGCAAGCTTGAGCTGAAAATGCCCGCTGAGACCGCTGGCCTGCAGCGTCTGTTGCAGCGCTTGTTCGAGGTGCTGCCCGTCCGGTCTGACATTGACCTCGCGCAGCAGCACCTCCAGCGCTTCGGTCTGCGCCCGCAGCTTTGGCGTTTCGGCTTGCCAGTAGGCAATCTTTTTCAGCGGTGGCTCGATCAACGCGACCCACACCAGCAGGCTGACGACAACCACGGCCATGCCGCCGACCATGCGTTTTTCCCGCAGCGCCAGGGCCTGCCAACGGGTGCGCGCCTGACTGTAAAAACGTTGCCAACGGGCGCGATACATCGCCAACGACGGGTTATTCATCTTCTGCTCCGCTGCTGTCGTCGGCATCGGCGTCAGTGGTCGCGGCGCTGACGTCCCCGGAAGGACGCAAGGTCCAGCCGCCGTCGTCGGCGCTGGCACTGATGCCGGCCTGGGCCAGGGTGTCTTGCCAGGATTTGTCGCCGCCCACCCGCCGCGCATCGGCCAGTTGTGTCAGTTGCAACGTGCCCTCGGCGAATACCAGCCGCTCCACGCTGCCAGCCATGAACGGCATGCCGCTGCCGGCCTGCAACACCAGTCGCTTGAACAGTTGCGCGGGATCGTCCGCCGCCCCCTCTTTGCGCGCCGCCAATTGCTGGCGAGCCTGTTGCAGCGGATTGAGGATCACCGGCAACTCGGGGAAGGCCTGTTTGACCCGTTGGCTCATCTGCACTTTCAGTTGCTGGCCCTGACCGGCCTCGCGGGCGGCGTACAGGTTCAGGCCAATCACCCACACCGCCAGCGCCACCGCGCAGCAACCCAGTGCCCGGCCCCAGCCGCGATGTTCGCTGCCGTGGGATTGCATGCCGTTGTGCAGCCCCCAACCCGGTGGCGGCCCGGCGCAGCGCTGGTTGTCGGCCAATACCGACTGCACACCCTCCGGCGTCGCTGCACCGATCCAGTTCACCGGCAGGCCGGATTCCAGCGACCAGTCCTCGTCGATCAGCGGCTGCACCTGCGCCGCATCGAGGCTGTCGCGCGACAGCAGATGATCGTCATGGCGGCAACCGACGCCACCGGCCATCACCGGCAAACCATAGGCCGCCGGGTACAGGCCTTTCACGCTCAGACCCTGTTGCTGCAACAACTGAAACAGCTGTTGCTGATCCTTCAGCGCGAGCCAGGCAATCCGCACCTGCCCCGCCGCATCTCGCGGGCCATGGGCGATGTGCATCTGGCTGCTGTCACCCAGCATCAAGGCCTGGGCCGCGCATTGCACGGCGGCGGTGGTTTTGCTCGCCGGCAAGGGTGGCAGCTCGATGCTGGCCAGCAGGCTGTCGGCGGGATGGAGAAAACACACCAGCGGCTGCTTCGGCAGTTGGCTCAGGCGCAGGCGTTCTTCGCGCGTCACCTGGCCCTGGCGATCCAGCCAGACGCAGCTCAATTCGCTCTCCGGGCTCAACTGCGCCAGTGGCGGCAGGCTCACGCGCAACTGGCTCATACACCCACCCGCGACCAGATCACTTGCGGCAACCGGTCTTCGCCGCGATGCAGCAACGCATCGAGATTGACCCGGCGCTGCTCGCGACGGGCCTCGCCACGCAGGCGGAACCACTCGCTGGTGATGCCGACCTTGACCGTGATCATGTCCAGTTGCGGCATGCGCAAGCGGTTGACGAAGTCGCCCCGGTTGATGAACCAGCGCCCGGCGTCGCGCTCGTTAATCAGCGCCTGCGCGCGCTCCAGCGACAGCCCCGGCACATACGCCGCCAGTACCGGTGCCGTGGCGGTGTTGCCATTGAGCCAGGTGGTGGCCGGGATCACCGTCACGTAGGTGGCCAGTTTACCGATGACCGCATCGTTGACCCCGTCGACACTGCGCAGATCGTCGAGGGTGCGCAGCATCGGCAAGCTCGGCGGCTGCGGTTTACGCGAAGCCCCCGGCGAGGTGCTGCGGCCGCTGTCGAAACTGCTGCTCGTCAGATTTTTGTCTGCCACGGGCGCGTTCAGCAGATGAGGATAGGAGGCGATCACCCGCGTCGTGATGCGCTGGGTCAACGCGCTGCTGACACCGATCAGCTCACACAGACGCTGAAACGCCTCGACCTGCGCCTCGTCGACCCGCTCGTTGGCCACCAGGTTGCGCAGGTTGAATTTGCCCTGCTCGTCCTCCAGCCGCCCGTCGAAACCCTGGGCTTGCAGACGCTGCGCCCACGGCTGATCGAGTCGGGTCAACGGGTCGCGCTGGCGGGCGTCCCACAGCAACTGACGGCTGAGCTCCAGCCCGCCGAGCAGCAACCATCGGCCCTGCACACGCAGTTGCTCGGCTTCCAGCGCACGGGTGGACACGCTCTGGCGAGTCAGCATCCCTGCTGCGATCACCGCGACCACGGCGGCAATCAGCAAGGCGCTGATGATCGCCATCCCCTGCTGTTCCGATCGGCTGTTCATGGGCGGCCTTACAACTGCCAGGAACCGATGTCGGCATTCACGCCGTCGCCGTCAGGCTGGCCGTCGGCGCCGAGGGAAAAGATGTCGATCTCGCCGTTGGCGCCGGGGTTGAGGTATTGATAAGGACGACCCCAGGGATCGTTCGGCAGGCGTTCCAGGTACGAACGCCAGTTAGTGTTCTTCGCATCGGCCGGTTTCTCCACCAGCACTTTCAGGCCCTGGTTCATGGTCGGATACGTACCGTGATCGAGGCGATACAGCTTCAGCGCCTGCATCAAACCGCCGATGTCCTGCTTCGCCGCCGTGGCCCGCGCCTGATCCGGCCGATCCAGCACCTTGGGCACCACCATCGCCGCGAGAATCCCGAGAATCACCACCACGACCATGATTTCGATCAGCGTAAAACCCTGCTGCGCGCGCGGCAGCCGGGGCGGTTGAACAGGCTGTTTGAACTGCACGATATCCATCTCGTCATTTCCTGGCTTGATTCAATTCGACGCGCAGTGTTGCAAGAAGATATGTCAGGGATGTTGAAAATCCTCGGGAGTTTTGGTCGTCAAGCGGTCAAGCGCGGGCGTTAGCTTCAAGGGCTGCCCGAGCCCCGAGAACCCGATGCGCGCGCCCTCCCGAGAAGCTGGATTTACCCTGATTGAAGTGCTGGTGGCACTGGCGATCATCGCCGTGGCCCTGTCCGCTGCTGTACGCGTGGCGGGTTTGATGACACAGAGCAGCGGGATTTTGCGTGATCGTTCGATTGCGTTGATTGCGGCGCAGAGTCGGATGGCGGAGTTGCGGCTGGAGGGGCGATTGCCGATGGGGATGAAGGTGCTGGAGTGTGATCAGGGGCGGTTGTTGTTGCGGTGTGAGCAGGTGATTGGGGCGGCGGAGAATGGGCGGTTGCTCCGGGTTGGAGTGCAGGTGTTTGATCGGAGCCGGGAGGGGCCGGCGTTGGCGCGGCTAGAGACGTTGTTGAATCGGCCTCAAGACTGAATGGCCGAGGTCGCCAGACATAGCTGACAACCTCGGACGGATGAATCAAGCCGATTAGTGTTTTAGTACCCCGCCTCCCGCACCGAGAATAACCAGAAGCACGACATCCGCGAAATTAGGCGTTCCGACATAAGGAACACCCGAATTCCGATAGCCAGAGATTCGGACAAGATTACCGCCCTGACTGCCATTGAAGTCGATTGCACCGTTCACACATCCACCGTCCGTAAGGTCGATCATGTTACCTACACCCCCCATCCGAATACCCGCGTAATTGGGGTTCACCGCTGCCGCTGTCGCACCAAGTACACCACTGATCTTGTTCGCCGTCCCTTGGTTATCGATGCAATAGCTGCCACGGGGCGCGTAGTAATCGCAGTCGCTGAATGAATTCTGATTGCTGCGAATGACGAGTGGGCAGTGGCCCCCCTCAAAGTGTGAGTTGACAGCCGTACAACCGGGTGCCGAGCTTTCGATATAAACAGATGCTGCTGGAACATTACTGGTGGAAGAACGGTTCCAGGGATGCAGGTTATCCGCTCTGAAATTCCTGCTTGCATACAGCCCAAACCAGGAGTTATCCGCTGAAACGCCGCAGTCCAGCAATGTAACGTTGGTCATCGAGGAATCGGTCGGACCGTTATACAACCAGCCATGACGCCCCGTAGTGTCAATCAGAATGTCTTCGTACGTACTTTCAAAACCCAGCTTGCGCTCAGCATCAATGATGTCGAAATCAGTGATCAGACCATGGGAAGCAGACTGCGTGATGGTGACCTGCCGCAGATTCTGCTTGGCGCCTTTGAGTGCAAACGTGTTCCCGCTGGTGTTATTGGCGCGGTTGCCGTCGAGTTGCATACCGACAATAGAAACGTTGTTGGTGTTGACGTTGAAGTTCGAAGAAATGAAATCCGTATTCAGGCCATTCCTGGCCTTGAGAATGGTAAAGAACTGCCCTTTACCAACCCAGGACATGTTCGGAATGATCCCGATGTACTCGCAGACGTAAGTGCCGTAACCCCACACGATTCTCGCGCCTGCAGCCGTCACTGCAGCGATCGCCAGATTCAAGACACTTTGGGTATTCACCGAGCCATCGCGCTTGAAGCCACACTGCTCGGCGGTGACATTACCATCGTGCATCAACTTCCAACGGCCACCATCGTTCGCGACGATGACCATGGGACTCGCCTCGTTGGTCGTCGTGCCTGTTGTGTCCAAAACGTACTCGGCATGCCCTCCATCTCCGCGAGCATAAAAACCAAGCGTTGAAACCTTCTTGTACGTGGCCGAACTAACGGCGCGCAGATCAGCAAGGGTGTCGACCGTGATGCAATCAATCTGGGCGACACTGTTTGTGGTGTTTTCTGTCATTGGGCATAAATCCTTTTGAGTGGGAAAAGCTCCGCGTCTGGCGGGGCTCGGTTGCAACCTGAGGTGTTGAGGACGGGTTGCGATTAGACTGAAGAGATTCGTTTCTGGCCGGCCTGTAAATCCGGCTGGAAACAAGAATATGCATTAATGCATATATAATCAATGCACTGATGCATATTCTTGGTCGTGGCACAACGCAAAATGGCCCGTTGCGATGGGACGGAGTGTGATCAGCGATTGAAATGAATCAGTCCCCTTTTCCCCACTCACGACCAGGCATCAGAAACAGCGCATGTGCCATCGCCATCTCTGCCAGCCCTGCTCCCACAGATTTCAGCGTCCTACACACTATCTGTGAACAACATAAAACCCCGTGGGAGCGAGCTTGCTCGCGAAGGCGCCAGAATCGACACTCCGTTTAATCAGCAGGCGATCCCGAGGTCTGCCTCATCCCGGCAATTGCAAATTATCCAACGCCCGATTCACCGCCAACTCCCCGAGCATGATCAACTGCGCAATCCCCAACAACGCCCGACGCTGCGAAGCCGGCATCAGACTGGCGACGTTATGGGCAATGGTTTGGGCGGAAGCGAGTGTTTCACTGGCATCGATCAGCAGTTCTTCGTTTTTGTT
The DNA here is from genome assembly GCF_025447575.1 of Pseudomonas sp. B2M1-30. Taxonomy (NCBI): domain Bacteria; kingdom Pseudomonadati; phylum Pseudomonadota; class Gammaproteobacteria; order Pseudomonadales; family Pseudomonadaceae; genus Pseudomonas; species Pseudomonas sp. B2M1-30. Next base: position 14,829 of record NZ_JAOEJT010000018.1, on the reverse strand, counting down.
GTCCGCGGTCACGGCATACATCCCGCGATTTTTACGTGGGGGCGGCGTGAAGCCGGGCGGACAGAGGTAATGGTCGAGCGCGCGGTCGGCGGCTTCGTGGAGTTTTCTGGAATCGATGGATTCGTAGGGGGAAACCGAGTCGGTTTCGGGCGGGTTGGGTGTTGGTTTGATCATGGTGAAGCTCCTTGATGACTGGAGCCGCCACCGTTCGCGGTCAAACAAACAGGGTGGCAGCTGTACGCGGGTTGACCGACCGGACATCAAGGAATCCGGCACACCCGAAGGTGTCCCACGCACAGCCACCGCGACATGATTTCAGACAATGCCTGAACACGTGCAGAACGCTGGTGCGCCTTGATGTTGGGCGGACGGTCAAATCCGATCACTGATTCGTCAGCGACCGGACCACAGTAGAATCCACCCCAAAAACGCACAAGCCGGCGGATTCTGGCGTAGCTGTAGGCAACGGCGCAAGGATATGTAGCCTGAGAGAGTGTCTGGAGATGTCCTTTACACATTGGTGTTTATCGAGACCGTACTGCGGCCCCTCTCCACTTAAGTGAATCCGCACCATGCCGGCAATTTCCAGCGCACAAAGCGTAAACCCAGTCAGGGCGCAAAGGCATTGCGCGCGACTCGACAGAAGCAACTCACCAACAGTCAATTAAAGAATTGTAAGAAATGTTGAGCGCAATTTTTGCCTCAGGCATTCTGTGCGACGCAAATGTACATGGGCGGTAGATTTTTCGCGGTCCTCCTTGAGGACGCACTTTCTAGCTCCCCCAAACGCTTGCCCTACGTACTCTCTCAGTGGCCGGAATGTCGATTTCTATTCCAATCAGGCCAAGGACATCTGAATCTTTGAAAAGGAACTTCCCGTGAGTGGCAAACCTGCAGCCCGAGTCACAGACCCCACCAGTTGCCCGCTCCCGGGGCACGGCACAAATCCAATTGTCAGCGGCTCTCCCAATGTCAAATTCGACGGCCTTCCCGCCGCTCGGCTGACCGATAAATCCGCGTGCGGTAGCCCGATCACCGGAGCGGTCAGCTCGACGGTTTTTATCAATGGGCTGAATGCCGCGACTCAAGGCAGTACCGGTGGCCACGGCAACGTGGTTGTGGGCGGCTCCGGCACGGTCATTATTGGCGACACCGTCGTATCAGCACCCTTCAGCGGCCTGATGCCGATGCCAGTGCATTTCAGCGACAAGTTCAGACTTATTGACGACGAGTCAGGGGAACCGCTAGCTAATCTTGATTACGCCATTCAGCGAGCTGACGGCAGCATTGAGCACGGTGTCAGCGACTCAATGGGGTATACGCACGTAGTCAGCTCGCACCTTGCCGAAACGATCCAACTGTTTTTGGAGGATTGAACATGGATGTCAAAGTAAATAACGGAAGTTTTCCTCATGGCTGAAGTCATTAGCAAAAACGGCCGAAAAATGTCACCTGTAGCCACCAGAACGGTCACACCTGTCAAAGACTCCAGCCCTAAAGCTGTATCCGTAGACGCAAAGCAACAAAAGAGGCGTGCCGAGAATGCGGAGTTCTTAAAGAATAAAAATGTGAAGGCCTTTCTGGATACGTTGGCAAAAGTCGAGGGTGGCGATTATCACGCGAAATTCGGGTATGGCTGGGCAGCCGGCTGGAAATCCGGGAAGTGGACATTCAGTGATGAGTCTACTCACCCAGGACCAGGTCATGGTGGTTCAACGACAGCTTCTGGAAGGTACCAAATCACGAAAGCCACATGGTCGGAACTCTCCATCAAAGCAATGGGGCTATCTGACTTCAGCCCCGGAACCCAGGATTTGATTGCCGTTGAGCTCATGCGCAACGTGAGCGCTATCGAACCGCTGATCGGCGGCGACTTAAAAACGGCAGTTGGAAAAGCATCAAAAAAATGGGAAGCGTTGCCTATGGGGCCGGGCTTGGCAAATCGACCAATCAATGGAAAGCCTTCTGGTCAACCTTATACTGAGTACGACGAAGTAGAAAAAATATATAAAGGCTTTGGCGGTACTGTTAAATGAAACTAAAAATATTAGCTATCAGCCTTTTATGTTGCGTCAGTTTATTTTCTTGCGCAGCAGACCTTCCTATCAAAGAAGGAATGCCATTTTCGAAAGCCCGAAAAGCTTTGATCAAAAATGGCTGGAAGCCGAATCCGACCTACTCAGGTGAGTTCGGGGTTGAAAGCGTTATCCAAAGAAAAGGCTTCAATGAAATCGAGTCTTGCACGGAGGGCGTCCGTTACTGCAGCTTCAACTACATCAAGAACGGAGATTGTTTAGGTGTAGGAACTGTCGGCGAAGAAGTCAAAGACATGAAGATTTATTCCTGGAACTTCAAATGTCCTGAAAAGGATTGAAGCCAGAAATCAAAGGGAATAGAAATCTGTTCCTTTTTGTGGAACGATCAATGAAGACCCCGACTCTCCTGCTCCTCGCAATGTATTGCACGGGTACAAGCTTGGCGTTTGCCGGCGGCTCGCAAGTGACGAACGTCAAGCACGGGCCAGCAGGCATCGCCGTCGATGAGCCGTTGGTGTCGGCCAGATCCAAATTGATCAAACAAGGATGGAAGCCAACCCGGATGCACGCCAGCGATGGCTATGAATACAGTGGTGTCGAGCGGGAGCTGGCCGTCCACAATTTCGAGGAACTCGATACCTGCTCCTTTGATACCTCGCGCTGCATCCTGTTCTATTCAAAGAAAGGCGCCTGCTTGCGCGTCGATACTATTGGTGAGCAACTCAAAGACATGACGGTCACCCGATGGACCGATGAATGTCCGGATGCGCCTTCAGAACTAGACAGCGGCGAATCGAGTTAATGAAGGGTGTGTAGAAACAAAGGGGACCGATTATTTTCTGGAAATAAACAAGTCCCCTTTTCTCACTATTTCACATAGCAAAGCTGATTGGAGTGGATGTACGAACGCTATTTCAGCACACGCTGGGCAACCAATGCTGACTTGACGAAATAACTTTGAATTACCTGCATGCTACTCCGATAACGCAGTAGCCATATATCATCGCAAGCACATACTTTTATTCAGGACCACAGTAATAATGAAAAATCAAAACCTGACGAGCAACACTACCTATGGGGATTCGCAGCCGATTAGTAGAGGAACAAATTTTCGCGACCTCATGAAGCGAATTACATTAATTAGTGCCACCATTTGCTTTTTACTCTTTATCATTCCGAACAATTGGCGATTTGTATATTTTACAACAAGTGTGCTTTTTCTAGCCGCCGGGGTCGGAGTTAGGGTGATGCAAATCCTTCACCCAGGAAAATATGAATTCACTGAATTGTGGGGAGTCATAGTAAGTTGGTACGAAAACCTTGAGCGCCGCCATCAACTTTACCTTAATGTTACCCTATGCCTCCCCTTACTTGGTTATCTTTACCTGCTGGACGCAAAAAATTTATTTGCACCGATGGCTATATTATTTTTTATATATTGCCTAGCCGTTGCGGCGCATGACGTTTATCGCATCTATGCAATTCTTTATGAAACCACGGTTGGCAAAGGGCTTATTGCCATCGCATTTGCTATTGGCTCTAATCTCGCCTTCAGCATCTCGGGAAAAATAATCGGCGGAATGACTCATGTACCGCCTACAATTTTTCCGCACACTTTGTCTTTTCTAGCAATCTTTGCGATTCCATTTCTTTTTATTGCCGCAGGAACAATCTTCATCCCTATATCCGTTGTAATGGCTCCACTTCTTATTTACGGATCGAGCTTTGCGGCAAAAGCACCACGACTCACCAAGTGGTTTTTCGGGATTAAGCTTAACGGCAAAGGAAGTCGCTACATTATTGCAACGGTAATTTTTCAGATAATTTTTTATTCGGCGATGGGAGGGTTCGCACCAACAACATTCCTTCTCTTGCTAAATCGATACAATCAACAAATAGAATCAACTATTGGAGCCTCTATATTTGAGTTCGACATGTATCCCGGCACAGAATGCAAGATTGATTCTAGCTATCGCCAAGCATCGTTAGGTGATGAGAACTACATTCTGGCAAGTAAACAATCAACGGGAATAAAATTCGAACCGCCCAAAAAATGTGCCCTTTGACATGCCCCCTTGCTAGTGCATTCAAAGGAGCAAACAAAGGGGCTGATTTATTTTATGGAAATTAATCAGCCCGCTTTGTTGTCCTTTTGGTGTCCACATCTCAATAGACGGAAATAAAATGGACGAGGTTGTCAGGTGTTGCTGACGACCTCGACCAAATGAACGCTCTTTTTTGCGGCACGCTTCAACGCCATTACGAGGCTTCGGCAAGAAACAATCGCTCGGACCTAGCCACTTTCGCGTAATCCGAACTAGTTTGAGTTCCAGCTGTTGCCCGTTAAGACCCTAGCATCGACACGAATTGTTCGGCGTCAACATATCGCCGTGCATTGAAACCGTTTAATAGACCCGAACATCGTAGCCTAGCGCCCTCAACCCTTTACTGGTTCTGCCATTACGTGGTGGGCATAGTTCAGGGCGAGCCCACCCTGCAAGCTCTGCAATTTGATTATTTCCAAAATGCGGGAATCTTCTTGCTGAACTATGCACAACCTCAAACAGTCTTGCCGGTAGTTCATTCGGAGAACCGCCATCCAGCACAAACGCTATGATATCTAAGACTGTTTCTCCTTTTTCATTGCGCTGGTTAAACAACAGCGAGGCAAATGCATTAACACGCTGCGCCTCAGTAATATTTTCCGCGCCCCTCAAACCTAACTCCTCAAGCCTCATACGACGCACATGGTCTACGGTTGAATGGTTGGCTTGTAGAACTTTAGCGAACTCGTCAAGAGAAAGAGCGCTCACCTTGTCCTTCGCTAGATAGCGACGTATGACCGGGGCTCGGACATGACAATTCTCGTCTTCACTGGATGGAGGTTCTTCCAGTTCAGACCACCATTTCAATGCAGCGAGCATACTTGCGGCTGGATTTTTTCGATTCTTCTGATAGTGCTCATCAAACGGATGACGAACACCATCAACCACTTTGTTATAGTAAAAAGCGTGCAAAAACTGATCAGCTTGCCAAGCTGGAGGCACATCTTGATTGAGCCACCTCGGTCGATAGTCCGGCGCTTTGTCAGCAATATCTCTCAAAACAGAAAGGCCATTGCGCCATTCTTTAATGAAAGACTCCAGGCGAACATCAAGCGCTTTTTCTGAGCTGGTAAATGCAGGGCCATCCCACTTCTTTATGCTCCTCATATGTTCTGAAACCTTCTCAATTTTTTGCAGATCCTTTTCTCTAGACCTAAGAATCCTCTCTTGTTCCTGGATTATTTCCTCCGTCAACTGCTGGGCTGCGTCACAGGATATTAGTGACTCGAAGAACCCCTCTATCTCAGCTATGCCTCCGTTGGATTCTAGATCCTGTTCCGGAATAAATACGCCAAACTCAATATTAGATACCCAAGCCCTTTCGGTAAGGTTTGCGGAACCAATGTATACGCCATGGTTCTTCCACCAAATTACCTTTGCGTGAAGAACATCGGGAATTAGCATGCAAAAAATATTTTTACCACTGCTTCGAAGTAAAATTTTGAGAAGGCGAGGATCTACCGGAACCGTATGGTCATATCGCATCCAGATATCGAGTCTACGCCCGTGCTCAATGCAGTTTTCGACGAGAGTAGTTCCATCACTGCCATAAGCGATGGCCGCACGTACCCAATCAACCTGAACACTCTCTCCAGGAAGCACATTTCTGAGAAAGCTTCCGTTTAACTTATTTGCATAGAAATTCACGAATTTTCTTCCACGGTAAAATCCTGCTCACATTAAAATAGGCGTGCATTCAAAGATAACGAATGCATATATAAAAACATCCACCCTATTTACGACCAACCAAATTGGGAACGGACCTATTTTCACCTTATATAAATACTTCCGCTCCCTTTTATTTCTCTAATCACTACTCTCAGCGTACCAGTGAAGCGACGACTCAATGAGGCGTCGATACTGCGTATCGATCTGCCGCGGAGCAAGACGAACATATTGTTCGGCTATCTCTCGCAGCTCACCGGTGAGCCTTTCTAGATACTCAACAACCTGCTCGGCTGAAGGCGTGACTTCTTTACCATTAAACTTGGGGGGAAGACCGGTCCATATCACTTGGTCAATGTCATGTGCATCGGCCCATTCGGATAGATGTGGAATCAGTCTTGGCGAAGGCTGGCCCACAGACCATCTACACACATGCCTTTCCACATTTTTCCCCAGGATTCCTTCCCGGCAGGCCAAAGCCTCTATCGCGGAGGCGAGATCCTCTGATTGCATTAGAGCCCACAGGGAGTGAACAAAACTTTCAGATTCAATTAACACCAGTGTAATTCGCCCATTGTGCGATTGCCGAGCGAACTCAACTGGTATCAGAGGGCCATCCATGAACCATTGCCCCTGAATTGGAAATCCTTTTGGCTCCCAAATTAAGGAGCCCCATCCCAGACAAGCGATACGAGTCAATGTGCCTCCTTCAACTCAGTTCCTTTTTTTAACCTCTCACTTTGGCTATTTCCCTCGACCGCTTATCTAGAGCACTCCGCCATACCGCTAACCTCTCAATATCCGCACCCAATTCGTCAGGGTCTGGTATTGGAAGCCTTCCTACGGGAGTTGCCGCGTCATGCTCGAACTTGGAGCTTTTGGACATGCCGCTTTCTACCTCCCGATAATCATCGTCGGTGACGACAACCGATTTCAGGCGCTGTGTCGACACTCCCTCGCCAAATCTTTGGACTGCCCCATTCAGGAGCACCTCTTCAACACATCGCTCCCAAGCTAGGCGCAAACGACCGTAGCAAGCAGACGTCAAGCGACGAAGTTCATCTTCATCTCCGCTCTTCTGCGCGTTGCGAACCCCCACCAACTCCTGTCGAAGCCTTGCAAGCCGATCTTTGGTACCGACGACGTCGAATGGCAGATCATGCGAGTGCACACCATATCCTTCCGCGGTGCGACGAATATAGTTCTTGGTCAATTGAGCCCCTAGTTCCTCGACTTTTTGCTCCAAAATACAAAGAAAGTAGATGTCGTGAGTGAAGATAATCACCTGTCGGTTTAGCGCTTCTAAAGCTAAGCGCTCTGCAACTTCCCAGCGACGTCGGTGATCTAGCGAAGACACTGGATCATCCAAAACTATTCCTCCACGCCCTTTGCCGAGCTTGATCTCGGCAAGGAAGGATGCAATTGCGATAGCTCGCTGCTCCCCTTCACTGAGAATGGCTGCAGGAGTACCTCCGCCTGGTAATTGCAAAACGAGCTTGAATTGCGTCTTACCACCTGGGGACTCAGGCTTCATCACGATCTGAAGCTGATGCACTTTAAGATGTTTGAGTTCGTCGTTGAGAGCGTCCGCCAGTTCCTGACTAGCGGTGGTCCGTGAAAGTTCGGTGGATTTTCTGGAAATGGCTCGTGTATCAAAACCATCGATGCATAATTGGAGCTTACGACCTGCCTCATGCTTGGCAATCGCTTCCAAAACAGCGTCCTTGATCTCGCTCAGACGTATCCGTGCATCAAGCTCTCGCTTCTCCGCCGTCATCTGAGAACGAATCTTTTCGTCCGCCGTTGCGTCCAGCACTTTGGACTGATTCAGTAAGCCTTCAATTACAGCGGTTAAACCGGGGCACGGGTCAGTCGATAGTGCCAATACCTCTTCCCACTTGAGCTCACCCGCAGCGGCTTGAAGAATCGAAGCCCGCCGGCTGTTCAGGCATGTTTGCATCGACGAACAGACAGCAGCGAGCTCGGGGTCAAGCTCGGTTAATTCTTCCACAAGTCCATCACGAAACATTACGTCCAGTGTCGCCCTTTGAACTGCCCTGTAGGCTGTAGTTGCAGTATCACGAGCCTCCTTCGCAGCCTTTTCGGCAGCCTGTTTAATGAACGTATCAAAGCGAATCAAGTGCGCAACACCTTCTATACCAAGCTGGTTCTGGCAGAGAGGGCATGCAGAATCTTGAGGTATCTCCGGAAACTCATGGCCTGGATGACTCACTTGTGCGAAAACTCTGGCAGCGTCAAACAGCGCCTTCCATTCTTCACCTCCAGTGCCAATAAGTTGACCTGGGGTTTGTTTGAACTCTTGCGCTGCCAACTCTGCCGCAGCTTTTGCAGTTTTCGAGATTTCAATAAGCTGTCTAAGCTGGCCTACCGTTCTTTCGTCAACCAATGCAATCGCTGCCACCAAGCGATCCTTTAAACCGGAGAAACGCGTTACCTTTTGGCGCAGCGCTTGTGCTTTTTGCTTAGGATCTGCTTCGGCGAGGGTTTGAGTCAAAAGCGATAATCGATCTAGCTCAACTTGAGTGAACGCGGCAAGAGTCTCTATTTGCTGAGGGAGGGTAGTGCTCGGGATGCCGAGTAATGCGGCGGCGACCTGCGTTTGATCTTTCGTAAGAGTGGCATACGATGCGTCCGTCGGAGCATTCGCGGCCTTCTCCTGAGTAGCACGCGCCTTCAGCTTATTACATACGCCGGCCATCCCTTCCAAGATATCCAGCCCGTATGGCGCATAAGCAAAGTCACCATGGTTATCAATGTAAGCACGAGCGCAATGAGTATCGAAGATGGCAATGTCCGAAAGCGGCTCGGGAGCAACGGCCCCGTATTGCCAGGAAAGATCGGTTGTCACACCATCAATTACGGTTTCAAAAATTGCCTGGGCGACACCAGCAGTCTTTGGGTGCAGATTGGCGTTTGGGAGAATTGGCTCGCGCCGGTCCCTGGCGCGGCATGCATGTTTGAACACCCTCGAGTAACCCGATTTTCCCGCGCCGTTCTCCCCGTAAATTACGGTTAAACCAGTCAAAGAAATGGGAACACTTCCCCCGTTGGCTAAAGCATTTACGTTCACAAGTTGCTTGATCGCAGCCACCTGCACTAACCGTGCTGGATCGTTCGGCTGAGCTATCAATGCGTCTTCAAGCTTCTTGGGATTTCGACCCTCAGGATCCGGGATTCCAGATTCGGCCTTGGCCAACGCATAAAGGTCGTCAAGATCAGCAGCACTGAGAATACGATCTTGGTAAAGGCGAGCAATTGCATCTTGCTGCCACGCAGGCAGTGCATCAGACCACGCGTGGATTTCCTGAATGATCGTCACCCACCTACTCCTTGGCGTAGTACAACCACACCGATGAATAAAAAGCGGAAACTTGCCTTCAGTATGTCTAGCAGACAAAAGCAGATCAGGAAGAAGTCAGCAAAATAAATTTAGAATTAGCCTCCCGCATTTGGGGAGGTAGAAACGAAGCGGCCGCTTTGCTCTGAAAACAATCACAAACATTCTTTACACTGCCGTTCTCTTCATGTGCCGTGCTGATTGAACCGACAATGTAGAAGGCGCTCGCCAACTGAAACATCAACATTGTTTCCTTAAGGCTCACCAATCAAGGTCTCACCAACCTAGGCATCTCCACCCCCTCCCCCAACCTCTCCACCTCCAACCGCACCCTCTCCCCACCCTGCTCAATCACCACCCCGCCCCCCTCCACCGCCACCAACTTCACCCCAGGACTCACCCGCTCCCCCTGCAAAAAGCTCAGCGGCGGCCCGTCGTTGAGGCTGAGTATCGCCACCGCCCCACGACTCCCCGCCATCACACCGCTGACCTTGATCTGCACCGGAGCCGTCTGGTTGGAAAACCACTGCAACGCCGGGCTGTCGCTGCGTGCTGCGAGCAGTTGCGGTGCGGCGGCCGGGGTGTGGGATTCGGCGGACGTCAGCAGCAGTGACGACCAGACCGCGACGCCCGCCAGCGCTGCCAGCAGGCCGAGGCCCTGGATCATTTGCGGCGGGGAAAACCGTGGGATGAGCAACATGGGCTGAATCTCCTTTTAGTCCCGATAACCAGACTACCCGGCAATTCTCACGGTTTTATTTCACACGCCTTACATGTTCGCCGGGCAGGATGGTTTTTCAGTTCAGGGCACGACGCAAAGGAGCGCGTAACCGATGAATCCGTGCAGGCAGCAAGGCTTCACCCTGATCGAGTTGATGGTGGTGCTGGTGATTGTCGGCATCGCCAGTGCGGCGATCAGCCTGAGTATCAAACCCGACCCGTTGCAACTGCTGCGCAAGGATGCCGAGCGCGTCGCACAACTGCTGCAAGTCGCACAGGCCGAAGCGCGGGTCGATGGGCGGTCGATTGCCTGGCTGAGCAATGCCAAGGGGTTTCGTTTCAGCCGGCGCAGCGATAGCGGCAAGGGCTTCGACCATTTCAATCAGGACCCGCAATTGCGCCCGCGCCCCTGGCAGAGCCCGAAGGTTGAAGTGCGGGTGGAACCGAAGCAGAAAGTGTTGCTCAACGCCGAATGGATCAACCCGCCGCTGCAGTTGACGCTGTCTGACGGACTGAATCGGTTGAGTGTGCTGCGCGATGCTTCAGGCCGGATCAGCGTGCAATGAACAAACAAGAAGGTTTCACCCTGATCGAGGTGATGGTGGCGATGCTGCTGATGGCGGTGGTCAGCCTGATTGCCTGGAAGGGGCTGGACAGCGTGACCCGGGCCGACAGCCATTTGCAGGCCAGCAGCGAACAGAGCGACAGCCTGCTGCGGGCGCTGAATCAGTTGCAGCGCGATGTCGAGATGCGCGCCGGCATCGAACTCAGCGAACCGAAAAGAGCCAGTGACGACGAAGCCCCCAGCGCCCCGCCCGCCCTCACCGTGCGCAGCAGCGACAGCCGGGGGTTTCGTCTGGACATCATTCGTAGCGCCGTCGACCAGCCCGGCGCCCTGCAGCGGGTGCGCTGGTGGCTCAAGGGCGATACGTTGTACCGCGCGGTTGCTCCGGCGCGCAGCCGTTATCCGTTGCCGGCGCCAGGCGCGGGGGTGGCGGTATTGAATGAGGTCAGTGATTTGCAGGTGCGGGTTTGGGAGGCGGACAAGGGGTGGCGGCAGTTGAGTGGCAATCGGCGGGAAGATCCGATGGGGCTGGAGGTGCGTCTGACTCGGCAGACGCCGCAGGGGTTGGAGAAATACCGTCAGGTCATGGGGCCGTTGCAACTGCAATAGGCCACGGTGTCAGACGTTCCGATGAGGGGTAGCGGCTCGCCCGCAAAGGCGAAGTGTCCGTTGATAGATCAGCCGACTGTTCCACCGCATTCGCAGGCAAGCCCGCTCCCACATTGGAATTCGGTGCTTTTCTGTGGGAGTGGGCTTGCCCACGAAGGCGGCCGAATGGCATGGACAAGACAGTTGCTCCCACAGGGGGGTCACCTGGACCAGCAAAAGCCTCAACTGAGAACCACAACCCCACCCGGCAACTCGGTGCATTTGACCCCATAGGCATCGCGAATCAGCAGCGCCACGCCGGCCAGTTGATCAAGGCTGAAGCGCGCCTGCACCCGGCGCTGGCCCAGGTCGCGGTTGAGCAGCAACAGCATGCCCGGCCGGTAGCGGTTGATCTCGTCGATCATCTGGCTCAGGGTCGCGCCGTTGAATACCAGCACCTGTTGGCGCCAGTTCATCACCGCCGCCGTATCGACACTTTGCACGGCGCCAATCTGGCGGCCGTCGTAGGTCAGTTGCTGGCCCGGCTCCAGGCGCACACTGCGGCCCTCGACATCGACGTCCACCGCGCCGTCGAGGCAGGTCACGCAGACCTGCTGGTCGATGTTGCGCAGGTTGAATCGCGCCCGACTCGCGCGCAGCCAGCCGCTGCCGGCCTGCATCGCCAGCGGCAGGCGCGCGGTCTGCACCTCGACTTCGCCACTGAGCAGTTCGAAACCTTGCAGGCCGTCGTCCACGGCGCGCTGGTTGATTCGCGTCTGGGTGTTGAGTTCCAGGCTGACACCGTCGGCCGGCTCGACCCGACGTTGCTGCCCGACCTCGGTGATGTAATCGGCACCCAGCCCGGAGAAGCCGCCCGGCACCGTGCCACGCACCAGAAAGAACGCCGCCGAGGCCGCGATGGCGCCGCCGAGAAACGCCCGTCGACCATACCCGCGCGGTGCCTGCAAGGCCTCGGCGGCCGGGCGCAGCTGATGCCACAGGGCTTTGCAGTCTTCAAAGGCGCGGGCGTGGTCGGGACTTTGCGCGCACCACTGGCGCAACGCCCGGGCATCGGCAACCGTGGCGCGGCCGGAGGTCAACAGGATCAGCCAGTCGCGGGCTTCGCTTTGCAGGCGCTCGGCGGCCGTCGGCTCGGCAGGTGTCAGACGGAAGATGTTCAAACGCGCAAATTCTCAACGGATTAATCGGGACTCTTCTCTCAAGACGGTTTTCCGGCCCCGCGACCGAACCGCTGAAACACTTTTCTTTCCAAACGCGTTGCGCAATACCCCAGGGCAGCCTTGATTTCCTTCTCGACCATGCGTGTGGAAATGCCGAAGCGCTGGGAGATTTCCAGATGCGGCGCCTCCTCCAGACGCGCGGCGATGAAGATCCGCCGCCGCCGCGCCGGCAACTCGTACAGGGCGCTGAGCAGCGACTGGATTTCCTTCTGCCCGCCCACCACCCGCGCCGGATCCAGGGCTTCGTCGCCGATTTGCAGCAGCTCCTCCACTTCCTCGCCGGTGAGCAACCGCGCATCGGCCTGACGGCGGTCGGCAGCGATGTTCAGGGCCATGCGATACAGGTAGGCATTGGGCCGCGCAATATTGGGCGGCGCTTCCATGCGGTCGACCCGCAGATAGGTTTCGTGCAGCACGTCGTTGGCCAGGTCCTCGGAGCCGAGACGGCGCCGCAGGCGTACCCGAAAGTCCTCGTAGGACGTCAGGAACAACTGGACCATCGAACTTTGCCCGGCGTCTTTCATCCCCCGGAAACTCCTTCCCTTTGTGTGCATTCCATGCGCTTTCCTGACGATTCGGGTAACAACAGCAAGGTGACCGGTTGGCGCAAGGCGCCGGGTGTCGGCCGTTCGATCCTGAGTGTGCGAAAGCTCTCTACCAGCGCCGCGTCGCGCCGCGTGTCGCCGGTGGAAGTGACCAGCCGGTTGTGCTGCACCACGCCGTCGCGGCCGATCCACACCTGCAACACCGCGCGAAACGTGCCCGGACGGGTCAGCGGCGAACGGCACAAGTTGCGCTCGATCGCCGCCTGAACCGCTGTCGCATAGTTGCGGTTGACCACCGCACTGCCGGGCACCGGCCTTTCCGTCGGCAGCGCGACCTCTTCGACCTGCGCCACTTGCAGGGTGAATGCGTCGTCCCGGGCATACCGGGCCATCAAGCCACTGCCGCCGAGCAACCGGCGCAAGGCATCGGCGGCGGTGAACTCACCGTCCACCGCCAACGAGCGCCGGCCACGACTCAACTGACTGTCGACCAGCACCGCCACGCCGGTGGCGCGACTGTACTGATCCAGGGCCTGGGCCAGATCCTGAGCCGGAATGTGCAGCGTCATGCGCGTCGATGCCGGCATCGGTCCAGCCGACACGTCGTGCAAAAACAGGCCAAGCAACAGCCCCAGGCATACCCGGCACACAAGCGCTGAACGTTGAAATCCGTCCCTGGCACTGCCTCGCTGCACGGCTGACGCACCCCTGAAAACCGTCATCCTGAGGTCTGTTTATGAATCTGGTGTGACGGCAACTGCAAAAAAACCATCACGGGATCGCCCTCGGGGTTGCACTAGACTCAGACCCAGAGCGGCCCCTTCGGGCCGGCCAGGAGGCCGACATGAAATCAATCTGCGCAAGGGTGCTTGGCGGGCTGTTGCTGAGTGCGCTCAGCGTTGCCCATGCGGAGCAGCCACTGGGCTGCGTCGAGGTCACGGTGGGTGGCTACAAGGCACCGAATTACGACTGCCTCAGCCAACAAATGGGCAACAACCCCGACGGGGCGAAAGCCGCACAAAAGAATCAGGAAGCGCTGAACGTCCCGGTGAACAAACGGCCACCGAATCAGGTAGGCCTGGCGACGCCTGCGGCTACCAGCACACGGATGGGCAACACCTTCGGCACTTCGGTCAAACCACAGCGTCCGCCAAACTGACGGGCATCACTCACTCGCGGTCTGACGAAAACTCACCGCCAGGCGGTTCCAGCTATTGATGGTGCTGACGGCCATGGTCAGGTCCACCAATTCGCCCTCGCTGAATTGCGCCCGGGCGTCCTGGTAGACATCATCCGGCACCCGACTCTCGGCCAGCAGCGTCACCGCCTCGGCCCACGCCAGCGCCGCCCGTTCGCGCGGATTGAAAAAACCGCTGTCACGCCAGACCACAATCGAATACAACCGCCGATCACTCTCCCCCGCCCGCCGGGCGTCCACCGAATGCATGTCGGTACAGAAGGCGCAGCCGTTGAGCTGCGAGGCACGGATCTTGATCAGTTGCAGCAACGGCGGCTCGATGCTCAGGCTGCTGGTCAAAGCCTCCATGGCAATCATCGCTTTCATCGCCTTGGGCGAGGCGCTGTAGTAATCCAGGCGCGGGGACATGGCGCGGGTCTCGGGAAGCTGAAGATGAGACTCAAATTAAGCGCAGATATCTTGGTATGACAGCCCCAATTCAACGGAAAACTGCTATGCCATTTTTTAACGGCCCGGCGCAGCTATCAGCCACATGCAGATGTATTTTTGGCGGACTTGAGGACGCAGCCCCTCACCCTAGCCCTCCCGAAACGTCGGACCGCCCGGAGGGAGAGGGAACTGACCACCGCGGCAGTAAAGAATATGTACACCCGCCAAAACCAGGTCGGCTCGGAGGCCGCCTTCGTGGGCAAGCCCACTCCCACAAAAGCAAAAGCAAAAGCAAAAGCCGTCCGCATCCGCTTCTCACCACTCAACACAATGAGCGTTAGCTCGAGTACCGCTTTTGATCTTGCCGTGCCGGCCCCTT